>JBBRLL010000001.1:0-154691 GCA_038231395.1 Rhodobacterales bacterium
GATAAAGGAAAGAACGGCTTCAACCGCTCCATCTGCGCGTCTGTCAGCCAGAATAGATCACCCATGCGACACCTCCCCGGTGCCGCGAATGAATCAGTGAAACAGGCCGGAAACAAGTGGATTAATGAGTTCTGAGCCTAGTCTGTGGCTTGGCAAACAATATTCAGCGAGCGATTCTCATGGCGATTTTTACCTATATCGGCACCACCGACTGGAATGCCTACAGTGACATTGTCGGCGGCATCATTACCGCAAGAACCGCGACGACGTTCAAATATACATCGACGACGGGTTATGTGGTCACGCTTCATGGCACAGGGTTTAGCTATGACGCCAGCGGCATCCCGACCGGTGGCACTGCGACAGGGTTGGATGTGGACAAGGCGGCGGTTCACGTGGGGAACTACTCTGGCCTGACCACCTCGCTGACCGACTATGTCACCAAAAGTTTTGGCCTGACCAGTGGTGTGGCGGGCACGACCGCCACCGACATGGGTGGACTTTATGCCGAGATGCGGTCTGGCAACGACGTGATCAACGGCAATGACCTTCGGACGACCTTCCTTGGTTATGACGGCAATGACACGTTCTATGCCGGGGCCGGCAACGATGTCATGTATGGCGGCGAAGGGTTCAGTTTCTTCTTTGGTGGCAGAGGGTTGGACCGCTACTATGGCGGCCTTGCAAACGACTATATCTATTTCACCGACGTCGATGCGACCGGGCACGGCGTTAATGTCAACCTTTCGAAAGCCTCGGGTCAGATCATTGATGACGGCTATGGCAACCTCGAGACCGCCACACGCATCGACAATGTGGTGGGGAGCAACTTTGACGATCATCTGACCGGGTCGAAGTCGTTCAATTTCCTTTGGGGCGGCCTTGGTAACGACACGATCTACGCCGGTGGCGGCACCACGGCTGGTGATCAACTGGACGGCGGCGAGGGCGCGGACGTGCTTAAAGGCGGGGGAGGCAGTGACGTTCTGATCGGCGGCAATGGTATTGACACGCTGACGGGCGGCGGCGGTCTGGACTTTTTCCATATTGAAGGCGCCGTGCCGGGCGCGTCAGGCGCGGACCTGATCATGGATTTTCAGGCGGGTCTGGACAAGATCGTGATCAATTCGCATTGGGCCGCTGACCTGCCGATTGGTACGATCCTTGCCACGCAGTTCATTTCCGGTGCCGGTGTGGTCAATGCGACAACCGCGCTGCAAAGGCTGATTTACAACTCCACCGACGGCAATCTGTATTTCGACAGCGACGGCACCGGATCTGCGAATGCTGTGCTGCTGGCCACTCTGGTCAATCATGCGGTTCTGACCAGCGACCAAATCGGCGCGATAGAGATGTTCTGACGGCCGTTTGCCTTACTTGCAGCGGCTGGCAGCTTCCGTCATCGCTGCGGAAAAGCCGGAGAGGCTGAAGGTGTCCTTGGTCAGGGTGCCCTTGCCGGAACGGGCGGCCAATGTCGCCTCCTGACCTTTTTGCAGGGCCGCCATCAGTTTGGCGTCATCATCCGCACTGGCGGCCCAGGCCCATTCACCTTTGGTCGTCATCGAAAAGGTCTGACCGTCAATGGTGACATCGACGCTGGATTTGTCAGCAAAAGTATAGCCGCCGGTGAATGAAGTCTCTCCCCCCGTCTGACCGGGACGGAAGGTCACGAAAAACAGGATGTCAGAGCGTTTGGGGGTGACGGCCTTGCCATCGCGGGTGGCGTCGCTGGATTTGGGTTTGGACACGCCCCAGCACTCTTTCGGGCTGGTATCGGCAAACACGCTCCACGCGGTTTTTGTGGCCACCAGTTTGTCAGAGGTCGCAGCCGCAGTCTGCGCCACCGCTGCCCCGCCCACACCCATCACAGCAGCGATCAACGCGGCCCGCATAATCCAGCTTGTCATATCCAACGCCTCCAGAAGCCGCGACCCGCCCGGAACCCTTTGATACGGGGCTTTTCCTGTGGCGCAGGCAATATTCACTCGATATTCCATGTGTAGCCGATAATGGCAGTTTTGCGAAAGCCCCATGGGCGCCTTTTCGCTGAAACGTGAGGAGAGGGCTATGGCGCAGATGACCCCGCAACCGAACCGGCAGCCGCAAAGGATGGTGGAAACCTGGCGTGGCGGGCTTTTGGAAAGCTTTCACGCCGGGCACGCGGTGATCTGCGACGAGAAGGGCGAGATCATAGAGGCCTGGGGCAACCCTGATCAGGTGATCTTCCCACGCTCGTCCTGCAAGATGATCCAGGCTTTGCCTTTGGTGGAAAGCGGGGCGGCCGATGCGGTGGGCCTGACCGAAGCGCAACTGGCCTTTGCCTGCGCCAGCCATCTGGGGCAGGGTTTTCATGTCAAGATGGCGTCAAGCTGGCTGGAGGGCCTGGGGATGGGCGAAGGCGATCTGCGCTGCGGCAGCCACGAACCCTCTGACAAGATCGAACGGGACCGCCTGATCCGGGCCGGGGAAAGCCCGTGCCAGTACCACAACAATTGCTCTGGCAAACACTCGGGCTTCCTGACGCTGAACCGGCACATCAAGGGCGGGGCGGAGTATGTGGAGCATGACCACCCGTTGCAGGTGATAGTCAAACAGGCGTTCGAGGAAGCAACCGGCGAGGTCAGTTCCGGTTGGGGCATTGACGGCTGCTCGGCCCCGAACTTTGCCACTTCCGTGCATGGGTTGGCCCGCGCGATGGGCAAGTTCGCCGGGGCCTCGGGGGCGGGTGACGGGCGCGACCGGGCGATGTACCGGCTGGGCCGGGCGATGGCGAAATTCCCTGAACTGGTGTCGGGCGACACCTCTGCCGACACCGAGTTGATGCGGGCGATCGACGGCAAGGTGACGCTGAAAGGCGGAGCGGAGGCGGTGCATGTGGCGATCTTGCCAGATCTGAAGCGTGGCATTGCCGTGAAGATCGTGGACGGCGGGGCGCGGGCGTCAGATGCGGTGATCACGGCTTTGCTGGTCCGGCTGGGCGCTTTGGACGCAGAACACCCCTATGCAAAGAAGCGCCTGGACGCGGTGCAGAAGAACTGGCGCGGCAAAGAGACCGGGATCATCCGGCTGGCAGCGGGATTCCTGTAAACTTGCGTAATAGGCAAACAAGCATGGGCAGATTGCCCATCCTACCCGCGGCTTCAAACGGCAAAGACCCCCACCGTTCTGGTGAGGGCCTTCGTCACAGCAGGCACCGGCGAGGCGGGCTTGGTGGGGGCTACAACCCGCCTCACCGGCTCCTGCGATCCGTGGCATCGGTATGGCGGGCAATGGTGGCGGCTTTGCGACCGTGGCGTGACGAGAGACCGGTCTTTTGACGGCAGGATGGCGGCAGGTCGTGCTGCGGAATTTCATCGCAGCGTCCGGTCCATGTCAAAGCGGCAAAGATGGTCGGTGGATATTTACGCTGCAGCGGGCTGGCACGGGGTCTTGATTTGTAACGGCAGGGCGATAAACTCGGGCCCATGACGGTTCTGACACCGACCCCTTTCCAGCGCCCCGAACGCCTGCCCGAGCAGGTTTGTTTTGATCGACGGGAGTTTGGCGTGATCTTCACAGTCTATGGCCGGATGGTGGCCAAGGGAGAGTGGCGCGATTACGCCCTGTCAACGCTGCGCGAGATGGCAGTGTTCTCGATTTTTCGCCGCACCGCTGAGATGCCGTTGTACCGGGTCGAAAAGCGGCCAGCCTTGCGGTCCAAACAGGGGATGTATTCCGTGGTCGCCATGGATGGGCGCATCCTGCGACGCGGACCCGATCTGGCGCAGGTGTTGCGCGTGCTGGAGGCAAAGTCGGTTCGGGTGATTGAATAGCTAAAGCCGGCGATGGGACCGCAGGGGATGCCCCTCGGTGGCTTTGATGCGGGCGATGCAAGCCGCAATCCCCTCATAGGCCACAGACATCGTGTGGCCATTGGCGTGGATCAGCCGGGTGTCATCGACCACAATGGCGACATGGCCGGGCCAGAACAGCAGATCGCCGCGACTGAATTGCGCGAGAGACTGGGATTGGACGCCCATTTGAACCTCACACCCGACGCTTTCCTGCAAATCCGCATCGCCGGGCATCGCAATACCGCAGGCGTGGTGAGCAATCTGGCAGAGGCCGGAACAATCAAGGCCCGCGCGCGAATTGCCACCCCAAAGATAGGGCGTATGCAGGAACAGTTCAGCCACCGTCACCGGGTCGGACAGGTCTTGTCCAAGGGGCATAAGGTGGCTGACGGGCACATAGCCTCGCGCGGTTTCGGCATAGGTGCCAACCTGACCGATGACCGCAAGGCGAGCCAGCATCGGCAGCGCCGCCAGTTCTTTCGATGACGCCTTTGGGCTTGGATAAAGATGGCTGCCGGGGGAAGCAATCCAATGGGTGGGCTCTGGTCCATCCGCCAGTGCTGCGTCAGGCAGCCAGCCACAGTAGCCGTCCTTGGCGGCAAAGCCGAAAGCATGGCTCTGATCCCGGTCGATGACGGTGAAAGTTTCACCCAAGCACAGCTGACGGTCCCTCGCACCGCTGGGGCTGCGGAGAAGGTCAACGAGGGCGACCGCAATTTGCAGGCGTTGCCCCTCGGTATAAAGCGGGGCGTCGACCCTGCCGCGCAAAGAGGTATGGGCGATCCGGTTGGTCGCGGGGGTCAAGCGCCGGTCTTGCGACATCACGCGCCCTTAAATGCCCAGAATGGCGGGAAGGGCTGCCAGAACCGCCCGAGCACCTTGCCCCACGGCACCTTTCGGGCGGGCGGGCAGATCGGCGGGCGTGTGGCCATAGATGTCGAAGTGCAGATAGCTCGGCGCAGTGACGAAACGGCGCAGGAACAGGGCTGCCGTGGCTGACCCCGCAAAACCCCACCCCGGCGCGTTGTCCAGATCGGCAATGCCGGGTTCGATAACCGCCTCATAAGGCTCATGGAACGGCAGCCGCCAGACCGGGTCAAAGCCCGCCACGGCACCAGCCTCCAATGCCGCCACCACACCCGGATCGTCGGTATAATAGGGCGCAAGGTCGGGACCAACTGCCACGCGGGCGGCACCGGTCAACGTTGCCATCGAAACGATAAGATCGGCGGGTTCTTCACTCGCCCAAGCCAAAGCGTCACCCAAAACCAGCCGTCCTTCGGCATCGGTGTCGTTGACTTCTACCGTAAGGCCCTTGCGCGAGGTCAGAATATCCTTGGGCCGCATCGCGTTGCCGGCAATCGCATTTTCCACGGCAGGCACGATCACCCGCAACTGCACCGGCAGGTTCAAAGCCATGATCATCTGCGCCAGACCGAGCACGGTTGCCGCCCCGCCCATATCTTTCTTCATCAGGTTCATGCCGGACGACGGCTTGATGTTCAGCCCGCCGGTGTCAAAGCACACACCCTTGCCAACCAGCGTCAGCTTCGGCCCCAGACGACCCCACCGCATGTCCATGATGCGCGGCGCCTGCGCTGCGGCCCGACCCACCGCATGCACCATCGGAAAGTTTTGCGTCAGCAGGTCATCGCCGTGCACCACGGTCGTCGCCGCGCCAAACCGGGTTGCGAGGGCCACAAACGCCGCCTCCAACTCCTGTGGTCCCATGTCGGAGGCGGGGGTGTTGATCAGATCGCGGGTCAGAAACTCACCCTCAACCATCGCCAGCATCCGGCGGCCATCAACGCCATCGGGCAGGCGCAAAAAGGCCTCGGCGGGTTTGCCGGGGCGATAGCGGTCAAACCGATAGGATTGGAGCAGCCAGGCCAACACCGTCTCATCGCGCAGCGCTTCGGTCAAAGTACCCGCGGTGGCCCAGTTTCCGGCGGGCAAACCCGCCACCGCCTTGGCCACCCCAAACCGCAACCGGGCCCGGGACTTCGCCGTGCCCAACCCCGCGATGGCTGACGCCACGCCATCCGGCCCCGGCACCAGCCGCAGATCGCCCAACGCTGCCTCAAACCCGGTGGCGGTCAACCAACCTGCATCGGGTGAGGCGTCGCGGTAGGCTGGCCAATCCTCGGCGGCAACCAGGGTCAGCGTGCGAAACGGGGCAGCAGCGTCGGCAAAACGAACCTGGGTCATGGCATTCTCCTTGGCCAGACCCTAGCCGTTCCGCGTTTGGCTGCAAGGGGTCTAGCCCTGTGTCAGCCCCTGCATATTCCGATCGGCGGAAAGGGAGCGTTCGGCCACCCGCATCAGCCGCGCCCAGACTGCGGCAAAGGCTGTGACATCGCCGCGCTCCACACAAGCGCTGACGTCGGCAGCGATCAAGCCAAGGCTGACCAGACCCAAATTCTCACTCATCCGCTGCAAGCGGCGCAACTGGCGGGTCACATCGGCCAGATCACGCGCCTGCACCTTGGCGGCAAGCCCGGCCATCGTCAGCGCCAGTTCGGTCAAAGCCCGCGTCACCACCTGTTCCGCCGAAACGGTGCCAAGGTTGCGATAGATGGTTGCAATCGGCTCTGCGTCTTGACGCACCCGATCGTTGGGGCGCAATGCCACCACGTTATTCAAAGTCATGTCCCACACTCCTAAGTCACCCAAGGCCCAGTTTGCGCCGCTTTGCTGAAGAAACGGTTGCCCGCCACGCTCGCGAGGCCAATTCAATCCGAACGAATCCCCTCGAATTTGCTGCGATTGCAAATTAAGGTCGGCCAACGAAGAAGGAGCCTCGCATGGACCAAGCCCGCCCCCTGCCCTCGTATCTGGTAAGCCGCTTTGCGGGCTGGCGCGCGACCAGTTATCAGGACAACCGCGCCTGGTACCGCCGTCTGGCCGAAAGCGGGCAGCATCCGCGCGCGATGGTGATTTCGTGCTGCGACAGCCGGGTCCACGTCACCTCGATCTTTGGGGCGGATGAGGGGGAGTTCTTCATCCACCGCAACGTGGCCAATCTGGTGCCTCCGTTCAACCCGGATGGCCAGTATCACGGCACTTCGGCGGCGGTGGAATATGCCGTCACTTCGCTGAAGGTCGCCCATGTGATTGTTCTGGGCCATTCCAACTGCGGCGGCGTCAAGGGCTGCCATGACATGTGCAGTGGCCATGCTCCGCAACTGGAGGAGAAATCCTCGTTCGTCGGGCGTTGGATGGACATTCTGCGTCCGGGATTTGACCGGGTTGCGGGCCTGCCAGTGGCCGAGCGTATCCCGGCACTGGAAAAGCAGGCGGTGCTGGTCAGCCTGGAGAACCTGATGACTTTTCCCTTCGTGCGCGACGCCGTTGCCGATGACATGCTGACCCTGCATGGCCTGTGGAACAACACCGGCGAAGGCGAGTTGGAAAATTACGACCCGGCCAAAGGCGGTTTCGTCCCGGTTTGAGGGGACGCGGTTTTGCTTTGTCACATCGTGACGGGCGATCAGCCTTTGCGACATTCGGGCGAGATTTGACCGGTCGAAGAAAGGCTGAGGACATGGCCGTCAACCTTCCCTGAAACATGCCGTTTCGCGGGATGTGCTGGCGCTATGTCTAGCCGCAGCACTTCAGCTTCAGATCAACCCGGCCAGCCGGGCGCCAGCCATCAGGTCATCGGCCACATGATGCGCCCAGCGGCGTGACGATGGCACCATGTCGGGCACCTGCACCACCACACACCCGGCGCGGTGGGCGGCCTCGGCCCCTGCTTCGCTGTCTTCAAACACCAGGCACCGCGCCGGAGACACGCCCAACAAGCGGGCGGCCAGCAGGTAAGGCTCCGGATCAGGCTTGGCGCAGGTGACATCATCAACCGTGATCACCGCAGAAAACGCCGGGGCAAGGCCAGCGATACCGATCTTGTGGTGCGCTTCCTTACGGCTGGAAGAGGTGACGATGGCACGGTGCAGATGGCTCGGCGCTGCGGCCAGCAACTCGTGCGTGCCGGGCTTCACCGCCAAACCACGGTCAACGCCAGCGCGAAACGCAGCCCCCCAATGGTCATTCAGCGCCTCGACATCAATGCCGGGCAGGTGGTTGCGGATCAGGCGACCCGAGGTCGGCTGATCAATCCCGATCAACTGATGCATGAAGCTCAGTTCGACCAGGAAGCCCAATGCTGCAAAGGCCGCAAGGCCAGAGGCCATGGCGATGCTTTCGGTGTCAATCAGCGTGCCGTCGAGGTCGAAAAGCAAGGCATCGTACATCATGGGCTCCATCTTCCACGCCGCCATAGCCCATCAAAGGTGCAGACGAAAGCGGCGGAAGCCCTGCGGGGTCAAGGAAAGCGGCTCCACGGTCATGGGTGCAAGGTCGGCCAGATGGCCTGCGGCAGCCGGGGCGCTGTCAAATAGCACGCTGGTGCCCGGCATCGGAACAAAGCGCCAGTTCGGCGGCAGATTGGCCGCAAGGTTCCGGGTTGCGGTGTTCCTGGGATCGGCCACCCAGCTATCGGTCATCGAGGTTTGCGCGATATAGTCGATCAGAATGTCCCGGCTGGCCTGCGGCCCCATCATGATCACGTTGTCGGCCCGCGCCCCAACGACAAAACCACCGCCACCGCTGGACTGATAACTGTTAGAGGCCACGACGAACCTTTGCTCTGCCGTCACTGGCAGCCCGTCGCGAGACAGGCCGACGATCCGGCTGACCTCCCGGTGCAAGACCTCGCCCCGTGGGTTGCAACGTGGCGGGATGGACAGGTCAACAGACCAGGTCAGCCCCTCGATCGTGCTGAAGTTGAAGCTGGGGAAATTCGGATTTATCAACTCTGCGCCGTCAGAGCCCGGAGCGATCTGGTTGAACTGGCTGAAGATCCGCTCCAGCCAGGCTTTAAGCCCCGCGCCGGTCATCAGCAGGGCGGCAATGGTGTTGGGGTGCGGGTAAAGGTCAAACGCGTGGCGCATCGTCATGCGACCGGGGCGGATATGGGTGTAGTTGCCCGGCCCGCCACGCCCACCGGCACTGAAGGGTGCGGCGGCTGACAGCACCGGCAAATCGCCATAAATGCCGTCGCGCAGGGCGCGGGTGACAAAGTCCGCCTGCGCACGCGCAATCAGCCGCACCGTGGCACTCGGCGAGATCATCGCGAAATAGCTGTGCAGATCGGTTGGATTGTGGCCGATCGACCGGCGGGCCCAAGCCCGGGTCGCCTCATGCGCGGGTTGTGCCAGTGCGATGATCTCTGGCGCGGACCGGGTCAGCGCGCGCAATTGCCCGGAAGCTGACCGCCGCGCGATGGGTTTGACAGAGCTTGCCCCCTTCACCACCTGCCACCGCTGCCCGGTCCAGACCAGATCGACGTCAATCACCCCAAGGTGCGAACCGTGGAACCCCGGCATCACAGCAGGCTTGCCCCACAACAACCCGGCCCTGCCATCAACCCCTTCGCCCGCCGGGAAATCGGGCGCGGGAAAGGTCTGATGCGTGTGGCCTGCCACCAGAAAATCTATCCCCGGCAGGGCCGCCAACGCTGCACTGGCATTCTCCATCCAGGGTGTGGCCACGCTGTCGCCGATGCCAGAGTGTGACAGGGCCAACACCAGATCCACCCCCTGCGCCCGCAGCAAGGGCACATGGGCGGCAGCGGCCTCCAATATGTCGCGACCAACGAGATCGTTGCCCAAAACAGCCGCGTCCCATTGCACGGTTTGCGGCGGCGCCAGCCCGATAACGCCAATCCGCAGTGGATGCACCTGACCGTTGGCGTCGGCCAGGTCTTTCGTGAGCACCAGCGTCGGTGGCACCAGCATGTCATCCAACAAAGGAGAGGCCCCAAGCTTGCGCACCAGATTGGCCGACACCGCCGGAAAATTTGCCCGCGCCAGATGGTGCATCAAGAAATCGACGCCATAGGTAAATTCATGGTTGCCCAAAGTGACCGCGTCATAGCCAAGCGCGTTCATGACGCCGATCATCGGATGCAGCGACGTGTCAAGTCCACGCGCGCGCAGGGCCTCCACATCGCCAATCGGGCTGCCCTGCAGAAAATCTCCGTTGTCGACCAGTATGCTGCACTCCACCTCGGCGCGTGCCTTGGCGATCAGGCTGGCGGTGCGGGCCAGTCCGGTCAGAACACTGGCCCGGTTCGAGTGATAATCCCAAGGTGTAATATGCGCATGGACGTCAGAGGTCGCCAAAATGCGAAATCTAGAAGGCCTGCCCCGACCCGAGGGCGGGAGGGTTGGCCCCACATCTGGCCCGAAAAGAGATTCGTCTGCCATTTCAGACCTGTAACATGAAGAGGTGCCGCGAATATCGCAGCAAACTGTCAGACTGCCGATGTGGGGTAACGGGGAATAACTTGCAATTCAGCGCAGTCATTTGTCGGACATTTGCAACCTTGGGTGGCAAAACTGCCGCAATTTCGGGTGGCAAGTGGCATTTGCCTCTGCAGGTCACCCATGGCATCAAGAGGCAAACCGGGGGATGGCATGCATCTGGCAGAGAATGTGACGTTTGGCGGTTCCGGTCTGGACCGTGCGGCAGGTTTGCGTGGTGATCTGGCGCGGCAGCAGACACTTTGGCAAACGGGCCGCTTGCTGCTGATCTGGAGAGGGCGGCCTTTGGTTACTTCGCAAACCGGGGCGGATCATCGGATCGCCTGGCTTGCCAGCGATGCGCCCCTTGCCGGCCAACATCAGACGGCGATCTTTCTGGGCCTGTCGGACGGCACCCCGCTTTTCGCCCAAGATATCTCCGCCTGGGAACCAGCCGAGGCGATTGCCCCGACCTCAGGCTTTTTTGACGCGCAGGTACAGACCCACCCTGACCTGCCTGCCGATCACGGCTTTCATGAATTGCGCGCCATCATGGCATTGTTGTCGCCGCGCGATGCGGAATTGTGCGCCACCGCCCGCGCCTTGTTGGAATGGCATCGCAGCCACGGCTTTTGCTCCGGTTGTGGCGTCAAATCAGACATGACCCAAGCGGGCTGGCAACGCACCTGCCCGGCCTGCACGGCCTCACACTTTCCGCGCACCGATCCGGTGGTCATCATGCTGATCACGCAAGGCAACCGCTTGCTTCTGGGCCGTGGCCCGACCTGGCCAGAGGGGATGTATTCTTTGCTGGCCGGTTTTGTCGAACCGGGCGAGACGATTGAAGCCGCTGTCCGCCGTGAGGTGTTTGAGGAATCCGGCATCAAGGTGGGACAGGTCGATTACCTTGCCAGCCAGCCGTGGCCCTTCCCCGCGTCCCTGATGCTGGGCTGCAAAGGCGAAGCGCTGTCTGAGGTGATCACCATTGACCCCGCCGAATTGCAAGACGCCCGTTGGGTCACGCGGGAAGACCTGCTGTCAGCCTTTGCCGGCACGCACCCGTTGATCAAGCCTTCGCGCAAAGGGGCCATCGCACAATTCCTGATGCAACGCTGGTTGGCCGACACGCTGGAGTGATCACCATGGCCGGTCAAAACCACGCGCGGTTCAGATTGTCGTGGTCTGCCCGCCAAAACTTTTACCCTTCAACACGGCGAAAGTCTGTGCTTGCCTTGCGAAGGTCACTATTTCAGGCAACAGTTTTTAACGCTCGCCGCCTACATTGCGGCGAACGTAAGGAAGCGAAGCAGGGCACGGCATGAAACTTTCGGCGAAATATGAGATCGAGGCTCCGGCGGATTTCGTCTACCGCGAGCTTGCGGATTTCGCCGCATGGGAACGGATGGCCTTGCGCCGTGGTGCCGAAGTCACCCGTCTTGACAATCAGGCGACCGTCGGGCCGGGCATGGAATGGCTGATCAGTTTCGCCCTGCGTGGCAAAAGGCGCAAGCTTGGCGTCCGCGTTATGGTTGCCAAACCCATCAGCCACCTCGGAATAGCCGTTGGGTCGGCACTCGCGGATGGCGACATCGAGATTGATCTTTTGGACATTGCCGCCGCCCGCACGAGGGTTGGTGTGCAAACGACGGTCAAGCCCAAGTCCCTCGCCGCCCGCGTCTACATTCAGGCTCTGCGCCTGACCCGCAAGAAAGTCGAAGCGACGTACAGCCAACGCATCGCGCATCTGGCGGTGGAGATCGAGGACCGCTACCGTAGCGCCCGTTCCCGGGAGACGCGCGGCAGATGACCGCAGCCGGCCTGGGCGTTTGTGTGAAGGCGATAGCCGTATGCGTCCCAGTCCGCCGCAAGCCCGTGCCGTCCAACGCTGGATGATCTGTCCTGCTTAGACCTCGACTGCCCGGATCAGTCCGATCTTTCCGCTGCAATCCGGTGAAGATGGCCTGGACTGTCTACCCCGGGCGCTAGCCTCTCTGCCGGTCTGCCGGGTAAACTCCCAGAATTTGCAGATGGCTGGTGAAATAGGTCAACTCCTCCAGCGCCAGTTTGACATTCGCATCTTCGGGGTGGCCCTCGATATCGGCGTAAAACTCGGTGGCGGTGAAGCTGCCGCCGATCATGTAGCTTTCCAGCTTGGTCATGTTCACGCCATTGGTGGCAAACCCGCCCATCGCTTTATACAAAGCCGCCGGAATATTGCGCACCCGGAAGACAAAGGTGGTGATCATGTGGTCGGCGCGGCGGCTTAGGTCCGGTTCGCGCGCCATGACCAGAAAGCGCGTGGTGTTGTTGGCCTGATCCTCGATATGGCGCGCCAGCACGTCCAATCCGTAAATCTCTGCGGCAAGTTCAGAAGCCAGCGCCCCCTCAGCCTTATCCCCCATGGCTGCCACTTCGCGGGCGGCCGCGGCATTGTCGTGCCAGTTCAGCGTCGCCAACTGATGATCCTTGATGAAGCGACGCGCCTGACCATGCAGAATGGACATCGCCCGCACCCGCTTGACGTCTGCCAGAGTGGCACCCTTCACGGCCAGCAAATTCACATGCACCCGCACAAAGCTTTCATCCACGATGAAAAGCCCGCTCTGCGGCAACAGCGTGTGGACGTCGGCGATCCGGCCATAGGTTGAATTCTCGACCGCCAGCATCCCCAGATCGGACAAACCGCGTCGGACCGTATCTATGACATCTTCAAAGGTGGCGCAGGGCAGCGCCTCCATCTCCGGTCGCGCCTGACGGCAGGCCTGATGCATATAGGCCCCCGGTTCCCCCTGAAACGCGATGGTCCCGGTGACAGTTTCGCCTATGTTGACTAAAATCGCAGCCATTTGAGCGGCCTCCGGCAAAAAAACGCGTGCCCTGCGACACTTCGCGCTGTGACTACACCTTGCACCCTCCCGGGGGAAGCAGGTACATAGCGCGCAAAGCCAAGGGCTATCGGAAGGTGCTGCATGTTCGATACGATGACCGTGACCAAGATTGTTGGCGGCGTTTGCGGAACGCTGCTGTTCTTCCTGTTCGGGAATTGGATGGCGGAGGCGATCTACGGCTTTGGCGAACAGCCGGCCGAGAAGGATCGCACTTTTGCCTACGCGATTGTGGTTGAGGGCGCGCCCGCTGCCGGCACCGATGCCGCCGCAGCCGCCACCACCGACACGCCTTATACTGAGGTTTCAGCCAAGGCTGATCCGGTGGCGGGCGAACAGGTATTTGCCAAATGCAAATCGTGTCACAACGTCGAAGGCAAAAACATGACCGGCCCGCATCTGAACGGCGTGGTTGGCCGTCCGCGCGGATCGGTCGAGGGATTTGTCTATTCAGACGGATTGATGGCGCAAAAGGGTGATCCCTGGACGCCGGAGTTGATTTATGAGTTCATCAAAGCGCCGAAAGCTTACATCGCCGGCACCAAGATGGGCTTTGCCGGTTTGCCCAGCCCGCAAGACCGCGCCAATGTGATCGCCTATCTGGCAACCACCAAGTAACGTGCGCGCTGCCATTGAAGGTCCGCTCCGTGAACCGGGGCGGCCTTTTTCTTTGATCACGCAGCCTCTCACGCAATCGCAACTTGTGAAGGGCGGCTTTTCCGAATTACCTAACGGGAACGCGGTGACGCACCGCAGGCAGGAGGATCGGTCATGGTAAAACGCACAGCCATCATAGCCCGGGCTTTGAACCGCGGCGCTGCCCAAAGCTGGGGCGCTGCGGGCCTTGCCGTTCTGGCGTTGGCGGCCTTCGCCCATACCGCAAAGGCCGAGGATCAGAAGATCATCACCTCGCACGGCATATCGACCTTTGGTGACCTGAAATACGGCCCAGATTTCACCCCCGACTACGTGAACGTCAACGCTCCCAAAGGTGGCGAGATTTCGGAATGGGCGCCCGGCAGCTTTGATTCGATGAACCCCTATACTGTCAAGGGCAGCGCCGCTTCCGGTGCCGCGATGCTGTACGAAAGCATCCTGACCGGCACAGCGGATGAAATCGGCGCGTCCTATTGCCTGATGTGTACG
Source organism: Rhodobacterales bacterium (assembly GCA_038231395.1). Lineage (GTDB taxonomy): Bacteria > Pseudomonadota > Alphaproteobacteria > Rhodobacterales > Rhodobacteraceae > Stagnihabitans. Next base: position 14,170 of record JBBRLL010000001.1, read on the forward strand.
ACGATGGATTACCCTGCCGACCGCTCTTGGGTGATTTTTCACCTGCGCGATGACGTGAAATTTTCCGACGGGTCACCTTTGACCGCTGACGACGTGATCTTTTCGTACAACACTTTCGCCACCAAGGGCCTGTCCGACTTCCGCACCATCTTCAACACCGAGATTGAAAAGGTCGAAGCGATTGACGCCCACACCGTCAAGTTCACCTTCAAAACCGGGATCCCCCACCGCGATCTTCCCGCCTCGGTCGGTGGCTTGCCGATCTTTTCCAAGGTCGACTATGAGACGAACAAGCGCGATATGGAGGAGAGCGATCTGAAGCCTTTCCTCGGGTCAGCGCCCTATGTGCTGGACCGCACGGTTCCCGGCCAAACCGTTGTTTACAAGCGCAGCCCGAACTATTGGGCGGCCAACTTGCCGATCAACAAAGGCCAGAACAACTTTGACAGGATCCGCATCGAGTATTTCGCCGACCCGACAGCCGCGTTTGAGGGCTTCAAGGGTGGCGCTTACACGTTCCGGGCGGAAAATTCGTCGAAAGTCTGGGCCACGCAATATGATTTCCCGCTGGTGACCAACGGCTCTGTCCTGAAGGTAGAACTGGCGAATGGCAACAAGGCGCCCGGCCAGGGTTTCATCTTCAATCTGCGCCGCGACAAGTTCAAAGACCCAAGGGTGCGCGAAGCCATCGGCTTGATGTTCAACTTTGAATGGTCCAACAAGACGCTGTTTTACGGGCTTTACACGCGGATCAACTCGATCTGGGAAAATTCCTATCTCGCCGCCACCGGAGCGCCTGCACCCGAGGAAGTGGCCCTGCTGAAACCGTTGGTCGATGGCGGACTTTTACCCGCCAGCATCCTGACCGACCCGCCGATCACCGCGCCCGTCTCTGGCGACAGCCAGCTTGACCGCAAGAACCTGCGCAAAGCCTCCGCCTTGTTGGACGATGCGGGCTGGACGGTCGGCGCTGACGGCATCCGCGTCAATGCCAAGGGTGAGCCGTTGAAGGTTGAAATCCTCAATGACAGTCAGTCTTTTGACCGCGTGATCAACCCCTATATCGAGAACCTCAAGGCCGTAGGGATTGACGCCACTTTCACCGATCCCGACCCCGCGCAATACAGCCAGCGCCTTGACCCCCCCAACTTCGATTTCGACATGATCACGGGTCACGCCAATGCCGGGATGGAACTGGGCGATGACATCAAGCAGACCTACTCTTCCTCCACCGCCGACAATTCCAGCTACAACATCATGGGCCTGAAATCGCCTGCCGTGGACAAGCTGGCAGATATTGCGGGCAAGGCCACCACCAAGGCCGAGATGATCGTGGACGCCAAGGCACTGGACCGTGTGCTACTGGCCGAGCGGTTCTGGGTGCCGCAGTGGTACAAAGACAAATACACGCTCGCCTATTACGACATCTATGGTCACCCGGACAAACTGCCACCCTACGCCTTGGGAGAGCAAAGTCTGTGGTGGTATGACGCGGACAAGGCGGCCAAGCTGAAGGCCGCTGGCGTCCTGCACTGAAAGGCACACGTCCCCGATGGGCGCTTACATCCTGCGACGCTTGCTTTTGGTGATCCCCACGCTTCTGGGCATCATGATTATCAACTTCACGCTGACCCAATTCGTCCCCGGCGGCCCGATCGAACAGATCGCGGCCAAGGTGCAGGATGACCAGACCGCCGCCGACAAGCTGGGCGGCTCCGGCGCGGACGCCGGGCAATCCAAAACCAAGGACACCAAGGACGGCGCTTATATCGGTGCGCGCGGTCTGCCACCGGAGTTTGTGGCCCAGTTGGAGATTGAGTTCGGCTTTTCGCGTATCGTCTGCGACCCGGCCTTCAAGGGTGAACCGACGCTGAAAGAGCCCGCTTGCCACAAGGAAAAAATCCCCGGTTGGGAGCGTTTTTTCATCATGATGCGCAAGTATCTGCACTTTGACTTCGGGCAAAGCTATTTCCGCTCCACCTCCGTGATCGGGCTGATCATCGAAAAACTGCCGGTGTCCATCACCCTGGGTTTGTGGAGCACGCTGCTGGCCTATCTGATCTCGATCCCGCTTGGCATCCGCAAGGCGGTCAAGGACGGTTCAAGTTTTGATGTGTGGACCTCGTCCATCATCATCGGCGCTTACTCGATCCCCACCCTGCTGTTCGCCCTTTTGCTGCTGGAGGTGTTTGCCGGCGGCAGCTTCCTGCGTCTGTTCCCGCTGCGTGGCTTGCATTCTGACAACTGGGAGAGCCTGAGTTTCCTTGCCAAGACCAAGGATTACCTCTGGCACATCACATTGCCGGTGACCGCCCAACTGCTGTCCAGTTTCACCACCCTGACCCTGTTGACCAAGAACAGCTTTCTGGACGAGGTCCGCAAGCAATACGTCATCACCGCCCGCGCCAAGGGCCTGTCAGAGCGCGCGGTGCTCTATGGCCATGTGTTTCGCAATGCGATGCTGATCGTGATATCCGGCTTTCCCGCCCTGCTGATCGGTGTGTTTTTCGGATCATCCCTGTTCATCGAGCGGGTTTTTTCGCTGGACGGCCTTGGTCAGCTGCTGTTCAACGCCGCCGTCGCACGGGATTATCCAATCGTATTCGGCACCCTTTATGCCTTCGGGCTGGTCGGACTGGTGATCGGCATCGTCTCTGACCTGACCTACATGCTGATCGACCCCCGCATCGACTTTGGCAGGCGCGACTGATGGAAATCCCCGATCAAACCGCCTTTGTGCAAGCCGCCCGCACCCAAACCCTCAACCGCCGCCGTTGGGCCAACTTCAGGGCCAACAAACGCGCCACGTGGTCGTTGATCATTTTCGTGATCCTGTACGGTCTGTCTCTGGGGGCGGAGCTTCTGGCCAACGACCACCCGCTGCTCGTCAGCTACAAAGGGGCTGTGCGAGCGCCCTTCCTGCAGTTTTACTCCGAAGCCAGCTTTGGTGGTGATTTCAAGACCGAGGCGAACTACCGTGACCCCACCGTGCAGTGCCTGATCCGCACCGGGGGCGTCGACGCCTGCCTTGATACGCCCGAAGACGTCCTGACCCAGATCGACGGTGGAACCTTCAAGGCCGAGGGCTTCCAGAAGGGCTGGATCCTGTGGCCTCCGATCCCCTACAGTTTCAACACAATCAATGACATTGGCGGCACTGCGCCCTCGCCACCCGATCATTTGCATTGGTTCGGCACCGACGACACCGCCCGCGATGTGCTGGCACGGGTGATCTATGGCTTCCGGCTGTCGGTCACCTTCGGTCTGATCGTGTCCCTGCTATCGTCGGTTGTCGGTATAGCGGCGGGCGCGGTTCAGGGCTATTTCGGCGGTTTGATTGACCTGATCTTTCAGCGGGTGATCGAAATCTGGTCCGCCATCCCGATGCTCTACGTCATCATCATCATCGGCGCGATCTTCAAGATGGGGTTTCTGCTGTTGTTGGGCCTGATGGTGGCTTTCGGCTGGATGGGTCTTGTGGGCTTGGTGCGGGCCGAATTCCTGCGGGTGCGCAACTTCGAATACGTCCGCGCCGCCAAAGCGCTTGGCGTCTCCGACTTCCGCATCATGGTCCGCCATCTGTTGCCCAACGCCACCATATCAACCACCACGATGATGCCCTTTGTCGTCACCGGGGCCATCGGATCGCTGACAGGTCTGGATTACCTGGGCTTCGGCCTGCCGCCCTCCTACCCCAGTCTGGGCGAGATGGCCAAACAGGCGCAGCAAAACCTTGGTTCCTACCACCTGACCTTCACCGCGTTCTTCGCTTCGGCCATCATGCTCTGCCTTTTGATCTTTATCTTTGAAGGCGTGCGCGATGCCTTTGACCCGCGAAAGACCTTCAAATGAGCCTGTTGGAGGTGGCGAACCTGAACATCCGCTTCCGGCAGGACGGCAATCTGCTGCACGCCGTGAAGGGAGTGTCATTCACGCTGGAGAAGGGCGAAACCCTTGCTTTGGTTGGGGAAAGCGGTTCAGGCAAATCAGTGACTGCCCTGTCCACCGTGTCGTTGCTGGCGGATAACGCGACCGTCGACGGTTCTATCCTTTACAAGGGCGCTCAGATGGTCGGCGCGTCTGACGCCACCTTGCGCAAGGTCAGGGGCAACGACATCAGCTTTATCTTTCAAGAGCCGATGACCTCGCTGAACCCGCTGCACACGATCGAGGGGCAGATCACCGAAAGCCTTTCCCTCCACCAGGGTCTGTCAGGTGCCAAGGCCCGCGCCCGCGTGTTGGAGCTGTTGGAAAAGGTCGGCATCCGCGACGCCGAACGCCGGTTGACCGCCTATCCCCACCAGCTTTCCGGTGGCCAACGCCAGCGTGTGATGATTGCCATGGCTTTGGCGAATGGCCCTGACCTGTTGATCGCAGACGAGCCGACCACGGCGCTGGATGTCACCATTCAGGCGCAAATCCTTGACCTTCTGGCCGATCTGAAGCGCTCTGACGGCCTGAGCCTGTTGTTCATCACCCACGACCTGAACATCGTGCAACGCATCGCCGACCGGGTGTGCGTGATGCAGGGCGGCGAGATTGTCGAACAGGGCACCACGGCCGAGATTTTCGCCAACCCAAGGCATCCCTATACCCAAAAACTGCTGGCCGCCCATGCCACCGGTCTGCCGGGTCCGGTGCCGCCCGGCGCTCCGGAAGTGTTGCGCACCGAAAACCTGCGCGTCTGGTTTCCCGTCACCTCTGGCATCCTGCGCCGTACCTCTGGCTATATCAAAGCCGTCAACGAGGCGACGCTGACGGTGCGCGCCGGCGAAACCCTTGGCGTGGTCGGTGAAAGCGGATCGGGTAAAACCACCCTTGCACTGGCCATCCTGCGCCTGACCCAATCGACCGGCAAAGTTTACCTTGACGGCAAAGACATCTCCACCCTCGCCGCCCGTGCCATGCGCCCGATGCGCCGTGATATGCAGGTGGTGTTTCAAGACCCCTTCGGCAGCCTTTCGCCGCGCATGACGGCCGAGGCAATCATTGCCGAGGGCCTTGGCGTTCATGGGCTGCAAGCCGGGCGCAACCAGCGCGACATGGTGGGCGACGTCATGGCAGAAGTCGGGCTTGACCCAACCACAATGCACCGCTACCCGCACGAATTCTCTGGCGGTCAAAAGCAACGTATTGCCATCGCGCGCGCCATGATCCTGCGACCAAGGCTGGTGGTGCTGGACGAGCCGACCTCTGCGTTGGACATGACAGTGCAAGTGCAGATCGTTGACCTGTTGCGCGATCTGCAACGCAAACACGGACTGGCTTACGTCTTCATCAGCCATGACCTTCGCGTGGTACGCGCGCTGTCCCACAAGGTGATGGTGATGCGCAATGGGGACGTGATCGAAGCGGCGGACGCCGAAACCCTCTTCGCAGACCCGCAGCAAGACTATACCAAGGCTTTGCTTGCAGCTGCATTCGGAACCTCATGAAAATCCTGTTCGTCCACCAGAATTTCCCCGGCCAATTCCTGTACCTCGCCCCCGCGCTTAAAGCCCGTGGCCATGATTGCCTGACCCTGACCGATTTCGCCAACACCCGCGAAAGCGCCATCCCGGTCCTGAAATACAAGCATGACGCCCAGACGATTGACCCTTTGGCGGCCCGCCTAGGCCGCAACTACATTCAGATGAGCGACCGTGGCGTCACCGTTGCCCGCGCCTGCATGCAGTTGCGCCAAAGCCGCGGCTATGTCCCGGATGTGATTTTCGGCCATTCCGGCTGGGGGGAGACGCTGTTTCTCAAAGAGGTCTGGCCCGAAGCCAAGCTGCTGATCTATGCGGAGTTTTACTACAAGGGCAGGGGTGCCGACGTGGGCTTTGACCATGAATTCTCCAAACCCAACTTCGATCAGGTGATGATCGCCCAAGGCCGCGCTGGCCACCTTGGTCAATCTCTGCTGCACGCCGATGCAGGCCTTTCGCCCACCGAATGGCAGGCCTCGACCTATCCCCTGCCGTTGCGCAAGATGATCGACGTGATCCATGACGGCGTGAACACCGATGTGATGATCCCCAACCCCGCTGCAAGCTTCAACTTGCCCAACGGCCAGACAGTCAAGCCCGGCGACGAGGTTCTGACCTTTGTCAACCGCAACCTTGAACCTTACCGCGGCTATCACATCTTCATGCGCGCCCTGCCGGACGTGATGGCCGCACGCCCGAATGCCCGGGTGGTGATCGTTGGCGGCGACGAGGTCAGCTACGGCTCTGCCCCCAAGGATGCCAAAGGCTGGAAAGAAACCATCCTGTCCGAGGTGCAGGGCCGCCTTGACATGTCCCGCGTGCATTTCATGGGCAAAATCCCCTACGACCAGTTCGTGGCCTTGATGCAGGTCTCACGCGCGCATGCCTATCTGACCTACCCCTTCGTGCTCAGCTGGTCGATGATCGAGGCGATGGCAGCCGGGGCGCATGTCGTAGGCTCTGCCACCGCCCCGGTTGAGGAGGTCATAACCCACGGCCAAAACGGCACTCTGGTGAATTTCTTCGATGTCCCGGGGTGGAGCAAGACCCTGACCGAGGCCCTGGCCGCGCCGGAAAAATACCGACACCTCCGCGACGCTGCCCGTCAAACTGCCCTGTCCCGCTATGACCAGCGCATTCTTTTGCCGAAAATGATCGACTTCGTCGAACGCCACGGCCCCAAAGCCTGATCGATGCACGGGCCGGTTGGCTGCTTCGGCCAGATGCCAGGTCAACGATCAACGCCCGTCTTCGATCAGGTCGCCTTCAAACCCCTTGCCACAGGCGCGTCAGACGCGCATCTTGCTGTCATTCAAGCCTCATTTTCCACCAAAGGATTCCCACCATGCCCTTCCATATCGTCACCGGTACCTCCAAAAATGACTACATCTACGCAGGCGACACCGCGGGCCGCCATAACGCGCTGGTGCATGGGCTTGACGGCAACGACACCGTGGTCGGCACCGTCCGCGACGACAAGATCTTTGGCGACAACGGTGATGACAGCCTGTTTGGCTACTATGGCAACGATACCTTATATGGTGGTGCAGGCAACGACACTCTCAATCCCAGCGACTATGATACCGGCAACACAGGCCACTGCTATGGTGGTGCGGGCAATGACTTTATCGCCGCCGATGAAGCCACCGATTATTCTTATGGTGGCAAAGGCGATGACACCGTGCTGATCTACTATACTCTCGGGGGTGAGGCTTATGGCGGGGCGGGGACCGACCTGTTGAAGATGGACTACATCGGATCCAGCTTTGCGAACGGCGTTGTGCACGACGTCTCGGTCATTTTGAACGGCCCTGACGTCGGAGCATCCGCTGGCGACCAAACCATGATCATCAGCGGGTTCGAGCGTCTGGATATCACCACCGACTTCGGCAATGACACAGTGCAGGGTGGCAATCTGGACGACAGGATCAGCGTGTTCGAAGGTGACAACACTGTGCGCGCCTTGGGCGGCGATGACTTTGTGCAATACAGCCTTGGCGGAGCGAACACTCTGGACGGCGGCACCGGGCGTGACCTTCTGGTCGTCAAGGGTTGGGGCGCGCTGCACGCGCTGAGCCTTACGGTCAACGGAGCCGCCGCCACCGACAACTTTGGCGACACGATTACCAGCTTTGAGCATTACAAGATCTTCGGCACGGTCTTTGACGATACCGTGACTTTTGGCCACCGCGCCGACCATTTCAACGGCTATACCGGCAATGACACTGTCTACGGCAAGGGCGGCAACGATTTTCTGCATGGTGCAGCGGGCAATGACGTCCTTTATGGCGGCAACGGTGATGACGTGGTCAACGGCGGTCTGGGGGCAGATACGGTGACCGGCGGGGCTGGCGCTGACACTTTCGTCTTCATCACTCCCGCCAATCCCTTCGATCTGATCACCGATATGGTGGCCGGGGTTGACCGCATCGCCCTTGGACATACGCCGCTTCAACTGCCTTTGCTTTTGGGTGCCGTTGACGCGACGCGCTTTGCTTTGGACGCGGCCCATGACGGCAGTGGCCAGTTCATCTACCGTGACAGCGCCACCGCTGGTTTCAAAGAGTTGATCTGGGACAGCAATGGCACCGGTGCGGGGGGTGAGGTGCTGATCACCCTGTTGACTGGCGCGCCCCTGCTGACTGCGGCTGACCTCTGGATCCTTTAAGCTTCGCAGGCACGGCATCGCAAAACCATTGGGCCTGTCCGGGTTACGGGTGGGCTCTGGGCGGACTTTCGTGGCCAAGCAGCTTTGGATTTACGGTGCCGAACCCGGCTGTGCAGAAACCTGCGCAGAAACTTGCGCCGAAGTCTGCGCCGAAGTCTGGGCGGACATCTGCGGCGAGAACCGGGCGACCAACTGGTGCTTGTCGCCGGGATAGGTCAACCTTGTGTGGGTGATCGGCCGCCCCTCATACTCGGTGCGCCGCTCAATCTCCAGACACGCGGTTGCGACGGAAACACCCAAAAGCCGCGCGACATGCGCCGCCGGGTTGACCGCGCGGATCAGGTGTTCGGCCGAACTCCACGGCACCTGACGCAGCAGCCATGTGCCAGCCTGCTCTGCGCTGAAATCGGCATGCTCGGCTTCGGGAACGGCGGCGAGGTTGATGATGCGCGCCTCGTGGCAAAACGGCTCACCATCGGCGCGATGGACATATTCCAGCTCCAGAATGGTGATGGCGGGATCGGCGGAGCGCAGCAGAACCATATCCTGCACCTCGGCCCGCCGCATCTTGCGCTTCAGCGTGGTGAAGGAATAGGCCTCGCCGCGTTGGCGGACTTCATCGCCGCTGTTGGTGATGGCCATGACCGCAGATTGGCCGCGCGGCTTGGTGACCCGGGTGCCACTTTTGCGGCGGCGTTCCAGATAGCCCTCGCGGGTCAACTGGGTCAGCACCTTGTTGACCGTCATGCGTGAGACGCCGTAGGTGCTTGCCATGTCCGTCTCGAACGGGATCCGGTACCCCAAGGGCCAGGTGCCGCTGAGGATATTGCCCCGAACCTCGGTGAGAATGCGGTCATGCAGCGTTGTCGGCTTGGCGTCTGACATTCTGCCTCGCCTTCAGGTGGAAGGCTTGGATGCGGCAACACTCACCGCGTCAAGCCTGACGCAAAGGTTGGCGGTCTGGGCGGTGATGGATTGGCCTTTTTCCAGCACCACAGCGTCCCATGGTGCCAGATCATGTTGCGAAAGCCGCGAGGGCGACAGAGCCAGCAAGACCGAAACCTCGGAGGTTGCGGTGAAAGTATCGCCTTGGGCCAAGTCAATCACCTTCATCTTGGATTGCCAAAGACCCCGACGGCACATGATGTTCAGATCGTGGGCCGGGCTTTGGCCTTGCAGGGCGCATTGCACGACGGCCTCCCCCGGAAAGGCCTTGGGGTGGTGCGGCTTAAGCGCGCAAGCGGTGCCGTCAATCGTCAGGAACATCGGCGGGCCGTCCAGTTGCAAGATGATCCGGTCAATCCCGGGAAAAACCGAAAAACGCTGATCCCCGGTGATTTCGGCAATAGAAATGCGGACCAGAACCTCACCCGCCGCATCGGCAAGCTTCCATACCTCGCGCGTCGCACCCGCACCGTTTTTCCACGGCACGGGCGGGCAATCTGCGATGCGGATCACACGCATGACTTAGTTCCCCAGGATCGAGGGCAACCGCAGACCCATCGCCTTGGCATGATCAACCGCCACCTCATAGCCCGCGTCGGCATGGCGCCAGACACCGGAGGCAGGGTCGTTCCACAACACCCGTTCCAGCCGCTTGGCGGCCTCTGGCGTGCCGTCTGCGACAATCACAACGCCAGAGTGCTGGCTGAACCCCATCCCGACACCGCCGCCGTGGTGAATGGACACCCAGGTCGCCCCCGATGCCGTATTGACCAGCGCGTTCAACAGCGGCCAGTCGGACACGGCGTCAGAGCCATCCTTCATCGCCTCCGTCTCGCGGTTCGGGCTGGCAACTGACCCTGCGTCAAGGTGATCGCGGCCAATCACGATCGGGGCTTTCAACTCACCCGAGGCGACCATCTCGTTGAACATCAGGCCCGCCCGGTGGCGATCGCCAAGGCCAATCCAGCAGATGCGGGCGGGCAGGCCCTGAAAGGCAATCCGCTCTGCCGCCATGTCAAGCCAGCGGTGCAGGTGAGCATTTTCCGGGAACAGCTTTTTCATCGCCGCGTCGGTTTTGTAGATATCCTCCGGGTCGCCGGACAAGGCCACCCAACGGAACGGGCCGATCCCTTTGCAGAACAGCGGGCGGATATAGGCGGGCACGAAACCGGGAAAGGCAAAGGCGTTCTCCAGCCCCTCGTCCTTGGCGACCTGCCGGATGTTGTTGCCGTAATCCAGCGTCGGCACTCCGGCGTTCCAGAACTCCACCATCGCCGCGACATGCACCTTCATCGAGGCGCGTGCCGCCTTTTCCACCGCTTTCGGGTCAGTCTCCTGCTTGGCACGCCAGTCCGCCACGCTCCACCCCTGCGGCAGATATCCGTGCAAGGGATCATGGGCAGAGGTTTGGTCGGTCACCATGTCAGGCCGCACGCCGCCCGCCTTCATCCGGCGCACCAGTTCCGGAAAGATATCCGCAGCATTGCCGATCAGCGCCACTGATTTCGCCTCACCCGCCTTGGTCCATGCCTCAATCATCGCCAGCGCCGCATCCAACGTATGCGCCTTGGCGTCGCAATAGCGGGTGCGGATGCGGAAATCGGCGCGGGTTTCGTCACATTCCACGGCAAGACAGCAGGCACCGGCCATAGCAGCAGCCAAGGGCTGCGCGCCGCCCATACCACCAAGCCCGCCAGTCAGGATCCATTTCCCACGAAGGCTACCGTTGTAATGCTGCCGCCCGGCCTCGGCAAAGGTCTCGAACGTCCCCTGCACAATCCCTTGGGTGCCGATGTAAATCCACGACCCGGCGGTCATCTGGCCGTACATCATCAGGCCCTTCTTATCCAACTCGTTGAAGTGGTCCCAGGTCGCCCAATGCGGCACGAGGTTGGAATTGGCGATCAGCACGCGTGGCGCATCGACATGGGTTTTGACCACGGCCACCGGGCGACCCGATTGCACGACCAGCGTCTCATCGGCCTCAAGGTCTTTCAGGGTGGCCACGATGCGGTCAAAATCCTCCCACGTCCGGGTGGCGCGGCCGATACCGCCGTAAACCACCAGCTCATGCGGGTTTTCGGCAACATCGGGGTGCAGGTTGTTCATCAGCATCCGCAGTGGCGCTTCGGTCAGCCAGCTTTTCGCGTTCAGCGTGGTGCCGGTTGGCGGATAGATGTCGCGCAGGTTGTGGCGGGAGTTTTGCGGTTGGTCGGTCATCGGAAACCTCTTGGGGCAAAGGGGATGGCTTAGGCCGAAAGTCCGGGAAGGATGGCCTCGCCAGCGGCAAGGACCAGCGTATCGTCGGCAATCAAGTCGCCCGCCGCGGCCATGTCATTGGCCATGTAGCGATCCTCGGCCAACGGGGCGATGCGGGCGCGGATGGCAGCCTTGACCGCCAGCAGACGGGGAGAGGTTTGGTGCGGCGCGCGAAATTCAACACCTTGGGCGGCCATCATCGCCTCCACTCCAAGGATCCAGAACAGGTTCTGCGTCATCGGCAAAAGCCGCCGGGCACCGTGGCAGGCCATCGACACATGGTCTTCCTGATTGGCCGATGTCGGCGTGGAGTCTATCGACGCCGGATGGGCCATCTGCTTGTTTTCGCTCATCAAAGCGGCGGTGGTGACTTCGGCGATCATCATGCCGGAGTTCAGGCCGGGCTTGGGCGTCAAAAATCCCGGCAGACCGTAGCTGAGCGCGGGGTCCACCATCAGCGCCACGCGGCGTTGCGCAATCGACCCGATCTCTGCCACGGCCAGTGCGATCATGTCAGCCGCAAGGGCAACCGGCTCGGCATGGAAGTTGCCGCCCGACACCACATCACCGTTCATCAACACCAGCGGGTTGTCGGTGGCGGCATTCGCCTCAATCTCCAGCGTGCGGGCGGCCTGACGCAGCACATCGAGACAGGCCCCGTTCACTTGCGGCTGGCAGCGCAGGCAATAGGGGTCCTGCACGCGCTCGTCATTTTCGGCATGGGCCGCCCGAATACCGGAGCCGTCCATCAAGGCCCGCAAAGCGGCTGCCACGTCGATTTGCCCGGCATGGCCGCGCAGAGTGTGAATTTCGGCGGTGAAGGGCGCGGTTGATCCCATCGCTGCATCGGTCGACAAGGCGCCCGTGACAATCGCCGCCCGCAACGCCCGCTTGGCCCGAAACAGACCCGCCAGCGCCAGCGCCGTCGAAACCTGCGTGCCATTGATCAGCGCCAGCCCCTCTTTCGCCTCCAGCGCCATCGGCTCCAGCCCGACGGAGCGCAAGGCATCCGCCCCGGGCAGGCGCTTGCCATCCACGACAGCCTCGCCATAGCCAAGGATGATCGAGGTCATATGCGCCAGAGGCGCCAGGTCGCCCGAGGCCCCGACCGAGCCCTTTTCGGGGATCACCGGCATGACACCTTTGGCAAGCATCGCCTCAATCATATCCACCAGCTTGCGGCGCACACCCGACGCCCCACGCCCAAGCGACAAAAGTTTCAACGATATGATCAGCCGCACCACAGCCCCGTCCAGCGGGTCACCGACGCCGCAGCAATGCGACAGGATCAGGTTGCGCTGCAAGGTCGCCACATCGGCCCGTTCGATCTTGATCGAGGCCAGTTTGCCAAACCCGGTGTTGACGCCGTAGACTGCCGCATCGCCCGCAGCCACCTCGGCAATCCGCGCGGCAGCCCGCTCGATCCCGGCAAAGGCCGAAGCGTCCAGCCGGATCACTTCACCGTGCCAGTAAATCTGCTCCAGATCCGCGAGGGTGACTTTGCCGGGCGTCAGGGTAAGTGTCATGTCAGACCTTCAGTCCTTTGAAATAACGGGCATAAAGCGGGTTGAACCCGATAGGATTGACCAGTTCGGCGGGGGTCTGTGCGGTCCAGATCGCCAGATCGGCGCTGGCCCCGGCGGTGATGGAGCCGGTTTCACCCGCAAGACCAAGCGCCTTGGCCGCAGCCCCGGTGGCCCCGCGCAGACACTCACCCACCGTCAGGCCAAACAGCACCGCCCCCATGTTCATCGCCATCAAAAGCGAGGTCATCGGCGAGGTTCCGGGGTTGGCATCGGTTGAAATCGCGATGTCGCAGCCCGCCGCGCGCAAGGCGTCCACGGGTGGCAGTTTGGTTTCGCGCAGCATGTAGAAAGCGCCGGGCAGCAGAACGGCAACGGTGCCCGCCTTGGCCATCAGGCGTGCATCCTCAGCGGTCAGATGTTCCAGATGATCCGCCGAAAGGCCATGGTGGCGGGCGGTCAGGGCTGCACCGCCTTGCCACGAAAGTTGTTCGGCGTGCAGCTTGACCGGCAGGCCAAGGTCGTGCGCTTTCTGAAAAACCCGCTCGATTTCGGCAGGTGTGAAGGCAAGGTGTTCGCAAAAACCGTCCACCGCATCGACCAGCCCTTCGGCATACGCCTGCTCCAACCCGGCCAGAACCACGCGGTCAAGATATGCCGCCCGGTTGTCCTTGTAGTCCGGCGGCAGGGCGTGGGCTGCTAGCCACGAGGTTTTCACCCGCACCGGCCGCAACCCGGCCAAAGCCCGCGCGGCGCGCAGCATTTTCAACTCTGCCTCCACCGAAAGTCCATAACCAGACTTGATTTCCACGGTGCCCACGCCTTCGGACAGCAATCGGTCAAGGCGCGGCAGCGATTGGGCCACCAAGTCGTCAACACTGGCCTCCCGCGTCGCGCGCATGGTTGACACGATGCCACCGCCTGCCGCCGCAATCTGCGCATAGCTGGCACCATCCAGACGCATCTGAAACTCCACCGCGCGATTGCCGCCGTAAACAAGGTGAGTGTGGCAGTCGATCAGGGCGGGGGTCACAAGGCGGCCTTCGCAGTCGATAACCGTGGCGTCCGGCGCGGCGATCGTCGGGGCAACGGCTGCGATTCGGCCATCTGTCACCAGAATCTGCCGCTCCAACGTGGTTGAAACGGCGCTTTCCCCGCTGAACACCTTTGCGTTTACCCACAACTGGCTGGAATTCCGCGCGGGGGTCATGGCTTCGGCCTTTCTCTGTCCTGCTTTTAGGTATATACATAATAAAGGATCAAATAAAGCCCTGTCTGACATTAGGCGGAGGGGTTCAGGAGGAAAGATGGCCCAGACGCTCTTTGCATCCGAGGCTTTGTTGCCGGGCGGTTGGGCGCAGGATGTGCGGATTGACACAGATGGCGGCATCATCACGGCAGTTCAGCCGGGGGCATCGGCCCAACCCGCAGACCATAGCGTCGCAGCCCTGATCCCCGGGATGTCCAACCTGCACAGCCATGCCTTTCAGCGCGCCATGTCGGGCCTGACCGAACGGCGCGGACCCACCGCCGACAGCTTCTGGACGTGGCGCGATCTGATGTACCGGTTCGCCCTGCGCCTTGACCCTGATCAGATGCAAGCCGTCGCTGAACTGGCCTATGTCGAGATGTTGGAGGCGGGCTTTACGCGGGTGGGTGAGTTTCACTACCTTCATCACGACCGTGATGGCCGGCCCTATGCCGACCCCGCCGAAATGTCGCTGCGCATCCTCGCAGCGGCGACCGACACCGGCATCAACCTGACGCACCTGCCGGTGTTCTACGCGCATTCCGACTTTGGCGGTGCTGCCCCCACCGACGGTCAGCGCCGCTTCACCCACAGCCTTGACGCCTTTGCCCGCCTGACGGAGCGCTTGCGTGCCGCCATGACCCGCCCCGCAGACCGGTTGGGCATCGCGCCGCATAGCCTGCGCGCTGTGACCGGCGACGAGCTGGCCCGCCTTCTGGCGACCCATCCGACCGGGCCGGTCCATATCCACGTCGCCGAACAGCTGCGCGAGGTGCACGACAGCGTGGCCTATAGTGGCCAACGCCCGGTGGAAACCTTGCTGAGCCGCTTTGACGTCACCCCCCGCTGGTGTCTGATCCACGCCACCCATCTGACCGAGGCTGAACGCAAGGGGATTGCCGCCACTGGCAGCGTGGCAGGTCTTTGCCCCTTGACGGAAGCTAACCTTGGCGATGGCATTTTCCCGGCGCAGACCTACCTTGCCGAAAATGGGCGTATCGGCATCGGCAGCGACAGCAACGTTGAAATCTCTGTACGCGGAGAGCTGAAGATGCTGGAATACGGCCAACGCCTGTTCGCCCGCCAGCGCAATGTGCTGGCCGAGGCCGAAGGATCTACCGGAGGGCTGATGGTGCGCGCCATGTTGACCGGCGGCGCGCAGGCCCTTGATGCGCCGGACGCCGTTTTGCGGGTTGGCGCCCCGGCTGACCTCGTGGCGCTTACCGATCAAACCGGCCTTGGCGGAAATGGCGACCGCGTGCTGGACCGCTGGATTTTCGGCACCGATGTTAAGGTTGCCGATGTCTGGGTCGGCGGCAACCACGTGGTGCGCAACGGGCAGCACATCAATAGGGCGGCCATTGCGCGCACCTTTGCCAAAACGATGCAACTGCTGGTCTCTGACTGACCTGGACCTGGGCTACGCGTCGGGACCGGGCACGGTGGTTGGCATCAGGCGCTTCAGTTTGCCCTAGGTGTTGCGCGCCGGGCCATATCGGCGCAAGTTGAGCGCAGATTTCAAGGAGGCTTTCATGACCGGCGGAAGTATCGTGTTTCTGGCGCTCGCGGCGCTGATCGTCGTTGCCCTGTTCAAGGCGGTGCGGATCGTGCCGCAAAGCATGAAATATGTGGTGGAACGGTTTGGCAGGCTCCACGCAGTGCTGGGGCCGGGCATCAACTTTACCGTCCCGTTTCTGGACCGGGTGGCGCATAAGGTGAGCGTGCTGGAGCGGCAGTTGCCGCTGGCGCATCAGGATGCGATCACCACGGACAACGTGTTGCTGAAGGTGGAAACCTCGGTGTTCTATCGCATCACCGAACCGGAAAAGACCGTCTACCGGATCAAGGATGTCGATGCGGCGATTGCGACAACGGTGGCGGGGATCGTGCGGTCCGAGATTGGCAAGATGGAACTCGACCATGTGCAATCGAACCGCAACGAACTGACCAGCAGCATCCGCGAGCATGTCAGGGCGATGGTGGATGACTGGGGGATCGAGGTGACGCGGACCGAGATTCTGGATGTGGCGCTGGACGATGCCACCCGCCACGCCATGATGCAGCAGTTGAACGCCGAGCGGGCGCGGCGGGCGCAGGTGATGGAAGCCGAAGGCTCCAAGCGGGCGGTCGAACTGAACGCCGATGCCGAGCTTTATGCCGCCGAACAAGGGGCCAAGGCGCGTCGGATCCTCGCGGATGCCGAAGCATACGCGACGCAGGTGATTGCGGTGGCCATCAAGGAAAACGGCATTGAGGCCGCGCAATATCAGGTGGCGTTGAAACAGGTTGAGGCGTTGACGGCGGTTGGCAAGGGTGAGGGCAAACAGTTGGTGATCGTGCCCGCTGCGGCATTGGACGCCTTTGCCAACGCCTTCGGCATGCTGAAGGGGCGCTAGGATGGAGATCTGGACAATCTGGTGGGTCTGGGTGGTGGCGGGCGTGGCCCTGGCACTGTTGGAGATTATCGTGCCGGGGTTTATCTTCTTAGGCTTTGCCGTCGGCGCGGCAATCACGGGTATTTTGGTGCTGGTCGGGGTCGCACCCGGCAACGTGGCGCTGTTGACCTTGATGTTTGCCATGCTGTCGCTGGTGGCCTGGGTGGTGTTAAGACGAGCGGTCGGGGTGACGAAATCTCAGGTCAAGATATGGGACAAGGACATCAACGAGAATTAGCGTCGGGTCGGGTTGGAAAAAGGGGTGAACGGCAGGCCCGCTGTGTGTTACCGGCGTTTTGCGGTTGAATTCATGTCCCGTCCCACCGGTCACAAGCAAGATAGCACTGCCATAGTCCGGCACTCTCCCACCCAATTCAAACCCATGCTATCCTCCCCCCATGCCCAGCCTTTGCCGCGACTGTCTCACCCAATTCCCAGCCGGAGCACGCTGCCCCGCCTGCCGGTCGCCTCGCGTTATATACCACCCGGAACTGGACACCCTCGCCATCGCGCATATGGACTGCGACGCCTTTTACGCCTCCGTCGAAAAGCGTGACAACCCATCCTTGCGCGACCATCCCCTCATCGTTGGCGGCGGCACCAGAGGCGTGGTGTCGACCTGCTGCTATCTGGCCCGCATCCACGGCGTCCGCTCTGCCATGCCGATGTTTCAAGCACTGAAACTGTGCCCCGAGGCCGTTGTCGTCAAACCCCGGTTTCCGGCCTATGTGGAAGCCTCCAAAGCCATCCGTGCGTTGATGGAGGTGATGACCCCCGCCATCGAACCCTTGTCGCTGGACGAGGCTTTTCTGGACCTGACCGGCACCGCACGCCTGCACGGCCATCCCCCGGCGGTCATGCTGGCCAGACTGACACAAGCGATGGAGGTGCAGATCGGCGTCACCGGCTCGATCGGCCTCAGCCACAACAAATTCCTCGCCAAGATCGCCTCTGACCTTGATAAGCCGCGCGGGTTTTCCGTCGTGGGGCGCGAG
This sequence comes from Rhodobacterales bacterium, assembly GCA_038231395.1. Taxonomy (GTDB): domain Bacteria; phylum Pseudomonadota; class Alphaproteobacteria; order Rhodobacterales; family Rhodobacteraceae; genus Stagnihabitans. The sequence goes on from JBBRLL010000001.1 coordinate 31,712, forward strand.
GAAACGGCCGCCTTTCTGAAACCCAAACCAGTGCGCATCATCTGGGGGGTAGGCTCGGCCACTCAGGTTGCATTGGAGGCTGCCGGCATCCGCACCATCGCTGATCTGCTGCGATGGGAGCGGGTTGATCTGTCCGCCCGCTTCGGCCAGATGGGAGAGCGACTGTATCACCTGGCCCGGGGCGAAGATCACCGCCGCGTCAACCGCGACGAAAAGTTGAAGTCGATTTCAAAGGAAACCACGTTCAACGAGGATACTTCTGACCCGGACCTGCTTGATGGCCACATATGGCGGCTTTCCGAACAGGTGGCTGACCGGGCCAAGGCCAAGGCTCTGGCAGGCAGCACTGTCACATTGAAGCTCAAGCGTGGCGATTTCCAATTGGTCACCCGGCGCCATTCCTTGTCAGACCCGACCCAGTTGACCGACCGCATCTATCGCACCGCCCGCGATCTCTTCGACCATGCAGGCACCAAAGGCCCGTTCCGGCTGATCGGCGTCGGCATCTCTGACCTCGCGCCGGAAGATCAGGCGGACCTGACGCCCGACTTGCTTGACCCCGACGCCAGCAAACGCGCGATGGCCGAGCGTGCTGCCGATACAATCCGAGCCCGCTTTGGCCCTGAGGCGATCATCAAGGGCCGGGCGCTGCGCTGACGCATCGGACATCAACCGCACACGCCACACGAACATCTTGCCGGAATAGTCCGCGAGGATGCGCTTTTTAAACCGTTGGATGCAGGACAGAGGCGAAGCAGATGGCCCGCGCGCCCAAGGGAACATTTCGGCCCGCAGCATTTTCGCCTGCAATGGCCGCCAATCTGACGCCTGTGCCAAAATGCGGCGCTGCGGTCCACGACGTACCGCACCGCACATGCGAAACTGGCCGCGTGAAGCGGGCGAGTTGCGAAGTATGCCTTGCCGGGGTAGGCTAAGGGACGGCTCCTGCGATTTCCTTGATCAGGATCAAACGAAAGGTCCGGCATGTCCCTTCACGCGCTGAAACTTGCACCACAAGACTGTGGTGCCTGTCCGATCCGCCACCTAGCAGTCTGTGCGCGTTGTGACGGCCCGGAACTGGCCAAGCTGGAGGAGATCAAATACTATCGCAGCTTTCAGGCCGGGCAGAATGTGGTCTGGTCCGGCGACCGGATGGATTTTCTGGGTTCCGTCGTGTCGGGCATCGCCATCCTGACCCAGACGATGGCGGACGGCCGCCGCCAGATGGTGGGTCTGCTGCAGCCCTCGGATTTCGTCGGCCGCCCGGGTCGCGCCATTGCCCCCTATGACGTCACCGCCACCACCGATCTTGTGATGTGCTGCTTTCGGCGCAAACCGTTTGAAGACATGATGGCCGCCACCCCCCATGTCGCCCAACGCCTGCTGGAGATGACGCTTGACGAGTTGGACGCCGCCCGTGAGTGGATGCTGCTGTTGGGCCGCAAAACCGCCCGCGAGAAGATCGCCAGCCTGTTGTCGATCATCGCCCGCCGCGATGCCGGGCTTCAGGCCAAGGCCGCCAAGGGTCCTATCAGCTTCGATTTGCCTTTGACGCGCGAAGAGATGGCCGATTACCTTGGTCTGACGCTGGAAACCGTCTCGCGCCAGATGAGCGCGTTGAAGCGCGACGGCGTGGTCACGCTGGAGGAAAAGCGCCGCATCGTGGTGCCCAATTTTGACCGCTTGGCATCGCAAACCGGCGACGACTCCGATGGCGGCTTCCGGTCGTAAGGCTTTGCGCTTAAGTTTAGCGCCGAAATGAGGGCGCAGATGCCGAACGACGAAATCAAACCCCAGACGCCAGCCGGTCAGACGCCAGCCGGTCAGAGGCCAGCACCTCAAATGCCAGTGGGTCAGCCGTCCGGGGCGTCCGTGGATACGCGGTCGCGCAGCCATGGTCGCTTGTCCGTGCAACTGAGCGCCAAGCCCCGCGATCTGATGGCGGATGCGCAGGTCAAAGGCGCCTTTACCGTCCAGATCGTGACCCTGTTCCCCGAGGCGTTTCCCGGCACGCTCGGCCTTTCCCTCACCGGCAAGGCGCTGGACCTTGGCGTGTGGCGTATCGTCCCCATCGCTTTGCGCCCCTTCGGCGAAGGCAAGCACCGCAATGTCGATGACACTCCGGCGGGCGGTGGCGCAGGGATGGTCTTGCGCGCCGACGTGCTGGACAAGGCTTTGAACGAGGCGTCGCAGGGTGCAAACCCCGACCGCGTGAAATGGCCGCTGATTTACCTTTCCCCGCGCGGCAAGCCCTTCGACCAAGCCATGGCGCACCGCTTCGCCGCCTGCGACGGCCTGACCCTGATCTGTGGCAGGTTCGAAGGCATCGACCAGCGCATCATCGACCACCACGCCATCGAAGAAGTCTCTTTGGGCGATTTCGTCCTGACCGGAGGCGAGATCGCCGCCCAAGCCCTGCTAGACGCCACCGTCCGCCTGCTCCCCAACGTTCTGGGCAACCAAGCCTCCACCGAGGAAGAAAGCTTCTCCCACGGACTACTAGAACACGACCAATACACCAAACCCGCCGAGTGGAACGGCCTCCCCATCCCCGAAGTCCTGCAATCCGGCCACCACGCCGAAATAGCCAAATGGCGGCAAGCGCAGGCGGAGGAGTTGACGAAAACCCGCAGACCGGACCTGTGGCAAGCCTACATGCGCAGCAAAGGGCCGGGAAGGTAGGGGATGGGCAAGCAGCACGCTATGCTGACGGAGTCGGAAACCGTAAGATCTGGCCAAATGATATTTCTCAGCAAGGGCCAGAGCAGATGAATTTCGAAGACTACAAGACTGCTAGCTTGGAGCGGATCTCAGCCGATCCTCGTCATGCCAAACACCATGCCGAAATTGACGAAATCCTCCGCAAGCGCGAGGGGCATCTCTCTGTCAAACGTGGCATCGAAGTTCTCACCGAGGTCGCGAGGACCGGCAAGGCTACCAACTACAAGATATTCTTCGAATCCTGCGTCGGTGGCGAAGTGAAGTGGAACCACACCAAGATGGGTCAGGTCGCCAAGTTTCTGGGAAGCCTTCAGAGGCATTGCGCTGAACATAAATTGCCGGTGCTCACGGCCTTGGTGGTCAATATTCAGACCGGCGAATGTGGAGCAGGGTTCTTCAAGGATTTGGTCGCGCTCGGTCATGCCTCATCCGTTGATGACCCAAACGAGGCCGCGCAACGCGAACGTGAGCGCTGTCGGATGTGGGCTGCCGCTCTTTGATCGCGCCCACCCCGACCCTTGACCCACACCTCCCTCTCCCCTATACGCCCCCTGTCCGGGGTACCTCACCCATCGGACACGATTCCTTTTTGCCTTATCGCTGGCCTTCTTCGACCAGCGTGGCCTTGGGAGCCGACAGATAAAAGCAGGCCCCAACTCTGGCGGGGTTGCCGAAAGGCAGCGACCCGGTTGAAGACCAAGAGCTATGTGGCGGCGTCATCTCTGCGGAACACCGCAGGTCATAGGAGACAGGTATGAACCTGATCGCAATCATCGAGGCTGAGCAGATTGCTGCGCTCGGCAAGACCATCCCGGATTTCAAGGCGGGTGACACCGTCAAAGTCGGCTACAAAGTGACCGAAGGCACCCGTTCGCGCGTGCAGAACTACGAAGGCGTCGTGATCGGCCGCAAGGGCGGCGCTACCATCTCGGCCTCTTTCACCGTGCGCAAGATTTCGTTTGGTGAAGGTGTGGAGCGCGTGTTCCCGCTGTATTCCACCAACATCGCAACGATCGAAGTGGTCCGCCGTGGCCGCGTCCGTCGCGCCAAGCTGTATTATCTGCGCGACCGTCGCGGCAAATCGGCGCGGATCGTCGAAGACACCAATTACAAAGCCAAGTCGGAATAAGGAGAGAGAGCATGAAAAAAGGCATTCACCCCGAGTATCACACGATCACCGTGAAGATGACCGACGGTTCCCTGTTCACCACCAAAACCACCTGGGGAAAAGAGGGCGACCAGATGGCGCTGGACATCGACCCGCTGGCCCACCCGGCCTGGACCGGTCAATCGGCTCGTCTGATGGACACCGGTGGTCGTGTCTCCAAGTTCAAGAACAAATACGCCGGTCTGGGGTTCTGAGGGGTCAACCTCACCTTCAGCCATGATCTGCAAAAGGCGCTCCATCGGGGCGCCTTTTTTCACGGGAATGTGAGTGCGCTTAGCGAAGGCTTCAGGCATCATCGGTGAATGATCCGCTTTGCCCTCCTTTGCCTTCTAGTCACGCCCGCTGCCGCACAAGACGTGCTGGACAGCTTTCGCGGTCAATATGGTTCGGCGACCAATCCTGCGACGTCTTGCGCCGCCAACCCCCACCAACTGGATTTCATGGCCCAGCCACCACATGCGCTGTTCAACTGGACCAGGCCGTGGGTCGATCCGGACGGCACACAGATCAGCGACCAGCGCTATGACCTTTTGACCACGCAAGACAACACCCTGATCCTGCGGCTGGAGGGGGACACCCATCGTACCGCCAGCGGCGACCGCCCGATCTGGATTCTGCGCCAGACCAGCCAGCCGGAAGGCTATTGCTGGGGCCGCACCGATTGGCCCGCTGTGCATTGTGAAAACCAGCAACTTCGCTGCGAAAAAGCCACATCCTGAAGCCGATATGTGGCTCTGATCCTGCGCAAAACCCCGAAGCCGCCTTCCCTACGCGGCATCAGCCCACTATAGGTTGGCTGAAGAATTGGGGGACTGGATGGCGCATATCATCGTCGTTGGCAACGAAAAGGGCGGCTCTGGCAAATCGACGACGTCGATGCACGTGGGCACAGCGCTCTGCCGCATGGGCTTCAAAGTGGGTGCGCTGGACCTTGACCTGCGGCAAAAGACCTTCGGACGCTATGTTGAAAACCGACTGGCCTATCTGGAACGGACCGGGCTGAACCTGCCAAGCCCCGATTACCGCGATTTGCCCGAGGTGGACGCAGACCTGCTGCAACCCGGCGAAAACGCCTTTGACCGCCGCCTGTCAGAAGCTGTTGCGGCGCTGGAGGCGACCTGCGATTTCATCATCATAGATTGCCCCGGCAGCCACACAAGGCTTTCGCAAGTTGCGCATTCGCTGGCTGACACCCTGATCACGCCGATGAACGACAGCTTTGTCGATTTTGATCTTTTGGCCCATATTGATGCCGAAACCGGCAAGGTCAAAGGCCCGTCGATCTATTCCGAAATGGTGTGGAATGCCCGGCAACTGCGCGCTCAGGCGGGTTTGAAACCGATTGACTGGATCGTGCTCCGCAACCGGCTGGGTGCCCAGCAGATGATCAACAAGAAGAAAGTCGGCGCCGCATTGGAGGAACTTTCCCGCCGCATCGGCTTTCGGGTTGCCGCCGGTTTCTCTGAACGCGTGATCTTCCGCGAGCTGTTTCCGCGCGGCCTGACGGTCATGGACCTGAAGGACACCGGGGTGGATCAGTTGAACCTGTCGAATATCGCGGCCCGGCAAGAGGTCCGCGATCTGATCAAAGAGCTTCGTTTGGCTGCGGTAGAGCGAATGCCAGGAACAGCGCTTGCCTGACCTGACGACCGCGTTCCCGCATGTTGATGCGCGCCAGACGCAAAGCGAACGGATCAGGAAGCTCGGTCTCTTTCGGGGCAAACAGCCCAAATCTGGCAAGAAATGACATCGTGATCTTCATCGCAGCCTCCTTGGCATCGGATGGCTTAATTTCCCCCTGAACCGCGGCAGGATCGTGGCTGTGTCGCGGTAGTTTAGCGGAGTTTACGCTGAATTCGGAAACAATCGGTTTCCGTTTTTGCTTGAATGCCGTCCCTGCGCATGGCACCTCATGCCAAAGAGGTGCCAGATGCCCAACCCGCTTTACGACGCGCTTTTTGGCCCGCTAGCGACAAGGGCAACCCCGGTGCTGATCCTGTCCGATGAGTCCACGGTCACGGGTCAAGCCCTGCACTCCATGATCGCCCGTGCCGCCAACGCCCTGCGCGCCTTGCGTGTAGCGCCCGGCGACCGTGTTGCCGTGCAGATCGCCAAATCGCCGGAGGCTTTGGCGATCTATGCCGCCGCCGTGTCCATCGGCGCAGTGTTTTTGCCGCTCAACACCGCCTACACCCCGTCGGAGGTGGCCTATTTCCTGCAAAACGCCACCCCACGCTTGTTTATATGTGACCCTGGCAAGGCCGGTGCCCTGACCCAGGTTGCCTGCAACACCGCGATAAGAACCCTTGACGGTCATGGCGGCGGCACCTTCGGCGCTCACCTGTCTGCCGCCAGCCCCCATTTTACGCCAGAACCCCGCCAACCCGCTGAACTTGCGGCAATCCTTTATACCTCTGGCACCACGGGCCGCTCCAAAGGGGCGATGCTGACCCATGCGAACCTGCTGTCCAACGCCGAAACGCTGGCGCAGCTATGGCGCTTCACGGCCGAAGATACCCTCCTTCATGCCTTGCCGATTTTCCACACCCATGGGCTTTTTGTGGCCAGCAATGTAAGCCTTCTGACCGGCGGCACGATGATCTTTTTGCCGGGCTTTGACGTCGAAACCGTCCGGCGTCACATGCCCAAAGCCACCGCGATGATGGGGGTGCCGACGTTTTACACCCGCCTTCTGGATGACCCGCGCTTTGATGCCGCCCTTACCGCCCATATGCGCCTTTTCGTCTCGGGCTCTGCCCCGCTTCTTGCCGAAACCCATCGCGATTTTGCCGATCGCACCGGCCACCGCATTCTGGAACGTTACGGGATGACCGAAACCAACATGAACACCTCCAACCCTTACGACGGCGACAGGCGGGCTGGCACGGTTGGAGTCCCGTTGCCGGGGGTAGAGTTGCGCATCATGGCGGACGGGATCGAGGTGGCTGCCGGTCAGGTTGGCGTCATCGAAGTGCGCGGGCCGAATGTCTTTGCCGGGTATTGGCAGATGCCCAAGAAAACCGCCGAAGAATTGCGCCCCGATGGCTGGTTCATCACCGGCGACCTTGGCCAGCTTGACCCGGATGGCTATGTGCAGATCGTGGGCCGGTCGAAAGACCTCATCATCTCAGGCGGTTACAACATCTACCCGATAGAGGTGGAACTGCTGCTCGACGCCCATCCCGGCGTCTTGGAAAGCGCCGTCATAGGCCTGCCGCATCCCGATTTTGGCGAGGCAGTCTTTGCCGTGCTGGCGGCGAAAAAGGGCGTTACCTTGGACACCGCCGAAGTTCTGACCACCCTGAACGACCATCTGGCGCGGTTCAAACAGCCCAAATCGGCAGTTGTGGTGGCGGACCTGCCGCGCAATGCGATGGGCAAGGTTCAGAAGGCAGAGTTGCGCAAATCCTACGCCGAGTGGTTCAAGCCAAACAACTGATTGGATAACGCGAACTCCGCGCTCAAAACATATGCGCCAGACCTCTTAGCCTGAGCCAAGGCTCCGTTCCGAGGCGCGGAAGGCGTTGCTTTCTCAGGCGAAATGTCCAGGTTGCCGCGATTGCGTATTTCATCGACTGAGCTTCCATCAAGTCATTCAGGCACAAGATAATTGCAAACCATATCCTCCGACACAATTGGCACCGGAACTCGCGTTAGCTTGCCGGACCATGATTCAGTTCGGGTGCTGCAAAGCGTTCTGGTGCGGTCGACCGACAGTATTGGAATATTCGGAAGCGGCACCGGACACAAAGCGACCATCGAGGGCGACGTCATCGGGTTTACCGACGGCATTGTCTTTGGAACGATCTTCAATGCGGACGCCAACAGCGTCATCAACATCGCGGCCAGCGGGTCGGTTTTTTCAAGCGGGACCGGCATCTCTGAGATTGGCAACTCCGAACATATCTCCAATCATGGGTCGATCACCGGCATTCAGTACGGCATCGAAATGCGCAGCACGAGCGCTGGAAGCCATTCGGTCCTGTTCAACTCCGGCTCGATTGATGCGGGTCTGATGGGGGTCAGGAGCGTCGGTGTCGGGATCGGGGCGACGTTCCATGTGGTGAACACCGGCGTGATCGACTGCGGCGGTACCGGCAGCTATTCCTTTGGCACATCAGACACGGCCACCAACTATGTGCAGGATTCCATTCGAAACTCTGGCAGCATGATCGGCGATATCCTGCTTGGTTTTGGCGATGACACCTATGACGGGCGCGGCGGCAGTGTGAACGGCGTCATCTATGGTGGCGCCGGAAATGACTTGTTTGTTGCAGGCGCCAGCGCGGAATCGTTCAATGGCGGGACCGGGATCGACACGGTCAGCTTTGCCTCATCCAACGGGGTCACAGTTGAATTGTCCAACAATGCGGTAGGCACCGGATGGGCGGCTGGCGACGTCTTTGCCGGTGTCGAAAACGCCATAGGATCGTCAATTGGCAACGACAAGATTTTCGGGAACGCTCTTGCCAATGATCTGAAGGGTCTGGGTGGTGACGACACCTTGTTGGGCCAGTCTGGCGATGACCTTCTGACCGGCGGCGTGGGGATCGACATGTTGTCGGGGGGCTTGGGCAATGACGCCTTTATCTACAACTCCTTGGCCGAAATCGGCGACACGATCACCGATTTCCATGGCGCAATCGGCGATAACGACGTCTTCTGGATCAAAGCTGCCAGCTTTGGCGGCGGCCTGACCCTTGGCATCCTGAAGGCGGGTGAGCTGATATCGGAAGTTGGCCACCTCGCCACCGCGACGACCGACCGCTTCATATTCGACACCGCCGACACCTCGCTTTGGTACGATGCCGATGGCGTTGGGGGCAGGGTCGCCGCAGTGCTGGTGGCCGATCTGCAGACCGGGGCCACGTTCAACAGCTTTGACATCTTCTTCATCTAGGCCGGGTTTCACCCAGACCGGCCTTTATTTGGGATCGTCTTCGTTTAAACTGGCCATTTCCGCCTCCAGAAAACGTTCGAACTGGTCCAGATCGACCGGTTCGAACTGCCCGAAGCCTTGCATCCAGACCGAGACAGCGCGCAGGGCATCAGGCTCCAGCTTGCACCATTTGACGCGACCGCGCTTTTCCTGCGTGATCAGGCCGGCGTCGGCGAGGATGGAAAGGTGCTTGGAAATTGCGGCCAACGACATCTGGAACGGTTCCGCCACATCGGTCACGGCCATGTCATCCTCCAACAGCATCGCAAGGATGGCGCGGCGGGTCGGATCGGCGAGGGCAGAAAACGCTGCGTCCAAAGGGTCTGTCATCGCGGCAGTATCAAGTGGCACCAAGCGAAGGTCAACCGGAAGGTTGAATATGAAACAGGCCTGATCGTGCTGGTGACGGCGGTGTGCCACAGGAATGGCCAATAGGCAAAACCATTTATAATCAACATATTAAACCGATTTGACCGCCGACTATCCGCGCTTGACTCGCAAGGCCCCACTTCGTAGGTATCGCCCAAATGTGGTGAGGGTTTTATGGCCAATGATCCCGACCCCGATCGGCTGCGCGCGCTGGAACAGCGTATCGAAAAGCTGAAGGGAAACGGACCGGTCAAGCGACCCGACACGGGCAAGGGTTTCTCGCAGGGCGAGGTGGCCTGGAGGATGGTGCTGGAGCTGGTGACAGGCATGCTGCTTGGGCTGGCAATCGGCTACGGTTTGGATGTTTTGTTCAAAACCCGGCCCATCTTTCTGGTGATCTTCGCGCTGTTGGGGTTTGCGGCGGGCATCAAGACGATGATGGGCACCGCAAACCAGATGGCAAAAGACGCGGCTAAATCCGCAGACGAGAGGGAGTGATCATGGCTCAAGATGGCGGTCTTGCAATTGACCCGATGCACCAGTTCCAGATCGTTCCCTTGTTCGGGGACGGCCCTTTGCACTGGTACACCATCACCAACCAAACCCTTTGGCTGGGCGTGGCGGTTCTGGCGGTGATTGCGGTTCTGGTTTTGGGTTCGTCCAAGCGGGCGATCATTCCAGGGCGGCTTCAGTCGTTCGGCGAGGTGTTCTACAGCTTCATTCACACGATGGTAGAAGACGTCACCGGCCATGAGGGCGCGAAGTTCTTCCCCTACATCATGGTGTTGTTCACCTTCATCGTGACCTCCAACCTTCTGGGCCTGATCCCCGGATCGTTTGCCGCCACCTCGCACATCGCGGTTACCGCTACACTGGCACTCGCGGTGTTCCTGACCGTCACGCTGGTCGGCCTTTACAACAAGGGCATCGGCTTTCTGGGGATGTTCTGGGTGGCTTCGGCGCCGCTGGCCCTGCGCCCTGTGCTGGCGCTGATCGAGGTGATTTCCTACTTCGTCCGCCCGGTCAGCCACTCCATCCGGCTTGGCGGCAACGTCATGGCAGGCCACGCGGTCATGAAAGTCTTTGCAGGCTTTGCCGGTGTGATGGGTGTGGCGTCTGTCGTGCCAATTGCCGCCATCGCCGCGATCTATGGCCTCGAAGTGTTGGTGGCCGTCGTGCAAGCCTATGTTTTCGCTATCCTGACCTGTGTGTACCTGCGCGACGCCGTTGGCGAAGCCCACCACTAAGTCAGTTCCTTTCCTCAACCAAACCAAACTTAGGAGAATACCAATGTCTGGCGATCTCGCTCAATTCGCCCTGATGGGCAAGTACATCGGCGCTGGTCTGGCGACCATGGGTCTCGGCGGCGCTGGCGTCGGCGTGGGCATCGTGGCCGGCAACTTCCTGTCGGGTGCCCTGCGCAACCCGTCGGCAGCCCCGGGTCAAACCGCCAACCTGTTCGTCGGCATCGCCTTTGCCGAAGCATTGGGAATCTTCTCGTTCCTCATCGCTTTGCTGTTGATGTTCGCCGTCTGATCCAACGGATCTGATCACTGGCCGGATGGGGCAACCCCTCCGGCCCGGTTCCATTCCCGGAGGGCATCATGGCAACGACAGATACCGTGGCAGGCGCTGCGGGACAGGCTGCCGAAAAGGGCATGCCGCAACTGAAATTTGAAACCTGGCCGAACCAGATATTCTGGCTGGTGGTGGCTTTGGTCATCATCTATTTCGTGCTGACCAAGATCGCCATGCCGCGCATCGCCGCCGTGCTTGCCGAACGCAAAGGCACAATCGGCAATGATCTTGCCGCCGCCGAGGAACTGAAAAGTCGGGCCAAAGCCGCCGAGAAGGCCTATAATCTGGCGTTGGAGCAGGCGCGGGCTGAGGCCACCAAGATCATCGCCGCCACCAAGGCAGAGATCAAGGCTGATCTTGATGCGGCCATGGCCAAGGCTGACGCGGAAATCGGTGCCAAAACCGCCGAAGGTGCGGCACGGATTGCCGAAATTCGCACCGGTGCGATGGCTATGGTGTCCGAAGTGGCGAGCGAAACGGCCGGTGCTTTGGTGTCCACCTTGGGTGGCAATGCCGATGCAGCGACCATCGGTGCTGCGGTTGCGGCGCGGTTGAAAGGGTAAGGATATGAAAAGACTTCTCACGTCCGCTATCTTCACCCTGCTGGCAGCCCCGGCATTTGCTGCCGAGGAGGGCCCGTTCTTCTCGCTCCGCAACGCGGAGTTTGTGGTCGGCATCGCGTTTATCGTCTTCGTCGGCGTGCTGATCTATCTGGGAATCCCTGGCAAGATCGGCACCATGCTGGACGCGCGCGCAGCTTCCATCAAGCAGGAACTGGACGAGGCCAAAGCGCTGCGCGAAGAGGCCAAGACCTTGCTGTCGCACTACGAGGCCAAGCAGCGTGAGGTGCAGGCCCAGTCCGCCCGCATCGTCGCCACCGCCAAAGATGAAGCGCAGGCCGCCGCCAATCAGGCAAAGGCCGACCTGCAAGCCTCGATCGCGCGCCGTTTGGCTGCGGCAGGTGAACAGATCGAATCCACCGTCAAAACGGCGGAGCGTGCCGTGCGCGATCAGGCCATCTCGGTCTCGGTTGCTGTCGCCGCTGACGTGCTGAAACGCCAGATGACGGCGGATCAGGCAGCGGCAGCCATTGACGCCTCCATCACGCAGGTTGCGGCCAAGCTGCACTGACGGTTTTGCCAGAGTGAAAAAGGCCCGGAGGTTCCTCCGGGCATTTTCCTTTGACAGACTATTCGCCAATCAGTTGACGGGGCGTTCGCCAATCAGTTGTTTGGCCGAATGATGATCTCGACCCGGCGGTTTTGCGCGCGGCCCGCCTCGCTCAGGTTGGTTGCCACCGGCTGATCTTCACCCCGGCCAGAGACCGCGATGCGCCGCGGCGGAACCCCTGCACCGATCAGGATATTCGCCACTGATCCAGCCCGGCGCTGCGACAGGTCAAAGTTCGAAGCGGCGGAACCCACGTTGTCGGTATGGCCCACAACTTCGATGCTGCTGTTGGGATAGCTCAACAGGTTGTTGGCGACCGAGCGGATTTCGCGCTGCAAGTCCGGACGCAAGGTCGCGCTGCCAGTGGCAAACAGCGCATCATCGGGCAGGTTGACCAGCAGATAAGCGCCCGCATTCGTGACAGTGACGTTCGGATTGCCAAGGCTGGTGCGCATCTCTTGCGCTTGCTGGTCCAGCGAATTGCCGACCAGTCCGCCTGCAATACCGCCCAGAATGGCACCGTGCAAAGCGCCGTTCTTGTCGTTCTTGAAGAAGCTGCCCAGAACCGCGCCGCCGACGGCACCGGCCGCAACGCCGGTCTCTGCGCGGTAATTCGGGTCCTGAATGCGGGTGGCACTGTCCACGCAGGCCGTCAGGCCCAGGGATGCTGCAACCGCAAAGGTAAGGGAGGGTTTGATTATCATGTTTCTGCTGCCTCTTATTGACCGGGCCATGGTTCCGGCCCTGACCCCCATTATACCAGCCCGCGCCCGAGGGTCACAGCCGACCCACACCCTGCGCGCTTTTTTGCCCATCGGGTCGCCATGTGGCCTTACGCCGCTACATCCTTGCGCGCGGCCTCCCATGCCAGGATCGCGCGTTTGACCGGCAAGCCCCAGTGATAGCCGCCAAGGCCGCCTGACTTTCGCAGCGCCCGGTGGCAGGGGATCAGCAGGCTGATCGGATTGCGCCCGACCGCCGTGCCCACTGCCCGCACCGCTTTTGGTGCGCCCACCGCCCCGGCCAATTGCGAATAGGTGGTGACCTGACCGGAGGGGATGCGCAGCAATGCCTCCCACACTTTGATCTGAAACGGCGCACCAATCAGGTACAAAGGCGCCGCCTGCCCTCCCAAAGCCTGCTGCACCCAGGGCCGCAGCATCTCCTTGTCCCCGACAAAGGTGGCATTGGGCCAGCGCGCCACCAAATCCTCCAGCGCCGCCGCTTCGCCCATATCCGCCGCAAAGCCCATGCCGCAGATGCCGCGCGCGGTCCCCATCACGACCGCCGGCCCGAACGGGCTGTCAAACCAGCCCCAGTAAATCACCAGACCCGCGCCACCCTTGGCATAGTCGCCGGGAGACATCGCCTCCCAGGTCAGGAAAAGATCGTGCAACCGCGACGGCCCCGAAAGACCCGCAGCATGGGCTGTATCCAGCACGGTGAAACGGTCCGCCAACAGGTTTTTGGCATGGTCCAGCGTCAGATATTGCTGATAACGCTTGGGCGACACCCCAACCCAGGCCGAAAACACCCTTTGAAAATGTGCGGCACTCATCCCCATGCGGGCGGCCAAAGCTTCCAGCGTCAGCGAAGGCTCCGCGTCAATCACCGTCAAAGCCCGCGCAATCACAGCATAGTGGTAGGTTTCTTCATTCATATCTGCCTCCATACTCGCAACCTAACCCCGCACCCCGGCCTTAAACACCCGAATCCTGCGCAAATGCTTGCCCAAACCACCCCAAGCAGGCATATCCCGGCCATGACCCCTCAGCTTTCCTATGCCGCCTTGCGAACCATCTTCCAGACCTTCCGCGCCCTTGATCCGGCCCCGAAGGGAGAGCTTGACCACACCAACGCCTACACCCTTCTGGTTGCCGTGGCCCTGTCCGCCCAAGCCACAGACATTGGCGTGAACAAGGCCACCAAGGCCTTGTTTGGCGTGGCCGACACGCCCGCCAAAATGCTGGCCTTGGGAGAGGCAGCTCTGATCTCCCATATCAAATCCGTCGGGCTGTTCCGCACCAAGGCGAAAAACGTCATCCGGCTGAGCCAGATGCTGCTCGACGAGTACGGTGGAGAGGTTCCCTCCTCTCGTGCCGCTCTGCAACGTCTGCCCGGTGTAGGTCGAAAGACCGCCAACGTGGTGCTCAACATGTGGTTCCACCACCCGGCGCAGGCCATTGACACCCATTTGTTCCGCGTCGGCAACCGCACGGGCATTGCACCGGGAAAAGACGAACTGGCTGTTGAGCGTGCTATCGAAGACAACATACCCGTGGAATTCCAGGCTCATGCGCACCACTGGATTATCCTGCACGGCCGCTATATCTGCACCGCGCGCAACCCCAAATGCGGCATCTGCCCGATCCGCGAAACCTGTTTGTTCGAGGATAAAACATGAAGAAATACAATGTCGTCGGCATCGGCAACGCGATCGTCGACGTCTTTTCCGCCGCAGATGATACGTTTCTGGAGCTGATGGGGATTCAAAAAGGCATCATGCAACTGGTCGAAAAAGACCGGGGTGAGATGCTGTACGGTGCGATGAAAGACCGGGTGCAAGCGCCGGGCGGTTCGGTCGCCAACTCTCTGGCAGGGCTTGGCAACCTTGGCCTTTCCACCGCGTTCATAGGCCGCGTGCATGACGACGCTCTGGGCCGCTTTTACGCCAGCCACATGGTCGAAGGTGGCACCGACTTCGTCAACCCTCCTGTGCCCGGCGGCGACCTGCCCACCTCACGCTCGATGATCTTCGTGGCCCCGGATGGGGAGCGTTCGATGAACACCTATCTTGGCATCTCGTCCGAGCTTGGGCCTGACGATGTGTCGGATGACGTTGCAGGCGCCACCCAGCTTCTGTTCCTTGAAGGCTATCTTTACGACAAACCCAAAGGCAAACAGGCGTTTGAACGTGCGGCCAGATTGTGCCGTGCTGCGGGAGGCAAGGCAGGCATTGCCCTGTCAGACCCTTTCTGCGTGGACCGCCACCGCGACGACTTCCGCCGTTTGGTCAAAGACCTCGACTATGTGATCGGCAACGAACATGAGTGGTCTTCGCTGTACCAGACCGATCTGTCGTCAGCACTGGAACTTGCCGCCAAAGACGCCGGAATGATCGCTTGCACCCGTTCGGGCGAGGAAGTCATCATCATCCGTGGCGCGGATCAGGCCAATGTTCCCGTCCACCGCATCGTGCCCGTTGATGCCACCGGCGCAGGTGATCTTTTTGCCGCTGGTTTTTTGTATGGCATCGCCACCGGTCAAAGCCTGTTTGCCTGTGGCCGCATGGGGTGCGTCGCAGCGGCCGAGGTCATATCACACTACGGCGCGCGCCCCGAAACCGACCTCAAAGCCTTGTTCCGCAAAGAGGGTCTGATTTAGAACGCTGTGCGAAATGACGCACCCTGCCAATGGTCGGCAGGGTGGTTTCTGTCACGCGCCACGCCTCATTCGCCCAGCTTGGCGTGAACCTCGTCCAGATCAACCTCTGCCAGTGGCATCTTGTTGCCGGCATTGTCGAAGTCATACTTGAAAAGCTGGAAATCGCGTTTGTAGATTTCCCACATCAGGTGTTTGGACAGGTCGTCGAAGTAATCCTCCACCGGATGCGCCCGCTTGGGCCCGTGGCCCTCGCTTTCGTTGAAGCGGGGGATGGTGGCCAGATCAATTGCGTGCTTCGGCGTCATCCTGGCCACAACCTCGGACATCCCCTCGTCAAATTTCTCGGTGAAGATGATCTTGTCGTAACGCCCGCCGTTCACGATAAAGGTCGAGACGTGCCCTGCCATTGCGGACCAGTGAATGTCCGGCTCCATCGGCTTTTTGAACCGGATGGTGTCGCGCGCGAACAGCAAAAAGCGCCGAAAGCTGGCGATCTGGTCAAATTCCGCCTTGCCATCGTCGCCACCGACCTCGATCCCGTATTTCTGCATCAGCAGGGGCACCATATTGCCGCGATACCGCTTGCCGTTGCGCTGAATCCCGCAAATCTTGTCGAAAAAGGAGCTCAAAATCCGCGTGTAGGGGTTGCGCACGCAGGTAAAGGCATAGGTTTTCTGCCCTTTCACGTTCTTTTCAATCGACGGTTGGCTCGCCTCTTGCGCCCATTTGTGCAGACCTTTGGTCGAGTCATGAATGTCGCCATCGTAAAAGCTGCCGTGGTCAGCGTAGAACATGATCTGCCCGATGGTCGAGCAGGCGCATTTGGGCACCACCCGGTACACAACACTTTCACTCTCGGTCATCCAGGTGCCGGGAAAACCCATCTGAAACAGCCTCCTTGGCGGTTTTGGCGCCTTTGCCGCACGTCCGCGAAAATCTATGCCGAAAAGAGCAAAGAAACTCTGTCTTTTCAATGTCCGTTAAAGCTATTTATGGCACCAATGCCACCCCAGACCCCCGGATTACCTGTCATATGGCGAAAATTGCCTACATTCTTTTGTGTCACAAAGATCCGGACGGGATCATCGCGCAGGCCCAACGTCTGACAGCGGTCGGTGATTGCATCGCCATCCACTTTGACGGTCGCGCCAAGCGTGAGGATTTTGAACGGATCCGCGCTGCCCTTGCGTCCAACCCCGCCGTTGCCTTTGCAGCCAAACGCATCAAATGCGGCTGGGGGGAGTGGAGCCTGGTGGAAGCCACCCTTGCCGCCGTTGACGCAGCGGTTGAGGCCTTTCCGCGCGCCACCCATTTCTACATGCTTTCGGGCGATTGCATGCCAACCAAATCCGCTGAATACGCCCATAACTTTCTGGACGCCGCCAATTGCGACTACATCGAAAGCGTTGATTTCTTCACTTCATACTGGATCAAGACCGGCCTGCGGGAAGAGCGGCTGATCTACCGCCACTACTTCAATGAGCGCACCCGGAAAAGGCTGTTCTACACGTCGATGGCGTGGCAAAAACGTCTGAAGCTGACGCGCAAAGTGCCGCAGGACCTGCAGATGATGATCGGCAGCCAGTGGTGGTGCCTGCGTAGGCGCACGATTGAAACGATCCTGAAATACCGACAGGACAATCCCGCCGTGATGCGGTTTTTCCGCTCCACCTGGATCCCGGACGAGACGTTCTTTCAGACCCTTGTCCGGCATCTGGTGCCAGAGCCGGAGATCACTGGCCGCACCCTGACCTTTCTGATGTTCACCGACTACGGCTTGCCGGTGACCTTCTACAACGATCACTACGACCTCTTGGTCAGTCAGGGTTACCTTTTCGCCCGCAAGATCTCGCCAGATGCCAAAGACCTCAAGGAACGTCTTGGCAAGCTATACTCCGCCACCGGCGTCACCTTCGGCATTTCGGATGAGGGCAGGACGTTGTTCCAGTTCCTGATCGGCCGTGGCCGCATCGGCCGCCGTTTTGCGCCCCGGTTCTGGGAAACGGAAAGCTCGATCGGTCGCCAACGCACGCTTTTGATGGTGACTTGCAAGAAGTGGCACGTCGCCAAGCGTCTGGTTGACCGGGTAAGGCAAGTGACCAATATGCCCGCAGTCGACTACCTGTTCAACGAACCTGACACCCCGATGCCCGACCTTGGCGGCATTCAATCCACGCTGGAAAAGCGAACGCGCCACCGCCGCGCCTTGCTGCGGATGCTGTTCGACTATTGGCAAACCGATGTGCTTATGGTCTGCATCGACCCCGCCAACACCGATCTGATGCAGGACTTTTACAATGACAAGGCAAAAGTCCGGTTGCTGGAGATTGAGTGTGAGTTTACCGACGACTACCTGATCGGCCACGCCAAACGGGTCGGCCTCGCCGCCGACCACACCCCGCAAGAGGTGCTGGACCGACTTTTGCCGACCATCCGCTACGACGTCCGCTTTGAAAGTGACCGCATTCGCGACGCGGGCTTCCCCAACTTCTATCAGCTGCGCCAATCGGTGACCGTTGACGAAAATACTGTGCCGCTGGCGGAATTCCTTGATATTCCCGCCGCCAAAGCCCGTGAGATTGCGGGCACCGACTACCTATTCGTGGACTAGACCATGTATCAATATGACCCGCAAAACATCTTCGCCCGCATCCTGCGCGGCGAAATTCCCAACAAAACCGTCATGGAGTCAGATCACACGCTGGTCTTCCATGATATCCGTCCGCAAGCGCCCATTCATGTGCTGGTGATCCCCAAAGGCCCCTACGTCACCTTTGACCATTTTGCAGCAACAGCCTCTTCTGCGGAGCTGACCGATTTTCACCGGACCGCCGCCAAGGTCTGCGCGATGCTGGGTGTAGCCCCCGGCGAAGGTTACCGCGCCATCACCAACACCGGCGCGCACGGCATGCAAGAGGTGCCGCACTATCACCTGCATATCCTTGCGGGCAAAATCATGGGCCGGATGCTGGCGGCGACCTGAGCTTTAGCGCTCAGAAGCCAAAATCGCGGCCAATCCTTCGCGGTAGGTCGGATACTTCAACGCCACCCCCAGAATGGCCTTGATCCGGTCATTCCTCACCCGCTTGTTTTCCGCATAGAACGACCGCGCCATTGGGGTCATTTCGGCGTCTTCATAGGCCACCATCGGCGGTTCCGGCAGGTTCAGCATCCGGGCTGCCAGCGAGAGCACATCTTCGGGTGACGCCGGATCGTCATCGCAGACATTGTAAACACCCGGATGCGGGTTCATCAAAGCCGCGTGCAGGACCTGGGCAATATCATCGACATGGATGCGCGAGAACACCTGTCCCGGTTTCAGGATCCGCCGGGCAGAGCCATCGCGCACCTTCTCGAACGGGCCACGCCCCGGCCCGTAAATCCCCGCCAGCCGGAAGATGTGCAAGGGCTTGCCCAAAGCCGCCCAGTCCGCCTCTGCCCTCACCCGTGCGGCGCCCCGCTCGGTCGTGGGGTTCAGCGGAGTTTCCTCATCCACCCAGTCGCCGCCATGGTGCCCATAGACCGCCGTGGTTGACAGATAGCCCAGCCAACTGGCCTTGGTCGTCGCAATCTCTGCCCCAATGGCTGCCAGCACCGGATCACCTTCGCCCGGCGCTACAGAGGTCAGCACATGCGTCGCCTGCGTCAAAGCCGCCCGCAACCCTGCTGAAGCGTCCTGCGACAAATCCTGCGGCCAGATCACCGCCTCCACCCCGCAGGCACGCAGAACCGCAGCTTTCGCCGCACTTCGCGTCGTACCAATGACCCGCCAGCCTTCAGGCTGCAACAGGCGCGCCAAAGCTTGCGCAGAATAGCCGTGACCGATGGAAAGCAAGGTGTTCATCCCTGCCTTATCTCTGCCCGTCATAGGCTTATCAAGCGCCTTCATCAGAACTTCACTTGCCTAAACCCTATGCGCACTCTTACATGCCCGATCAAATTGATGGGACGCAAGCGATGCAAGACGACGTTTTTCTGACCCCTGCCACGCCGGAACCTGCCGGGTTCACCGATGCAGCCGCCGCTGTCACCCGGCTGGAGGCGTTGTATTCCGAAGCCACCGCCTACCTTGGTGCCGCCTTTTCTGAAGCGGTGGCCAATGGCAAACCATCCACCCGCGTCCGCGCCTATTACCCAGAGATCCGGCTGACCGTCACCAGCCATGACAAGATCGACTCGCGTCTGAGCTTTGGCCACGTCAGCCACCCCGGCACCTATTCCACCACGATCACAAGGCCGGACCTGTTCCGCAACTACCTGATCCAGCAGATCGGCCTTTTGATGGAAAACCACGGCGTTGCCGTGCAGATCGGGCTTTCAGACACCCCGATGCCCTTGCACTTTGCGGTCGCTAACACCCCCGACATGACCATTCCGCATCAGGGCGTTCTCGACTTCACCCTGCGCGACGTGTTTGACGTGCCGGACCTTGCCACCACCAATGATGACATCGTCAACGGCCAGCGCACCACCAATGCAGACGGCTCCTTTCCCTTGGCGCCCTTCACGGCGCAGCGGGTTGACTATTCGCTCTCCCGCCTCAGCCATTACACCGCCACCGATGCCATCCATTTCCAGAACTACGTCCTGTTCACCAACTACCAGTTCTATGTGGATGAGTTCGAGTTCATGGCCCGCGCCGCTCTTTCGAACCCCGCACTTGGCTACACCGAGTTTGTGGCGGGCGGAAATGCCAGCATCTCGACCGGCGACGGCATCCTGACACCCTCTTCCAAAACCCCGCAAATGCCGACGTACCACCTGAAGCGCGCTGACGGGAACGGCATCACGCTGGTCAACATCGGCATCGGGCCATCGAACGCCAAAACCGCCACGGACCACATCGCCGTTCTGCGACCGCATGCCTGGCTGATGCTGGGCCACTGTGCTGGTTTGCGCAATTCGCAATCGCTCGGCGATTTCTGCCTTGCCCATGCCTATCTGCGTGAGGATCATGTGCTGGACGACGACTTGCCGGTCTGGGTGCCGATCCCCGCGCTGGCGGAGATTCAGATCGCCCTGCAGGACGCGGTTGCCGAAGTGACCCAGCTTGACGGTTACGAGCTAAAGCGCATCATGCGGACCGGCACTGTCGCCACCATCGACAACCGCAACTGGGAACTGCGCGACCAATCCGGCCCGGTGCGCCGCCTTTCCCAATCGCGCGCCATCGCACTGGATATGGAATCCGCCACCATCGCCGCCAACGGCTTTCGCTTCCGCGTGCCTTACGGCACCTTGTTGTGTGTGTCAGACAAGCCCTTGCACGGCGAATTGAAACTCCCCGGCATGGCAACCGAATTTTACAAAACCCAGGTCTCCCGCCACCTGAAAGTTGGCATCCGGGCGATGGAACGTTTGCGGGACATGCCGCTGGGCGAGATCCACAGCCGCAAACTGCGCAGTTTTGATGAAACCGCCTTCCTTTAAGGTCAGTTTTCGCTCACGCCCGCAAAAATGCTTGCCTTGATCGCCAAAAACCTGTGTAGCGAGCCCGCAGCCCCGGCATTCGCCTCAGGGGTCAACGCAAAATACCCGAATACCGGGAACCATCCGAGGGACATTCGAATGACCAAGCCGATGACCAAAACCCAACTGCTTGCAGCCTTGGCTGACGCGATGGGTGCTGACAAGAAAACCGCATCCGCAGCGCTGGACGCAATCGCTAATGTCGTTGCGCGCGAGGTGGCCGCCGGTGGCGCCGTGACCCTGCCCGGTCTCGGCAAGATCGTCTGCAAAGAGCGTCCGGAGCGTCTGGTCCGCAACCCCGCGACCGGAGAGACGGTGACCAAAACCGCCGACAAGCAGGTGAAATTCACCATCGCCAAATCGCTGAAGGAAAGCGTCAACGCCTGATCCCATGAGGATCTATTGCCAGAATCGGATTCTGTTGAGAGGCTTGTAAGCGAGGCGACCCTTTCTTGCACAGGATCAATCATGGCCAAAGTTACTGGCATCGGTGGCGTCTTTTTCCGCGCGACTGCCCCAAGCGCCGTTGCTTCGTGGTATCAGGATCATCTCGGCATCGCTGACGGGCATGACAAAATATGGAGCCAGCAACCAGGCCCCACGGTCTTTGCTCCGTTTCAGGCCGACAGCGATTATTTTCCCGAAGGCCAGCAAACAATGCTGAACCTTCGGGTTGATGATCTGCCTGGCCTGATCTCTGCCTTGACCGAGGCGGGAATAAGCGTTGAGACCCGGCCCGAGTGGGATGGCGAATACGGCAAGTTCGCCCGCATCACCGATCCTGAGGGCAAGGCCATCGAACTTTGGCAGCCCCCGGATTGACCAAACCTTCGGCCAACCCCTAAGCCGCTTTCATCGCCGCATCAAACGACTTGGCATTGGCCAACGCCGGTCGCGCCTCCACCCGCGCAGCCCAGTCGCGGATCAGCGGGTCATCCGGCATCAGATGCGGCATGAAGGCAAAGGACGACGCGCAAATCAAATCCGCTGCCGAATAGTCGCCGCACAGCCACGGCCCCTGCTTCAGCGCCTTGTGCAGGCGCGCCGCAATTTCGGCCATGCCACGGAAATTCCGCGCAAAGCCCGGATGATGGATCCCCATCACTTCTGCCATCATCACAGGCTCCATGACGCCCTGATACCAGAACAACCACGTCAGATATTCCCCGCGCCTGGCGGTGCCGGGCTTGGGTGCAAGACCGCTTTCAGGGAACAACGCGGTCAGATACAGCATGATTGCAGCACTTTCCGTGATCAGCGTGCCGTCATGAATAAGCGCTGGCACCTTGCCCTCGGGATGCGGATTGGCAGGGTCCGGCTGGCCCGATCCGTCGCGGTAGATGATATTGACCCGCCTGATCTCGATCTGGTCCCAGATCCCCATTTCGTCAATCAGGTTCAATATCCGGGTCGACCGCGAGTCGGGGGCGTGAAAGAGCGTCAACATGTTTGTCTCCTTGAGGTTTTCGATAGACCCTTTATGCTGATACCCTCCTGTCAAAACCTGTCAACATCACATGCCCCGTCCCGACCGCCTTTTCCGTCTGCTGACCGCGCTGCGCAGCCTGCCGCAGCCGGTGACTGCTGCCCGTTTGGCCGAAGAAACCGAGGTTTCGCCCCGCACGCTTTACCGCGACATCGAAACCCTGCGCGCCGGTGGGGCCCTGATCGACGGCGCGGCTGGCCTTGGCTACACGCTCACAGAAGACCCCGCCCTGCCGCCGCAGATGTTTTCAAGACTGGAGGTGGAGGCCCTTGTCCTCGGTCTGGCCGAGGTTCGTCTTGCCGGTGACCCCGCACTGGCCAAGGCCGCCGACGCCGCCCTTGGCAAGATCATTGCGACCCTGCCAGAGCGTGTCCAGCGTCAGGCCATCCACACCGCCCACCAGGTCTACCGTTTCGAAAAACGGTCCCCTGCGCCCGCCCACCTCGCCGAAATCCGCGAAGCCTGCTGGGAGGAGCGCGCGCTCGACATCACCTACCAAGACCGCAGCGGCACCACGACGCGCCGGCGCATCTGGCCGCTTTCCGTCGTGTTCCTTGATCGCGCCCTGATGTTGTTGGCCTGGTGTACCCTGCGTCAGGGCTTCCGCCGCTTCAACTTGCATGCCATCACGACGCTTACCTCTACGCCCGAATATTTCCGCCCACGCCGCGTAGGCCTTTTGCGCGAGTTTCTGGCCGAACTGAAATCTACCGCACAATCACCTCCGCGTTAATCCGGTAGAAACGCCCGCTAAGTCACAATGGCGGTGACCAGATTGCATGCTGACCCATAGCCCCATCGCCAACCCATTCCGTTTCGGCATACACTGGCGGGTCACAGGGGCAGGTCGGCCGACGCGGCAAGCCTTCTTGCCAATGCGCAGCATGACCAGGGCTGGTGGGGCGACGTCTACGCCAGCGCCGGGGCCAAAGCGCCTGACTACTATGCCATGCGATCTCCCACGACCCACAAGTCCTGCCAGTGTTTCCTCTGCCTCTAACCGATCAGCCCGCGCGCGCCACCCGTCTGACCTCGGTCCAGTAACAGGTGGTCGGCCAGCACCAAGGCCATCATCGCCGCTCCCACCGGGACAGCGCGAATGCCTACGCAAGGGTCATGGCGACCTTTCGTGATCAGTTCAATCTCCTCACCACGGGCATTGATCGTCCGCCGCGGCGTCAGAATGCTGGAGGTCGGCTTGACGGCAAACCGGCACACCACCGGCTGCCCGCTTGAAATTCCGCCCAGAATGCCACCGGCATGATTGCTCAAAAACTCCGGCCCATGCGCGCCCATCCTGATCTCATCCGCGTTGTCGACGCCTGTAAGCCCAGCCACCGCCATCCCATCGCCAATCTCAACGCCTTTCACCGCGTTGATCGACATCATCGCCGAGGCGAGGTCCGAATCCAGCTTGCCATACAAAGGCGCGCCAAGCCCTGCGGGAACCCCCTCTGCCACCACCTCGATCACCGCCCCAACCGAGTTATGCGCCAGCCGCAGCCCATCCAGATAAGCCGCCCATTCCAATGCGGCCACGGGGTCCGGGCACCAGAACGGATTGTCGCCAATCGTACCCAAGTCCAGCCGGGTGCGATCAATTCCCTTGACCCCCATCTGCACCATATACCCGGTGATCTTAAGCCCCGGCACCAGCGCCTTCAAAACCGCGCGTGCCACACCGCCCGCTGCAACCCGGCTCGCTGTCTCTCGGGCCGACGACCGCCCACCCCCGCGATAGTCGCGGACGCCGTACTTCAAATGATACGTAATATCCGCATGTCCGGGCCGAAAACTCTGCGCAATATCGCCATAGTCCTTCGACCGCTGGTCGGTATTCTCGATCATCAATGAAATCGGCGTGCCGGTTGTCACGCCCTCAAACACACCTGAGAGGATGCGGACCTCGTCGGCTTCCTGCCGCTGCGTGGTGAATTTAGAGGTTCCGGGCCTCCGAGCATCCAGCCAAGGCTGCAAATCCGCCGTCGTCAGCGCGATTCCCGGCGGGCAGCCGTCCACCACGACGCCAATCGACGGGCCGTGGCTTTCACCCCACGTGGTGAACCGAAACAGGTGACCAAAACTATTCAGGCTCATCGTGCAACTCCGGACTTTCGCCGCCAATACGACAAACCGCCGTGACGCAACAGACTATTCCGCCGTAATCGCCAAAACTGCGGCCTTCTTCACCGTATCTGCCGGATAGGTGATCTGGGTCTGAATGCCAAACTTCAGGTCAGGAAAGTAGGCAAAATGCTGAACCGTCGGATAAGGCCCATCCAGATGGCCCATATCCACCCCCATCACGTTGTAGGCACACTTGCCCAGCCGCACCATCTCCACAGTCCCCGCCGTCACATGCACCTTTTCGCGGCGCATTGCGTCAGGCTGGCTGCCGATTTTGGTGGACACCGCCTTCACGTTAGAGGTCCAGTCCATACCCGACGCCGGCGCAACGACCGCACGCGCATAGCTGAATTCAGAGATGGTCCCCTTGCCGTTTCGTGTGCTCTCTGTCGCAAAAACCCCATAGGGTCCAACGGCATAGCGCGCATAGGTTTCCTTGCCGTTGATCTGGTCGATCCGGATCACATCATGCGCCGCGCGCTTGGCGGTCCAGACCGAGCCATCCTCCAGTGTGACTTTCACGCCCTTGAGAAAACTTTGATACCCGACACACTCCGCCGTCGCAGGTGTCACCACCGCCGACACCAATGTGCAAAAAGTCAAAAAACGCAGCATCGCGGTCACCCTCCACCTTTGGCCCCGCTACTTTAAATCCGCCCCGAACCACACGCCAGACCTGATTCGCGGCAATAGTGAAACCTGGCTTTTTCCAGCACACCGAACGACCACGGCCGGGTTGAAAACCGATCGCTACCGCATGCATCCATTCCCACGTACTCCAACGTTGATTTCGTCTTTCCAGACCCTTGGCGTTTCCCCTTGCGCCTCCGCCATGTTCCCCTATGTTCGGTGATACCTCGGGGTGCCTGGCAACAGGCTGAGATGCGCAAGCGGACCCGTTGAACCTGAACCGGATCATACCGGCGGAGGGAAGGTGCTGGTTGACCCCACTCCATTCCCGCCCGTCGCAAAATGGAGTCGCTATGAAAACCATCCATCTTGCGCTGGCGTTCTTGTCTTTGGCCCCGATGGCCATGGCCGATACCCCAGTGCTGACCGTCCTGACCTACGACAGTTTCGCCGCCGATTGGGGCCCCGGTCCCGCCATCGCCAAGGGATTTGAGGCGACTTGCACCTGCAAGGTCCACTATGTGACCGCTGGTGATGGTGCAGCCGTTCTCTCGCGCCTCAAGATGGAGGGTGCGACCTCCGAAGCAGACGTCGTCTTGGGCCTGGACACGTCGCTAACGGAAACCGCTCGCGCTACCGGCCTTTTTGCGCCACTGGCCAGCAACGCTCCCAACGATCTTCCAGTGCCCTACACCGATGCCAACTTTGAGCCTTTCGATTGGGGCTGGTTCGCCTTCGTCTATGACAACACCAAGCTGACGTCCCCGCCGAAGTCCTTCAAGGAACTCGCCGCCTCCAATCTGAAAATCGTGATTGAGGATCCCCGGTCGTCCACCCCCGGTCTTGGTCTGGTGATGTGGGTCAAGGATGCTTACGGCGCAGATTCTGCCAATATCTGGAAGGACTTGGCCGACAATATCGTTACCGTTACCCCGTCGTGGGACGCTGCCTATGGCCTGTTTCTAAAGGGCGAGGCTGATATGGTCCTAAGCTATACGACATCCCCCGCCTACCATCTGATCGCTGAGAAAGATGCCACCAAATCTGCCGCTTTGTTTGAAGAGGGCCACTACATGCAGGTGGAGGTTGCCGGAAAGCTGGCATCTTCCACGCATCAGGCCCTTGCCGACGCGTTCCTGGCCTATCTTGCGGGCGACGCAGCGCAGGCCGTCCTTCCCACCACCAACTGGATGTATCCGGCCAAGATGCCCGCCGCTGGTCTGCCGAAAGGGTTTGACACTCTGATCAAGCCGCTGAAATCCCTCCTTTATTCCCCGGCCGAGGCGGAAAGCCTGCGGCAAGCGGCGGTGGAGGAATGGCAGACCGCTCTCTCCAAATAGGCGCAATCGCGCTGTCGGCACTGATCGCCACGCTGGTGCTGGGAACGGCGCTGGCGCTGGCGGTGCAGTCGAAGGGTGCCAGCCTGCGCCCGGCAGACTGGTCGGCCATCCGCTTCACCATCGAGCAAGCCCTTGTATCCACGATGTTTTCCTGCCTTTTGGCCGTACCCGTCGCACGTGCCTTGATGCGCCGCAGATTTCCCGGACGGCAGGCCCTCATCCTTCTGATGGGGGCTCCGTTCCTGTTGCCAGTGATCGTCGCCGTTCTGGGACTGCTTTCAATCTACGGTCGCAATGGCATCCTGAATGGGACGCTGCATTTGGTCGGACTACCCATGATTTCCATCTATGGGTTGAAGGGCGTCGTCCTCGCCCACGTCTTTTTCAACCTCCCGCTGGCGACCCGCGCGTTGCTGAACGGATGGTACGCTATCCCGGCTGAGCGGTTTCGCCTTGCAGAGAGCCTTGGCCTGCCATCCACCTTTCGCCATATCGAGGCTCCGATGTTGCGGTCCACCCTTCCCGGCGCTGCGCTTGCCATTTTTCTGGTTTGCCTGACCTCGTTCGTTGTGGCCCTGACCTTAGGGGGCGGGCCCGCCGCCACCACGCTGGAACTCGCGATCTACCAGGCGCTTCGGTTCGATTTTGATCCCGGCAAAGCCGCCCTTCTCGCCGGCGTCCAGTTCGCCCTTTGCGCCGTGGCGGTCATTTTGGCAGCCCGTTTCACCTCGCCCCCGACACGTGGCGGTGGTCAGGACCGCGATTTGACCCTGCGACCGCCAAAGCATTCGATGCCCGACGTCGTTGTCATTTCAGTTGCGGCCGCTTTCCTGCTAATACCCCTCGCCGCGGTGGTGGTGGACGGTATAGCCGCCCTGCCGAATCTACAGATTGTGGTCTGGCAAGCAGCCCTCCGCTCCATCCTGATGGCCCTCGCCTCCGCCCTTCTGTCTGTAACGGCAGCCCTGACGCTTGCCCAAGCCACCGCGCAAGGCAACCGCTGGGTCGAGATGGCCGCGATGCTGCCAATGGCGGCATCCGGTATGGTCATCGGCACCGGATTGTTCCTGTTGGTGCGCGCCTATGTCCGCCCCGAGGATATCGCCGTGCCCGTCACCATTCTCGTCAACGCGCTGATGGCATTGCCTTTTATCTACCGGCTTCTTTTGCCGGAAGCCCGGGCGCTTCACACCAACTACGACAGATTGGCGCAGGCGATGAACCTGAAAGGCAGTGCCAGGTTGCGCTGGCTTACCCTGCCGCGCCTAGCCCGTCCGCTTGGTCTGGGCGCAGGTCTGGCCGCGGCTTTGGCGATGGGCGACCTTGGCGTGGTAGCGCTTTTTGCGGGCGAGGGCCAAGCCACGCTACCTCTGATGGTACAACGCCTTGCCGGTGCCTACAGGATGGAGGATGCTTCTGCCGCTGCCCTTCTGCTGGTCACGATCAGCTTCAGTCTTTTCGCGCTTTTTGACATTGGGGGACGCCGTGCTGGTGCTTGATCACCTGAAGCTGGTGCAGGGAAACTTCGCTCTGACCGCAAACTGGCGCATTCCGGCGGGCACCAAATTGGCATTGCTCGGCGGATCAGGTGCGGGAAAATCCACACTTCTCATGGGTTTGGCGGGGTTTCTGGCACCGGTTTCAGGACGTATCCTGTGGCAAGACCATGACATTTCAGCCCTGCAACCGGCAGCGCGGCCGATCTCTGTCCTGTTTCAGGATCATAACCTGTTCCCACACCTGACCGTCGCGCAAAACCTTGGACTTGCTATCAACCCACGCCTGAAGCTGACCGCGAACGACCACAACCGGGTTGCTCAGGTGCTTGAAAGACTTGGCCTTTCCGGCTTGGAAGGCCGCAGACCCGCTGACCTCTCCGGTGGCCAACAAGGGCGCGCGGCCCTTGGCCGCGTCTTGTTGCAATCCCGGCCCATCCTGCTGCTGGACGAGCCTTTTGCAGCCCTTGGCCCCGCCCTCAAGGCTGATCTGCTTTCGTTGGTGGCTGACCTCGCCAAAGACGCGGGCACCACGGTCGTTATGGTCACCCATGACCCTGACGATGCCAAACGTTTCGCGGATCAGGTTGTGCTGGTGCATGACGGAATGACCGATGACCCGACGCCGACCGACGCGGTTTTCGCCAATCCACCAGAGGCGTTGCGACGCTATCTGGGGACATGAAAACGGCCCCGTGCGGACACGGGGCCGTTTTTATGCAGTGGCTTAGCCTTTAGTGTGCGAGCTTCTTTCCTTTGACCTTCGCCCAGAGGCGCTTGTTGGTCAGGTACAGAAGAACCGACAGCAAACCCAGAAGAAGCACAGCTTTAAAGCCGGATTCCTTGCGATCCATCTGCTTTGGCTCAGCAGCCCATGTCAGGAAAGCCGCGACGTCCTTGGATTCGTTCTCCAGACTGTTGTCAGAGCCGTCGCTGAACGTCACCTGTGCCGCGGACAAAGCGGTGTTCGGCATACCCATCCAACCACCGGGGAAGGCCTTGTTTTCATAGAAGGTTACGCCGGCTATATCCTTCGACTCGCCGGTAAATCCGGTCAGGATCGAGTAGATATGCTCCGGTCCGCCCATCCCGTTGAACAGTTGGCTGATCCCGGAACCGTAGGGGCCGTGAAAACCAGCCCGCGCTTTGGCCATCACCGACAGGTCAGGGGCCTTCATTGACGCGTTGGCCGGGAAGTGGTCAGACGGCAGCAGCGTGCGCATCTTGCCAGCTTCGGCGTCCATGAATTGCGGGTTCGAAGCTTCGTCGTTGATCGGGAAGGCCTTGGCATAGGCTTTGACCTGATCTTCGGGCAGATTTGGTCCGCCCAGATCGGCCAGAGCGCCGATGCGGACGAATTTCAAGCCGTGGCAGGTGGAGCAGACCTCTGTATAGACCTGTAGGCCGCGCTGCAACTGATGCTCGTCAAACTTGCCGAACGGGCCTTCAAAGCTGAAAGCCACGTCCGTCGTCTGCGGCTCCTCTTCAGCCCAGGCCGCACCCGTCATCAGGGAAAGTGCAGAGACAGCACTGATTGCGATTTTGCGTATCATCTCAGTCAGTTCCCTTCTCACTCGGCCGGCTCGATGGCTGGATCCGCGTAGTGCGACTTGAAGTCTTCCTCGATCGTGGCCGGTTGCAGCAAAGGCTTTTCCAGCACCCCCAGCAACGGCAGTATGACAAGGAAATATGCAAACCAGTAGGTCGCGGCGATAAGACCGACCCAGCTTGTCAGATTGGAGACCGGCTGGCTGCCAGCCCACATCAGCACCACAAAGTCGATGACCAACACCGCAAACCACGCCTTGAACATCGGGCGATAGCGGCCCGAACGGACAGAGGAGGTGTCCAGCCACGGGGCCAGAGCCATCGCCAGGATCGCCCCGGCCATGGCCAGCACGCCAAACAATTTCCCGTCGACGATGCCGAAGGTGACGAAATGGGTCAGTTTGACCACCAGGACGTCATCGGTGAAGCTGCGCAGGATCGCGTAGAACGGCAGCAGGTACCACTCCGGCACGATATGCGCCGGGGTTGCCAGCGGATTGGCCTGAACGTAGTTGTCGGGGTCGCCCAGATAATTCGGCATGAAGCCGACGACCGCGAAGAAAATCATCAGGATGACGCACAGCGCGAACAAGTCCTTGATCACATAGTAAGGCCAGAACGGCACGGTATCAGCCTCAACCTCGGCCTTGGAGCCTCGGCGCACTTCAACTCCGGTCGGGTTGTTGTTGCCGGTGGTGTGGAACGCCCAGATATGCACCCCGACCAAAGCCGCAATCACGAAGGGCAGCAGGTAGTGCAGGCTGAAGAAGCGGTTCAGCGTAGCGTTGTCCACCGAAAATCCGCCCAGAAGCCAGGTTTGCAACGCAGTGCCAATGCCGGGGATCGCCCCGAACAGGCCGGTGATCACTGTGGCGCCCCAGAAGCTCATCTGGCCCCAAGGCAGCACGTAACCCATGAACGCTGTGGCGATCATCAGGAAATAGATGATCATGCCGATCACCCAGGTCACTTCCCGCGGAGCCTTGTAGCTGCCGTAGTACAGGCCGCGGAAGATGTGACAGTAGACCGAGAAGAAGAACAGCGATGCGCCGTTGGCATGCAGATAGCGCAGCATCACGCCACCGTTCACGTCGCGCATGATATGTTCAACCGAGGCGAAGGCCATCGTGGTGTTGGGCGTGTAATGCATCGCCAGCACAATGCCGGTCACAATTTGCAGCGCCAGACAGAAGGTCAGGACAATGCCCCAAATCCACATCCAGTTGAGGTTCTTGGGCGTGGGGATCATCAGCGTGTTGTACAGCAAACTGACCACCGGCAGGCGGTCATGAAGCCAGGTCTGAAAGCCTGGTTTGGGTTCGTAGTGATCGTGCGGGATACCGGCCATCTGATGTGTTCCTTACCCGAGCTTGATCGTGGTGTCGTTGGTGAAAGAGGCAACCGGAACTTGCAGGTTGCGCGGCGCAGGCCCTTTGCGGATGCGGCCAGCGGTGTCGTATTGCGAGCCGTGGCAGGGGCAGAACCAGCCGCCAAACTCACCCGCGCCATTGCCCAAAGGCACGCAGCCGAGATGAGTGCAAACGCCCATCATCACCAGCCACTTACCCTCTTTGTCCAAAGCGCGGTTGGCGTCAGATGCGTCCGCCAGCGGGTTGTTGTCGTTCTCGCCGTGCTGATCCTTCAGGTCGGCCAGTTTGACATCCTGCCCCGCCTTGATCTCATCCGCTGTGCGGTGGCGGACGAAGACCGGCTTGCCGCGCCACAGAACCGTAAGCTGGCTGCCTTCTTCAACGCCACTGATATCCACGTCGATCGAGGCGATGGCCAACACATCTGCCGAGGGGTTCATCTGGTTCGCCAGCGGCCACACCGCGGCACCAGTGGCCACGATGCCTGCTCCAGCGGTGGCGTAGTACAGGAAATCCCGCCGATCGGAATTCGGCTTTCCTGAAGTATTATCAGCATGGGACACGGATGCTTCTCCCTTTCGCTGGCCGCCCGCAGGCCGGCCCATAATTCGACACAAGCGGCGTCCTGACGCAGCCTTGCCGGGCGGGTTTAGACAAGGATTGCCGCAAGGTCCAGCAGTCAAAAGGCCGCAGGATCATGCAAAACCCGATTTCAGTGCCTGACGACCTTGAACTGTCAACCCCAGACCCCAATCAGGCGTGGTTCTAGCCCGGAGCGGTGGCCAGCATCGAGGGTCTTAAAGCCACTCTAGCGGCCCAGGCCGCAAGTTTCGGATGCCCGTCGCGCCAGTTGCGCGCGCCGTGCCGGAAGTCCAGATAGCCGAGCGCGCACCCAAGGGCGATCTGCCCCATGTTCAAGGGGCCGGACAGATGTGGGATCCACGTGGCCTCCAGTGCATCAGCAGCGCGGGCAACCTTTGACCATTGCGCTTCTGTCCAATTGGGGAAGCGCTTGTCCTCGGGGCGCAGACGGGTTTCGTAGGCCACCAGAATCGCCGCATCCATCATGCCATCCGCCAAAGCCTCCAGTGCCAGAACATCCCAAAGCCTGGGGGCATCCCCATAAAGGTGTGCGCCGGTCAGGTCGTCCAGATAGCGGCAGATGACCCGGCTGTCATAGATCATACCGCTATCGTCACGCTCCAGCGCAGGAATTTTGCCGAGAGGGTTGCGGTCCAGCGGCAGGGTTCCCGGTGCCAAGGGCGTTCCCGCCACAGGCACAACCTCAACCCGATCAGACCAACCGGTTTCCAACATCAAAACCATGACCTTGCGGCCAAAGGGCGAGGTCGGAGAGTGGTAAAGGCGCATCCTGATACCCTTTCGCATCATCAATTTATCTAGCTCGTGAACCTTAACCGTCCACCGGGCATATCAGATTTTAGACACATCCCACATCGCCTCAGCAAGCCCTGCCTGCCCGTTCTCGTCCAACCCCGCAATCACCCCAAGACGCGCGGCTTCGGTCTTGTTTTGATTGAGCTTCCAAGTCCCCTCAACCGCCGTGATCATCAGCCGGAAGGGCAGAATCATCCGCATTATCCAATCCATCACGCCTTCGCTCATTTTGGTCGATTTCAAGACAGGTTTGGGGGCAGTTGAGCCTAAATCCGGTCGGAGAGCGCATTGACATGAGGTTGCAGCGCTTTGGCCGGCAGTTGGACCAGCGTGCCACGCAGATGAACAGCGATATAGTTCCACATCGGCACCTGAGCGGGCAAACCGTACCAGTCGGGTGAGACATAGCCATCCGGCCCGATGACCGCCAAAACCGTCTCGGCGGCAAGCCCTGCAGCAATGATGGCATTCGACTGGGCGAGATGCAGGTCTGCGCAGGTGCCATCGTCGGACACTAAAAAGGGCAGATGCGCTAACACCGGACCGTCGGCGCCATTGACCGCCAGGACGCCAAATCCGCGCGGACGGGCAAACTCAAGATTGCGTTCGACGGGCGTTTTGCGGAACGCCAGGTTTGGGTGCATCAGAAGGCCCCTGGTCACATGGGCAAATTGCCCATCCTACGGGTTGAAGTACCTTCGCTGGTCGCAGGTAGGATGGGCAATTTGCCCATGTCGCGAACATGACAAAGCCGCCGAAGTTTCCCTGGCGGCCCATCAACCGTGCTGAATGCTGCTCAACGCGCCTATCGTCAACCTTGGCGGGCCTTATAGCGTTTTTGCGTCTTGTTGATCACATAGACGCGGCCCTTACGGCGCACGACCTGGCAATCGCGATGACGCGTCTTCAGCGAGCGGAGCGAGTTTGCAACCTTCATGGCTGTCTCCTTTCGGTTCGCGGCGCGTCGTAGCGCCAATTGAAAACTTGCCAACCCTGAAGTTGGCGGTGAATGGTGGGCGGTACTGGGATCGAACCAGTGGCCACTACGATGTCAACGTAGTGCTCTACCGCTGAGCTAACCGCCCTCCGTTGTCGTCTCGTGTCGTCACACCCCACCCAAGCCGATAAAAGCTGTGGCCGGAACCGTGTTGGTGACGGGTCTATAAAGAGAGTCGCAGACCTGATCAAGGGCTTTCTCCGCGCCAATTTTTCCCGCTATACCTGTGCGGTGGAGGACTGCATGACAGAACTTTTCGAGGGCGATTCCTTTCGTCTGACCCGCCCGGCGCGGCAGCTGACCAGCGTCCTGTTTTCTTCACCCCACTCGGGGCGGGAGTATCCGGCGGCGTTTCTGGCCTCCAGCCCGCTAAGTGCCACCGCGCTAAGATCGTCGGAAGATGCCTATGTCGACAAACTGTTCTCCCGCGCGCCTTTGAACGGCGCGCCATTGCTCTGCGCCCGCGCGCCCCGCGCCTTTATTGACCTGAACCGCGGCTGTGACGAGTTGGACCCTGCCGTCGTCGAAGACGTGATGCGGACGGCCCATAACCCGCGCATCTCTTCGGGCCTTGGGGTGATTCCGCGGGTCGTCTCGGGCGGACGGGCGATCTATGACGGCAAAATCACGCGCGCCGAGGCAGAGGCCCGCATCGCCAGCCATTGGCGACCCTGGCACGCCACCTTGCGCGACCTTGTGGCGCAAACCCATGCCAAATTTGGGGAGGCGATCCTGATTGATTGCCATTCGATGCCACACGAGGCGATTGAAACCCACATCCGACCCGGCCAACCGATGCCGGAGATTGTTCTGGGTGACCGGTTCGGTGCCGCTGCCTCCCGCGAGGTGGTCGAACAGATCGAAGTCATCTTCCGCGCTGCCGGGTTCCGCGTGGCCCGCAACTCACCTTTTGCCGGGGCCTATATTGCGCAGGCCTATGGCCATCCCGTCTCTCAAAAACACGTCGTGCAGGTCGAGATTGACCGCTCCCTCTATCTGGACGAACGCAAGGTGGAACCGCTGCCCTGTTTTTCGGCGTTTTGTCTGCGGATAAACCGCGTTGTGGCCGAGATTACCCAGATCGGGCGGCAAGCGTTGCCGATCGCTGCCGAATAAGCCGCGGACGGCACTGCGGGTTGCGCCGCCCGGATTTGCCAAACTGCACTGCGCTACCGATTTTCAGGACGTCTTTATCATGTCAGAAACCATTTGCACCGCAGGCTTCCTTTTCTTGGGCTGCCGGGTTTGCTAGACGGTGACATGCGCGAAACACTTCCAGACATCCTTGCCCGGCGCGTGGCTCTTGGCAGCCTGAAGGCTGATCCGCAGCAGGCCGCCGTCCTGTCACATCTGGAGCCGTTGCGCCTTTGGCTGGAGGCTCATGCGATGCGACGCTCTGGCCTTTTGTCGGGGTTGTTCGGCAAGGCTGTTGTCGCACCCAAGGGCCTTTATCTTTGGGGTGGGGTCGGGCGCGGCAAGTCCATGGTGATGGACCTGTTCGCCGAGGCGACCGATATTGCCCGCAAACGACGCGTCCACTTTCATGCGTTCATGCAGGAGACCCATCACGCCATCCACGCGGCCCGTCAGCAAGGGCTGGATGATCCGTTGGAGCCTTTTGCCGAAACGATCATTGCCGACGCCCGGTTGCTGGCGTTTGACGAGATGCAGATCACTGACATCACCGACGCGATGATCGTGGGCCGGTTGTTTGAAAAGCTGTTTGCCGGAGGGGTGGTGATTGTCACAACCTCGAACCGGCCGCCGGAGGATTTGTACAAGAACGGGCTTAACCGGGCGCTTTTCTTACCTTTCATCGACCAGTTGCGCGCGCATATGGATGTGGTGGAACTGGAAAGCCCAGAGGATTACCGCCAACATCGACTGGCTGGCGCGCAGGTCTATTTCCATCCAGCGGGAAAATCGGGTGCGGCGATTGACGCCATCTGGCGCGATATGGTGGCCGGAGCCGTGGTTGGCCCCTTGCATTTAGCCGTCAATGGCCGAAAGGTTGAACTCGCGCGGTTTGCCAACGGTGTCGCGCGGGTCAGCTTTTGGGAACTATGCGCCCGCCCCTTTGGTCCGGCGGATTTCCTCGGCATTGCCGGGTCGGTGCGGGTCTTGATTCTGGAAGATATTCCGCAACTTTCTGCGTCAAACTACAACGAGGCGAAGCGGTTCGTGACCTTGATAGATGCGCTTTATGAAGCGCGGGTCCGGCTGATCTGTTCTGCAGCCGACGTGCCGGAGCGGCTCTATATCGAAGGCGAAGGCTCGTTCGAATTCGCCCGCACCGCCAGCCGCTTGCGCGAAATGCAATCGGCGGACTGGTCCGTCTGATCGAAGTTGCAAACACTTCAGATCGTCACGCGCTCCGTGTGGCGGTGTCGATTGCCTAAGAATTGGGCAGGAATATTAAGAAGTGACCGCTACTCTGCGTAATTTTTCTTGACTATGACTGAAACTAACACACCGTTTGCACAACGCCGGGCAGCGAAGTCCGACGAGCGCGGGGGGTCGGATGAGCAACGTTGACCAAATCGAGGGACGGGCGTCTTTCGGAACCTACGAAACGTGGTTTCGGGTGACGGGCGACCTTAAGTCGGGCAAGGCGCCGGTGTTTTTGTTGCATGGCGGACCGGGCGTCGCGCACAACTACATCGACGCCTACAAGCTTCTGGCGCGCGATGGCCGGGCGGTCATTCACTATGACCAGATCGGCTGCGGAAATTCGACTCACCTTCCCGAAAAGGGCGGTGACTTCTGGACGCCGCAACTGTTCATCGACGAGTTGGAAAACCTGATCGACCATCTGGGTCAGCGCCAAGGCTTTCACGTTCTGGGCCAAAGCTGGGGCGGGATGCTGGGGGCGGAATATGGGGTGCGGCAACCCAAGGGGCTGAAATCCCTGGTGATTGCCAACTCTCCGGCGTCAATGGCGCTTTGGACCACTGAGGCGATGCGCCAGCGGTCGAAGATGCCGCAAGAGATTCAGGACGCCCTGAACAAATACGAGGCGACCAGCGATTACGACAACCCCGAATACAAGGCTGCGACGGACTGGGTTTATGCCCGCCATGTTTGCCGCGTGGTACCGAACCCGCCGGAAGTCGCGGCCAGCTTTGCCCAGACCGCCGCTGACCCGACGGTCTACCACACCATGAATGGACCCAACGAATTCTTCGTGGTGGGCACGCTGAAGCACTGGGACATCACGCCCGAACTGCACAAGATCAATGTGCCGACCTTGCTGATCTCTGGTCGCCATGACGAGGCGACGCCCGCCACGGTGCAGCCTTACAAGGACCTGATCAAGGGCGCGTCCTGGATGATCTTTGAGGACAGCAGCCACATGCCACATGTCGAAGAAACCGAATTCTGCATGGGCGTGGTGGGCGGCTTTCTGAACGCACATGACTGAATCAAAAACACCAACCGGGAGAATTCAATGAAAAAGCTTCTGATCGCCACGGCTGCTGCCGGTTTGCTGGCGGCCCTGCCGGCGCAGGCGGAATACCAGACAGCGCACCGGGGGGGGACCATGCGGCTGGTGTCCCACGCGGCTGGCGGAACGGTGGACCCGATGATCAACTACACGCTGCAATACTGGCAGCTGTACCAGGGGGTCTACGACGGGCTGATGGGCTTCAAGAAGGCTGCAGGCTCGGACGGCTTCACCAAAGTGCCTGACCTTGCCACCGCCATGCCGGTCGTCTCCAATGATGGCAAAACCTATACCTTTACCCTGCGCAAGGGGATCAAATTCTCCACCGGCGCAGAGGTGACCACCAAGGACGTCGTCGCCAGTTTCCAGCGCATCTTCAAAGTCTCCAGTCCGACGGCGGGCGGATTCTTTTCGGTGATCGCAGGCTCTGACAAATGTCTGGCAACCCCGGCGACCTGCACGCTGGACGGCGGCGTTGTGGCGGATGAGGCTGCGGGCACCATTACCATCAACCTGACCCGTCCCGATGCCGAATTCCTTGACAAGCTGGCGCTGCCGCACGCGGTTATTCTGCCGGCGGACTCGCCCACGACGGACGTGGGGTCGGTGCCACTGCCCGGCACCGGGGCCTACATGATCTCTGCCTATGACCCCAACAAGGGCATGACCATGACCCGCAACCCCAACTTCAAAATGTGGAGCGAGGAAGCCCAGCCCGATGGTTACCCAGACACCATCCAGTACGACTTCGGCCTGACCGATGAGGCCGAGGTGACCGCCGTGCAAAACGGCGAGGCCGACTGGATGTTTGAACAGCCGCCGACCGACCGACTGGGCGAGATTGGCACCAAGTACAAGGATCAGGTCTTTCTGAACGTGCTGACCGCGTGGTGGTACGCGCCCATGAACACCAACCTGGCACCCTTTGACAACATCAAGGCACGTCAGGCGGTGAACTTCGCAATAGACCGCAACGCCTTGGTCAACCTGTTCGGCGGCCCGGTTCTGGCCTCGCCCATCTGTCAGGTCCTGCCGCCGGGCTTCCCCGGTCATGTCGACTATTGCCCCTACAGCAAAGACCCCGGTGCCAAATGGTCCGCGCCCGACCTTGAAAAGGCCAAGCAACTGGTTGAGGAGTCCGGCACCAAGGGCCAGAAAGTCACGATCATTGCCGAGGATACAGCCGTGTCCAAAGCCATCGGAACTTATATGCAATCGGTCCTGACAGACATCGGCTATCAGGCCGAGGTCAAGCCGATCTCTCCGAACATCCAGTTCACCTATATCCAGAACACCAACAACAAGGTGCAGATCAGCATCACCCAATGGTATCAGGACTATCCTGCGGCGTCGGACTTTCTGAACATCCTGTTCGGCTGCGCCTCGTTCACGCCGGGCTCTGACAGTTCGATCAACATCGCGGGCTTCTGCGACAAGGGCATTCAGGCCAAGATGGACGGCGCTTTGGCGCAAGGTGTGACCGATCCTGAAGGGGCCAACAAAGTATGGGCCGAGGTTGACAAAGCCGTCACCGACGCCTCTGCCGCTGCCGGATTGTTCACGCCCAAGCATATCGACTTTGTGTCCAAGCGTCTGGGGAACTTCCAGTTCAACGCGCAGTTCTATTGGATGGTGTCGCAATCTTGGGTCCAGTGACACTTTGAAATCCCCCGCAAATATCAGCCGTGGCCCATGGGCCACGGCGTTTTACCGCCTTGGCCGTGACCGCATTGCCCTTGTGGCGCTGGCTGTGTTTGTGCTGATCGTCGTCTCGTGCCTGTCGGCCCCGATCTATGCATGGTGGGCCGGCGTGGACCCGTTCAAATCCACCCTTGACGCGGTGATCACAATGGACGGCGTGAAAATGCCGGTGATGGAGCTTCCGACCACCGGCCTCGCCCTCGGCTATACCCCGATTGGCCCGACATGGCGGTTGGGCAACTACTTTCTGGGCGCGGACAATCAAGGCCGCGATGTGATGGCACGCCTGCTTTATGGCGGCATGAACTCCATCATCATTGCGGGCGCTGCCACCATCTTCACGCTGATCATCGCCACCCTGCTTGGCCTTCTGGCCGGGTTTTTCGGCGGATTGGTGGATACGGTGATCAGCCGCATTCTTGACGTGCTGTGGGCGTTCCCGGTCTATCTGCTGGCGATTTCGCTTTCCATCGTCCTGTTGACGCAAGGCTTCAGCATCGGGCCTTTCGTCATCGATTCAGGCTCGCTTCTGCTGCCGATCTTCATCATCGGCGTGATCTATATTCCCTATGTGGCGCGCCCGTTGCGCGGTCAGGTGATGAGCCTGCGACAGAGCGATTTTGTCTTGGCCGCCATTGGCCTTGGCGCACCGTCCGGCCGCATCCTGTGGAAAGACATCCTGCCCAATGTATCGACCACGCTGATCGTCTTCATCCCGATCATGATGGCGCTGAACATGCTGACCGAAAGCGCCTTGTCGTTTCTGTCGATCGGCGTGCAGCCGCCGGATGCCAGTTGGGGCACGATCATTCAGGATGGCCAGACGCTGCTTTACACCCGGCCTTGGGTGGCGCTGGCCCCCGGCTTCATGATCGTGATTTGTGTGCTTTCTCTGAACGTCTTTGGCGACGGTCTGCGCGATGCAATGGACCCAAAGTCCAAGATCAAACTGGGGCGCGGCTGATGATTATTGCCATCCTGCAACGCTTCGCTCAAATGCTGTTCGTCATGTGGGGCATCAGCCTTCTGGTGTTTCTGATCTTCTTCGGCACACCCGGAGTGGACCCGGCCGCAAGGATAGCCGGCCGCAACGCCTCACCCGAGGTGCTGGCGGCCGTGCGAAAATCCTTCGGCTTCGACCAGCCGTTTTATGTGCAATACCTGACCATGATGAAGAAAATCTTCGTCACCGGCGACCTGACCTCTTTTGTCAACCGGGGCTGGAAGGTGGTGCCCGCCGTTCTGGACACAATTCCCGTTACCCTGTCGCTGGTGATGGGAGCCGCCGTCTTGTGGGTGGTCTTTTCCGTGCTCATCGGTGTGACCGCCGCCGCTTTTCGCGACAGCTGGATCGACAAGACCCTGATGATCCTTGGCCTGATCGGCGTGTCGATGCCGGTCTATTGGCTGGGTGAGGTGATGAACCTGATCACTCAAAGCCGGTTTCATGACACCTGGTTTTTTTCCTGGGTGCCGCCGTTGGGTTACAAGAACTTCTCCACCGATCCGAAGGGCTGGTTTCTGACGCTGGTCATCCCGTGGATCACCCTCTCGATCCTGTATATCGGGCTATATGGCCGGGTGCTGCGGGCGTCGATTACCGAGGCGTTGCAGGAAGATTACATCCGTACCGCCCGCGCCAAGGGTCTGTCGGAAACCCGCATCCTGTTGCGCCACGCGCTGCGAACGTCGCTCATCGCCTTTGTCACCCTGTTCGGTCTGGATTTCGGCTCTTTGGTCGGAGGGTCGGCGCTGCTGACAGAGGTGGTTTTCGGCCTGCAGGGCGTCGGAAAGCTGACCTTTGATGCACTGCAAAATCTTGACCTGCCCGTCATCATGACGACCGTGCTGTACGCCAGCTTTTTCGTCGTCCTCGCCAATGCGGTGGTGGATGTCGTCTATATCCTGCTGGACCCACGGGTGCGCACGTCATGATTTTGCAAGTGCGTGACCTGCGCGTGTCGTTTCGCACCGAGCGCGGGCTGATCCGGGTGCTGGATGGCGTATCCTTTGACGTGGCTGAGGGTGAAGTCCTTGGTATCGTGGGCGAAAGCGGCTCTGGCAAGACCGTGACGATGTTGGCCGTGATGGGGCTTATCACCGATCCGAATGCGTTGATCACCGGGTCAATCCGGTACCGCGGGCGCGAGCTGGTCGGCATGCCCAACCGCGAGATGCGCCAGTTGCGGGGCCGCGAGATTGCGATGATCTTCCAAGATCCGATGACCGCAATGACCCCGGTCTACACGATTGGCTGGCAGATTGCCGAGCAGATCCTGACCCATCAGAAGGTGTCGAAAACGCAGGCGTGGGACCGTGCAATTGCCCTGTTGGCAGAGGTTGGAATTCCCAGACCGGACGAGGCCGTGCACCGCTATCCGCACCAGCTTTCCGGGGGGATGCGGCAGCGCGCGGTGATCGCGATGGCCTTGACCTGCAATCCGGCCCTTTTGGTGGCAGACGAACCGACCACAGCGCTGGACGTGACGGTTCAGGCGCAAATCCTTGACCTGTTGCGCAATCTGCAAAAGACCCATGGCTCCGCGATTGTGTTCATCACCCACGACCTTGGCGTGATGGCCGAAATCGCTGACCGCATTCAGGTGATGTACGCCGGAGGTATCGTGGAGCGGGCCAGCCGTGACGCGCTGTTCCACGACCCGCGCCATCCCTACACGCGCGCCCTGCTGAACTCCATCCCGCCGTTGGAGGGCGAACGCCCACACCGGCTGCAAGCGATTTCCGGCGCTCCCCCCTCGCTTTTGGACTTGCCCAAGGGTTGCGCCTTTGCACCTCGGTGCATCAAGCGGTTTGAGGCGTGTGAGGCCAAACCCATCCTTTCCGGCGGCGACCATGAGGTCGCGTGCTTTGCGGGGCAAGCATGACGGCACTTTACGAAATCTCCAACCTGTCCAAGCGGTTCAAGATCGGAAGCCGGTTTTCAAAGCAAGGATTGCGGGTGGTGCAGGCGGTGGACGGTGTGTCCTTGTCGATCATGCCGGGCGAGACTTTGGGTCTGGTGGGCGAAAGCGGTTGTGGCAAGTCCACGTTGGGGCGCTGCCTGTCGCGACTTTATGACATCAGCGACGGCAAACTGACCTTCGATGGCACCGATATTTCGACGCTGAATGCCCGACAGATGCGGCCATTGCGGCGCAAGGTGCAGATGGTGTTTCAGGATCCCTACGCATCGCTTAACCCGCGCCGCCGGGTGCAGGATCTGATTGCAGAGCCGTTGCGGATTCACCTGAACTTGCCGGAAACGGAGGTGGCCGTTCGTGTGGCCAAACTTCTGGAACAGGTGGGGCTGCTGCCGGACCACGCCAACCGCTATCCGCATGAGTTTTCGGGCGGCCAGCGCCAGCGTATCGGCATCGCGCGGGCCATCGCACTGGAACCGAAGCTGGTTATTCTGGACGAACCAGTGTCCGCGCTGGATGTCTCGGTTCAGGCCCAAATCGTGAACCTGCTCGCCGATTTGCAGGAAAAGCTGAAGCTGACCTATGTTTTCGTCGCCCACGATCTCAGCGTGGTGCGGCAGGTGTCCACCCGGATCGCGGTGATGTATCTGGGGTCGATTGTGGAGCTGGGCCAGGCCGATGACATCTTCTCGCGCCCATCGCATCCCTACACGCAAGCGCTGATTTCGGCGGTGCCAAAGCCGGTGAACGGCGAAGGGCGCAAACGGATCATTCTGACCGGCGACGTGCCAAGCCCGATCAACCCGCCAAGCGGTTGCAGGTTCCATCCGCGCTGCCCGGTGGCGCAGGATCGCTGCAAGACAGACCGGCCGGTGATGCGCCAAATGGCCGATGGACGCAGCGTCGCCTGTCATTTCCCGATCGGTTGAGACCGGACAAACCGCATCGCCCAAGACGAACGGGATGGAAGGCAACCGGGGTTGAGGACCGCCGGCATCGCTGACCTGACTATCCAGACGAGAAGTTGCAATTTGCGAGAAGCGCTCGCCTTTTGGTTTAAATTGTTCCATACTGAACATTGTACTTGGTTATT
This sequence comes from Rhodobacterales bacterium, assembly GCA_038231395.1. GTDB lineage: Bacteria > Pseudomonadota > Alphaproteobacteria > Rhodobacterales > Rhodobacteraceae > Stagnihabitans. The sequence continues at coordinate 74,062 of JBBRLL010000001.1, forward strand.
TCCGCGCATGCCGAACAAGAAGAGGTTTCGTTTCCTTGGGAAGACCGCTGATCTTAGGCAGCGAACCTGCACCACGCACACCGCGCGAAAATCTGGGATATGCGATGTGGGCCGACGTCGAGATATTTCGCGGTAGCCCGTTTCCGGTCTGGGTGTTTGACGTGGACCATTCACGGGTGCTTTGGGCGAACGAACCGGCACTTGACCTTTGGGACGCCGCTTCAATGGAGCAACTTGCGGCGCGCGATCTTTCGCTGGACATGTCGACCTCTGTCCGCAACCGATTGCGGCAATGTCAGGAGAGATTCTGGCAGGGCGTTCATTTCGACGAGCATTGGACCATCTTTCCGCTTGGCAAGCCGCGCACTCTGCTGCTCCGGTTTCGCGGCTGCCTGTTGGAGTCAGGCCGGATGGCGATGCTGAGCGAGGGGCAGGTGATCCACGCAGCCGACCTTGATAACTTGCGCAGCACGCAGGCGCTTTTGTATACGGATGTCATGGTGACGACCTATTCGGCAGCCGGGGATTGCACCTATGCCAACCCTGCGGCGCATGAGGCCTTTCCTGGCGGGGGTCAACCACATCTGAAAAGGTTCATGAACCCGGTTTTACGGGCGATCCTTGCGCAGGTGCCTGGTGAAGCGAATGAGGGGTCTTACTTGAGCGAGGTTGCAACCTCACGCGGTCCGCGGACCCACGCGGTGGAGGTCCGGCAAAGCATTGATCCGGTCGATGGCAACGCAAATTTCCTGATCACCGAGGTCGACGTCACCGAGCAGGAAAAAGCCAAGCACGAATTGTCGGTGCTGGCATCGCAAGACGCTTTGACAGGCTTGTTCAACCGGACCTATCTGGCAGCCTCGACCGCGGCTTTCATGGAACATGCTGCCTTGTCCGGCAGCGTGGCGGCGCTTTTGCTGCTGGATATCGACCGTTTCAAACTGGTGAACGACGCTTTGGGCAATGCGGCAGGCGACACCCTTCTGAGAGAAATCAGCCAAAGGTTAAGTCGCGTTCTGCCCGAAACTGCGCTGCTGTCACGGTTGGGTGGGGACGAATTTTGTTGCATGCTTAGCGCGCCGGAGGGGGAAAAAGCCTTTTTGCGCATGGCTTCGGCGCTTTTGAAAGAATTGCGCCGCCCGATCTTGATTGGCGGCCATGACCTGAACGTCTCTGCCAGCGTCGGCCTGAGCGTCGCGGACAACGTGGCCGCCACATTTGACACGCTGTTGAGCAAGGCCGATCTCGCGCTGTTTGACGCCAAGGGCGACGGCGGCAACCGGGCGCGTCTGTTCCGCCCGCAGCTTGCCGAACGCCGGAACCGCTATGTGCAGGTTGATGCCGAACTGCGCGACGCCATGACCCGCAACCGGCTGGAACTGTTTTACCAGCCGCGTATCTCGCTTGGAACGGGCAAGATCGTCGCGGCGGAGGCGCTGATCCGGCTGAACTCCGCCTCGGGGTCGCTGTTCATGCCGGGGGAATTCATCCCGATTGCCGAAGCAACCGGTCGCATTGGGGCGATTGGCCGTTGGGTCATGCGCGAGGCGGTGCGGCATCTGGTCATGCTGCGAAACGAGGGGAATGCCATAGACCTTTCTGTCAACGTCTCACCCAAGCAATTCGCCGATCCGTCGTTTCTGACGTTGCTGCGGCAGGTGCGGCCGATGATTGATGCGGTGCAGGGTGATATAGAGCTTGAGATTACCGAAAACATCCTGATTGACAGCGACCGCCGTTTGCAACGGGTCATGCAGCGCATCTCGAAGCTGGGGTACAAGCTGGCGATTGACGACTTTGGCACGGCCTATTCCAACCTCGCCAGCCTGACGCGCTATCCGATTTCCTGCATAAAGATTGACCGCACATTGGTCGGCCACAAGGACTTTCGGCTGTTGGTGACCGGGGTTATGACCATTGCCAGGGTGTTTGGCGCAAAGATCGTGGCCGAGGGGGTTGAGACCGAGACTCAGCGTCGCTGGCTGGCGGACAATTTGTGCGACGAATATCAGGGGTTCTTGTTCTCCAAACCGGTGCCATTCGCCGAGCTGCAAAGGCTTGTGGCAGCCGAAAGGTAGACATTGGGGCAAGGGTCAAAAGACCCGCCTGTGCTGGCGGCCAGCAATAATTGCAGCGTTTTCGGCCGGTCGGTGATCTCGAACCCTTTTGGCGCGGGCCTCGCCTGACTGGGGACCGATATACCGATCAGCTTTTCCGGCATACGCCTTGCGACGCGGGCGTGCGGCCTTCGCCTGATTGGATCAGGTCTGAAACGGCGGCTTGCGGCTCCACACCAAAGCGTCACCGATCATCTGGGTCAGGGTGGAGCGGTGCGGCGTCCAGCCCAGTTCCTTGACAGCCCGGGTCGAGCCGCAGACCAGCGAGGTTGCATCGCCCGCGCGCCGCTGACCTTCGATGATTGGCACCTCGCGGTTGGTGACGACGCGGCTGGCCTCGATCACTTCGCGCACCGAGAAGCCCTTGCCAGAGCCAAGGCAGAACACCCGGCTGCCTTTGCCATCCATCAGCCAGCGCAGGCCCAGAACATGAGCGTCCACCAGATCAGAGACATGAACATAGTCGCGGATACAGGTGCCATCGGCGGTGTTGTAGTCGCTGCCATACACGGTCAGCGCGGGCCGCTTGCCGTCGATGGCGTCCAGCATCAGCGGAATCAGATGGGTTTCCGGGATGTGCTGCTCTCCCACCTCACCCTCAGGATCGGCGCCGGCCACGTTGAAATACCGGTAGATCACTGAATTCAGGCCGTTCGACCTTTCATAATCGCGCAGCATCATTTCGATGGCACGTTTTGATCCGCCATAGGCGTTGATCGGGGTCTGCGCGGTGTCTTCGTCCAATGCCACGCCGTCCTGATCGCCATAGGTGGCGCAGGTCGACGAAAAGACGAAGTTCTTCACCCCCGCCGACAGTGTTGCCTCAATCAGGTTCAGGCTGCCATTGACGTTGGTGCGCCAGTATTTGCCAGGATTGGCCATCGACTCGCCCACCAGGGACAGGGCGGCGAAATGCATGACGGCCATCGGTTGGTACTGCGTAAAGCAGGCATCCAACGCGGCGCGATCCATCAGATCACCCTTGAACAGCGGGCCAAACTTGACGGCTTCGGCCCAGCCGGTCGTCAGGTTGTCAAACACCACCGGCGTAAAGCCCGCGACTTTCAACGCCTTGCAGGCATGTGCGCCGATGAAGCCCGCGCCGCCGGTTACGATTACATGCATGATTTGCTCCGCTCTCGCCGATGTCACCGAGGTACTGCCGCAGTGCAGCGCGCTTGTCGAGTCCCTGAAACGACGGGCAGCCTCGTCTAGGCCAGCAATTCCTGCGCGGTGTTGGTCAGGCCATCGCCGCGAAGGTGACGTTCGTGCACCTCCAGCGCTTCGTCGATGTCGTCGTAAAACGTGATGTCGCCCTTTTCCAAAACCGCGCCCGAGGTGCAAAGCGATTTCATCGTGCCTTTGGAGTGCGAGACGATGACCAGACCCGACTTCGACATACGATCTTCAAACACTTTCCGGCTTTTGTTTTTGAACGCGCCGTCGCCCGTCGCAGTGACTTCGTCGATCAGGTAGGTGTCAAAATGAATCCCCATCGACATCCCGAAATTCAGCCGCGCCCGCATGCCAGAGGAATAGGTCCGAACCGGCTCATGAAAATTCATGCCAAGCTCGGCAAAATCCTCCACAAATGCTGCCAGCTCGTCGGTGTCGACGCCGTAAACGCGACCGATAAATTTGACGTTTTGCGCGCCCGTCAGTTCGCCTTGAATGCAACCGGTCAGCCCAATCGGCCATGAAATGTTGCCCGACAGGCGAATGCGGCCACGGTCAGGGTTGATCTTGCCCGCGATCATCGCAAGCAAGGTCGATTTGCCAGCCCCGTTGCGCCCCATCAGCGCCATACGGGCGCCGTCCGGAATAAGTGCGTTCAGATTGCGGGCGATGTATTTGGGATGACCACGATACCAATAGGCTTTGGTCAGATTCTGTATCTGTATCATGGCGCTGGAAACCCTAAACCGTCAGCGGCGGTCACGAAGGGCATAGTAGATCATCGCAGAGGCGGCCCAGCCAAGGAAGCCGAGCAGCGACACCAGGAATATCCACAGCCCACGGTTTGGAGCCAGCGAGGATTCCGCCAGCGTCGGTGATATGAACGTCGCCAGATAAGCCGTTTTGTGCTGTGCATCCGACACCGCTTGGTCATAAGCGGCAAGCGCCGTCATGTAGGCCTTTTGCGCGAAGTCATTGGCCATGGTCAGCGTGGCATATTTGGAGACCAGATTGGCATAGCCGGGCGCGTTCGGGTCGGCCAGACCGCCGACCTTGGAACGCTCTTCTTCGATCCGCTTTTGAATGACTTCAATCCGGCGGTTCAGGGTCGCGATACGGGGGTCGCTGTCACTGATCGTGCCAGCCAGCATGTCAAGGTCAACCTCCGCCGCCCCCAGTTGCTGAACCAGCGAGGTGACGACCAAAGACGCGCTTGCCAGCGTATCGGTCGGGTCGACGATGTGATTGGAAATGCGGAAATCGGTTACAGCTTTTTGTGCCGCCTGCATTTCGTCTTGCGCCTTCTTCAGCGTGGCCGAGCCGTATTTGGTCGCATCCTGCTGGGCGGTCACCGACAATTCGTTGATGATCGCGGTGGATTCGTCCAAAACGGCTTGCGAAATGGCCCGCGCATCCAAGGGATCGAAGGCAAAGACCTTGACGGTCATCAGACCGGTAGATCCGTCATAAGACGGGACCACCATTCTGGTCCAATACTTGACCAAATCCTCAATCTTGCCATCCGTGGGGAAGGTCAGAACCGGATCATTGCCGGGTTTGGACCACAATTTGCGGAGGTCCAGCTTCTTGTCGACCCGGGTGACCAGTTCCTGACTGCCAATGAACTGGTACAGAATATCCATATTGGCGCCCGACGAAGAACCGATGCCGCCAAATCCGCCAAGAGCACCAAGGACCGAGAAGGTCGGAGAGGCGCTTTCGGTCCGGCTGGCGAAACCGATGTCACTTTCGTATTGGTCGGCCGCGCGGGTATACATATACCAAGCCGTCACCACGCCGGGCAGAACCACCATCAACAGGAAAAAGGCGAAAAGCCCCCAATGGCGCTGGCGCATTTTGGCCGGCTTGGCCGTCGGCGATGGCACGTAATTGGCAAAGGGGTTGTCCGCTTCCGGCTTGCCCGGTTTGCCGGCAGGCTTTTCACCTTGCTTGTTGCCAGGTCTGCTGCCGGGGCCACGGCTTGGGGCCGGCGTTTCCACAAAATCGTCAGGAACCGCACGGGCATTGGAGACTATGGCCTGCGGCACACGATCCTCAGTGCCGGGATTTGCAGCAGCGGATTCGGTTGCTTCCGAGCCAACTTCCTGCGCCACACTCGCTTGTCTTTCCTCTTCCGCCCGCCGCTGTTGGCGGATCAGCATTCCTGCACGCGCCGGAGAGTTGGAACCACCTTGCGGATTATGATCCTGATTGGCCCCGGCCTCATCGGACTTGTTCTGCTGTCTGCGCATGCCAGTTCGCACGCCTTGCCCGGCGACCGCGCCCTTTCGGCCCGCCAAGGGACGAAGCTGGGTCACACGATCATTCTTCGTGGCTGTTTCTGGCACAGGGGACGCGGCATCAGTTTCGGCATCGTTTGAAGACGCATCCGGCGAAGCAGTCTCTGGCTTTGCAGAAGGGGGGGTCAATTGCTATCTTCCAATTTCGCGCAACAGTTTGCGCATGACGCATGTTCTTGATAAAGATACCTCAGTTCGGCCATCCGCTACAAGCACCGACTGTGTGCGTGAGTGTAAACGCGCCAATCCGAGGCAGGAAAACACTAAAAATGTCTGATATCAGTGCCAATCCCGATACTTCCGAGATCACTTTTGTGGCACAGCCGCCCACGAAACGCCGGTTTCGCACGTTCCGTGTGGTGACTGCCCTGATCCTGCGTGAGACCGGATCGCGCGATACCCGCGCCTCACTGGGGTTTCTGTGGAACTTGATCGACCCGATTGCCTCAATTCTGGTGCTGTCTGTGGCCTTCAGTTTTGTGCAAAAGCATCCGCCCTTGGGCATAAGCTTCGGACTTTTCTACGTCACGGGGGTCATGCCCCTCCACCTTTACACCCAGGTTCAGGCCAAGGTAGCGAACTCCATCCGCTTTTCAGACAAATTGCTTGGATTTCCGGCGGTGACGGTTTTGGACGCGCTGTTTGCAAGGTTCCTCTTGAATGTCTTTACCAATATCGTCGTCTTCACGGCTTTGGTGATAACGTTGATGACCTATTACCAAATTCGGCTGACGGTCGATATGGGCGCGGTGTCCTTGGGTATGGCAATGGCAGCATCCTTGGGCCTTGGGATTGGCACGCTGAACGCGGTTCTGTTCCTCGCGTCGCCAACCTACGAAAGCATTTTCGGCATCGTCACAAAACCGCAGTTGCTTCTGTCAGGCGTGTTCTATCTGGTGAACGGATTGCCGACTCCCTTGTTCAATTATCTCAAGTGGAACCCGTTGGCGCAGATCGTTGCCATGGTGCGCGGCGGGCTTTATCCGGGCTATGATTCGTCCTGGGCCAATCCGTATTATGTGTTCTTCATTGCCGCCATTGCCTTCACGCTGGGGCTGGTCGGCATCAAGAGCTTTGTTTTCGATGCCCTTGAAAAGTAAGGCAAGTGGGGCCTAACGCCCCACGCCGACATATTTCTCGAACCCCGCTTCGATCACCTCTTCGGCAGAGTAGATGTTGCGCAGATCGGCCATCCGCGCGGTCGTCATCTTGCGGGCCATGCGGTCAAGGTCAAGCGCGCGGAACTCGTTCCACTCGGTCAGAATGACCACGACATCGGCGGCTTGCGACGCTTGATAGGCGTTTTCCACCCACCGCACGCCGGGCAACAAAGCCTCCCCCTCACGCTTGCCTTGCGGATCAGACACGCGAACCTTGGCCCCGGCGCCAACCAAGGCCGGAATGATCGTCAGGCTGGGGGCTTCGCGCATGTCATCCGTGTTGGGCTTGAAGGTCACACCAAGCACCGCAATCGTCTTGCCGTTCACTTGCCCGTCGCAAAGATCGACGATCTTGTCCAACATCCGGCGCTTGATCTCTTCATTGACCTTGATCACGGTTTCAGTGATCTGCATCGGCACTGCATATTCTTGTCCTATCCTGGCCAAAGCCTTGGTATCCTTGGGGAAACAACTTCCGCCATAGCCCGGACCGGCGTGGAGGAACTTGCTGCCGATCCGGCCATCCAGACCCATGCCCTTCGCCACATCCTTGATATCGGCCCCGACCCGCTCGCACAGGCTAGCGATTTCGTTGATGAAGGTGATCTTGGTGGCAAGGAAGGCGTTTGCCGCGTATTTGATCATTTCAGCACTTTCCAGACCGGTGAAGACCACTGGAGCCTCACGCAGCGACAGCGGGCGATAGACTTCGGCCATCACTTTGCGCGCCTTGCCGGACTCCACACCCACCACAACGCGGTCGGGCCGCATGAAATCATCAATCGCCGCACCCTCGCGCAGGAATTCGGGGTTGGAGGCGACATCATAGCTGGCCTCCGGGTTGGCCTTGCGAACGGCTTTGCCAACCTCGCGGTTGGTGCCGACGGGCACGGTCGATTTGGTCACGATCACCGCATAACCGGTCAGCGCCGCGCCAATCTCTGCCGCCGCAGACATGACATAGGTCAGATCGGCATGGCCATCGCCGCGGCGCGTCGGTGTGCCAACTGCAATGAAAACGGCCTCTGCCCCGGCCACCGCCTCTGCCAGATCCAGCGTGAAGGTCAAACGCCCTGCCGCCACGTTCTTGGCCGTCAGCTCCTCAAGGCCCGGCTCAAAGATCGGGATTTCGCCGGACTTCAGTCGGGCAATTTTTTCGGGGTTCTTGTCCACGCAGACGACGTCGTGGCCGAAGTCGGAAAAACATACGCCAGAGACGAGGCCGACATAGCCCGTCCCGATCATTGCAATTTTCATGGTGCTGCCCGTTTCAGGTTTGTGCCTGCCTTATATGACTTGGCAAATGTCTAGAAAGCATGACGCAGCCTGTCAAATGCGAAAGGGTGGCACGATGCCACCCTTCCCAACCGATATGCGCAATGGTCAGACCTTAAGCCAGACCGCGACCGGTGTGGCGGCGTTGATTTCCGACGCCAGCCATCCCCAGGTGGCCGTTGCCCCCGTCGCATAGGCCAGCGTCCGCCGCACGGTTTTGCGCGCACTCGTGCTCGGCGCACCGCCATTGATATCCGGCGTGGCACCGCCAGCCCAACTGGACAGCGTCGCGGTAGAGCTGTGGCGCACCGCAAACCAATAGGTCTTGCCTTGCCGCAGCGTGATCGCCACCGTCGCTGTCTTGACGCCCACGGTCGAGAAATCAAGGTCGGCGGTTTCCACGATCAGGCTGTTGGGCCGCACGTTCGCATCCGAATCGTAGACCGCGATCTTGCCCAAGGCCGCCGCCAACAACGTGGTCACGTTCACCGCAAGGCCGGTGACCGCATTGTCGGCCCGTGCAGTGAAGGGGAACATGTCGATCCGCCCTGCGACCCCGGCCACGGTGCCCGTTGTCCCGCCAGCCCCCATCGAGGTCAGCATGTAATCGCCCGACACCGGGGTCAGCCAGCCGATGTTTTGTTGGCTGTCGATGATGACCGAACCGCTGCCCGTTTGCGCTTTCAACTGGTTGGTGGTGGCGTTGTACCACACCGTGCCGCTGGCAGGGCTCGCCGGATCCGTAGCCTGCCCGGTCAGCACCAGCGGCAACGCGAAAGCCTTTGCCCCGGTAAGGGTCTGGCTGCCAGCCAAAGCCACAGCATCCGAAATGCCATGACCCGCCAAAGTGGTTGGCAGACCCGTCAAACTGCCAAACCCGATCGTGTCGCCGACAAACACCACGTCGCCATCGGTCACGGCGGTGTTCAGCAAGGCCTTGGTCGTGGTCACCGTATTGGTACCCAACGAAAGCGACTTGCCCGTCAGCGTCTGCGTGCCGGTCAACGACACGCCGTCCGCAATCCCATACCCCGCAACCGTCGTCGGAGCGGCAGTCACCTGCGACCATGACAAGCTCTTGTTGGTCAGGGTCTGCACCCCCGTCAGCGTCACCGCATCCGTGATGCCATAGCCCGCAACGCTGACAGGCTTGCCGGTGACTGCCGCCCAAACCGGTGCCACCACGGCGTTGACGGCAGGATAGTCCAAAGACCAGATCGTACCGCCGCCGGATACAACCACATCGCCCTTGTCGCCGTCCGCCAAACCTGCACCGCTCGCCGGGGCGACCCACGTGCCATCGGCCCGCAGGAAGTTCACCGTCCCGCCACCGGACGCCGGAGCCAAGCCTTTGAGGCCGCTGTTGAAAGCGTCCAACATTGCGGTGGCCTGAGTGCCGGTCAAATCCCGGCCAATGGCTTGAGCGCCAGTGGCATTGCCCTTCAACGTGTTGGCCACCATCTGGTCGATCACGTTTGCGCCGCTGCCGCCGGTGATCAACGGCACACCGCCGATCAGCGTGTTGTCGGTAATCACGTTGTCCGTACAGCCCGCATCGATCCAGACCGCACCGAACTCGATGATCCCGCTTCCGACACCCGTCCCGATGGTGTCAAACACGTTGCCGGTGATGATGTTGCGGTAGTTATTGCCCGCAGCCCCTGCCCCGGTACCCTTCAGCCAAACGCCAACCTTGGCGTCAGAGACATAGTTGCCCTCGATCTCGCACCCGTTCGAGGCCTGAATGTTGTTGACGAAGTTGATCGCCACCCGGTTCCGGTCGTTCCTTGTCGACGTGTTGATCTGTACGCCGATGATGGTATTTTTGACAAAACGCGCGCCGTTTGACCCGTCAATTCCCACGCCGCCCACACCGCCACCGCCCGCCACCAGAAAGCCCGTACCTGCGTCAAGGTCCGGAAACTGATTGCCCGCCGTATTGGCCACGTCCAGCATCGTGTTCCCCGAAACGGTGGAAAAGTCGCAACGGTCAATCGTGATGCCTTCCGAGTAGATGTTCTGCGCCACGCAGCGCTGAATCCGTGAGTGCGGCATCTGCTTCTGGCTAAACGCGGTGCCTCCGGCGCGGCTTGCCCGGCAGTTCTCCAGATAGCAGCCAATGGGAAAGAACACCGGCACAGTAAAGCCCACGTCGTCAGAGGTGCGGCCCGTGCTGTCCAGACCCCAGACCGTGTTGCCGCCGCCCAACATCTGGAACGCACGGCTCGGGCAATTGATCACCTCGCAATCTTCCGCACCGGAGTATCTGTCGGCCAGAAAGATCCCGATGCCGGCATAACCCGCGCAGTCAATCAGCAAATTGCGAATGCGGTTGTTTGCACCGTTGAAGAATTTGATCGCTGAGGCGGCCTGATTGTTCAGGCGCACCAGCTTGGTCGCATTGCCCTCGCCCTGCAAAGTGACCTTGTTCAATCCCGACTTCAGCATCACTCCTTGCCACAAGTAAGTCCCTGCAGGCATCAGCGCCACGCCGCCGCCGATGGCGTTGACATAGTCCAGCATCGCGGAAACCGCACCAACAGCCGAAACTGTGCCAGTGTTGTCAGCGCCAAAATGCTGCGCCGTCACCACATCATGCGGCACCCAGCCGTGCAGGTCCGAAATCGCCACCCCGGTGCCAATGAAACGATAGTCATAACCCGCAGCCCGCATCGCCGTACCCGTGGCAGGCGTCCGCCCCACAGCCCAAGTGACAAAGGCCGCTCTGGTCGGAAAATCCTGCCGCTCCAACGCGGTGCGCGCCGTGATCGCGTCCGGGCTGCCGACCACCGTGCGCCCAAGGCTGGTCAGCGCGGTCAGCGCCGCGACGGAAGGCGCCGTGAAATAGGCCAGGCTGTTGGCCACCGGGGTCAGCGCGTCAAGCGCGTCAATCGCCGGAGGAATCCCGCTCAGCGAGCCATAGGCAGAACTCCCGGTAACGCCCGTCGGCGGTGAGGCCCAACTGCCATCGGCGCGCAGGAAGTTCGTGCTGCCGCCACCGCTTGCCGGGGCAAGGCCGCTGGCCAAAGCGCCAAACGGCGTGTTCAGAGCCAAAGTCCCGTCGGCGTCCGGCACGCCGAAGGTGCGCGTGGTTCCGGTTGCGATTCCGGCCAGTTCAAACCTCGCCTGCTTGGTCAGATCGCCGTTGTCCCGAAGCGTGAAATTTGCGTCCAGCGCCGTGACAGCCCCGGTCAGCGTGACCGGACCGGCAAAAGTCTTTGCACCCGTCACTGTTTGCGTGCTGGCCAAATCCACGGCGTCGATAATGCCAAAACCCGCAACCGTTGAGGGCTTGCCGGTCAAGCTGGTCCAGGTGGCGGAAGAGGTTGAAATCTCGATGTAAATCGTGCCTGACCAGCGGTAGGATTTATTGGTATCGGTCGCCACGTAAATCCGGCCCGTCGTGCCCGGTGCCGGAAACGCCGCTAAATTGGCGAACTCCTGCACAGTGTCCACGTAAGAGGGCAGTTGCGACGAGGGCACTTTGCCGGATGCATCCAGCCCGGCATAGCCGTTGACCACTCCCTTGTTCGCCACTGCTTCAACCGCCAAAAGCGCCCGCTGCGCAGGGGCATCCGCTGCCGTCAGCAATGCCCTCCCGGCCACAGTGCTGTCGGTGATCTGGGTGGAAAGCACCTCATACAGATCAACGTTCACCCCATTCTGCCGTGCCCGCAGTTTGTTGGAGGTGGCGTTGTACCAGATATCGCCGTTCTGCGGCGTCATCGGATCGCCCGCCACCGGCACCAGATTGATGCCATGCGAGGCGATGACGCGCCCCGTCGCACTCTCAATCGTAAGCCCGGTCAAGAAGGTGGTGCCATCCGGGCTGACCTTCAGCACGAAATCATTGCTGGCCACATTCCCCATCTCGGCGCGCGCCGAAAACCCGGTCTGGAACACGATGCTCGCCGTGTCACCGGTATGGGCCTTGTTGATCTTCAGCTGATGCCCGGCGCCCGCATTCGTGAACAAGGATGCGTCCGATGAAACGGTCAGCCGGTTGGTGTCGCTCGCCGTAGCAGAAATGCCAAGGGCCGCCACCTGCTCCGGCCTGTCGGCAGAGGTCGTCCATGCAGAGCCGTCAAAGACGGCTTCGGTCTGCTCTGTCTCAACCCACACGCGCCAACCGGTCTTGGGAGTGTAGTTGTTCCAGAACGTGCCGGTGTAAACCGCAACCGTTGCATCCTCGCCCAGCCAAACTCCCGTTGCCCCGTCGGCAACAATATAGCTGTCGCCCGCCACAGCCCCAACCGGCGGTGCCGTCAAAACCCGGCTGGTCACCGAGGTCTGAACCAACACGTCCAGCGTCTGCATGGCCGCATTCACGGTCACATCTTTTTGTGCCTGCGAAGGCTGAAGAAGGGGCAACAACTGAAGCGTAGTTTTGTTCGTCATAGATACCTCCGCGGGGATCGCTTTGACCCGGGAAGCTATGGAAAAGGGTTAAATTCCGGGTAACCAATGCGAACGCAAATCCGCCGCCCCGCGCAACGCCATCAGGTTTGCCAATCGCTCAGCCCAATGCCAGAGTCAGTGCAATTCCCCACATCGTGACGCCAACGATCACCTCCAGCACCACCCAAGCCGCCGGTGCCGCAAAAATCGGTGCCAACAGGCGCGCGCCAAACCCCAAAGCCGCGAAGAACGCGAAAGAGGCCGTCGCTGCCCCAACTCCAAACGCGAATTCGTGCGGTGCATAGTGGGTAGAGATGGAACCTAACAGCACCATCGTATCAAGATACACATGCGGATTGGCCCAGGTCAGCAAAGCGCAGGTCGCCAGAACCTGCCCCAGCGGCGTTGGCGCATCCGGGGCCGGCATCAAAGCCTCGCCGCCTTTGAGCGCCACCCTGAAACGCAGCGCGCCGTAGTAGACCAGAAACACCACGCCAAACCACCGCATCACCGGTACGATCCATGGCAAAACCGCCGTCACCGCGCCAAAACCGGCAACCCCAAAGCCAATCAGGATCGCGTCCGAGACGGCACAGAGCGCCACCACCGCGCCGACATGCTCCCGCCTGATCCCCTGTCGCAACACAAAGGCGTTCTGCGCCCCAATCGCGAGGATCAGGCTTAGCGACGTCACAAACCCGTCTAAAACTGCAAACATAACACCCCCTCGGAGAGGGGCTGATCTATCCCAAGCCCATAAGCTTGTTCAAGGCAGTCTCGTTCGCGAAAAACAGACGGAACCTTGTTGGAGGACTTAAGGGTCTTGCCGACTTAAGCTTTGTGCCGACTTAAACTTCGATGCGCGCGGGGAATACGAACACATCTGTCGCTGCAGGCCCGCCGGGTTCGGCCATCGCATAGGTCCGCGCCCGCAGCCACGCCACCACATCGCCCTTGCCCATCGCCGCACATTCCACCGGCTCGGCAATGCGAACGGTGACAGGCTTGTCCATATGACGCTTCGTCTCAAAGAAAATCAGCGCCACGCGCAGCGCGTAAGACAGATGGCTGGCCACCTGAAACAATCGCGAATTCCGCCCTGCCACATACAGCGCCAATGTCTTGACCCCGGTCCGCCGTGCCAAACGCGACACAAAGGGGTGCCATTCAAAATCGGTCGCATTCCGGTCCATCGGCGTGACAGAGGTTGCAACCCCGCCACCCGGGAAGATGATCAACACATGGCCCTGATCCAACCATTCCACCGCACGGCGCCGGGTTTCGGCAGAGGTGCGGCGCGCTTCTGGTCCGGGGCCAAAATCAATCGGCAACAGGACATCGCGCGCTTCACGCGGCTGGCACAGCAGAGAATGGCAGATCAGCTTGACATCCTTGCGGACAGAGGCGATCATATGCCCGATGAACAACCCGTCCACGATGCCAAACGGATGGTTCGACACCACCAGCAACGGACCAGCTGTCGGAATGCGCTGCAAATCTTCTGCCGCAATGTCGGCGCTAAGCCCCAGTTCGCCAATCGCCTCGGTGAAGATAGAGGCTTCCGGATCGTGCGGCTTTCTTTGCCAATTGCGGTAAAGACGCTCAAACCCGGCGCGCCCGCTCAACCGTTCTACCGATCGGATGAAGGTCCGCCGAATCCACGGCATATCGGGCGTAGAGTAGGTGAACATCGGTCCGATCTGAGGCAAAGCTGGCAGGTCCGGCAACAGGTCCAGATACTCACCCGCATCTTCGTTCAGCATTTCTTCGCCCCGATACCTGGCCCGAACGGCCAATTTGAACAGCTATGCCACAATTTCGTAAATCGTTTATGACAATGCAACGCCAAGGGCAACGTCAAGCTTGCAAGACAATCAGATCGCGCGGATTAAAGCTGACCTCGACCGCAGCGCCGACCTTTGGCGGCGGGGCATCGGCGCGGTTGAACGTATCCAGCGCCAGCACGCGGCCTGCGGCAAGTGTCTGCACCCGGATCACCGATCCCATGAATTGCACGCCGGTGATCGTGGCCGGCAGCACCACGTCATTGTCCGAAACCCGTCCCAGATGCACCGCCTCTGGCCGCAAAGCCAAACCGATTGCGCCGATCACCGCCACGGGCTTGGGCAATTGAACCACCGCACCGTTCAGCGCAACCAGACCTTTGGCGGGATCCGTCACCTGCCCCTCCAATGTGTTCAGGGTGCCCACGAAGTTCGCCACAAACCTTGTGCGCGGCTGGCTGTAGACCTCAAACGGTGTGCCGATCTGGTCGGCCAACCCGCCGTTCATCACCACGACACGGTCAGAGATGGACAGCGCCTCTTCCTGATCATGGGTCACGAAAATTGTCGTGATGCCCAGCTTTTGCTGGATCTCCCGCATCTCCAACCGCAAGCTGACGCGGATCTTGGCGTCAAGCGCCGACAAAGGCTCATCCAGCAGCAGTACGCGCGGCTGCGGGGCCAAAGCGCGGGCCAAAGCGACGCGCTGTTGCTGGCCACCGGACAGCTGGAAAGGATATCGGGCGCCCATCTCCGGCAGGCCGATCAGACGCAGCATGTCGGCCACGCGGTCTTTGGATTCGGCTGCCGCGACGCCCTTGATCTTCAGCCCGAAAGCCACGTTTTGGGCGACGGTCAGGTTGGGGAACAAGGCATAGGCCTGAAACACCATGCCGATGTTGCGCTGATTGGGGCGCAGGCTGGTCACATCCTGACCGTCGATTTTGATCGCGCCGGCGTTTGGCGTTTCAAACCCGGCCACCATGCGCAACACGGTCGTCTTGCCGCATCCCGACGGGCCAAGCAGCGAGACGAACTCCCCCTTCTGCACGCCAAGGTCAAAGGACTTGACGACATTGTTGGCCCCATAGGATTTTTGCAGACCGGACAGATCAAGAAAACTCATTTCGGCTGCATCCTTGTGTGTCTGGAAAAGCGCGTGGCAAGCTGGATCAAGGCCATGCAGGCCCATGTCAGGGCAAAGGTCATCACGGCCAGAGCCGCCGGTTCGTAAGCCTTGTTGCCGCCTGCCCAGACGAGGTAGGGGCCAAACGCTGGCCGGTCCAGCAGTGCCGCAAAGACATATTCGCCGATCACGATGGCAAAGGTCAGAAACGCGCCCGACAACACCGCCACCAGCACGTTGGGCAAAATCACCTTGGCCAGCACAGTAAACCAACCCGCGCCAAGCGATTGCGCCGCCTCTGTCAGGGTTCTGACGTCAATCGCGGCAAGGCCAGTGTCCACGGCGCGGTACATGTAGGGCAACGACAGCACGGAATAGCCGATCACCAGCAGTACATCGGCGCCCACTTGAGTCCCGGTCAGCGGCAACCATGATGAGGTGTTGAACAACCGGATATAGCCGAACACGATCACGATGGCCGGAATAACCAGCGGCAACAGGGTGATGAACTCAATAACCGGGCGCAGTTTGGGCAGTTTCAGGCGGACCCAGAACACCGTCGGCACCACGATCAACACACCCAGCACAATCGTCAACAGCGCCATCACCACCGAATAGCCAAAGGTCGCGCGAAACTGCGGGTCGCCAAGCACCGAGGCATAGGCGTCAAAGCTGTAAGCCCCCCGACGCATCTTCAGCGAGAATTCCAGCATCCCGATCAGCGGCAGAAAGAAATAGACCACGCCAAAGCCAAACGCCGCCCAAGCCCAGAACCGTTTCATTTGACCCACCGTTCGGAACGCGCACGCATGGTGATGTAAAGCAGGTTCGACACGCCGGTGATCACGATCATCCCGAAGGCCAGCGCATAGCCCAGGTGCGGGTCTTGCAACACGTCGCCGCGGATCTGGTTGAACAGCAGGATGGGTGCTATCGACAAAAGACTTCCGGTCAAGGCGATTGCCGTGGCGACAGCGCCAAACGCATTGGCGAACAGCAGGGCCAGCGTGCCCAGCAACGCGGGCCACAGCACGGGCAAAGCCACCATCCGCCAGTATTGGCTTTGGGTGGCACCCAGAACCTCAGCCGCCTCGCGCCACTCCCGCTTCAAGCCATCAATCGCAGGGGTGATGATCAGGACCATCAGGGGGATCTGGAAGAACACATATGCCATGGTCAGCCCCCAAAAGCTGATCATGTTAAAGCCAAGGTCATAGATGTTGACGTCAAAGCCCTCACGCAATAGCATGGTCAGAAAGCCAACCCGGCCCAATGTCGCCACATAGGCAAACGACAGCGGCACCCCGGCGAAGTTTGACGCCACGCCGGAAAACGTCATCGTCATAGCGCGCAGACCAGGCGGCAGGCCACCAAGTGACACAGCCACAGCGATGGCAAACCCAATGAAGCAGCCAATCACGGCCGAGGCGAGGCTTAAGCGTATCGACAGGGCGAAGGCGTTGAGTATCTCTGGCTTGAACAGGTTCGCCAGGTTCTCCAACGTGAACGCCCCGGTGCCGCTGACAAAAGCGCCCGTGATGATATTGGCGGTGGGCAGAAGCAGAAACAGGAAGGCGAAGATCAGGAAGGGGGCGACCCCCAGCCACGTCATCGGCATCTTGCGCCATTTGGCAAGGATTGGCATGGCAGGTCCGTTCTGAAAATGAATAACCCGCCCGAGCGTGACGCTCGGGCGGGTCGGGTCGGTCAGATCACTTCACCTGAACGCCGACAACCGTGTCCCAACCGGTCGAAACGGCTTCTTTGTGGGCGGATTGTTCGTCCAGCGTCGGGAACACGGCTTTGGCGTAGGCGTCAGCCGGGGGCAGCTTTGCCATCATCTCAGCCGGGATCACCTTGCGCGCGGCGAGGTCATTGAAGCGGATCGGGTGGCAATAGCCGTTCAGCCAGCCCAGTTGACCCTCGTCAGAGTAGATGTATTCCATCCACAGCTTGGCAGCCGACGGGTGCGGCGCGAAGGCAGAGATCGCCTGCACATAGACGCCAGCCAGAACGCCGGACGTCGGGATCACGACTTCAGCTTTCGGATTGCCCTTCAGCGTGTCGCGCCAAGCCAGCGCGTTATAGTCCCAGGCTGCGACGATCGGGGTGGCACCTTGTGCGATGGTGCCGGTCTTGCCGCCGACCGGAACGAAGTTGCCGGCCTTGTTCAGACCTGCAAAGAACTCCAGCCCTTTTGCAGCCGACTCAGCGCCCGGCTTGCCGCCCATCGCCATGCCAGCCGACATGACCGACATCAGGCCCTGATTGCCAGAGCGCGGATCACCGGTCAGCGCGAACGCGCCTTTGTATTCCGGCTTCATCAGATCGGCCCAATCGGTCGGCACGTTCTTGACCATGTCGGTGTTCACGATGAACGACATCACGCCATAATAGTCGCCGTACCACGAGCCGTCAGCGTCCTTGGCCGACTCCGGGATGCTGTCCCAGGTCGAAACCTTGTACGCCTGGATCAGGCCGTCAGCCTTGGCTTTCGGGCCAAACGACAGGCCAATGTCCAGCACGTCAGGCGACTGCGGGCCGGTGTTGCCTTTGTTCGACTTGACCGCTTCCAACTCGTCGGCCGAAGAACCGTCGGGGTTCAACTCGTTCACCGCGATGCCGGGGTACTTTTTCTTGAAGCCGTCGATCACGGCGCCATAGCCGCACCAGTCGTGCGGCAATGCGATCGTGGTCAGGTTGGCTTCTTTGGTGGCCGCGGCGACCAGATCGCCCATCGCATCCGCCGAAGCAACCGAAGCGGTCATCGCCAGCAGGCTCACACCGAGGGTGAGCGTTTTCATAACTTGCATCTAGTCTCTCCTGTTTGCACGTCCCGCGTCAGACTGAGAAAGGCTTGATATCCTGCCCCACCCCGCAGTTTGCGTGCCGACAGGTAGGCGGGCTGCGTGTCGGTCAAGTAACGGAATCATGAAGATTTAAAGTCGGGCGCGAAGCAGGCTGACCGAAGGCCGCCCAGAGTTGCACCGGCCCCCAATGCCCTTCACCACGTCGGCAAAAGCACTGCGTTTAAGGCGATCAGGCGGACCCTGCGGCCCGCCCTGAACGTGGAAAAATGGCCCGTGCAAGAGAAGCCTTAAAGCTTTTCGATCATTTCCGGCACGGCAGTAAACAGGTCAGCCACCAGACCATAGTCGGCGACCTGAAAGATGGGCGCCTCTTCGTCCTTGTTGATGGCGACGATGACTTTGCTGTCCTTCATGCCCGCAAGGTGTTGAATAGCCCCGGAAATCCCAACCGCCACGTATAGGTTCGGTGCCACAACCTTGCCGGTCTGACCCACTTGCCAGTCATTCGGGGCATAGCCCGAGTCGACAGCGGCGCGCGAAGCACCGACGGCACCGTTCAGCTTGTCTGCCAGCTTTTCGATCAGATCGAAGCTTTCCTTGCTGCCCACGCCTCGGCCACCCGACACGACGATGCCCGCCGACGTCAGTTCGGGCCGGTCAGAGGTGGCGACCTTGTCTTCGACCCAAACGCTCAGACCATTCGCACCAACAGCGGTCACCTTCTCAACGGTAGCGGAATTGCCTTTGCCCGCCGCCTCAAACCCTGCCGTGCGGATCGAGATCACCTTGGTGGTGTCGGAGGATTTGACAGTCTGGATAGCGTTGCCGGCATAGATCGGACGCTCGAACGTATCAGGGTCGATCACGGCGTTCACATCGGACATCACCATCATGTCCAGCAAAGCCGCAACGCGCGGCAGGACGTTCTTGTTGAACGCGGTCGCCGCACCAACGATGTGGCTGTAGACCGGAGCCAGCGAGACCACCAAAGCAGCGGTCGCCTCTGCCATACCATGGCAATAGGCATGGTCATCGGCGAACAGTACCTTGGCGACGCCCACCAACGTTGCAGCCTCCGCCGCAGCCGCATCGCCGCCGGTGCCCGCGATCAGCACATGAACTTCCCCAAGCGACGCCACAGCGGTCAACGCCTTGCCGACCTGATCGGTTGCCAGATGGCCCTCGTTGATGTCAGCTAACAAAAGAACGGCCATCAGATCACCCCTGCTTCGTCTTTGAGTTTGGCAATCAACTCGGCAACCGAGCCGACCTTGACACCGGCCTTGCGTCCGACCGGTTCCACCGTTTTAAGAATGGTCAGACGGGGTGAGACATCCACACCGTAGTCGGCGGGGGTCTTCAGTGCCAAAGGCTTGGCTTTGGCTTTCATGATGTTGGGCAGGCTGGCATAGCGCGGCTCGTTCAGGCGCAGGTCCACGGTCAACACAGCGGGAAGCGTCACAGCGATGGTTTGCATACCGCTGTCAACTTCGCGCGTGATCGTGGCTTTGCCATCCGCAATTGTCAGGTCGGAAATGAAGGTGCCCTGACTCCACCCCAGCAAGGCCGAAAGCATCTGGCCGGTGGCGTTCATGTCATTGTCGATGGCCTGCTTGCCGCACAGCACCAGACCCGGACCTTCGGCAGCCACAACCGCCGCCAGAAGTTTTGCCACGGCGAGCGGTTCAATGTCGGTCTGCACGTTATCGGTCGCCTCGATCAGGATGGCGCGGTCGGCCCCCATCGCCAAAGCGGTCCGCAGCGTCTCTTGCGACTGCTTGACGCCGATCGAACAGACGATGACCTCGGTCACAATCCCCTTTTCGCGCAGACGGATCGCCTCCTCGACCGCAATCTCGTCAAACGGGTTCATCGACATCTTCACATTCGCCAGATCGACACCGGACCCGTCCGCCTTGACGCGAACCTTCACGTTGTAGTCGATCACACGTTTGACAGGCACAAGGACCTTCATCGCGCATATCCTTATTGAGGGCCAGAAGGCCGCAATTTCTCAGCTTCGTCTTTAAACCGCCAGACACCCGCCGAACAGGCCAAAATCGACGTGGTTTGTCGCAGGGACGCCACGGACTCAGAGCGTAATTTGCAGTTTGACATCGGTCGAGAGGCCTTCGGCGGCGCGGTGGAACGCTTCAATGGCGGAATCGAACGGGAAAGTGGCGGTGATCAGGGGTTTCAGGTCGATCTTGCCGGACGCCAGCAAGGCAATGGCGCGGTCATAGACATTGGCGTAGCGGAAGACGGTCTTCAGCGTGGCCTCTTTGACCTGCAAACCGACGATGTCGACCGGAACCGGATCCACCGGCATCCCCACCATGACCACGGTGCCGCCGGGCGCGACCAGCGCTGACGATTGCAGGATCGCAGGGGCTGCCCCGGAACATTCAAAGACAACGTCAGCACCCCAGTTGCCGGTGACCGCATCGACATGGGATTTGAGGTTTGTGGTCCGGATATTGACCGCCTCTATTCCGGGATAGGCCGCGATGATATCCAACTTCGGTTGTGCAAGGTCGGCGATGATGACCCTGGCGCATCCTGACGCCAAAGCTGACAAAGCGGTGACCATGCCAATCGGTCCGGCACCCAGAACCACCGCAAGATCGCCCGGCTTGATCTGCGCCTTCAGCGCGGCCTGAATGCCGACGGCAAGAGGCTCCACCATCGCAGCCTCGGCAAAAGACACGTTGTCCGGGATTTTGAAGGTCAGGCTGGCGGGGTGAACCACCTGCGGCCTCAGACACCCGTGCACGGGCGGCGTGGCCCAGAAGCGCACCGCCGGATCAAGGTTATAAAGGCCAAGGCGAGAGGCGCGCGACAAGGGGTCTGGTATCCCCGGCTCCATACACACCCGGTCGCCAGCCGCAAAACCGCTGACGGCAGCGCCCACCTCCACCACGGTGCCGGATGCTTCATGGCCAAGGATCATCGGTTCGTTGACCACAAACGGCCCGATCTTGCCGTGCGTGAAGTAGTGCACATCCGACCCGCAAATACCGACCGTGTGGATATTGATGCGCAGGTCATTGGGGCCAAGCGTTTCGGCCAATGGGACATCGCGCAGCGACAGGCGATGGATTTCTTCAAGAACAAGCGCGCGCATGGTCCTACCTTGTCAATCCGGGAACCCAGAGCACATCTGAGCCGTCATTTGCGGTGCGGCTGGCCACGAAAAACCAGTCGGAAAGTCGGTTGAGGTATTTGATCGCCTCGGGGTTTACCGGCTCATGCGATGCCAGTTCAACAGCCAGACGTTCGGCCCGCCTGCACGTGGTACGGCACAGGTGAAGATGGGCGGCAAGCGGTGTACCACCGGGCAGAATAAAGCTGCGCAGCGTTTCCAGACTGTCGTTCATCGCGTCAATTTCGTCCTCCAGCCGTTGGGTCTGGGCTGAAATGATCCGCAGGCGCGGATAGGGCGCGGTGGCGTCATTTTCGAGGTCGGGGGTGCAAAGGTCAGCACCAAGGTCAAACAGGTCGTTGGAGATGCGGGCCAGCGCCTCACCCATCCCGTACAGGCGCGCCATTCCGACCGTTGCGTTGGTTTCGTCGACGGTGCCATAGGCTGCCACACGCAGATCAAATTTCGGAACCCGCACACCATTGCCAAGTGCGGTTTCTCCGGCATCCCCGGTCTTGGTGTAGATCTTTGACAAGATCACCATCACAACCCCCCGGTTTTGGAGCGCGCCCAGGCGAAGATCACGATGGCCACGACTGCCAGAAACTGCGCCAAGATCCGCAGCTGCATGAGTTTGTTGGCGTATTTTCGGTTGAAATCACCGCCCGCGCCAAAGCTGCCAATGCCGATGATCAGGATGACCAGCACAATAAGGCAGACGGCGGTGGCGAACAGGAAAATCGGATCGTGCAGCAGCATGGGCAAGGTTCCTTCGGTTGATCCCTACATAGACCGATGGATGGCAAAAGCGAAGGGTCAGAGGCAGGCCTTGGAATAAGGTGCCAGAGCCGCGCGGACAGCCGCGACGATCAAAGCGTGGGCCGTGGGCTCAGCGCCCTGAAGGCGGGGCAGATATTGGGAAATCAGCGGGGCCGGAATTGTCGTCGTACCAAGGGTTGCGAACAGCCGGTCTGTGGCGGCCACCGCTTCCGGACGGTTCCAGTAATAGCGGATGCGGTCGGAGTAGGAGAAGTGGCGCATCATGTGCAACTCCTGCCCGGTGCCGTGGTAATAGGCTTGCCAGTCGCCGGGTTGGGCCAGCATCAGCGCCTCCATCGCGCGTGGCAGCGATTGGGCCGGGTAATCGGTCAATTCGGCAGCGATCAGGTCAAGCCCATACAACGCCTCCCGCAGGGCGAAGGTCAGGCCGGGACCAACCTTGAGGATGCCAAAGCCGTCCTGAACAAGCGCGGTCAGGGCTACAGCGGTCTGATAATCGGTGGAATGCGCTTCATAAAGGAAACCTTTGCGGGCGGCGCGGAATGTCTTGAGCGGTCCGGCAAGCGCTGGCGCATATGCAATGACGTCGGTGTGGCCAAATTCGACGCCCGGTTGCACCACAAGGCCAACCACGCGGGCGAAGTCCGTCAACCCAAGTGCCGCGAAAGAGGCCTGATGCAGCGCCAGCGTTTCGGCGGCATCCTGCGGGTTGGAGATTTCAAGCATGGTCAGCGCATGGGTGGCACCCCCGGGAACCGGAACTTCGGTCCCGACAATATAGGCCGGCGGTGGCAGGTTTTGGCTTTGCGCACCCTGTTCGGCAGCTTGAGCCAGCAAGGCGGCCCGCTTGGCGACTGTGGCAGCGGGCAAAGGCGTCGGATCGTCGGCGCAGGACATGCTGGCATCAAGGTGGAGCTTGGCGAAACCAGCGGCAGCATAGGCATGGGTCATGGTCAGAGCTTTCGCCATCGCATCGGTCGCTGGCAATTTTCGCCACGGGTTGGGGCCAAGGTGATCGCCGCCAATCAGGATCCTATCCTCCGGGAAGTTCAGGCTCGCGGCAATGCGCAGAACGAAGGCGCGAAATGCCGCCGGGGTCATGCCGGTATAGCCGCCGTCCTGATTAACCTGATTGCAGGTCGCTTCGATCAAGGCGAATTGGTTGGTGGCTGCGGCTTCGATCAAAGCGGCCTCAATCACAATCGGATGGGCCGAGCAGACGGACGTTATCCCTTTCGCCGTGCCTTGGTCGTGCAGACCGGGAAGCGAAAGCAGGAAATCCAGCGCGCTCATGAACGCACCTCAGGGTCAGTCACCGATGCGGCGGATTTTTGGGCGGATAAAACGGTCACCGGGTTGCTCCTGTCAGGGGCGGACGGACGGTCCGGCCTGTGTTGGCTGAAATGCATGGCGGTTGAGATATCGGATCGAGAGGAAATTGGCGACTGGCGATCGGCAAAGCAACGATCTTTGTCAGTGGCCAACGTGTCGTGTTTTGGTTTGCTGAGGTGCGGCTTTTCGACTTCAGGCTACAGCCGATTGCAAGTGCCAACCCGTCACGGGTCTCCATGCCAGGTTGAAGATACAAAACGCGGTTACGAAGGGAAAGCTCGGGTTTCATCCTGCCACCAGATCGGGTTGCGGCAGGATGAAGGAGTTTTCAGTCAATATCAATCAGAAATCTGATCTTCTTTGACTACTTCAGCAAAACGTCCAAAGCCTGAACCACAAGACGGGTGACATCGCGGTGCAGGTCCGGGCCGGGAAGGGCAGCCGCCGCCTGCGCCTCGGACTCAGAAAACGCCATGCCGCTGAGGCCGTCGTTGATGCGGTTGACCGCCTCGATGCTGATCCGCGCAAGGGGACGGACGACCGCCATCATCTTGCCGTCAACCAGCAACGGGTCTTGATCAAGGTTAGCCCGGCGGGATGCTTGCGGCGGGGCCTGATTGGCCACCCACAGCAGCAGCGTGCGGGACGGCAGCGCGGCCAGAAGCTGTTTCATCCGCTCCAGCCAAGTCGCCCGCAACTCGTTTGCCACCACCTCGAACCGCTCCACGCTTTTGGAGTGGAGCGTCAGCAAAAGATGCCGGGTAAAGGCGAATTCAGTGAAATCGACATCACGGAACAGGGCCTTCAAATGCGGCGTCGCCCCAAGGAACCGGTCATTGCGGCGCGGATGAACCGTGTAAAAGCGGTTCGACAGGTTGGCGGCCCCCACGATTTGCAACACCACGGCCTCTGCTTTGGCAGCAATATTCAGCAGGTCGGGTTCGTTCATATAGACATCAAGGCCCGCGTTGGAGCAGCCGAGGTTGACCGAGCCGAAGCCAACCTCCTCCCCGACAAGGTCGGGGTAAGGGTCCGGTATGAACTTGCCATATGTCTCATTCCCGCCGAGGAATGCGATATAGGGCCGCTCCAACGAGCGGCGCGGACCACGGAACAACAGGCTCGACGTGCCGTAATGGCACGGAAAATAGTCTAATACGCCCTCGCTTGGTAAAGCATAGGCCATCTGTCCCACCCAATTTTTAACACACCCACGACCGAGATTGCCCGATTCCCCTTTCCAAACGGCTAAAGCTTGAGTTTGCGGAAAAAGGTTCGTTTTTCCCCGTCATTCGGTTTTCCGCTCAATCAATTTGCCGCAGCGCAGCAACCTTGCCGCAGGCGCGCGCGGCTCGTAAGATGCGGTGGTGTAGAGTGGGGATTGATGATGGTCATTCAGACAGTTGGAATTGTGGGCGCGGGTCAGATGGGCAACGGAATTGCCCATGTGTTTGCGCTGGCGGGCTACGATGTGCTGATGAATGACATCAGCGCCGATGGTCTTGCCGCGGCTTTGGGGATCATCGACAAGAACATCGAGCGGCAGGTGTCACGCGGCAAGGTGACTGCCGAGGCCAAGACGGCAGCGATCGGCCGGATCAAAACCACCCGTGCCATCGGCGATCTGGGGCCGCTGGATCTGATCATCGAAGCGGCAACCGAGAACGAAAGCGTCAAACAGGCGATCTTCGCCTCGCTTGCGCCATTTTTGGCACCGCACACGATCCTGACCTCCAACACCTCCTCAATCTCTATCACGCGGCTGGCAAGCCGGACCGACCGACCCGAGAAATTCATGGGTTTTCACTTCATGAACCCGGTGCCAGTGATGCAGTTGGTGGAGCTGATCAGGGGCATTGCCACCGACGGACCAACCTATGACGCCTTGCTGGAGGTTGTGCGACGCCTGGGCAAAACCGCCGCAAGCTCCGAGGATTTCCCGGCGTTCATCGTCAACCGCATCCTGATGCCGATGATCAACGAGGCGGTTTATACGCTGTATGAGGGGGTCGGCAACGTGAAGTCGATTGACGAGTCCCTGAAGCTGGGCGCCAATCATCCGATGGGGCCGCTGGAACTGGCGGATTTCATCGGGCTGGACACCTGTCTTGCGATCATGAACGTGCTGCATGAGGGGCTGGCCGATACCAAATACCGGCCTTGTCCCTTGTTGACCAAATATGTCGAAGCAGGCTGGCTGGGGCGCAAGACCAAGCGCGGGTTCTACGATTATCGCGGCGACGTGCCGGTGCCGACGCGTTAACGGCTTAACACCTGCAAGCGGTCGGTCAGGGTGACTTCGCCATCTTGTTCCACCGAACATAGCACCCCGCGCAGGCGCAGGTCCGGGTGGCCGGGGGCGTCGATGAAGGCGCGTGCATCGGCGCCATAGCGGGTTTTCCACTTCACGCAGGCTTCGTTGAAAACGTCCGAAACCCTGAGGACGGCGCTGCCGGCCTGAATCAGGCTGCCAGCGGGAAGGTTGGCCAGCGCACAGTCAAGGTCGGCCACGATCGGGTCACCGGGATGCGGCGTGGCAACCCGGTCGCGCCAGACGAGGTTCAGGATCCGGGCGGGCAGGATCGAAACCTGAATGCGCGGATCTGGGGTTCCGTCGGGCAGTTTCATCCAAGGCGCGGTCAGCCAACGCTCGCCCGGGATGCCCTCCGCGCGGGTCATGGTGATTTTCGCGGGAAATTGGCGCTGCCCATAACCGGGGCGCAGACAAAGACTGTGGATCGGCGCGTCGGATTTGGGGGCGCTTTGAATATCCGGCAAGGCTGCGATCAATTCCGCCATCGTGACATGCATCACAGTTGCGCCAACAAATCGGTCGTAGGCCAACCATCGGCAGGCAGGCCGTGCCGCTCTTGCTCGGCTTGCACGGCAGCGCGGGTGGCGGCCCCCAGAACGCCGTCGATCTTGCCCACATCATGTCCCAGCCTTGCAAGTTTGTGTTGCAAGGCCATCATCGTCTCTGCCGACAAAGCCGGATCAGGCGCACCCGCGTCAAAAGCGCCTGCCCCTGCGATCCTCGTGGCGAAATAGGCGGCGGTGGTGACGTAGACGAAGCTTTTGTTCCACTCAAACAACACTTTGTAGTTCGGGTAGACGAGGAAGGCCGGACCTTTGCGCCCTTGCGGCAACAAAAGCGAGGCTTGCAGCGGGGCGAGCGCCCCTGCTTTGGGTTTCACCCCCATCGCTTGCCATTTGCCGGTGTTCAGTGTCGTGCCAAGTCCGGATTGCGTCCAGTCAAGGGTGGCCGGCACCGTCACCTCTTGCATCCACGGTTGTCCCGCCTGCCAGCCATAAAATTGCAGCATATGTGCTGCTGACAGGATCGCATCGGGGGCGGAGGTTTTCAAGGTGATCTTGCCATCCCCATCGCCATCCTCACCCCGCTCCAGAATATCTTTCGGCAGCATCTGCACCATGCCGATTTCGCCTGCCCAAGCACCAATTGCCTTGCCCGGTGCGAAATCTCCTTTTGCGGTCAGGGCGATAGCCGCCAGAACCTGCGGCTGAAAGATGTCGGGGCGGCGGCAATCATGGGCGAGGGTCAAAAGCGCATTGCGGGTGTCGAAAGTGCCCTGAACCTGCCCGAAATCGGTTTCAAACGCCCAAAAGGCCAATATGATCCCGCGTGAGACGCCAAACTTTGCCTCTGCGGCCTTGAAGGCTGCGTCATATTTCCTGGAGTAGATCGCCGCGTTCTGGATCCGGCTTTTCGAGATCAGGGCCTGACTGAACTCAGAGAAAGTCTTGCGGAAGAACCCCTGCCCGTGGTCTGCCTTGATTACGGCAGGGTCAAGTTGCGCACCGGACATGAAGGCACGGATAGCGCTGTCAGGCAGGCCTTGGGTCTTGGCATCCGCGGCCATGGCGTCAAGAAAGGTCTGAAAATCGCCTCCGCAGGGGGCAGCAGCGGCAGGACAGGCCGTCAGGGCCAAAAGGGCAAGCAGGGTCAGACGCATGGGAACCTCCAGTTTTGCCACGGGGTTTAACGGATTGGGTGCGGTTTGGGAACTGGCAAGGCTGTGGCAACGCAGCCACGATCGCTTCGCAAAAAAGACACAGGTGATGGCTAACTTGTTTTTAGTCAATGGCCCGCCAGACTGTTGACGATGGAGGCGAAGATGCTGGAATTCTTGTCGAAAGAAGTGCGCGAAGGGCTGGAAATGGCCCGCAAGGCCAAAGAGCGCCGCAAGTCCCGTCTGCGGGTTCAGGTCGGTGAAGCGGTGTTTCCGGTGTTGCGCTTTTGGCACGACGGCTTTGTGCTGGACGGCGCTTTATCGCCGCATCTGCGCGGACTGGTCGATATCTACGATGGATCGCGTCATGTGTTTCAATGCCTGATTGTCGCCTCGTCAAAAGATGGCGATGAAATCTCTTGCGATTTCAAAAGGTTGACGCCGGTCACCGACAAGGCTCCGCTGGATTTCTGGCTGGACCCGACTTTGCCTGCCGGGTTCCTGCCGAAAAACTAGAGGCTATTGCAGGTCCTTGAAGGCCTCTTTCAGCCGGGAAACCGCCTCGACAATCTGCGAATGCGGCATGGCAAGGTTGAACCGCAGGTAAGTTTCACCACCCTTGCCGAAAGCTTCCCCGTGGTTCGCAGCGATTCGGGCGGTCTTTTCGACGCGCGCCGTAAACTCTGCCGGACTCATGCCCGTATCCGCGAAATCGACCCAGGCAAGGTAGGTCGCTTGCAAAGGCACCGACTTTAACCCGGGAATCGCTGCAATGCCCGCGTCAAAGGTCCGGCGATTTGCATCAAGGTAAAGGTTCAGCGCGTCAACCCACGCCGCACCCTCTGGTGAATAAGCGGCGGTGACCATGTGCATTCCGAAAGAATTCGGCGAAATGCCCATTTTCATCATCACATCGGCAAAACGCTGGCGTAAAGCCGGGTCAGAGATGATGACGTTGCCAATATGGGCGCCCGCGATGTTGAAGGTCTTGGTGGTGGCGGTCATCATCACCAGACGATCCGCAATCCCTGAAAACGTCGCCATCACATGATGTTTTTGGCCCGGCATGACCAGATCGTGGTGAATTTCGTCCGACACCAGGATCAAGTCGTGACGGATGCAGAAATCGGCAACCCCTTGCAACTCTGCCTCTGTCCAGACCCGGCCACCGGGGTTGTGCGGAGAGCAAAGGATGAACATCGTCTCCGCCCCGGTCATCTGCGCATCCCAGCCGGCAAAGTCCATGCACTGCACGTCACCTTCAACCTTCATCGGGCATTCGACCACCACACGCCCGGCCGCTTTGATCACCCGCGAAAAGGCGTGATAAACCGGAGTCGTCAGGACCACCCCATCCCCCGGTTTGCTGAATGCGTCGATGCAAAGCGCGGTGCCGTTGACAAGACCGTGGGTGGTGAAGATGTGCTTGGGGTCAACCGCCCACCCATGGCGGCTCTGCATCCACCAGCGGATCGCCTCCAGATAGGCGGCATCGTCGCCGAAATAGCCGTAGATGCCCAAAGCCAGCATCTTTTCCAACGCCTTCTGCACGCAGGCTGGCGGCTGAAAATCCATATCCGCCACCCACATCGCAAGCCCGTCCGTGGCAGAGACGCCAAACATCGCCTCCATCCCGTCCCATTTGACAGAGTGGGTGCCGACGCGGTTGATGATGGAATCGAAGCTCATGCCATGGTCCTTTGAAGGTGTCGGGTCCTGTTAGAGGATAATTTGCCAAAGATCACCCCGATTGTATACGCGGCACCCCATGATCTGAGCGTCCCTCTTGCGCCAAACCGGGCCAAACCGTAAATCCATCGGATGATCCGCTCTATCCTCATACATCCCGACCCCCGCCTCAAAAAGCTTTGCGACCCGGTGCGCGAGGTGACCGGGGAATTGGTGCGCCTGGCCCAAGATATGCTGGATACGATGTATGACGCGCCGGGCATCGGACTTGCGGCCCCACAGGTTGGCGTCACCAAGCGGTTGATCGTGATGGACTGCATGAAAGCGCCAGCCATCCCGCGCCCGCTGATCCTGTTCAACCCCGAAGTCATCTGGCGCTCCTCCGAGGTTGCGACCTATGAAGAGGGCTGTCTTTCGATCCCCGAACAATACGCCGATGTCGAACGGCCCAATGCGGTGACGGTGCGCTGGACCGACGAGGTCGGTGCGGCCCGCGAAGAACAGTTTGAAGGCTTGTGGGCAACTTGCGCGCAGCACGAGATTGACCACTTGAACGGAAAGCTTTTCATTGATTATCTGGGTATGATGAAACGCCAGATGATCACCCGCAAAATGGAAAAGCTGAAACGCGAAATGGCGCGGGGGCCCCGATGATCCGTGACATTCTGCGCTGGCCCGATCCGCGTCTGACTTTGGTGGCAACCCAAGCCAGCGTGGATGACGCCACTTTGTCGCTAGTGCGCGACATGCTGGAAACGATGTATGCCGCCGATGGGCGCGGCTTGGCCGCCCCGCAGGTTGGCGTGTCGGCCCGCATATTCGTGATGGATGCTGCGTGGAAAACCGGCACTCCGGTTCCCGAGACGTTCATCAACCCAGAGGTTCTGTGGCGCTCCACCGAAACGACGCTTTCGACGGAGGGTTGTCTGTCGATTCCCGGTGTGCTGGCCGATGTCAGCCGCGCCAAAGAGATCATCGTGCGGTGGATCATGACGGATGGCTCTATTTCCGCTCAAAAGCTGACGGGGTTCCGGGCGATTTGCGCGCAACACGAGATTGACCACCTGAACGGCACCGTCACCCTGGACCATCTGACACCGGAAGCCCGCGCCAAGGCCGAGGCGGTCACGGCATGATCCGGGCCTGCGTGCCGTGGCCGAACCCGGTCTTGCGGTCAGTGGCAGCAGAAGTCGGCGAAATCACCCCGGAGATCCGCGAAATCTGGGCCGATATGGTCGACACGATGGAGGCGATGCCGGGCTACGGCCTTGCCGCCGTGCAGATCGGGGTGCCGTTGCGTCTGGCGGTGGTGGACAGTTCGCAAGAGCGCGGCAAGGCGGTGCTGATGGCAAACCCGGTCGTGCTGCACGCCTCTGGCCAGATGCGCGCGCATGAGGAGGCCAGTCCGAACCTGCCCGGCGTTTCCGCCGTGATCAGCCGCCCGCGCGCAGTGACCGTCCGGTTCATGACTGCGGCGGGAGAGATTGAGGACCGCGATTTCGTCCACCTGTGGGCGACATCCGCGCAGCATCAGATCGACCATCTGGCCGGCAAGATGTATTTTGACCACCTGTCCGGCCTGAAACGGTCCATGTTGATCACCAAGGCCGACAAGTTGCGGAGGCGCGGGTGAGGCTCGTCTTCATGGGCACCCCGGCTTTTTCGGTGCCTGTCCTGAAGGCTCTTGCTGCGCAGCATGAAATCGCCACGGTCTATACCCAACCACCGCGTCCCGCCGGGCGTGGCAAAGCTGACCGCAAAAGCCCGGTTCAACTTTGCGCCGAAAGTCTAAATCTTCCCGTGCGTTACCCCGCCTCGCTGCGCAGCGAAACCGCGCAGCAGGACTTTGCCATGCTGCGCAGCGACGTGGCGGTCGTGGTGGCCTATGGGTTGATTCTTCCGGCAGCCATTCTCGCGGCCCCGACGCATGGCTGCCTGAACATTCATGCTTCGCTTCTGCCGCGCTGGCGGGGTGCCGCACCCATCCACCGTGCGATCATGGCGGGGGATACGGAAACCGGCATCTGCATCATGCAGATGGAGGCGGGGCTGGACACCGGCCCCGTTCTATTGCGCGAAGCGATCCCGATAGGCGCTGAAGACACCACCGCCGACCTGCACGACCGCTTGTCTGACCTTGGTTCCAAGCTGATCGGCGTCGCGCTGAACCAACTGCCCAGCCTGATCCCCGAACCTCAGCCCGAAGATGGTGTCACCTATGCCGCCAAGCTGGACAAAGCCGAGGCGCGCATCGACTGGACCAAACCTGCCGTCGAGGTTCACCGCCTGATCCGTGGCCTTTCCCCGTTTCCCGGCGCGTGGTGTCTGGCGGGCGACGAGCGTCTGAAACTTCTGCGCTCCCGACTTGCCACTGGCGCGGGCACCCCCGGCCAAGTGCTGCATGGCCTGACCATTGCGTGCGGCACCGGCGCCGTTGAAATCCTGGAGGCCCAGCGTGAGGGCAAAAAACCAAGCCCGGTCACCGACCTTCTGCGTGGCTTCACCTTGCCCGGCCATCTGGACTGAATCCGGTCGGCTTGACTGATCCTGCCAGTTTCTGTCAGTTGCCCCTCTCTAAACCCGGGGTCAGAGGTGCATCATGGAACACGAAAACTACTGGGTTGTCACAGCCTCCGCCGATCACGCTGCGCGCGGCAAGGTCGAAGGCATCGTGCAGGCCAACCACGGCAAAGACTCCGCGCTGCGACGGATGAAGCCGGGCGATGGGGTCACTGTTTACTCCCCACGCACCACCTATCCTGATGGCCCGGCGCTGCAAGCCTTCACCCTGATCGGCCGCATCGCCGAGGCTGACGCCTATCAGCACGACTTCACGGGCCATCTGATGTGGCGCCGCCCGGTCTTGTGGCAGGATGCCAAAATCGCCCCGATCCACCCGATGCTGGAGGAATTGGAGATCACCCGTGGCCTCAAATCCTGGGGCATGGCGTTCCGCTATGGCCTGACCAAATTGAGCCGGGCCGACTTTGCCCGGATCGCAAGGGCGATGGTCGGGTGATGCCAACCAGAGTTCAGCTTTGGCACAACAGCATCGAATCGCCCGATGTGCCCAACACAATCGCTTGGCTCTCAGCTACTTCCGCCGCTTGTGTTCTTCCAACCGGGGCATGATTTCCACAAAGTTGCAGGGCCGGTGGCGGAAATCCAACTGCCATTGCAAAATCTCATCCCAGGCGTCGCGGCACGCTCCCGGACTTCCGGGCAAAGCGAACAGATATGTCCCACCCGCCACACCTCCGGTCGCCCGCGATTGCACCGCCGACGTGCCGATCTTCTGCATCGACACGATGGTAAACACTGTGCCAAACGCCTCAATCTCTTTCTCGTAGACGTCGCGGTGGGCTTCCACCGTCACATCGCGCCCGGTCAACCCGGTCCCACCAGTGGACAGGATCACGTCTACCGAAGGGTCCGCAATCCACTCTCGCAGACGCGCGGCGATGATGGCCCGGTCATCTGGCACAATGGCGCGCGCCGCCAGCAGATGACCCGCTTCGGTCAACCGGCCCACCAAAGTATCGCCCGATTTATCATCAGCAGCCGTGCGGGTGTCGGACACCGTCAGCACCGCGATACGGACCGGGATAAAGTCTTTCGTATCATCAATGCCCATAGTTTTGCTCCTTCAGCCGGTTGGGCCCGAACTGCACCGTCACCTCAACCGCGCCTTCAGGCTGAGCAGATCAGCCCAGGCCTCTCTCTTGGCCGCCGGGTTGCGCAGCAGATAGGCCGGGTGGGTCATTGGCAGCACGGGTTTGCCAAGGGCCGTCGCCCAAGTCCCGCGCAACCGCAAAATCCCCTTCTGGTTCAAAAGGGCCATGCAGGGCGTATTGCCCATGGACACGATCACATCCGGGTCAATCAGCGCGATGTGGCGTTCGACAAAGGGGCGCATCATGGCGATCTCTTCCGGCTCCGGATCGCGGTTCTGCGGTGGCCGCCATGGCAGGACGTTGGTGATATAAAGCGCCGTGGCAGGGTCGGGCGATTGCCGCGACAGGCCGATCGCCTCGAACATGCGGTCCAGAAGCTGACCGGCGCGGCCGACGAAGGGCAGACCCTCCTGATCCTCCTCCCGCCCCGGCGCTTCACCCAGAATAAGGACGCGAGCGGCCGGATTGCCATCAGCGAACACCGTGTTGCGCGCGCCTTTTTTCAGGTCGCACAGGTCAAACCCGGTCAGGGCCGCACGCAACTCCTCCAACGTACGGGCGGCACCGGCTGCCAGCCGCGCAGCCGCCACCGGATCGGCTTTTTGGGCATCCGGCACCTGCACCGCAGCGGCGCGCACAACCTCCACCGCACGCTCCAGCCGTTCGGGAAGGTCATAGCGGTTGACCGGCTCCTCCTCAATCCAGTCGCCCACGCCCATCTCGCCCTGCCAGTCCAGCGCTGCCAGCGCCGCCTGCCAGTTCTTTGGTGCCAAGATGTCGTGCGTGATTCCCATGCCAAAACGGTAGGCTGCTTGTACACTGGGGACAAGTCCGCCAAGCCAGTTGCCAAGCCGGTTGATCATGGCCCCCCCATTTGGCATAAGCCGCCATCAGCCACAGGAGAGACCATGGCCTTCCGTGCCCGCCACCTGCTTGGGATTGAACACCTCGCCCCGTCTGAAATCGTTGAAGTGCTTGATCTGGCAGACCGCTATGTCGATCTGAACCGGCGCACGGTGAAATCTTCCGACGTGCTGGCGGGAATGACACAGATCAACATGTTCTTTGAAAACTCCACCCGCACGCAGGCGTCGTTTGAGCTGGCCGGCAAACGGCTGGGCGCGGACGTGATGAACATGTCGGTCGCCCAATCGTCCGTGAAAAAGGGTGAGACGCTGATTGACACCGCCCTGACCCTGAACGCGATGCGCCCGGATTTGCTGGTGGTGCGGCATCCGTCCAGTGGTGCGGTCAACCTCTTGGCCTCAAAGGTGAATTGCGCGGTCCTGAACGCAGGCGACGGGCGGCATGAACACCCCACACAAGCCTTGCTGGATGCCCTGACGATCCGCCGCGCCAAGGGCCGCATCCAGCGGCTGACCGTGGCGATTTGCGGCGATATCGCGCATTCGCGCGTGGCCCGGTCCAACCTGATCCTGCTGGGCAAGATGGAAAACCGCCTGCGCCTGATCGCCCCGCCGACCCTGATGCCGCCGGGGGTGGAGGATTTTGGCTGCGAACTGTACGACGACATGAAAAAGGGGCTTGAGGGAGTGGATGTCGTGATGATGTTGCGCCTCCAGAAGGAACGCATGGACGGCGGCTTCATCCCCAGCGAGCGCGAGTATTACCACCGCTACGGCCTGGACGCCGAAAAGCTGAGCCATGCCAAACCCGACGCCATCGTTATGCACCCCGGCCCGATGAACCGCGGCGTAGAGATTGACGGCGAGATCGCCGACGACATCAACCGCAGCGTCATTCAAGAGCAGGTCGAGATGGGCGTCGCCGTCCGCATGGCCTGCATGGATTTGCTCGCCCGGAACTTGCGGGCGGAACGAGGGCGCGCAGCAATAGGGGTGATGGTGTGAAAAAGCCGATGTCGGATGCAAGGATCGGCGGCATGGTGGCGACGGTGGCCCTGATCGTGATGTTCGTACTGGTTGGCTTCGTGGTGTGGTGGGGAAGCTAGGGGTGGCAGGATCGGGCAACAGGGGGGCGGATCATGGCAGGCGCATATTCTGACACGTCTTTTGAAGGATGGGACCAGTATCTGTCGGAGGGTGAAAAGGTCGTCTGGCAGGGCCGCCCGCATTGGCAGTTGATCTTCGCCAACCGCTCAGGCGTTGAAAAAATCATTGGAGCGGTAATGATGGCCTTGTCGGCATTGGGTGTTCTGGCGATTTACCTGACACACAGCAGCGGAACCTTCGTGCCGGTTCTGATCTTTCTGGTGGGCGCAGGCATCGCTTTGGGCATCCATCCGAAAGGTGCCATGTTGCGCGGTACCACGACCTATTCTCTGACCAACCGCCGGGCCCTGATCGCCTCCAATCTGTTCGGCCAACGCAAACTGAACGGCTACTACATAAACCCCAACGTGACGCTGGACTTCATCGACGGCACGAGCCCCTCAATCTACTTTGCCATCGAAGAAAAGACCGTCAAGCGGCGCGATACCAACGCAGAGCGTCAGCGGGATGAACGCAGCAATTCGGGAAACCAAGGGCCGATCTACCGCGACGTGGTGATCAAGCGGCGCATCGGGTTTGAGTATATCGACGACGGGCGCAGGGTGTACGAGATGATGCAATCCATGCAGAAAGGCGCGGTATGACCCTGCATTTCACCAACGCCCGCCTGATCAACCCCGAGGCCGGGACGGATACGCCAGGCTCGCTCACCGTATCGGACGGCGTGATCGTTGCGGTGAACGGCCCTGCGCCGAAGGGCGAGAGCTGCGATTGCGGCGGCATGTGTCTGGCGCCAGGGATCGTCGATTGGGGCGTCAAGATTGGCGAACCCGGAGAGCGGCACCGGGAATCCTTTCGCTCCGCCGGGTTGGCCGCTGCGGCGGGCGGGGTGACGACGATCATCGCGCGGCCTGACACCAACCCCGCGATTGATACGCCCGAAACGCTGGAGTTTGTGACAAGGCGGGCGGCGGAATCGGTCGTGCGGATCCGGCATATGGCGGCACTGACCAAGGGTCGTCAGGGGCAGGAGATGACCGAGATCGGCTTTCTGCTTGATGCCGGCGCGGTGGCGTTTACCGATGTCTTTCAGGTCTCAACCAACACCAAGGGCCTCGCCCGCGCGCTGACTTATGCCCGCAGTCTGGGTGCCTTGATTGTCGGGCATCCGCAGGAACCGGGGCTTTCGGCAGGGGCTGCGGCGACCAACTCGAAGTTCGCCAGCCTCTATGGCCTGCCCGGCGTGCATCCGATGGCCGAAAAGATCGGGCTGGACCGTGACCTTGGCTTGGTTGAGATGACCGGGGTGCGCTATCACGCTGACCAGATCACCACGGCAGGGGCTTTGCCCGCCATCATCCGGGCCAAGGCTGTGGGGCTGGATGCGACGGCGGGGGTGTCCATCCACCACCTGACATTGAATGACTTTGATGTGGGCGACTACCGGACCTTCTTCAAGCTGACGCCGCCTTTGCGGTCGGAAGATGATCGGCTGGCGATGGTGCAGGCGGTGGCAGAAGGGGTGATTGATGTGGTCGCCAGTTTTCACACGCCTGCGGACGAAGAATCCAAGCGCCTGCCGTTTGAAGAAGCGGCCTCGGGTGCGGTTGGCCTGCAAACCCTGCTGCCAGCCGCCCTAAGGTTGGTTCATTCGGGGGATATGAGCCTGCAAACCCTATGGCGCGCTTTGTCCTTGAACCCGGCGCGCAGGTTGGGTTTGCCGCAAGGACGGCTGGCCGAAGGTGCGCCCGCCGATCTGGTGTTGTTCGACCCCAATGCCCCTTTTGTGCTGGACCGCTTCAAGTTGGCCTCCAAATCCAAGAACACTCCGTTTGACGGAATGCGGATGGAGGGTAAGGTGCTGGCAACCTGGGTGGCGGGTGCGCAGGTTTTTGGGGCTTGATGATGCCGGTAATTGAAGCGACGGCGACGGTATTGGTGCTGGTGGCGATGGCGGCATATTTGTTGGGGTCAGTGCCGTTCGGAATTGTGATCACAAGGGCGATGGGGCTTGGCGATCTGCGACAGATAGGCTCCGGCAACATCGGTGCGACCAACGTTTTGCGCACCGGCAACAAGGGGGCGGCGCTGGCCACCCTGCTGCTGGATGCAGGCAAGGGCGGCCTGGCGGTGGCTTTGGCGCGCGGATTGGTGGGAGAGGACGCGGCGCAGTTGGCGGCTTTGGCCGCTTTTCTGGGCCATCTGTTCCCGGTCTGGCTGGGTTTCAAGGGCGGCAAAGGGGTCGCGACGTTTCTGGGAACAATGTTGGTGCTGGACTGGCGCGTGGGCGCAGCCGCCTGCGCCACATGGGCAGTTACGGCTGCCGTGACGCGGATTTCGTCACTGTCGGCGCTGGTCGCGGCCGTGTCGTCCTCGCTGTGGCTTGTGGTGTTTCATGACGGCAGGATGCTGTTGCTCACCGTGGCGCTGACGCTGCTGATCTATCTGAAGCATTGGCCCAATCTGGAGCGGATCAAGGCCGGAACCGAGCCGAAGATCGGGCAGAAAAAAGCCTAGCCGTCCACTGGCTTCAGCGTTTCAGATCAGGCGATGACAAGACCGTCGATATCGCTCTTTGGGTTTCCGACGAAACCATGCTGCCGGGTTCAGTGCTGCATGAAGGATGCAACGCCAAATCCGGCAAAGCCTGCGTCAAAGGCTGGCGGCGGCGTAAATCGGGGCCAGCTTGCCGCCCCATGCACCGTCGTACAAGTCCAGCCAACGATCGGCCTGGGTTTTTTCGGTTCTCAGAGTGCCGACCAAAGGCGCCAGAAAACGCTCCTCCCCCAAGCCACGACCCGCAAGGCCCGCGTGTGACAGGCCAACGGCGGCGCGGGCAAGGTCCAGCAGTTTCACACCATTCGCCTCGCCTTGCAGGGCAGAGACAGAGGCTGCAACGCGCAGACCCTCTCGGGTTTCAGCATCAAAGCCTTTGATTAGATCCCAGGCAGCATCCAAGGCGGTCTGGTCATACATCAGCCCAACCCAGAAGGCGGGCAACGCGTTGATGTGGGCTTGGTCGCCGCAATCAGCGCCCCGCATCTCGATGTATTTCTTGACGCGCGCCTCTGGGAAAACCGTGGTCATATGGTCGGCCCAATCTGACAGGGTGGGCTTTTCTCCCGGCAAGGCAGGCAGTTTGCCAGCCAGAAAATCGCGGAAACTTTGGCCCAACGCGTTGATATATTTGCCATCGCGGTAGACGAAATACATCGGCACATCCAGGACCCAATCGACATAGGCCTGAAAGCCAAAGCCCTCGTCAAAGGCGAAGGGCAGCATGCCGGTGCGCGAATTGTCCAAGCCGCGCCAGATGCGGCTGCGCCAACTTTTATGGCCGTTCAGTTTGCCATCAAGGAACGGGCTGGAGGCGAACAGCGCTGTAGCGACGGGTTGCAACGCCAAGGCCACCCGCAACTTTTTCACCATATCCGCCTCGGATGCATAGTCGAGGTTCACTTGCACCGTACAGGTCCGGTACATCATCTGGGTACCATGCGTGCCCACGCGCCCCATATAATCGGTCATCAGCCGATAGCGGCCCTTCGGCATGACGGGCATGTCGGTGGCACTCCACTCCGGCGCGGCCCCGATCCCCATGAAGCCGATGCCCAACGGGTCGGCAATCGAACGTACCTCGTCCAGATGGTTCTGCAATTCCGCCGCGGTTTCATTCAGGTTGGCCACGGCCGCGCCGGACAGTTCAAACTGACCGCCGGGTTCCAAAGACACATTGGCACCGTTGCGGGTCAGGCCGATCACATTGTCGGCCTCGCGCACCGGGGTCCAGCCAAAGCGCGCCTCAAGCCCGGCAAAAAGGGCCGAAATGGACCGCTCTCCCGCATAGGGCAACGGGGCGTGGGTGTCTTTCAGGAAGCCGAACTTCTCATGCTCGGTGCCGATGCGCCAATCCGCTTTGGGTTTGTTGCCCGAGGCCAGCATCTCGGCCAGTTGGTCGAAGCTTTCGATGGGACCGCCACCGGATTGAGGTATCGACATGAGGCAGACCTTTCGCAAAGGCAAATTCAAGGACGACAGAGGTGTCGCGGCGCTGCGGGTTAGTCAAGGGTCAGGCTGGTCTGATCCGGCTAAATCACGAAGGATCATGGATGCGCCAGCCTGCTGCCGGACTGTTTGCGCCAGATGACACGCGTCTCGGCGGCCAGCGAGAGGTTGCCTTGCGAGGCACTTTGGGTTTGCAGGGCAGCGACAAGGGCGGCGGTATCCATCCCCGGCAGGTTGGCAAAAGCGTCAAACAGCCGGTCAGCCCCGGCGGCATCAACCGGGATCAGCAAGGCCTGCCCGTCGGATTGCTTCAACCGCCACATCCGTTTTCCGCGCAGGATCAGCAGACGAATTTCCACCAGCTCGTCCAGCGACAAAAACCCGCCAAGTTCGGGCGCAAGGTAGCCCACCTGCGCCTCGTCCAGTTCCACGATGCCGGGGGCAGAGACGGTTTGGCTGAAGCGGGCGCGGCGCAAAGCGGTGACGGTCAGAACCGCGCCGATGCCGCCAATCACCACACCAAGGGGCAGCAGAATATATCCGCCAAGCGCCATCAGCCACAGCCCCGCCGCGACGATGACGCTGGCCGCAATCGCCTCGCGGTAACGGTAGAAGTGGGCGGCGACTTCGGGGCGCAGAAAAGACATCAGGCCAACGTCCTCAGAATTCAGGGCTGAAGGTGAAAGAGACCGCATAGCGCATCAGCGAAAGGTTGGGCACTGCCCGTGCCGCCGACTTTGTGCGTTGATCAAATTCATGCGCCACGATGATGCCTCGAACGGATTGAACTGCGTCCTCCTCGATCAGATCGCCCATATAACCCAACGTTTGCCCGACCACCCGGGGGTCAGACTTGCCAGCCTTCAGTTCAACGACAACCAGGCGGCCCTGATCATCCTCGCACAAAATGTCGATAAAGCCGGATGCGACAAACCGTTCAGCGCCGCCGTCAATGATTTTGAGGCCCTGCTCCAATTGCGTGATGTTGCGGCGCAATGCGGTCTGCATGTCACGCTCCAGCGATAGGCGCTGCTTTTCGTCGGAGCTGCCCTGTGCAACGACGACCTCAGCCAGCGCAACAACGTCGCCCATCAAGGTAATGTTCGATGGGGGGGGGCCTGCTTCATCTAGAAAACGGCGGTAAAGAACCACCGAGGCTTTATAAGAGGCCAGTCCATTTCGGACATTGCCCTCAATAGGGATGCGGGTGGGGTTGGCGCGATTTCTGCGCTCGTCATCCGAGGAATAGGTCATCTCGCGGATTAATTCATCAATTCCGCCTGAAAGTTTCAGATCATCCAGCGAGCCGTATGCTTGTTCGACCTTTCGAACCCAACTTTGCTGTGACGATGCCGTGTTGCCCGCGTAGCCCTGATCCAAAAGCCATTTTGCGTAGCCATCGCGCATGAAAACTCCTTTGAAATTGTTGATCATTTCCAATCTCCCAGCGTCACCTGCCAGATTGTCAGGGCCGCCACTGCCGCCGTATCGGCCCGTAAAATGCGGGGGCCGAGGGAAATGGGGGTGACGTAGGGGAGTGACTGCAGTTTGCTGCGTTCCTCGGGCGAAAATCCGCCTTCGGGGCCGATCAGGATGGCCCATGATCCGGGATTGGCCTCCCGCAAAGCGGTGCTGCCATGCAACCCCTCGTCGGCCCACAGAATGCGGCGCTCCGGGTTCCATTGCCCCAAAAGGCGGTCCAGCGGGATCACGTCATCGACCGGCGGCACAAATGTGGCTTCGCACTGCTCTGCCGCCTCAATCGCATGGGCGCGGAGTTTATCCACACGAATCCGCTCGTTGGTGAAGCGGGTCTGCACCGGGATGATCCGGGCCGCCCCCATCTCGACCGCCTTTTCCACGATGAAATCGGTGCGGGCTTTCTTGATGGGCGCGAACAGCAGCCACAGGTCGGGCGGGGCGATCTGCGGGGCGCTTTGGGCCATGCAGCGCAACACCCCAGCCCGTTTGCCAGCGTGTTCAACCGCAGCCTGCCACGCACCGTCCCTGCCGTTGAACAGACTGACCGGCGACCCAACCGCCAGCCGCATCACGTTGAACAGGTAATTGGACTGAGCGTCATTCACGGCCACGGGTTGCCCCGCAGCCAGCGCCTGATCTACATAGAGCCTGATCTTCGCCTGATCCATGAGCGTGAACCTATGTCCGAGATGCCGCAATTGCCAGAGGGGCCCGAGCCGCTAAATCAGGCTGTCGCCGATGCGCCCAAGGGCAATTGGGTTGACCTTTACGCCCCCGCAGCCAGCCGCCCCTATCTGCGCCTTAGCCGGGCAGACCGGCCGATCGGCACCTGGCTTTTGCTGATCCCGTGCTTTTGGGGCATCGCTTTGGCCGCGTTGGAAAGCGGGTTCCGGCTGTGGGACATCTGGCTGGCCGTATCCTGCACCGTGGGGGCTTTCCTGATGCGGGGTGCAGGATGCACATGGAACGACATCACCGACCGCGAGATTGACGCGGCGGTGGCCCGCACCAGAAGCAGGCCGCTGCCGTCCGGAGCGGTCAGTGTGAAACGCGCGCTGCTCTGGATGATGGCGCAGGCGCTGGTCGCGGCTTGCGTTCTGTTCAGTTACAACGGATTGGCGGTGGGGTTGGGGATAGCGTCACTGGCGCTGGTGGCGATTTACCCCTTTGCCAAACGCTTCACCTGGTGGCCGCAGGTGTTTTTGGGCCTCGCGTTCAACTGGGGTGCCATTCTGGTTTTTGCGGCCCATCAAGGCACGGTGGATGCCGCCTCGGTGGCGCTGTATGCGGCGGGGATCTGCTGGACGCTGTATTACGACACGATCTACGCCCATCAGGACCGCGAGGATGACGCGCTGATCGGCGTGAAATCCACCGCCCGGCTGTTTGGGGCGCAAAGCCGGCTGTGGCTTTGGGGGTTTATCGCTACAACCATGGTCCTGCTGACGCTCGCGGTGGGACTTGCCCTGCGCGAAAAGCCCGATATCCCGGCCTTGGGTCTGGCGCTTTTGGGGATCTGGGCCTTTGGCTTGCACATGTCCTTGCAAATGCGTCGGCTGAATCTGGACGACCCCGCCTCTTGCCTGCGGGTCTTTCGGGCCAACCGGGATGCGGGCCTGCTGGTTGCGCTGTTTCTTGCCGTGGCGGCGCTGGTCTGATTGTACGTCGGGGGCCAAGCGACTACTCATCTCCGACTGTCCGTAAGGAGCCTCCGTTTGGCCTATACCGCCACGCCCGCCCTGCCGCCAACCCGGCCCCGCCTGTCGGAGGGCGCTTTGGCAAGTTTGGCCTTTGGCGTGGCCGGGGTTCTGGCGTTGCTGTGCGGCTGGGGCTTGGCAACTTTGGTGGAAAGCCGGACGGCTGAGGTGATCCGCACCCGCATGCTGACCGAGGGCTATTCCTGGGCGCATGTCACGACGGATGGGCTGATCGTCGCGTTGTCGGGCACCGCCCCGACCGAGGCGCAACGCTTTGCCGCGATAAACCTCGCGGGGGGCGTGGTCGATACGGGCCGGATTCAGGACAATTTCGCGGTGCAGCCCGGCAAGGTTGTGGCCGCACCGCGCTTTTCCGTTGAAATCCTGCGCAATGATGACGGCGTGCAAGTCAGCGGCATGTTGCCAGCGGGTGAAGACAAGACCCGCCTGACCGACGCCGCCACCGCGCTGAAATCTGCCGCACGACCCATGATGATGCTGGAAACCGCTGCCTACCCCGCCCCAAACGGATGGGCGGATGCGGTGACCTTCGGCGTAACCGCTTTGCAGCTGCTGCCCCGCTCCAAAATCTCGATCGCCGCAGAGGGGGTGACGATCACCGCCATCGCCGCCTCTGACGCCGAAAAGCGCCAGTTTGAGGCGGCTTTGGCCGAGGCGGCCCCAAGGACCCTGCAGGTCACCACGACCATCTCTGCCCCGCGCCCGGTGCTGACGCCCTTCACCCTGCGCTTCGTGATCGACGCCAAAGGCGCCCGCTTCAACGCTTGCTCTGCCGATACCGAGGCTGCGCGGGACACCATCCTTGCGGTGGCCAAAGCGGCTGGCGCGACAGCGCTTTCCTGCACCATCGGCATGGGCGTTCCCAGCCCCTCCTGGGCCGAGGCGACCTCTGTCTCCATCAAGGCTTTGGCCGCCATGGGCGCGGGCACCGTCACCTTCTCTGACACCGACATCACCCTTCTGGCCGCCGACACCGTGACTCAGGCGGCCTTTGACCGCAGCATCGGAGAGTTGCGCGCGGCCCTGCCGGATGTCTTTTCGCTGGATGCCAAGATGCCGGAAAAAGTGCAGGTCGCGGCTGGTCCGGTGGAGTTTACCGCCATCCTTGACGCCAAGTCCCACCGGGCAGAGTTGCGCGGACGCCTGACCGATGACCGCATGCAATCCGCCGTCGCCAGCTTTGCCAAGGCGCAGTTTGGCGCCAAGCGGGTCTATGTGGCAACGATCCTTGACGCCACCCTGCCCGATGGCTGGACAGAGCGGGTTCTGGCCGGGTTGCAGGCGATGGCCAGCTTGCAAAGCGGCTCGGTTCTGGTGCGGGCCAACACGGTGGAAGTGACGGGCGTTTCGGGTGACAAAACCGCGTCCGACACCATCTCGCAGCTTTTATCCAATCGGTTGGGGCAGGGCAAAACCTTCAAGGTTGATGTCAGCTATGACAAGCTGCTGGATCCGACGGCGGGCCTGCCGTCGCCGCAAGAGTGTCTGGACCGCCTGCAAGCGGTTCAGGTCAAACAGAAAGTCACCTTCACCCCCGGATCGGCGGATATTGATGCGGGGTCAGGGGCGGTGATGGACGCTTTGGCTCTGGCCTTGAAGACCTGCGGCAAACTCAGGCTGGAAATCGGTGGCCACACCGATGCCCAAGGGTCCGCTCAGGGAAACCTGAAGCTCAGTCAGGCCCGGGCAGAGGCGGTTCTGGTGGCGCTGCAAGGGCGGCAGGTTGACGTTTCTGCCATGCGTGCGGTGGGCTACGGCGAGGGCGTGCCAATTGCCGACAACGGCAGCGATGCGGGGCGTGAAACCAATCGGCGGATCGAGTTCTCCTTGATCGACGCCCCGACAGGCGTCGGGCAGGCCAAAGCGATTTCTGCCGTGGATAATCCTGCCGCACTTGCTGTAACACCACCGCCGCAAACTCCGGTTCAGCCGCTTGTCGCAGCCACCGCTTTGGATTTGACAACCGCCGCCCCTTCGGATCCGACCTTGGAAACCGCTGCGGATGGCACGCCTTTGGCACCCGAACAGCCGACCCAACGGCCCCCGCAACGTCCGACCAATGAAGCAAACCTGCGCCGCAGGCCTTGACGGGCTACACCTGAACCAGCAGACAG
Source organism: Rhodobacterales bacterium (assembly GCA_038231395.1). Classification (GTDB taxonomy): domain Bacteria; phylum Pseudomonadota; class Alphaproteobacteria; order Rhodobacterales; family Rhodobacteraceae; genus Stagnihabitans. The sequence continues at coordinate 118,088 of JBBRLL010000001.1, forward strand.
GCTCTTTATGAACCGCACGCAACTGACCATCGCAACCGCCTTTATCCTGCTTCTGGCATTTTCCTTTGGCTGGTTCGCCTACTGGCTTTTGCACCGGTTTACCCGGGTGGCGGGCGGCGACGTGGCCGAGATGGACACTTTGGCCCAGGCCCTGCACGAGGCCGAAGATGCGCGCGATCAGGCCATCTTGTACCTTGAACAGCGCGAAGCCGAGTTGATGGGCCAGATGGCTCAGACCGACGCCGAATTGCGTGCCACGATTGAAGGTTTGATCGACTCCCGTGCCGAGGCCGCAGACATGCGCAGCTATATCGAACGGATGAGCGCCAAACCCTGAACCCCCTGACGCAAGCTGCACGCGTGGCTCAACGTGGCCCGTTCAGCGATTTTCCAGCAACGCTCCCTTCCATCAGACGCTTTGATCAGCACCTTTTGGCGCTGATGAGCGGGGCCTGCACCCAACCATCATTGGCTTTTCCACACGACAAGCTGCGACGGGGTGGCAGCAATATCCGGCGCTTGATCGGCAAATCGGCACGGTCTAGGCTGCGCTACGTTTTAACCCTGGAGAGTCCAATGACCTTGCGCCTTGCTTTGTGTTCCTGTGCCGTCCTGTCGCTGTTCGTCCCGGCCTTGCATGCCGATGAAGTCTCTGACGCGCTGAAGGCCGCGCTGGACGCCTATAACGCCGGGGATCTGGCCAAAACGTCCGAGCAGATGACGATGGCGGGTCAGGCGTTGAGTGTCGGGCAAAGCAAGATGCTGACCGACTTGCTGCCGCCGCCTCCCGATGGCTGGACGCGCGAGGATACCGCCGATTTCACCAAAAGCTTCGGGATCATGGGTGGCGGTGCCGGGGCGGAGGCGAATTACGCCTCGGCAGATGGCAGCACCTCGTTCAAGATGTCGTTCATCGCCGACAACCCGATGGTCGGCACGATGGGGGCAATGCTGGGCAATGCGCAGATGATGGCGATGATGGGCAAAGTGGTGAAGGTGGGCGATCAGACGTTGCTAAGTCAGGACAACGCCATCTCTACCCTCGTTGCATCGCGTGTGCTGTTTCAGGCGCAGGGTGCTGCGGAAGATGTGATGCTGCCGCTGGTCAAGAAAATCGACTTCGCCAAAGTGGGCGTTTTCGACAAGAAGTAAGCGCCATGTTCGGCGGTGGGGAGGCTTTTACGCCCCCCGCTGCCCAAACGCCTACGGGGTCACAACCACGCCCCGGTCGTATAGTTCCAAAAGCGCAAATCGGCAGCGTCAGTCGTCCTCGCCCAGTTTGGGCGCGGTGCGGCCAAGGTTAAGTTCGGCACCGGAAAACGTCATCGGGCTGCGGACGCCGGGCACCCCGCCGGGCATGATCTTCATGCCACGGGCAATCACTTGCGGGTCGTCAAACACTTCCTTCAGGTCGTTGATCGGGCCCGCAGGCACACCCACACTTTCGCAGGCCGTCAGCAGTTCGGTCTTGCTCATTCTGCTCGTGGCCGCAGTGATCCGCGCCGTCAGATCATCGCGGTTGGCGTTGCGGTCCGGATTGGTCAGAAAATCCGGGTGCTGACCCAGCTCCGGCAGACCGATCACGTCGCAGAAGCGCTGAAACTGGTGGTCATTGCCGACAGCGATGATGATCCAGCCATCGGCGCAATCAAAGACGGCATAGGGGACCAGGTTGGGATGGGAATTGCCGATCTTGGTGGGCGCTTTACCGGTGACCAGATAGTTCATCGCCTGATTGGCCATGATCGAGGTCGCAACATCCAGAAGCGACATGTCGATGTGCTGGCCAAGCCCGGTCCGCCCGCGCTGCACCAGTGCCGCCAGAATGGCCGTGGCCGCATAGACGCCGGTAAAGATATCCGTGACCGCCACACCCGCGCGCTGTGGCTGGCCTTCGGGCGTGCCGGTAACGCTCATCAAACCCGACATGCCCTGAATGATCAGGTCATAACCGGCGCGGTGGGCATAGGGGCCGGTCTGACCGAAACCTGTGATGGAACAATAGATCAGTCGAGGGTTGATGGCTTTCAGGCCGTCGTAGTCCAGACCGTATTTTGCCAGCCCGCCGACCTTGAAATTCTCGATCAGCACATCGGCATCGGCGACCAGCGCTTTCACCAGCGCCTGACCCTCCGGCGTGCGAAAATCGGCGGTTTGAGAGGTTTTACCCCGATTGGCGCAGTAAAAGTAGGCAGCGGAGTGGTCGCCATCCCGGTCAATGAACGGAGGGCCCCAGCGGCGGGTGTCATCGCCCTCCGGTGCCTCAACCTTGATGACTTCGGCACCCAGATCAGCGAGGGTCTGGCCAGCCCACGGGCCTGCCAACACCCGCGCCAGCTCAATCACTTTCACCCCCTCCAGGGGTGTCATTTGGCCAGTTCGGCGTCGATGATCTTGGCCATGTCCTCGAAGGGCATGTTGGCGTATTTCGTGCCGTTGATGATGAACGACGGCGTGCCTTGAAAGGTGTCAGCGGGGAAGTCTTTGGCGATGTTGGCCTGATAGTGGGCCACCAAAGCCTCGGCGTTCTTCTGGTCATGCAGGCAGGCGTCAACGGTCGCATCATCCATCCCGGCGGTGCGGGCGAATTTCTTCAGCGCATCGGTGGCAGCGGTCATGTCGGCAGCGGCGGCCCAATCGACCTGCTTGTTGTAAAGCATGTCGGTGATCCCGAAATAGCGCATCTCACCGCCGCATCGGGCGACCATGGCCCCCAGAAGGCCCATCTGGTCAAAGTAAACCTCGTGGTAATCCAGACGCAATTTGCCGGTGTCGATGTAGGCGGCTTTGATCTTGGGGAAAACCTCGGCATGGAAGTGCTGGCAATGCGGGCAGGTGAAGGACAGATATTCCACCATCTTGACCTTGGCCGCCATGTCGCCGATGCCGTAGTCCTGAATGGTGTCGGTTGTTACAGCGGCGGGCGCCGTGGTGTCGGCCCATGCGCCGGTAGCGGCAAGGGTTGCGGCGCTGGCCGTTGCGGTCAGCAGGCTGCGGCGGTTGAGGATCATCGGGACGGACCTTCCTTGAGTGTGCGGCGCGTTAAAATATTCTGCCCAAGTTGTTCAAGAGCGTTGCGCAGGGTGTCATCGTGAATCGGCTTGGCGAGGGTCGTTGCCCGTTGAACCACAGCGGGGTTTGGCAGGGTGATTTCGGCCGCGCCGGAAAACGGTGTCTGCCCCTCGGCAAAGCCGGTCGTGGCGGTTTGGGTCAGCGTGATGCGGGCGATGGCGGCATAGCCATACGCGGCGTTCACCCGGTCCACAAGCTTGGGCAGGTTCATCTGCATCATCGGTGCGTGAGAGCTTGCGACGAGCAGGGTCAGCGTCGCGCCAAACCCCTCACGTCCGTAATGCACCTTCACCGGACGGGTGATCGCGGCGGTTTCGGCCCCGGCCACCTCGTCCCAATGGGTCAACAGGCGGGCTACAGCAAACCCGCGCTTTTCGCCCGCAGCCCGGATCCGCTGCGTCAAAAGCTGCGCAGCCGGTTCAAACCCGCGCATCCTGCGGGTTGGGGTGGATTGCATATCGGTCGGTTTCCGGGCCATCTGGTCCTGCCTTGCACTTGGCGCTAACTTACCCGGTGGGGTGGGGTCTCTGCCAGATAATTGCGATGCAAGTGGGCATAAAGATTGCGTGACAAGGTGGTGAGTGCGGCGACCCTTCTGGATTGGTATGACATCCATGGCCGTAATCTGCCTTGGCGGGTGAAAGCGGGCCGTGCCGATCCCTACCGGGTCTGGCTGTCCGAGGTCATGTTGCAACAGACCACCGTGGCGGCGGTGAAAGCCTATTACGCCCGCTTCACCCTGCTCTGGCCCACGGTGCAGGCCTTGGCTGCGGCGGAGGATTCGGCGGTGATGGCCGAATGGGCGGGTCTTGGCTACTATGCCCGAGCGCGCAACCTGCTGGCCTGTGCGCGGACGGTCGTTGCCCTGCATGGTGGCACCTTTCCCGCCGACCTTGCCACCCTGCGCACCTTGCCCGGCATTGGCCCCTATACCGCCGCCGCCGTCGCCGCCATCGCGTTTGACCGCGCCGAAGTGGTGGTGGATGGCAATGTGGAGCGGGTGATGGCGCGCGTCTTCGCGATAGAAACGCCGCTGCCAGAGAGCAAACCCGAACTTACAGCCGCCGCCGCCCGGATGACGCCGCCCCTGCGCGCCGGAGATTACGCGCAAGCCGTGATGGACCTTGGCGCGACGATCTGCACGCCAAGATCACCGGCCTGCGGGATCTGCCCGTGGCGGACGGGCTGTCAGGCCTGCGCCAAAGGCATCGCCGCCGACCTGCCCCGCAAGCGTGCCAAGCCCGAAAAACCCACCCGACAGGGAATTGTCTGGATCGGCCAGCGCCCGGATGGCGCGATTTTGCTGGAGCGTCGCGCCCCGCGTGGCCTGTTGGGCGGCACGCTTGGCTTTCCCGGCACCGGTTGGGACGGCTCCTCGCTTGCCGCTCCCGTCCCGGCGGATTGGCAAGACGTTGGCATAGTCCGCCACACCTTCACCCATTTTCATCTGAACCTGAGCGTTCTGACCGCCACCTTGCCGCAATCCTCTGCCCCCCTGCGTGGAGAATTCCTTGGCCCGAACGCATTTTCGCCGCAAGACCTGCCTACCCTGATGCGCAAAGCGCACGACGCGGCCCTTGGGCGTCAATCAGGCATTTGAGCTCGGCATCGCAAGCCGCTAAACTGCCGTAAAAGAGGTTGCCATGGCGCTGATCCCTGCCACCCAAGTCCGCCTGCTGGAAAGCGCTTTGCCGTTCTGGCTGTCGCTTGGCACCATCCCGGTGGCCATGATCGGTGTCGCCCATGGCCGCTGGTCCGTTTGCCTGATGCCGCTCTATACGTGGGGGCTTTACGCCGTTCTGGACGCCTTGCTGGGCCAAAGCGAAGACAGCGCAGATCCCGAAACCCCCGAGGATGACCTGTTCTGGTACAAGCTGATCACGCTCGTCTGGTTCCCGGTGCAATTCCTGATCCTGTGCGGGATGCTGTGGTACGTCCCTCAGGCGGGCAACCTCAACTGGGCCGAGAAGCTGGCGCTGTTCTTCGGCCAGGGGGTGATGAGCGGCACCATCGGCATCGTCTACGCCCATGAACTGATGCACCAGTCTGACCGACTTGAACGCTGGCTGGCCGACCTGTTGCTGGCCTCGGTGCTGTACGGCCACTTCCGCTCAGAACATCTGCGCGTCCATCACACCTATGTCGGCACCCCGCGCGATTCGGTGACGGCACGCTATGGCGAGGGGTTTCATTCCTACTTCCTGCGCGTGTTGCGGACGTGCCCGACTTCTGCGTGGAAAGCCGAGGCAGCGCTGCTGTCCCGCAAAGACAAGAGCCCGTTTTCCGCCAACAACCCCTTCCTGCGTTACGCCCTCCTGCAAGGTGCCATGCTATTGTTGGCCTGCTGGCTGGGCGGCTGGCAGGGGCTTGGGTTGTTCCTGTTTCAGGCGTTCATTGCGATCTGGCAACTGGAGCTGGTGAACTACGTCGAGCACTACGGCCTGACCCGCCGCCATCTGGGAGATGGCAAATACGAACACGTTCTGCCCCGTCACTCGTGGAACGCCAGCCACAAAGCCTCGAATTGGCTGCTGATCAACCTGCAACGCCATTCCGACCATCACTATAAACCCGACCGCCGCTTTCCGCTGTTGCAAAACTATGCCGAGGCCGAGGCTCCTCAACTGCCCTACGGCTACCCGGTGATGACCACGATGGCGCTGATACCCTCTGTCTGGCGTCGGGTGATGAACCGCCGGGTGCGCGCGTGGCGCAAGCAGTTCTACCCCGATATTGCCGATTGGACCGATTACAACCAAGGCACCACGCCCCAACCCAAAGGCGCGCCCTAATAAAAACCCTCCGACGGGGATATTTGGGCCAAAGTGATTTGGGGATGCGAGGGGATGATCCCTGCATGACGAAAAAGCCCCGCCAGCACGTGGCATGGCGGGGCAGTGGCCCTGCGGATGGTCCACAGAGCAGGCGTTCGGAGGCAGGCGTTCGGAAGCAATCATACGAATCGGGGGAAAAGGTAGGATGGGCCGTCGGCCCATGCTCCGGTCTCAGTGTTTCAGCCCACCGTCGGGTTGGGCATCGGCTTCCATCTCTGCCCTTATCTGCTGGCGCAGAATGTCGATCGGAATCATCTTGCCGTCGCGCTTGAAGTGCCAATAGGTCCAGCCATTGCAGCTTGGCGCACCCTCCAGATGGGCGCCGACCTGATGGATCGACCCTTTGACATCTAGCCCCACCAGCGTGCCATCCGGGCGCACCTTGGCGATATGGCGGCTGCCGAACGAGAACAGTTCTTCGCCGGGCCGCAGCATGCCCCGCTCCACCACCTGACCAAACGGCACCCGGGGTTCGGCGCGTTTTGACCCGGTGGTTTCCAGCGCCGAGGCATCCAAGCGCCGCACCCGGTCAATCCGGTCTTGTGCCACGCGGCGATAAGTCTCCTCCCGCTCCAGCCCGATGAAATCACGGCCCAGCATCTTGGCGACCGCCCCCGTCGTGCCGGTGCCAAAGAACGGGTCCAGAATCACATCGCCCGGATTTGTGGTGGCAACGATAATCCGGTGCAGCAGGCTTTCCGGCTTTTGCGTCGGATGCGCCTTGTCGCCGTGTTCGTCCTTGATCCGCTCATGCCCGGTGCAGATCGGCAGCACCCAGTCTGACCGCATCTGCACGCCGTCATTCAACGCTTTCAGCGCCTCATAGTTGAAGGTGTACTTGCTGGCCTCGTCGCGGCCCGCCCAGATCAACGTCTCATGCGCGTTGGTCAGGCGCTTGCCGCGAAAGTTGGGCATCGGGTTCGACTTGCGCCACACGACGTCGTTCAAAAGCCAGAAGCCCTGATTTTGCAGCTCTGCCCCGACCCGGAAGATGTTGTGATAAGACCCGATCACCCAGATTGCCCCGTTCGGCTTCAGCAACCGGCGCGCCGCTGCCAGCCAATCGCGGGTAAAGCTGTCATAACTCGCAAAGCTGGCGAACTGGTCCCAATGGTCGTCAACCGCATCAACCAACGAGTTATCAGGCCGATGCAGATCGCCCTTCAACTGCAGATTGTAGGGCGGGTCGGCAAAGATCAGGTCAACCGATCCCGCCGGAAGCCCGCGCATCAGCTCAATGCAATCGCCCGCCAGAATCTGGTTGCGCGGAAGCGTCACCGCCTCGGGTGGTTTTGTTTTCACAGCCATCTGCCCTCAAATCCTGCGGTGTTGTTCACCACTTGTTGAAGCCAGTGTGAGTCATTGGTGATTCGCCGTCAAACCTTATTTGAATCAAGGGGTTAGAGAAATATCTTGATACAACCTATTGTGGACGGGTTTGAACGAACGCCTATGCCAAGGGGTCACCCCCAATTTCAGCAACGCTTGCAGATGGGCCGGTGTGGGGTAACCCGCGTTGCTTTCCCAGCCGTAGCCCGGATAGTGTTGCGCCAAATCCACCATGATCGCATCACGTGCCACTTTCGCCACGATAGAGGCCGCTGCAATCGACAAACTGCATTTGTCGCCCCGGACAATGGCCTGCGCGCGGCCTTTCAGCGCGCCGGGAATTTGATTGCCGTCGATCAGGCAGTGGTCAGGCGCAACGCATAACCCCGCCACCGCCCGCTCCATCGCCAGAAGACTGGCTTGCAGGATGTTAAGGCTGTCAATCTCCTCCACCGTGGCATGGGCAATCGAAACCTCCGCCACACTGGCCAGTTCAGCCGCCAGCGCCTGACGCCGTGAAGCACTCAAAGTCTTGGAATCGCGCAGGCCCTTGGGGATGCGCTGCGGGTCCAGCACCACGGCAGCGGCGGTCACCGGCCCGGCCAAAGGTCCACGGCCCACCTCGTCCAGCCCGGCAATGCGGATCAGACCCCGGGCGAGGGCCGAAGTTTCAAAACTGAAATCGGGCAGGATCATCCAGCCAGCAAACCCGAAATCGCGTGGCAGCGAAAGGGCCGTGTAATTGCCGGCCCAAACACCCCTCAGATCGCGGCTGGTTCCAGAACCATTGCGGCAGCGCAAGAGCGGTGCGGCGAGGCGAGCAGGTCATTGGTCAGCCCGCAGGACGTTGGTGCGTGGCTGGACGTCAGTTCGATCCCGACGCTGCCCTGCACCGATGCGCCCACCGCGAACATCGGGCGGCCATGCAGACCGGCAGCCGCAGGGTCAAGGCTGGTCAGATAAATCAGCCCACCGACCAGCGCTATCGTCACCAGATCAAGGCTGCCCTGCGCCGCCCGCGTCAGATGCCAGACCACATCCTCGCCAAGGTCGGTCAGAAACTCACCGAAAACCATGTTGCGCGTCATCATTTTGCCCTCTGCCTGGCCGGATCGATTCCGGATGACGCCCCCACCGCAATTAGAACCTTGAGCCGGGACCGCCATTGGGCAGGATCGTGGCGAAATCGCGGCGGAGAAGCCATGTCAGCACGGTGATATTGAATAGCAGCGCGGTTCCACGCAGGATAATCCACAGAAGCGGAGAACGCCCATGAGCAGAATCAATTTGAAAAGCGCCCTCGCAGCCCTTGCGATGGCCACAGTCCTGACCGCGGCATTCACCCTGCCAGCGCGGGCCGAATGTTATGCAGACTTTAAAGCCAAGCAAGACAATCCCTTGCGGTTCGCTTACGGTGTCAGTCAGGTCAGCGACGGCGCCTGTGGCAAGCCCAAAGCCGCGCACGCAGAGTTGCAACCCCGGCTGGCTTCGGATGGCTGGACATTGTTGAAAATCGTCTCCACGTTCGGCCCAGACGGACTGCAAGAAAGGAAATCGAGTGCCGGAGAGTTCTTCCTCCGTTACTGACAGCCTGCGCGCGGGCAACCGCGTGGTGGCCTTCGGAATCGCGGCGATTGTTTTGATCCTGCTGGCGACAGCAGTGTTTTTGTTCACCAACCTGCCTGACGCCAACGCCTTCAATCACTCGGTCGAACAGCTGTTCGTCGACAACAACGACCTGACCTCCAACGCCGAAATCAAACTGCTGGAGATTCTGGCGCAATCGGGCACCTCCTTTGCGCAGGTTCTGCTGACCTATCGGTTTGTCATCTTCGTCCTCCTGGCGTTTTCCACCGCGCTGCTGATTGCCACGCTGGTCTTTCTGGTCACCATCATCAGCTTGAACCGCCGCATCTCTGCCATCCAGAAATCGGGCATTCAGGTGGCGAAAATGGTGATCAGCCGAGAGGAGCGCGCCGTCTATATCAACGATCTGGCCTTTCAGCTGACCGAGGCGGCGCTGGAAACCATCGCCGTCCTCGCCGAAGCCCGGCTGGATGACGAGGTTCTGACCGGCGCGCAGATCGAAGCCGTGATTTCTGGCCGCCACGAAGCCGATTGTGACGAGGCCGCAGGTGCCACCCGCATCAAACGCCTGCGCGACACCCTGGGCAATCAACTGGTGTCAGAGCTTCTGGTGAAAACCGTCGCCCGGCGCGGCTATATTCTGGCGGTCGGCAAAGACGTCATCAAGATGATCTGAGGCACATCTGCGGGCCGGCTGTGCTTGATAAATCGGGTCACGCAGAACCTTTTCAAAAACCCCTAGACCCCCGCAGATTTCAACTGAAATGCCAGATAGATGGCGTTGGCGGCAAAGGTCCACGAAGAAAAGATGCGAAACAAAATTTGCACCCACGCCTCGCGCCGCGCCTGCAAGATCATTCCCACCCAACCCGTCACGATCATCGCCAACACGAACGGGCCGAACACAACGCCGAAGTGCACCGGAAATGGCAGGCTCATCGGCGGATGTCCGTCAAGATTGAACAGCGTGGCGGTGAACCCCACGGCAAATCCCAACGCGGGCAACATGAATTTGGGCGGATTGGCCGGACGCGCCGCCGAAAGCACGCTACACACCCCACCCAGGATCAGCGCAGACATGGCACCCTCAGGGCTCAACCAAGGCGAGGCTGCAATTCCAACCACCAGTCCCGCCAGCAGGAACACTGCTGCGAGTTTGGCGCGCGCCAATTCGCTGGTTCCAGCCAGAATGCCGTAAGCCACCAGAACCAGCAGCATGACCGGCGAATAGATCGAATCCAGCATGGATTGCTGTGCTTGCATGAAGCCGACGGTGCTGCCAGCCCCATGCGCCAGCGCCGCACCCGGCCAGACAACTGCCAGTCCGGCCCAAATGACGCGGGCAATACCGCTGACTAGGGCCGGTCCTTTCACATCACCCCCGCAAGGAAGGCGGTGCCGACCATGGCAATCGCTGCTCCGGTGCCGCGCACGACATATTTCCCACCCGGCACGCCCAGCAAAAACCCCAGCCCGATACCGCACAGGTGCAGCAATCCGGTGCTGATGATAAAGCCAAGCGCAAAGGCAAACGGGTTTGACGCTGCCGGCAATTCAACGCCGTGCGCATATCCGTGGCAGATAGCGAATAGTCCCACGATGATGCCTGCAACCCACAGCGGTGCGCGCACGGCCAGCAATATCATGACGCCCAACACCATGCTGGACAGCGCAATCCCGGTTTCAGTATGGGGTAAGGGAATGCCCGCAATACCAAGGGCCGCACCGCAAGCCATCACCATCGGGAACAGGATCGGCAGCAACCACAACGCTGGACGCCCCAGAAAGGCACCCCACATGCCAACCGCAACCATCGCAGCGACGTGGTCCCAGCCCAAAATCGGGTGGAAAAACCCGCTCGCAAAGCCGCCGGGTATTCCGCCGACATGCGCCGAGGCTGCACCTGCCCCCAGCGTTATTGTCAGAACCGCCACTGCCAGTACTTTCAATTTCATCTGTTTTCTCCCTGATGTTTTTGAACCTACGCAGCAACTGCGGCTCTAGTTTCAATCAAACCAGCTTCACTGACAATTTCTGTCGGAACCAGCAAATATTACGCCTTGTCGCGCACCTTCAACGCCGACCCGACCGAAAACACCTCGAACCGCCCCGTCTTGCGCAACAGGTCCGACAGCTTGGCAGAGCCATAGGTGCGCGGGTCAAAGTCGGGATGCAACTGGGTGATCACCTGCCCCAGATGGCCAAGCGAATAATCGTCCTGATCTGGGTCGATCTTTTTCATCGCATCAAAGATGAAGCGGATGGCATTCACCGGAGGCTCTTTGGCGGGCATCGGTTCGGCCTTGCCCACCTCGGCGCGATCCGTCCCGACGCGGTCCGACTTCGGGGTGTCGCTGACGATGTTCTCGATCAGCACAAAGCGGTTGCAGACCTTGCGCAAGGATTCCGGCGTCTTCGCTTCGCCAATGCCGATCACCTGCAAGCCATCCTCGCGGATCCGGCTGGCCAGTCGGGTGAAATCGCTGTCCGACGACACCAGCACAAAGCCGTCCACCTTGCCCGCGTGCAGGATGTCCATCGCGTCGATGACAAGGCCGATGTCGCTGGCGTTCTTGCCCTTGGTGTTGGCCGATTGCTGGTGCATCACCAGCCCCAGATCGCGCGCCTGCTCTTTCCACTGGGTCAAGGCCTGACTGGACCAGTCGCCATAGACCCGGCGGACCGAGGGTTCGCCAAAGCTGGCAATCTCGTCCAGAATGGCACTCGCGTTGCGCGCCGTCACGTTATCCGCGTCGATCAGCACAGCCAGTCGCGGGGCGCGTCCGGCGATGGGGGAAAAGTCGGTCATGGGGCCCTCCGGTTTGCGCCTTCATGCCCGATTGCCCCGGTCCGCACCATCCGCAAAAGGTAGGATGGGCCATTGGCCCATGTCACCTCAGGCCACCAGCGAAACCGCCACCGCCCCCAACACCAGCAAAGCATCACCCGGCGCTATCCCCAACAACAGTCCACGTTGTCCCGCATTGATCCAGACCCGCTCCGCTCCGCAGACCGTGACCTCCACCGCGGTCGCAACCGTTTTGCGCTGCCCGAACGGAGAGATTCCGCCCACCTTGTACCCCGTCAGCTTCTCCGCCTTGGCCGGCGCCATCATCGCCGCCGCCTTCCCGCCAAATGCCGCAGCCACCTTCTTCATGGACAATTGCCGGTCCGACGGAATGACACAACAGGCAGCCTTGCCATCCACTTCGACCATCAGCGTCTTCAGCGTCAACCCCGGCTCCAACCCCAAAGCCCGCGCCGCAGCCAAGCCGACCGCATCCGCATTCGGGTCATAGTCATAGGCGTGCAGCGTCACCGCCACACCCGCCGCTTCCAAAGCTTTCAGGCCTTGCGTTGCCGCCATCTTAGGTCTTTTGCTCCAAAAGGCCGTCCGCGCGCAGCCGCTCCGGCAAATGGTCAACATAGCGGGAGGGCAGGTCATTTCGCACGGCACCACGCGCGGCAAGTTCATCCAGACAATACAGCGCCAGACTGTGGCTTGCAAAAACCGCCGCCGCCAATAGCGCCAGATGCTTCAGCTGATCCTCGCTCAGACCGCCGGGCGAACCGATGCCGCGCACATAGACCGCGTCGCCATCGATCAACTGATCCGCGTTCGCTCTCGGGCGCAGCCGGGCCTGTTGCGAGTTGGTCAACATCTTGGTCTTGTTGACCAAAAACTTGTGCAGACCAAAGCCCAGCCCGCGCAGAGCGCTGTCCACGCCGCCCATCATCGGCTCTCCGACATACATCCGCAGATACCGCAGTTCGACGATGACCACGCAGCAGTTTGCCAGCACGTGTGTCGCACCCTGAAACACCAAAGTCTCCGCACCCTGAATGTCGATCTTCATCATGTCAAACGGCGGCAGATCGGGCACCTGATCCAGCGCCACTGTGGCCATCTGGACTTTGCCTTTGACCCGCCCCCACTTTGTGGATCCAATCGCCTCCAGAGATGGCAGGTCAGGGTCAAAGATCGAGGTCATGCCGGACGCAACATACAGCCGCAAGTCGATGGTGTCGCCGGTCCCCACCGCAAAGGGAAAATAGGTTTCCTCCGGACTTTTGCTGTTTTGCAGCGCCATATAGGCATTTTCGTGCGGTTCAAAGCCTATGACCCGGCAGCCGCCCATCGCCAGAAGTCCGCCATAGGGGGCTGGGTTGACCGGGTTGGCACCGATATCGACGATGGTGGTCTTGCGGGATGGCGCAAGCTCTGCCAGCAAAAGTGCGACATGCCCATCGCTGGCTTCGGTTGCGGTCTGGTCCATAGCCCGGTTTGCGCTCCTGTTTCGGTTCGTCGAATGTTGACCCGGGGCCGTCTGCCGCCAATCCGGTGGAGGTTTGCCCGCTATCCCAGCAACCCGTCGATGACGGACCGCTAAGAAATTGAGGCCAACCTTACCGAATCCGCGCCCCGGATGTCAGAAGCTAAATCCAGGGTGTTGCAGGTTCAATACACCACCACCGCCCGGATGCTTTTGCCGGCGTGCATCAGGTCAAACCCTTCGTTGATCCGCTCCAGCGGCAGAATATGGGTGATCAGCGAGTCGATCTCGATCTTGCCGTCCATGTACCAGTCAACGATCTTGGGCACATCGGTCCGGCCCCGCGCGCCGCCAAACGCCGTGCCTTTCCAGACCCGCCCGGTCACCAGTTGGAATGGACGCGTTTCGATCACCGCCCCTGCCGGAGCGACGCCGATGATGATCGACTGCCCCCAGCCCCGGTGCGTACACTCCAACGCATCCCGCATCACCTTCACATTGCCGGTGCAGTCAAACGAGTAATCCGCCCCGCCGATCTTGTCGAACGGCGTCTTGGTCAGGTCAACGATGGCCTGCACCACCGACCCCTCCAGCTTTTTGGGGTTCACGAAATGAGTCATGCCGAACTTGCGGCCCCATGCCTCTTTGTCGTCATTCAGGTCAACGCCGATGATCATATCGGCCCCGGCCATCCGCAGGCCCTGAATGACGTTCAGCCCGATACCGCCCAGACCGAACACGACGGCCTTGGCACCCGCCTCTACGTTGGCGGTGTTCAGGACCGCGCCGATCCCGGTGGTGACCCCGCAGCCGATGTAGCAGATTTTGTCGAACGGCGCGTCCTCACGCACCTTGGCCAGCGCAATCTCTGGCATCACGGTATGGTTGGCGAAGGTCGAACAGCCCATGTAGTGAAAGATCGGCGTGCCATCCAGCATTGAAAACCGCGTGGTGCCATCCGGCATCAGCCCCTGCCCCTGCGTGGCCCGAATGGCCGTGCACAGGTTGGTTTTGCGGCTCAGACAGCTGGGGCACTCCCGACACTCCGGCGTATACAGGGGGATCACATGATCGCCCGGCCTCAGGCTTTTCACCCCGGGTCCGACCGCAATCACCACCCCCGCGCCTTCATGGCCAAGGATTGCCGGAAACAGCCCCTCCGGATCGCCGCCAGACAGGGTGAATTCGTCGGTGTGGCAAATTCCGGTGGCCTTGATCTCGACCAGAACCTCACCCTCGCGCGGGTCGGCAAGGTTGACCTCCATGACTTGCAGGGGTTGGCCTGCGGCAATGGCTACGGCGGCACGGGTGCGCATGTTTGTCCTCCCAGGATTGCTTTGACGGCACGCTGCGGCAGGGCGGCGGAAATTGCAACGCTGTTCGCGGCAAGGGATGCCGGATTTCCGCCGGCTTTTTGGCATCGACCAAGACCCACAGCCGTGCGAAACTGCGGAGCTTGGTGACCTACAGGGGCTTTCATGCGTGTGTCCGCACTTTTGCTTTGCGCCTTGATGGTGGCGTCATGCCAAGCCGGCCCGCCGACTGTGCTGGAAGCTGTTAGCGGCCCGGCGCTTGATCCGCCGCAGTCATCCGAGTGTGGGGCCGACAGTCTGGCGGGTCTGGTGGGCCAACCTGCCTCTGCCGTGCCGTCGCGCGGCGTTTGGGGCACTGTGCGGGTGGTGTCGATGGGCATGATGGTCACCCAAGACTATTCCGCCACCCGGTTGAATGTGCATCTTGATAGGGCAGGCAAAATCCTCGCCTTTGATTGCGGCTGAAATGCAAGCGGCCCCGGGTTCCCCCGAGGCCACCAGTCTGAAAACTCTTGGGTCAGGAGGCTTTATACGCCGTGTGACAAGCCTTGCAGGTGCCGCCCACGTCGCCCAGACCGGCCTTCAGCGTATCCAGGCTGGTGACGTCAAGCTTGGCCGCAGCTTTGCCCATATCACCCGCCTTCGCGGTGAAATCGTCCCAGGCGGTCCAGATATCGGGCTTGGCATGGCTGGCCGGGTCCGTTGTGTTGTTCTTGAACTTGACCGGAACGTCAGCCGCTCCGGCAACCAAAGCGGCTTTGGCCGCGCCCGCAGCGGTGGCGTCAAACGGGATCTTGCCGCCCGCCATGTCGCCCAGGGTTTTCATGGCGCCGCCGTTGGCATCCATCAGATCTTGACGTGCTTTGGCATCCGGATCGGTCGCACTGCCAGCGTAGGCAAGGCCGCCAACCAGAATAAGGCCGAGGACGAGGGTCTTGGTGGTGAATTTCATTGTTCCGGGCTCCTGCTGCAATGGTTGCCAAGTCTAATCCGCAGTTTGCGATAGTGGATACGGACTTTAGTCTGAAAGCGGAAATTTCACGGGACTGTGATGTGAATAGTCAGCGGAGGGGCGGGCACGGCGCGATATTTTTGGCAAGGCCAGCCTTGGCAGGGTTGGCGGTCCGTGAACAATATGAGAACATATTGCATGTCACATCGCCGAATCCTTTCGCTGTGGTTTCCCCGTCTGGCCGCCGAACGCGCGCTGCGTCGGCGCCGCGATGTGCTGCCCCTGCCCTTTGCGATTGTGGCTGACCAGAACGGCGCGCAGATCCTGACCTCGCTGAACGGGGAGGCTGAGGCGGCAGGTCTGCGCCCCGGTCAACCCTTGCGCGATGCCTCTGCCATGTGTCCGGGCCTTTTGACCCGGGCTGCCGATCCACTGGCCGAGGCCGCTTTTCTGACCATCCTGCGCCGTTGGGCGGGCAAGTTCAGCCCCTGGGTCGCCGAGGAACCGCCCGCCGCCCTGGTGATCGACCTGACCGGCTGCGCCCATCTGTTTGGCGGCGAGGTGGCTTTGCTGGCGCAGGTCGAACAGGATTGCGCCGACCTTGGCCTGACCCTGCGCGCCGGGGTGGCTGATACGCGCGGCGCTGCCTGGGCCTTGGCGCGCTATTCCGGCAGGCTGGCCGCCCCCCTGCGCAACGGCGATGCGATTGATCAGGAGGCGCGTGCCACCCGCTCTCGCGCCGTCAAACGCCGGGGGTGGGAGAAGGGCGGCGCGGCCCCCGCAACCCTCTCCGCCGCCGCCCCGCAAGGCCTGATCGCCCCGCCCGGCCAGATGCGGCGGATGTTGGGCGATCTGCCCTTGCCCGCTCTGCGCCTGTCCGCCGAGGCGATTGACGGGTTGAACCGCCTTGGTCTGCGCCGGGTGCGCGACATCATGGACCTGCCGCGTGCCGCCCTCGCCCGGCGCTTCGGCACCGACACCCTGCGCCGTCTGGATCAGGCCTTGGGGTTGGAGCCGGAGCCGGTGGCCCCGGCCCGCGCGCCTTTGCACTTTGCCACCCGCCTGACCTTCCCCGACCCGATTGGCCTGACCGATGACATCATCGCAGGCCTTGACCGCATCCTGCCCCCGCTTTGCGACAAGCTCCGCGCCAGTGCCCGCGGCGCCCGTCGCCTGCGGCTGGAGGCGTACCGCAGCGACAACCGCGTCGAACGGCTGGACATCGGCCTCGCCCGTCCCGCCGACCGCCCCGACATGATCCGCCCGCTGATCCTGTTGAAACTGGACGCCATCGACCCGGGTTTCGGCATTGATTGCCTGCGGCTGGAGGCGCTGGAGACCGAACCCCTGCATGCGGCCCAACACTCCGGCCATGGCGAGGCTTCTGCCGCAGCCGCAGCCCGCCAAAGTGCCGATCATGCGCTGGCCGATCTGATCAGCAAGCTGGGCACAAGATTGGGAACCGAGGCTGTCACCCGCCTGCACCCCGGTGAAAGCCATATCCCGGAAAAGGCCGCACAGACCCTCGCCGCCGCATGGTCAGAGCCGCACCCGGCACCCTGGCCCACCGCCCGTGCGCCGCGTCCGCTGACCCTGTTCCACCCTGAACCGGTCACCGCCCCCGAAGACCCGACCCCGCCCGCCCATTTCCGCTGGCGCAGGCGCGATCTGGTGACGCGGGTTGCCGCAGGCCCCGAACGCATCGCCCCGGAATGGTGGCTGGATGACCCTGACTGGCGCTCTGGCCCGCGCGACTATTGGCGGGTGGAGGTGGAGGGGGGCGAGCGTCTGTGGCTTTTTTACGCCCATGGCGGCGAGATGTCCGGCGGCTGGTATTGCCATGGCCTGTTTGCCTGATGGCTTTGGGGATGAAACGTCGAAGCCTGCGACGGGAATATTCTGGAACCGATGCAGGGAAAGACGCGCCTTCCGTTTCATAAGTTCATCCATGTCCCCCATCGGCCCAAAGCCGCGCGGCATAACGCGGCGCGAGCATGCGCAGCGCGGGCAAGCGGAGCGTAGCTCACCCGAGGTTTTGCGGCGCGAACTATCCTGTCAGGGCAGGCGGTTCAGCACGTCCAGACTGGCATAACCATCCGGCACCACCCCGACCGAGGTCTGAAACGCACGGATCGCGGTTTGGGTCAGCGGCCCGATCCGGCCATCCGCCCCGCCTGCATCAAAGCCCGCAGCCGTCAGGCGGTGTTGCAACACGGACCGCTCCTCCAGCGTCAGGGCGCGCAGATCGCGGGGCCAGGTGGCGTGAATGGCAGCCCCTCCCATGATGCGGTCGCCCAAATGCCCCACCGCAATCACATAGGCGTCGGCGGGGTTGTAATGTTCGATCACATGAAAGTTCGGGCAGATCAGAAAGGCAGCACCCCGCACACCCGCAGGCAACAGAACCGAGGCGGGGCCGCAGTCCGGCAGCGTGCCGCCTCCCGCCCGCACCACACCCATCGCCTGCCATTCGGCAGCGGAGTGATGGATTTTCTCACCCGACAGCCGGTAATCGAACTCTTTGGGCAAGGTGATTTCCACCCCCCAAGGCTCGCCTTTCCGCCAACCCCAGCGGGCCAGAAACGCGGCGGTAGAGGCCAGCGCGTCACCGGGATCATCGCTCCAGATATCGCGCTTGCCATCGCCGTCAAAATCGACCGCCAATGCCGCGTAACTGGAGGGCATGAACTGCGTATGCCCCATCGCCCCGGCCCAACTGCCCTTCATTGCGGACAGGGTGACATCGCCGTCCTGAAGGATGCGCAGCGCCGCAAGCAACTCCCGCTCAAAAAACGCGCTGCGCCGGGTGGAAGATGCCAGGGTGACCAAAGCGGCCACCGTCGGAATATCACCGCGCACCACGCCGTAGCTGCTTTCCAAGCCCCAGATCGCCAGCAGAACCTGCGCATCGACGCCATATTTCGCCTCGATCCCGCGCAGCAGACGGGCGCGTTTTTTCAGCGCCGCTTGCCCCGCCACGATGCGATCCTGCGACACCGCCTTATCCAGATAGTCCCAGATGGTGCGGGTGAATTCGGTCTGGTTGCGGTCTTTTTCAACCACATCGGGATGCAACACCACCCCGGTCAAGGCCAAATTCAGCGTCGCCTCAGTGATCCCGGCAGCCATGGCCCGGGGCCGGAACGCTGCAATCCACGCCGTCACATCGCCAGTTGCCACCGAAATCTCCTGCCTGCCATGCAACGGGGTCCGGGTTGGCGGCTCGGCCAGCGTCGGGCAGCCCCACAAAAGGGCACCCAACGCCAGACCTGTCCCAAACCCGTGACCCATGCGGCCCTTGTGGCAAAGGCCGCGCGGCGGCACAAGCGGTCAGGCCACCCGCCGAACTTCTGACCGCACCTCTGGCCGAACTTCGGGCCGCACCTCTGGCCGGGAGTCGCGCAGCAGCGAGAGGATTTCGGTGTTCTGCCGCTCCAGCCGGTGCAGGTGGTCTTGCAACTCCGCAATCGTCCGGTTGCCGGTGTTTTGCAGCAGGAACACCATGAGGAAGGTGGTGATCGTGGTGCCGGTGTTGATCACCAGTTGCCAGGTGTCGGAATAGCCGAACAACGGCCCGCTTACAGCCCAAAGCACCACGACGGCCAAGGCCGCCATAAAGGCCAAGGGGCGGCCAAGGGCCACGGAAATCCACTCCGCAAGCACTTCGAAGCGGCTTTTGATGAAAGCTTTCATTTGTCTCTCCTTGCGACCGGCCATCGAGGGCGGTCGAGGAGAACCCCTCAACGCCCTGACGGCACGGTCAATCGACTGAGGGTGGGCATGAGGATCAAGTCCATGGGTGACGCGGACTCTCGGTCCGCCCCTGTGCCATAGCCTGTGCCACCGCGTCGGGCAAGTCAGTTTTCAAACCCTCACCGTGGTTTGCGGGTGACCTTGCGTTTGATCGCATCGCGCTTGGCTTTGAAGCCCACCGGTTTGCGCGGCATATAGCGCCCACCTTTGGCAGGCGGCGATTTGAACCCGGAACCCTCAATCGACAACAGATCCAGCGTCAGGCCGCCGGTCACCGGCGTCGCTTCGGCCAGACGGACCAGCACGCGCTGGCCAAGGCCAATCACCTGACCGCTGTCCGATCCGGTCAGGGTCTGGGTCGCCTCGTCGTAATGGTAGAACTCCCGCCCGATGGAGCGGATCGGCACCAGACCATCGGCCCCGGTCTCGTCCAGCTTCACGAACAGACCGAACTTCTGCACGCCGGATATGCGGCCGGGAAATTCCGCACCGACCCGATCTGACAGATAGGCGGCAAGGTAGCGGTCGGTCGTATCGCGTTCAGCAGCCATCGACCGGCGCTCGGTGTCGGAAATCAGCTTTCCCGTCTCCGCCAGGTTTTCCATGTCCCAAGGCGACAGCCCGTCATTGCCCCAGCCATGTGCCGCAATCAGCGCCCGGTGGACGATCAGGTCAGAATAGCGCCGGATCGGCGAGGTGAAGTGGGCATAATTGCGCAAAGCCAGCCCGAAGTGGCCAAAGTTGTCCGGTGAATAATAGGCCTGCGTCATCGACCGCAGGGTCGAGATGTTCATCAGTTCGGCAAACTCGGAACCCTCGGCCTGTGACAGTAGCCGGTTCAGATGCGCGGTTTTCAGGACCTGACCCTTGGCAAGCGTGAAACCCGACGCCTCTGCCACCTCACGCAAGGACTCCAGCTTTTGCGGGCTGGGTTCTTCGTGAACGCGAAACAGCAGCGGGCGTTTCAGGCGGATCAGTTCCTCGGCGGCGGCGACGTTGGCCAGCACCATGAATTCCTCGATCAACCGGTGCGCGTCAAAGCGTTCGGCATAAGAGACGGAGGACACCTTGCCATCCGCCCCCAGCACAATCTTGCGCTCTGGCAGGTCCAGTTCCAGCGGCTGGCGGGCGGTGCGGGCGCGTTTCAGCGCCTCATAGGCCCCGTAAAGCGGATGGATCATGTCCAACAGGGGCGCTGTCACAGCATCCGGCGCACCCTCCCGCGCGGCCTGCACCTGCGCGTAAGACAAAGCCCCTTTGGACCGCATCAGCCCCCGGCTAAAGGCATGCCGCAACTTCTGGCCCTGCGCGTCAATCACCATCCGCACCGCCAGACAGGCGCGGTCAACATGGCTGTGCAGGCTGCACAAATCGCCCGACAGCACATCCGGCAGCATCGGCACGACGCGGTCGGGAAAATAGCTGGAGTTGCCGCGTTTTCTGGCCTCACGGTCCAGCGCAGAGTTGGGCGTCACGTAATGGGCGACATCGGCAATCGCCACCCACAAGACAAAGCCACCAACATTGGCGGGGTCGGTGTCAGGCTCCGCGCACACCGCATCGTCGCGGTCACGGGCATCGGGCGGGTCGATGGTCAACAGGTTCAGGTCGCGCAGATCGTCACGCTTGCCCATCGGGGCTGCCACACAGCGGTCAGCCTCTGCCACCACCGCATCGGGGAAAGCGTCAGGGATCCCGTGCTGGTGGATCGCAATCAGCGAAACGGCCCGAGGCCCCGAGGGGTCACTCAGCCGCGCGGTGATGCGGGCATGCGGCAGGCCCATCTGACGCTTGCCCACCAGCTCCGCCTCAACCAACTCGCCATCGCGCGCATCAAGTGTGGCATCGCGGGCCACCCGCCATTCCTTGTCAGCGCCCTTGTCGATGGGCATGATCCGCCCGCCCTCGGCCCCGATCCGGAAGATGCCCAGAACCTTGGCAGGGTTGCCCCCCAAAGCCCGGATCAGCCGCGCCTCATAGCCGTGATCCTCGGCCTCCACTTTGGTCAGCCGCGCCAGAATGCGGCTGCCGGCTCCCAAGGCCGGATCGCCCTTCTGGGCCATGATCAGGATGCGCGGGCCATCGGTCGGCACCCCGGCTTCCAATGGCATGGCGAACAGATCGCCGTTGCCATCCGGCGCCAGAACCTCCAGCACAGCCACCGGCGGCAAAGCGCCCGCGTCGTGATAGCGGTGGGCGGTGCGGGTCACCGCGCCCTCCTCCTCCAGCTCTTTCAACAAGCGCTTGAGGTCGATGCGGGCATCCCCCTTGATCCCGAAGGCGCGGGCAATGTCGCGCTTGGCCAAAAGGGTCGGGTTGTCAGCGATCCACTGGCGGATCTGGTCTTTGGTCGGAATGGCGTTCATGCCCCGCCCGTAGCACAGGCAGGGCTTCACCGAAAGACGTCAGATCAGGCGGGCAGGACTGCCGGCATGGCGCCGCATCCCGCGGCCGCCCTGAAAGGCTTCGGAAACGAGGTGGCCCCGGCCTTGGGCAAACCCATCTTGCAATGGGTTTGGCATCGTCTTTCCTTTGCACTTTCTCAAGCACTTCACGAAAGATCTTCACCGTGTGAACCCCTTCAGTGTCGGGTGCAGAACCCGGTGTTGAACGTGCATTCTGTGTCCCGGCGCTTGGCTCTGTTCACGGCCTCGGTCTGGGGCCCCTGTTCGTGCCTCCGATGCGTGCCTCCTGCTTGGCCTCGGCGCTTGGCCTCAGCGCTTGGCCCTGTGCTCGAATCCAAGCTCGGACCCACGCTCAGAGACCGTGTTTGGCGCCGGTGTTTGGTCCTGGTGTTTGGTCCTGGTGTTTGGCGCCGGTGTTTGGTCCCGGTGTTTGGTCCCGGTGTTTGGTCCCGGTGCCGGGGGTGCGACTCACTGGCGGTGACGGCGGTGCTGCGCTACACTGTTCTCTTATTGTTCCGGATCGCCATGCCCTTCACCGAACTCAGCGCCATGTCGAACTTCACCTTTCTCACCGGGGCCTCCCACCCGGAGGAGTATGTGATGCGCTGCGCCGAACTGGGGTTTGACGCGGTTGCCGTGGCCGATGTGAACTCGGTCGCGGGCATCGTGCGTGCCCATACCAAAGCGCGCGAGATGGCGCGGGACACCGGGTCTGGCTGTGGTCCTCAAGTCCGGCTTATTCCGGCGGCGCGGATCGTGCTGCAGGACGGTTTCACCCTGACCGCCCTGCCACAGGACCGCGCCGGATGGGGCCGCCTGTGCCGCCTGTTGACCGAGGGGCGTCGCCGCGCACCCAAGGGCGACTGTCACCTGACCCTGCAGGATGTGCTCGACTGGGGTGAGGGTCTGGCCCTGCTGCTGCACCCCGCCCCCGCAAGCACAGACCGTCCGCAACCGGGGCTTCAGCAACCAGCCCTTCCGCAACCGGCCCTTCTGCAACCAGCCCTTCCGCAACCGGGGCCACATTCCCCAAATCTTGCCCACCCAGACCTTCTTAAACGGGGCCTTCTTAAACGGGGCCTTCTTAAACGGGACCTTCCGAAACAGGACCGCCCGCAACCGGACCACGCGCGCTCGGACCACCTGCGCTCCGACCTTCCTTACCGGGGCAACCTCCAGCCCGAGTTTCGGCAACCTGACCACCCTCACCCAAACCACCCTCACCCAAACCACCCGCACCCCAACAACCCGCACCCAGACCTCCCGCACCAACGCCAGCCGCCAGAGACGGTGACGCAGGCGGCCCGGCCCCGGGGCGGCGCGGGCGCTTGGGTGACGCAGGCTTTGCGGTTGACGCGCCGCTTTCCCGACACCTGCCACCTGTTGATGGCGCCGGGATATGATGGTCAGGACGGCCCGCGCTTCGCCCGCCTGACCGCCCTCGCCCGCCACCTCAATATCTCCACCGTCGCCTCGGCCCTGCCCTTCATGCACCACGGCGCGCGGCGCAAGCTGGCGGATGTGCTGTGCGCCATCCGGCTTGGCAAACGGATCGATGCCCTTGGCCTTGACGCCGCCCCGCATGGCGAACACCGCCTGCGCTCCACCCCCGAAATGCTCCGCCTGTTTGTGGGCTTCGAGGATGCCGTCCACCGCGCAGGCGCCCTTGCCGCCACCCTGCGCTTTTCCCTCGATGAACTGCGCTACGAATACCCGTCAGAGGTTTCGAACGGCGAAACCCCCGCCGCCCGCCTGTGCCGTCTGGCCGAGGCGGGTCTGAACTGGCGCTATCCCGCAGGCCCGCCCGACAAGGCCCGCGCCCAGATGGCCCATGAACTCGCCCTGATCGCCAAGCTGAAGTACGAGCCGTATTTCCTCACCGTCCATGACATCGTGGCCTTCGCCCGCGAACGCGGCATCCTGTGCCAGGGCCGGGGGTCCGCCGCCAACTCCATCACCTGCTTTGCGCTTGGCGTCACCTCCGTCAGCCCCGAAATCGGCACCATGGTCTTTGAACGCTTCATCTCCGAAGCCCGCAACGAACCGCCCGACATCGACGTGGATTTCGAACATGAACGGCGCGAGGAGGTTATTCAGCACATCTATGCCCGCTATGGCCGCCACCGTGCGGGCCTGTGCGCCACGGTCATCCACTACCGCGGCAAGCGCGCCGTGCGCGAGGTGGGCCGCGCGATGGGCCTGACCGAGGATACGCTGTCAGCCATGTCCAGCCAGATCTGGGGCTTTGGCTCCTCCAAAACCATGAACGAACAACGGCTTGCCGAGATCGGGTTAGACCCGACCGACCGCCGCCTGCAACTGACCCTCTCCCTCATCGAGGAAATCCAGGGCTTCCCCCGCCACCTCAGCCAACATGTCGGCGGCTTTATCATCACCGAGGGCCGCTTGGACGAGTTGGTCCCCATTGAGAATGCGACGATGGAGGACCGCACTGTCATCTGCTGGGACAAGGACGATATCGACACCCTCGGCATCCTGAAGGTGGATATTCTGGCGCTCGGCATGCTGTCTTGCATCCGCAAGGCCTTCAATCTGTTGGAAAAACACCACCACACCCGCTATTCCTTGGCCACCTTGCCGCCCGAAGATCCGCAGGTTTACGAGATGCTGTGTCAGGCGGACAGTCTGGGCGTCTTTCAGGTTGAAAGCCGGGCGCAGATGAACTTCCTGCCCCGGATGCGGCCGCGCAACTTCTACGATCTGGTCATTCAGGTCGCCATCATCCGCCCCGGCCCCATTCAGGGTGATATGGTCCACCCCTATCTGCGCCGCAGGAACGGGCAAGAGATTGTCACCTTCCCCTCCGACGCGCTTGGCCGCGTGCTGGGTAAAACCCTAGGCGTGCCGCTGTTTCAGGAACAGGCCATGCAGATCGCCATCATCGGCGCGGGCTTCACCCCAACCGAGGCGGACCGCCTCCGCCGCTCCCTCGCCACCTTCAAGAAGCATGGCAGCGTCTCTGAATTCCACGACCGCTTTATGGACGGCATGGCCGCCAACGGCTATGACGCCGAGTTTGCCGCCCGCTGCTTTGCCCAGATCGAGGGGTTTGGCTCCTACGGCTTTCCCGAAAGCCACGCCGCCAGCTTTGCCTTGCTGGTCTATGCCTCTGCCTGGATCAAGATGCACCATCCCGGCATCTTCGCCTGCGCCCTGCTGAACGCGCAACCGATGGGATTCTATGCCCCGGCCCAGATCGTCCGGGATGCCCGCGAACATGGCGTGGTGGTCCTGCCACCCTCGATCAACGCCAGCCATTGGGACAACGTGATGGAAGAGGGGGAAAGCGGTCTGGCGCTGCGGCTTGGCTTTCGCCAGATCACCGGACTGGCCGAGGAGGAGGCGTTGTGGATCGTCGCCGCCCGTGGCAACGGCTATCCGGCGGTGCAGGATGTCTGGCGCCGCGCCGGCGTTTCGCCTGCCACCGTCACGCGGTTGGCCGAGGCGGATGTGTTTGCGCCGCTTGGCCTGTCGCGCCGCGATGCTTTATGGGCCGCCAAGGCGCTGACCGGCGACGCCCCCTTGCCCCTGTTCGCGCAGGATATGGACGGCGAAGGTATCGTCGAACCCGCCGTTCAGTTCCGCGAGATGACCGAGGGCGAAGCGGTGGTGGAGGATTACGTCTCGATGCGGCTGACCCTGCGCAGCCACCCGATGGCGCTGTTGCGGCACTATTTCACGCCAGAACCCACGATACCGAAAAAGGGCCGCCCCTGACAGGCGACCCCTCTTTTTGTGGTGGTTCGTCAGCTTGCGACCCCAAAGTCAGGCGGAAAACCCGCCCAACCCTGTGACCCGATCAGATCACTTGTCCAGACCCAGACCCGGCAGAACCTTGGTACCTTCGGCCTTGACCGATTGCAGGCTCATCGGATCCAGACCCAAAGCGGCGAGGATGGTCGGCGCGATGTTCATGGTGGCCACGGCGTCAGAGACAGTGGCAGCCGTGATCATCGGGTTGGCAACCAGCACCGGAACGTGGGTGTCATCTTCGCCAAATCCGCCGTGCTCTTCCAGTTTGGTGGCGTCGGGCTTGGTGTAGATCACACCCTTGACCGGCAGGATAACCAGATCCGGCACCCGGCTGTCTTTCAGCGCATCGCCAAACATCGCGCCCACTTCGGCAGAGCCCATGACTTTGTCGATGGACAGATCAGTCTTGGCCGCTTCCAACGCCTTGACGGCATCGGCGGTTTTGGACTGGTCGGTCAGCCAGATCAGCGCCACGTCATCGGCCGTCAACTGGGCGATCAGGCCCGGTGCCACGGAATCCAGCACTTTGCCGATGCCCTTCTTGTCGACGATCTTAAGCGCAGCCGGGTCGATCGGCGACTGGCCGTGCTTGGCAGAGATGATCACCAGCGTCTCTTTGTCGATGCCAGCGGTGGCCATTGCGGCAATGAACTTGCCCAGCGACTCGTCAGTGTGCTTCAAAGCGTCAGCCAGATCGGGCGAGGGCGTGCCCTTGGCGTCCATATAGCCCTTGGTCTTTTCGCCGACCGAAACGGCCTGAAAGTTCATCCCGAAGATGGCAGGCACGGCAGCGGCCTTGCCGGCCGAAGATTTGCCAGCGATCTGGTTCAGAACGGCCGCCACTTTCAGGTCGTCGTAAGCCATCGTGGTGACAACCGAAGCCGTGGTGTCGCCCACGTTGATTTCCGGCGTATAAAGATCATCGACGCCTTTGCCCGACGGACCGTTGACCAGATCATAGGCCGGGTGCTTGTCGGACCAGGCGGTCGGCATACCGGCGGCCTTGATCACCTCGAAAATCGTGTTAACGCGCAGGAAGCTGTGCGGATAGACGGGCTTGCAGCCATTGGCGCCATCGAGGGGCAGTTTGGCAGGATCAATGCCGCCGCCCGCGTCAACGCTGTCCGTGTTCACATCGACCGACTCGTCCAGCACAATCTCGGCACCCTTGACGCTGCAATCAGAGCCCGGTGCAGACAACAGGCGGTCATAGCTGTCGTCATAATACACGCCGGTCGATTTCGGCGAACCGCCGGTTACGATGGCCAGCAGACCCGGAAAGCTGTCGGACGGCATCGCAGTGGACGCATGGTCGTAATGCACGCCCATGCCAGCCAAGGTTGCCATCGCCGATTTCGGGTTGGCGGCGGCGTAAGCGGTCAGGTCGCTGTCATGCAACCCGTCAACGCTGATCAAAAGCACATGCTTGATCGCGCCCTTGAGGCCGTCCGCCGCAGCGACTTGCGCAAACAGCGCCGCCGATACAAGCAGTGCGCCCGCCACAGATTTCGTGAAGGTCATCTAAAATCTCCTAACCCGCTTTGCGCGGTGAGGCTGGCTTAGGCCTGCGGCATGACGGATCGGTGACGCCTGCGTAAAGCGATTGTGACCCCAACCTTACATCCTTGTAAGGTTCACTCGCAGGTCCAGCCCGCCGCCGCCCGCTTCAGCACCGTCAGGAAAGATTGCACCTTCAGCGTGCGGTGGAGGTCAACATGGGTCACGATCCAAAGCGCACTGTCCCACTCCGGCTGCGGGGGCAGGATCTGCACAAGGTCAGGGTTGCCGTCGGCATCGCGCACCGAAAGAAACCCCATGCCAATGCCAGAGCGGACGGCGACCCCCGTCGCCTCCGGCTCGCTGACCCGGTAAATCACGGCTTCCGGTGGCACATTCTCGCGCAGCCAGCGGTGGAACGGCGCGCGGCTTTCCACATCAACCGGGCCCACAAAGCGATGGTTGCCAAGGTCTTTCAGGCCCGACGCGTGACCATGCTTCTGAATGTAGGATTTTGACGCGTACAGCGCTGCCGACATCCGGACCAAGGGCTGCACGACGTAATCGGCGTCTTCGGGTGCCGCACCCGCCCGGATCGCCACATGCGCCTCGCCAAAATCCAGCCGGAACAGCCGCATGTCGGAATGAAAGCGGATCGCGACATCAGGATGGGCAGACTGGAACTCGGCAAAAACCGGAGTAAGGATATGGGCAATGCCAGAGATAGAGGTGACAACCAGCTCTCCGGTCACGGTCTCTCCCTGACCTTTGATGCGGCTGACAAGCTGGCCGAACTGTTCCTCGGTCCGCTGCGCGGTGGTCAAAAGATCACGGCCCGCCTCGGTTGGCGTATAGCCACGGGCATGGCGCTGGAACAGCTTGGTGCCCAGCCGCTTTTCCAGCGCATCAATGTGACGGATCACCGTGGCATGGTGCACACCCAGCACCTCGGCAGCACCTGACACGGTGCCAAGCCGTGCAACCTGATACGCCGTGCGAATTTCGTCCCAGGTGTCGACAAGCATGGCTGACGGCCTTTCTGTGCGCTGCTGAACAATGATCCGCATATTTGGCCCATTTGCGCGCTGATCGGCAAGTGGCAATATGACGCAGCGCCGGGCCGGAATCGGTGTAACAAGAGGTATATGATGACCAAATGGGTATGGCTGGGGATCAAGGCGTTTCTGACGCTGGCATTTGTGGCGGCTGGCACGGCCAAGCTCTACGGCGTGCAGATGCTGGTCGATGAATTCGGGATGCTGGGACTGGGCCAATGGTTCCGCTATGTCACCGGGATCATCGAGATCGGCTCGGCCATCCTGCTGTGGGTGCCGGGGCTTGCGGCCTATGGCGCGGGCCTGCTCTGCTGCACCATGGTCGGCGCACTGATCGCCCATGCCACGGTTCTTGGAATGGGCACTTCGGCAGGCGTCTTCGTGCTTGGACCGTTGGCCGCGCTGACCTTGTGGAACAACCGCGCACAGCTGCCGCTCTAAAGCCTTGCGAAAGCGCCTTCTTCGCCCCTAACTGGCGGAGGAGGTGCCATGCGGTCTGTCGAAGTTTCCACGGTGATAAGGCTGGCTTTGGCGCTGGTATTGCTGGCGGCAGGCTTGGCCGTGCTGGCGGGCTTTGACCGGATGGGCCATCGGTTTGCCGTGCTGGGGGTCGCACCGTGGCTGCGCTACACAGCCGGATTGTTCCAGATACTGGCCGCAGGGCTGCTGCTGGTGCCGGGCCGGGTGGGATACGGTGCGGCCCTTGCACTGATGGCCGGATTGGCCGCCACACTGGCCCATGCCACCGTTCTGGGCTGGGACTCCGCCCCGCCTGCGATGGCCATAGCCGCGCTGTCCGCGCTGATCCTGTGGCGCAACCGGGCCGACCTCCGGCGCTAGCGTCTGACGACAAAGGCAAAGGTCGAACCCAGTTTTGTCGCAAGACAGGCGAAACCCACAGGGCTGGCCGCCGCGCAACACGCCAATCAGCGTCCAGCAACCGTCAGGCGCTTGACTCTATGACCCCATCCCCCTATTTGCCCAATCCATTCCCCGGAGGCCCGTGCTTCCGGTCCCTAGGCTATTGCCGGGATCGCCATCCGTCAGCGCGTTGCGCCCACGGGTGCCGCTCTGCTTTGGCCTGAGGAACCCCGCAGTCGCGCCCCCATCCGGGCAAAAGAGGAGAGCGCCATGTTTGAAAGCCTGTCAGAACGCCTTGGTGGCGTGTTCGACCGCCTGACCAAAGCTGGCGCGCTCACCGAAGCTGACGTTGACGCCGCCCTGCGTGAGGTGCGCACCGCCCTGTTGGACGCCGACGTTTCCCTGTCGGTCGCCCGCGATTTCATCAAGGCCGTCAAGGGTCGCGCCACGGGGCAGGCCGTCACCAAATCCATCACCCCCGGTCAGCAGGTCGTCAAGATCGTCCATGACGAGTTGATCGCCGTTCTGTCCGGCGATGGCCCCGCCGATGCGCTGAAGATCGACAACCCGCCCTCCACCATCCTGATGGTCGGCCTGCAAGGCTCCGGTAAAACCACCACCACCGCCAAACTCGCCAAGCGGCTGAAGGAGCGTAACAACAAGCGCGTTCTGCTGGCGTCCCTTGACACCAACCGCCCGGCGGCGATGGAGCAACTGGCCATCCTCGGCGGGCAAATCGGTGTGGACAGCCTGCCCATCGTCAAAGGCGAAAACGCGGTCCAGATCGCCAAGCGCGCCAAGATGCAGGCGGCTATGGGCGGCTATGACGTGCTGTTCCTTGATACCGCTGGCCGTCTGCACATCGACGACGTGCTGATGGACGAGATCCAATCCGTGCGCGACATTGCCGACCCGCGCGAAACCCTGCTGGTGGTCGATGGTCTGACCGGGCAAGACGCCGTCAACGTCGCCACCGAGTTCAACGACAAGGTCGGCATCTCCGGCGTCGTCCTGACCCGGATGGACGGCGATGGTCGTGGCGGTGCTGCCCTGTCGATGCGCGCCGTCACCGGCAAACCCATCCGCTTTGTCGGCATGGGCGAAAAGATGGATGCGCTGGAAACCTTCGACCCCGACCGCGTCGCTGGCCGCATCCTTGGCATGGGCGACATCGTGGCCCTCGTCGAAAAGGCGCGTGAGACGTTTGAGGCCGAACAATCCGAACGCATGGCCCGCCGCTTCCAGAAGGGTCTGTTCAACATGAACGACCTGCGGATGCAGCTGGAACAGATGCTGAAAATGGGCGGCATGCAGTCGATCATGGGCATGTTGCCGGGCATGGGCGGTATGGCCAAAGCGGCGGAGAAAGCCGGTTTTGACGACCGCATGCTGAAACGGCAGATCGCGTTGATCCAGTCGATGACCAAGAAAGAGCGCTCCAACCCCGACATGCTGCAAGCGAGCCGCAAAAAGCGGATCGCCAAGGGGGCCGGCATGGAAGTGTCAGAGCTGAACAAGCTGTTGAAACAGCATCAGCAGATGGCCGAGATGATGAAGAAAATGGGCAAGGGTGGCATGATGAAACAGGCCATCCAGCAAATGATGGGCAAAGGCGGTGCCCCCGGTGGCATGCCAGACCTGAAGAACATGGATCCCGCCCAACTGGAAGCCGCCGCCAAGGCCATGCAGTCGGGCATGGGCGGCATGGGCAGCCTGCCCCGCTCCATGGGGGGCACCAACAGCCTGCCCTCCGGCCTGTCGGGGATGTTCAAGAAGAAATGACGACGCTGCAGACCCCTCGCTTGCGGCTGGTGCCTTTGGACGCGCGGCATATTCCCGCGTATCAAGGCTTCATCGCCTCTGACCGTGCGGCGGCGCGCGGCTGGTCGGCGATGCCGCATGAGGCGTGGCGCGGTTTTGCTGCGATGATGGGGCACGGCATTTTGCGCGGCTTTGCGCCCTTTGTGACCGAAGCCCGCGACGATGGCCGCGCCATCGGCCTGTGTGGTCCTTGGTGGCCGGACGGCCAGAAGGAACGCGAGATCAAGTGGACCATCTGGAACGCGGCCGACGAGGGCAAGGGCTACGCGTTCGAGGCGGCGCAGGCGGTTCTGGCCCATGTGTTCGGCACCTTGGGCTGGCATACGGCGGTCAGCTATATAGGCAACGACAACGACCGCTCCGCGACCTTGGCCACCCGGTTGGGCGCAGTGCAGGACGGCACATGGATCACCCCACGCGGCACCGAAGTCCGCGTGTTCCGGCATCCAAAGAGGGCCGCATGATCCCGACGCTGACCACCGCCCGCCTTACCTTGCGTGCGCCGTGCATGGCCGATTTCCCGGCCTATGCCGCGTTTCTGGCCTCGCCACGCTCCAAAGGCGTCGGTGGCCCGTTGGACACCAAAGGCGCCTGGGCCTATTTCACCCATGACATAGCCCTGTGGAGCCTTGTCGGACACGGCGGCCTGATGATGGATCTTCGGGACACCGGCGCCACCACAGGGACCGTCGGCATCAGCGCCGGACCGCTCTTTGAGGAAACCGAGCTTGGTTGGTTCGTCTATGATGGCCATACCGGACAGGGCTACGCCACTGAAGCCGGTGCCGCCCTGCGCGATTGGGCGTTTGAAACGCTCCACCTGCCAACCTTGGTCAGCTATGTCGGCGCAAGCAACGCCCCCTCTCGCCGCGTTGCCGAAAAGCTGGGGGCCGTGATCGACCCAAGGGCGAAAAGCCCCGACCCCGAAACCCTCGTCTACCGCCACCGCGCCGGGGGTGCCGCATGACCTTCGCCCTGACCACCCTGCGCCTGACCCTGCGACCGCCGCACGACAGCGACTGGCCGTTTTACCGCGCCTATCGGCAGTCCACACGCTCCACCGTCCTGGCCGAGGATGAGGGGCTGATCTGGACCATGTTCGCCGCTCTGTTCGGCCATTGGGATATCTGCGGCTTTGGCCGGTTCATTGCGGTAGACCTGAAAACCGCCCAACCCATCGGCCATTTCGGCCCGTTCCGCCCGGCTGGCCATCCTGAAAACGAACTCACATGGACCCTGTGGGACAACGCCCACGAGGGCCGCGGTCTGGCGCTGGAGGCCGCAAGCGCCACCCGCGACCATAGTTTCACGACTTTGGGCTGGACGACGGCGGTCAGCTACATCGATCCGGCCAACACCCGGTCGCGCGCGCTTGCCACCCGGCTTGGTGCTTGCCGCGACCCTCAGGCGGATGTCCCCCAAGGTCCGGCCATCGAAGTCTGGCGCCACTCCGCCGCTGAAAAGAGGATGTCATGACCGAAACCGCCGACGCCACCCAGCGCGCCGCCGACGTGCTGAAAGACCATCGCGCCTCCATCGACCGTCTGGACGCCATCCTCGTCTACACGCTGGCTGAACGCTTCAAACACACTCAGGCCGTGGGCGCGCTGAAAGCCACGCACGACCTGCCCGCCTCTGACCCCGCCCGCGACGCGCGCCAGATCGAACGGCTCGAACGGCTGGCCAAAGATGCCGACCTCGACCCCGAGTTTGCCAGACAATTCCTGAACTTCATCATCCGCGAAGTCATCAGGCATCACGAAAAACTACAGAAATGACCCAACCCGTAGGATGGGCAATCTGCCCATCTTCCCCAAGACATGATCAGGAGAAAACACCATGTCCATGAAAATCCGTCTCGCCCGTGGCGGCTCCAAAAAGCGCCCGCACTATTCCATCGTTGCCACCGACAGCCGCATGCCGCGCGATGGCCGCTTTCTGGAAAAGCTGGGCACCTATGACCCGATGCTGGGCAAGGATGACGAAAACCGCGTCAAGATGAATGTCGAGCGGATCAAAGAGTGGATGTCCAAGGGCGCGCAACCCACGGACCGCGTCGCGCGTTTCCTTGAAGCCGCCGGTGCGATGCCCAAAACCGTCCGCTCCAACCCGAAGTCGGCGGTGCCCGGCAAGGCGATGGCAGAGCGTGCCAAGAAAAAGGCCGCTGCCGCCGAAGCGCCGGCTGCCGAGTAACCGTTTGCCATGCAAGGCCGTTACACCGCCAGCTTTCGTGCGGAGTTGCTGGATCTGATGCTGTGGCGGCGCGATGTGCGCCGTTTCCGCACAGATCCGGTAGAGGCAGCGGTTCTGGACCGCTGCCTTGCTGCATTCTGCCTTGCCCCCTCGGTTGGCCTGTCCGAACCCTGGCGCATCCTGCGGGTGGAAAGCCCGCAGGCCCGCGCCGCCTGCACCGCCAATTTTGAAGCGGCCAATACCTCAGCCCTTGCCGGTTACGTCGGGGAAAAGGCGCAAACCTATGCCGGGCTGAAACTGTCCGGCATGCGCGAAGCGCCCATCCATCTGGCGGTCTTTTGCGATGAGGGCACGGCGAAAGGTGCCAACCTCGGGGCCGCCACCATGCCGCAAACCCGCGCCTATTCTGTTGTGGGTGCCATTACCCTGTTCTGGCTTGCCGCCCGGGCAGAAGGCCTTGGCCTCGGCTGGGTGTCCATCCTTGACCCCACCCAACTGGCCCGCGACTTGTCGGTGCCGGAGGGCTGGACCTTCACCGGCTATCTGTGCATCGGCTGGCCAGAGGCCAATAGCACCACCCCGGAACTGGAAAACCTCGGCTGGGAACGCCGCGCCCCGCTGATCATGGAAAGCCGCTGATGCCCGACCCCATCCCTGAACCCAATGCTGGCCCCAATTCTAGGCCCAATTCTGGCCCCAATCCTGACCGCATCTGCGTTGGTGCCATCGCAGGCGCCTTCGGGGTGCAGGGTGAGGTGCGGCTGAAAAGCTTCTGCACCACGCCGGAAGACATCGCTTCTTACGGCCCCCTCTGGTCCGAGGATGGCACCCGTCAGTTCAAGCTGAAGCTGACCCGCCCGGTCGCTGGCGGGCTTGGGGCGCGTTTGACCGGCATCACCACCAAGGAGGAGGCTGACGCCCTCAAAGGTGTCACCCTGCACGTCGACCGCAAGCGTTTGCCGCGTCTGCCCGATGATGAATACTACCACGCCGACCTGATCGGGCTGGAGGTGCGCGACCCCGGCGGCCTTCTGCTTGGCACGGTACGCGCCGTCCACAACCACGGCGCGGGCGACCTGCTGGAGATTTCGGGGGCAGGCACCGACCTTTTGCTGCCCTTCACCATGGCAAACGTGCCCACCGTGGACCTCGCCGCTGGCCGCATCGTGGCCGATCCTCCAGACGGCTTGGATTAAAGGCCCTGACCCTAACGGTATCCTTTGCGTCAGCCTGTCCGTTGCGGCCAACGCACCGGCCGCAGCCAGAACAAATCGGCCAGAATAAATCGGCCAACCCGATTGGACCGAACTAAAAAGCCCCTCACCACAGCGGTAACCTTCGCCGCGGATGTTGCGCTGCGGCCAATGTGCCGGGCGGGCCAGAGCGATTGGGCCAGAGCGATTGGGCCAGAGCAATTGGTCCAGCCCAGTGGTATCGGACTAAAAAGGCTGGACACTAGCGTTAACCTTTGCTTGGATGCTCTGGCTGCCATCGATGGCACCCCGGACCGGCTTTGAGAGGTAGACGTGTCGAACCGCTTGCGTCTCTTACAGGCCGCCACGGCGCTTTTGTATATCGGCCCGCTGCTGGCTGGCCTGGCGGGTCAGGGCTGGGCGATGGTGCCGCTGTTCGCAGCGCTTTTCGTGGTGTGGAGCGTGATCTTGCGCCCCCATCTGTGGCCCGCCTCCCCCGCTGATTTCGCCAAGGCAGAGGCTGCTGTGGCCGTAGCTTCGCTGGTGGCCACGCAGGTTTTGCTGGTGACGCTGTGCTTCTCGATAGGCCTTGGGTTGGCCGGGGTGACAGGTCAGCATCTGGCTTTGCCGCTCTACCTGCCAGCCGCCCTGTCGTTCCTGTCCATCCCGCTCAGTCGGCTGGTCTGGAACCCAAGCCGGGTTGAAAGCCTCGCAGGCCTGGACCCTCTGACGCTCCGCCCAAGCCCGGACACTCTGCCATCTGCCACACTTCCCGCCACCACCGATCTGGCCTCCGCAGATCTCGCCGCAACCATGGTAGCGCAAGTCACAGCCCTGCAGAATGATGCGGGTGAGGCCGAGATTCAGTCCCATCTGACCGCCATCGCGACCCATGTTGACGCTGTTCTGATCCGCCGTGCGCTGCAAAACGCCATACGGGACCATCGCACCCACGCCGGGCTGAAAGCCCTTATTGTCCACGCCACTGACCCGGATGTGGCCGAACTTCTTCTGGGCAGCGCCTACCCCTCCGAAGCTTTCACCATGGCCGGGACCGATGACGACCTCTTGACGCTGTTTGCCACCCGCTGCGCCCGCGCTTTGCGCGACGAACCGCTTCTGGCCCCCGATTGCCCCACAGCCGCCGCCGTCACCCACGCTGGCGAAACCGCCGGAACAGAGGCACGGTCTGCCCTCCTCCGCCTTGCAGGCCTGCTGTCGTAAAGCTCCGACGCAATCCTGACCCGCGACCCCTCTGGCCGCAAACCGATCCCCCGCAGCGGTCCTCAGCCTGCGCCCATGACGCTACCAAATCCCACGCTCTGACGCACGTGGCGAACCTCAGTCCGGGCCGCGCACCCCGCTTGCCAAGTCCGGCCGTTTGCGCCAATCAGGCCCCACACAGCGGAGGCTTCCATGCGCAAAGTTCTCGTCACCGGCACGGCTGGCTTCGTAGGCTTCCACCTCGCCCGCCTGCTGCTGGCAGAGGGCTTTCGCGTCCACGGCTATGACGGCATGTCCGACTACTACGACGTCCGCCTGAAACAACGCCGCCACCAGATTCTGCTGCAAACCCCCCACTTCACCGCCACCGAAGCCCAGCTTGAAGACCGTGAGACCCTCGACCGCACCGCCGATGCGTTCCAACCCGACATCATCGTCCACCTCGCAGCGCAGGCCGGGGTCCGCTACTCGCTTGAAAACCCCCGCGCCTATCTTGACAGCAACGTGATCGGCACCTTCAACGTGATGGAACTGGCCCGCCGCCATCAGGTCCAGCACCTCCTGATGGCCTCCACCTCCTCCGTCTACGGTGCCAACGAAGCCATGCCCTTTGCCGAGACGGACAAGGCCGATCACCAGCTGACCATCTACGCAGCCTCAAAAAAGGCGACCGAGTCGATGTCGCACGCGTACGCCCATCTCTGGCACATCCCCACCACCCTCTTTCGGTTTTTCACCGTCTATGGTCCGTGGGGCCGCCCCGACATGGCGCTGTATAAATTCGTCGAGGCGATCCTGAACGACCGCCCCATTGACATCTACAACCATGGTGAGATGTACCGCGACTTCACCTATGTCACCGACCTCGTCCGCGCCATCCGCCTGCTGATCGACACCCCCCCGCCGATGCCGGGCACAGCCGAGCCTGTCCTCAACGACAGCCTCTCCCCCGCAGCCCCGTGGCGCGTCGTCAACATCGGCAACTCCGACAAGGTCAAACTCCTCGATTTCGTTGACGCCATCGAAGTTGCGACAGGCCGCAAGGCGAAGCGCAACTACATGGACATGCAACCCGGCGACGTCCCCGCCACCTGGGCCGACGCCAGCCTGCTGCGCAGCCTCACCGGATATGCGCCACAGACGGACGTGAAGGACGGGATAGCGGCGTTCGTGGCGTGGTATCGCGAATACTACAGCGTCTAACCCCCAATCCCCACACAGGGCCGCGCCCGACCTTGGGTGGGCGCACCAACGCCAGTTCTAGGCACTTTATCCCTCAACCCCTCCCGCCGAAGTTCTGCTGGCAACCCTAGCAAACGCGCCCTCCCGGGGTAATCCCCCCCGAAAGTAGGGGGCTGTATAAGTAGAATTTTCTCGGCAAGATGCATGAGGAGATTCAGATGAAGACGAGCAGATACACGGAACCTCAGATTCTCGCGATCCTGCGCCAAGCCGAAGGCGGTGTGC
>JBBRLL010000002.1:0-142094 GCA_038231395.1 Rhodobacterales bacterium
GCATGAGCCTTGATGCGGTTCCAAATCTGCGCGGCCTTGATGGGGAAGGCTCGGTTCAGGTCCATCAGGACGCCGAGACCCGGATCGACGGGGCCAAGGTTTTCTCGATCTATGGCAAGGGCGGGATCGGCAAATCCACCACCTCGTCGAACCTGTCAGCCGCGTTTTCGATGATGGGCAAGCGGGTGTTGCAGATCGGCTGCGACCCCAAGCATGACAGCACCTTCACGTTGACCGGGCGGTTGCAGCCGACGGTGATCGACATCCTGAAAGACGTCGATTTCCATGCCGAGGAGCTGCGGCCAGAGGATTACGTCGCCACCGGCTTTAACGGTGTGAAATGTGTGGAGGCGGGCGGGCCGCCGGCTGGCACCGGCTGCGGCGGCTATGTGGTGGGCCAGACGGTGAAGCTGTTGAAGCAGCATCACCTGTTGGAAGACACCGACGTGGTGATCTTTGACGTGCTGGGCGATGTGGTCTGTGGAGGCTTTGCCGCCCCCCTGCAACACGCTGACCGCGCCGTAATCATCACCGCCAACGACTTTGACAGCATCTATGCGATGAACCGCATCATCGCCGCCGTGCAGGCCAAATCCGGCAACTACAAGGTGCGGCTGGCGGGGTGCGTGGCCAACCGCTCTCGCGAGACCAACGAGGTGGACCGCTACTGCGAAAGGGTCGGCTTCAACCGTCTGGCCCATATGCCTGATATCGACGCCATCCGCCGGTCACGCCTGAAGAAGAAGACCCTGTTCGAGATGGATGACAGCGAGGATATCGTGATGGCCCGCGCCGAGTATATGCGGCTGGCCGACGTGCTTTGGCGTTCTGTTCTTGGCGAAGGCTCCACCCCGGCACCGCTGCCGGATCGTGAAATCTTTGAATTGCTGGGGTTTGACTGATGTCCGACTATGCAGCCACTTTAACGCGCGTTGAAGATTACTTCGACCGGTCCGCCACCAAGGTGTGGGAGCGGTTGACCTCTGAAGCGCCGGTTTCCCGCATCCGCCAGACGGTTCGCGAGGGGCGGGACCGGATGCGCGCGCTGATGCTGTCACGGCTGCCCGCTGACCTGAATGGTGTGCGGGTGCTGGATGCGGGCTGCGGTGCGGGGCAAATGACGGCAGAACTGGCCGCGCGCGGTGCTGATGTGGTGGCGGTCGATATCTCTCCGGCGCTGGTAGAGATCGCCCGTGCGCGTCTGCCCGGACATCTGGCCCACAAAGTTACCTTTGCCAGCGGTGACATGACGGCCGACCATGGCCGCTTTGACCATGTCGTGGCGATGGACAGCCTGATCTATTACGGCACCCCGGACATCACCGCAGCCTTGCACCGCTTGGGTGACAAGGTCGACCGCTCGGTTGTGTTCACGGTGGCCCCGCGCACTGCGTTTCTGATGACGTTCTGGAGCATGGGCAAACTGTTTCCGCGCGCCGACCGCAGCCCGATCATGGTGCCGCACGCCTTCAAGACCCTGCACCGCGCCACGGATGGCCGCCTGACCAAGGTGGATCGGGTGTCGCGGGGTTTTTACATCTCGGAATGTCTGGAGTATCGCCCGTGATCGTGTTCAAGTCCAAACACATTCAGCAGCTTGGTGCCAAATGGATGCCCTTCGCCGATGCAACTTCGGAAGGGTTGAGTTTTCTGCAACTGCTGCGGCTTAGCCTGTTTCAGGTTTCGGTCGGGATGGCGTCGGTTCTGCTTCTGGGCACCCTGAACCGGGTGATGATCGTTGAACTTGCCGTCCCGGCCAGTGTGGTCGCCCTGATGATCGCCCTGCCGGTGGTGTCTGCCCCGTTCCGCGCCTTGTTGGGCCACAAAAGCGACAATCACAAAAGCTGGATCGGCTGGAAGCGCATCCCCTATCTGTGGTTTGGCAGCCTGTGGCAAATGGGCGGCCTTGCCATCATGCCGTTTGCCCTGATCGTGCTGTCGGGCGATCAGATCCACGGGCCGGAATGGGCAGGCAAGGCGCTGGCGGGTATTGCCTTCCTGATGACCGGGATCGGAATGCACATGACGCAAACCGCCGGGTTGGCTTTGGCCTCTGACCGCGCAACAGACGAGACGCGGCCCCGCGTCGTCGCCTTTTTATACGTGATGAACCTGCTGGGTATGGCGGTTTCCGCCGTGATCCTTGGCCTGTTGCTGCGCAACTTTGACGAGATCAAGCTGGTCCGGGTCGTGCAGGGCTGCGGCGTCGTCACCATGGTCCTGAACCTGATCGCCCTGTGGAAACAGGAACAGGTCCGCCCGATGACCCAAGAGGAGATGAATGAAACCCGCCCGATATTCCACGAGGGCTGGCGTGATCTTCTGGCCGGTGGCACCGCCGGGCGGCTGTTGCTGGTGGTGATGCTGGGCACCATGGGATTTCAGATGCAAGATGTGCTGCTGGAGCCTTACGGCGCTGAAATCCTTGGCCTTTCCGTAGGCTCCACCACATGGCTGACCGCTTGCAACGCGATGGGCGCGCTGGCTGGCTTCGTCTTGGCGGGCCGCTGGATGGGGCAGGGGCAGGACATGTTCCGCATGTCGGCGCGTGGGCTTCTGGTGGGTGCGGTGGCCTTTCTTCTGGTGATCTTTGCGGCCCCCCTGCAATCTGGCGTGATGTTCTTTGCCGGAGCATGGTGCATCGGTCTTGGTGCCGGACTGTTTGCCGTTTCCACCCTGACCGCTGCCATGGCCTTGCCAGAGCACGGCCATGCCGGGCGCGGGCTGGTCCTGGGGGCTTGGGGTGCTGCACAGGCCACGGCTGCAGGCCTATCCATCGCGATTGGCGGCGGCTTGCGCGATATGGTGGGGAATTACGCAATGGCGGGTCATCTTGGCCGCCTGTTCGCCACCAAAACCTTTGGCTATGCCTTCGTCTACCAAATTGAAATCGTTGTGCTCTTTGCCACTATTCTCGCCTTGGCCCCGCTGGTGCGGGTGACCCTGTTCAATGCAAAAACCAAAGCTGACGCGGCCCGGATGGGTCTTGTCGACTTTCCCAACTGACACCTTCGGAGGACCGACCCATGCTGGGCTTACACTTCTTTGGCAACTTCGACCTTGCGTCGCTGGCAATCTGGATGTTCTGGGGCTTTTTCGCGCTGCTGATCTATTATCTGCAAACCGAAAACATGCGCGAGGGCTACCCGTTGGAGACGGAGGACGGCACCCCCGCTCCCAATCAGGGCCCCTTCCCGCTGCCAGCACCCAAGACCTTCATCCTGCCGCATGGCCGGGGTGAAGTGACCGTTCCCAATGGCGCAAGAGAGGCGCGCGAAGTGGCGCTTGGCCGCACCGCCGTGTCAGACGGCTTCCCGCACGCACCTTTGGGCAATCCGATGGTTGATGGCGTTGGTCCGGCGGCCTGGGCCCCGCGCCGCGACATTCCGGAACTGGACGGCCATGGCCACAACAAGATCGTGCCGATGACCGTGGCCTCTGCCTTTGGCGTCACCGCCGGACGCGACCCCCGCGGATTGCCAGTGCAGGCTGGCGACAACGAGGTGGTGGGCCGCATCTCCGACATCTGGGTTGATGCGTCCGAACAACTGGCCCGGT
Organism: Rhodobacterales bacterium; assembly: GCA_038231395.1. Taxonomy (GTDB): domain Bacteria; phylum Pseudomonadota; class Alphaproteobacteria; order Rhodobacterales; family Rhodobacteraceae; genus Stagnihabitans. Next base: position 3,559 of record JBBRLL010000002.1, read on the forward strand.
ATCTGGAGATTGACCTGAACTCCGGGTCCAAGCGGCTGGTGCCGGTGCCGATGGTCAAGATCTGGAAAGACCGGGTGCGGATCAACTCACTGACCTCGGACCTGTTTGACGGCGTACCTGCCACCAGATCAATGACCGAAGTCACCCTGCTGGAAGAAGACAAGATATCGGCCTATTACGCGGGTGGCACGCTGTACGCCGCAGCCAACCGCAAATTCGGATCGGAGTCCTGGCAGCCATGAGCGAGCATGACGATTTCGCAATCGAGCCGGTTCCGGGCTTGCCAGAGCGCCCGCCGATGGGCGAGGAAATCCTGTGGCAAGGCCGGCCTGCGACTTTCGCCCTCGCCCGCGACGCGTTCAAGATCACCTGGGTTGCCAGCTACTTTGTCGTCTTGGCAGCCTGGCGGGTTTGGATGCTGGCTGACAGTGCTGCCACGGTTCTGGCGGTGGCGCTGCCCTATCTGCTGATCGGAGGGGTGGTTTGCGCCATCCTGACCGCGATGGCCGCTGTTCAGGCGCGGTCCACGCTTTACACGGTCACGACGGCCCGGGTGGCCATGCGGATCGGCGCCGCGCTGAACGTCACGCTGAACATGCCGTTCAAGCAGATCGGCAATGCCAGCCTCGCGCTGAAGTCAAACGGCACCGGCACCATCGCTCTTGAAACACTGGGCGAGACCCGTATCTCTTACCTCGTCTGCTGGCCGCATGTCCGGCCCTGGCATCTGGCCAAAACCCAACCCGCGCTGCGCTGCATCCCCGATGCCGCCCGCGTGGCAAGGCTTGTGGCCGATGCTGCCGAAACCAGGCTGAATGTGCCGGTCGTATCGCGTGCCCATCCCGGCATGGCGCTTGCGGCGGCGGAATAGGGGGAAGCCATGTTCTCACAAGCCCGAACCACACCGCGCGCAGCACCAGAACGTGAGATGATCCCGGCGCCGTTGTTGTGGGCGATGCTGGCGCTTGTCTTGGCCAGCCTGATCGTCGTCAGCTATGCTGTGATCACAAAACGCACCCATGTTGGCGTGCCAAAGGCGGCGGCCATCGTCGCCGAACGCGACATCGTCCTGAAAGGCGGCGGTGCGCAGGCGGTGACCGTGCTGGACGTGAACGGAGCACTTTTGATGGACCTGCCGCATGGCGGCTTCATCACCGTTATTCAGAACGCGAATGAACGCGCACGGTTGACGGCCGGTGTTGATAAACTGCTGCCCTTGCGTATTGTGGAGTACGGCAACGGGCGCTTGACTGTGCTGGATGACTACACCGGATGGAGTGCCGAACTGGGCGCCTTCGGTTCAGACAATAGGGCCGCATTCGAACGGCTCATGTCGCAACACTGACAACCAATAATGGGAACCAAATCATGGGAATATTCAGCAAATACGCCGAGGACGTACCGTGCACCGTCGAAGTAAGTCACCGCTTCGAAAGCCTGCATGCCCACGTGCGTTTCAACAATGGCGCCGTCGTGTTTCCGGGTGACGAGGTGCTGGTTCACGGTGCGCCGATCATGGCCGCTTACGGAGAACTGATCATAGAGGATCGTCAGGCCACCATCACCCGCGCCTCTGCCCTTGAACGCTTCTGGACCCGGATGACCGGCGATTTCGGCTTCATGGAACTGTGCGAGTTTTCCTTTTCCGATCAGGTGACGCTATGAACGCCACCCCCAAGGCGCTGGAGGCTGACTACGCCGAACTGGCCGCGTCCCAACCGATGGACACGCAGGCGATGGCAACAGAAACCACTCTGCTGAACCCGCGCTTTTACACCACCGACTTTGACGCCATGGACAAGATCGACGTGACCCCGGTTCGCAAGGATTGGGACGCTCTTCTTGCTGAAATGGCCGCTGATCCCAACAAGGGCCACTTCAAGAAGACCGTCGAATGGACGGAGTGGGATGCCAATTGGGACGGCATGGAACCCAAGCTGAAGCGTGAGTTTATCGACTTTCTCGTGTCCTCCTGCACCGCCGAATTCTCGGGCTGCGTGCTTTACAAAGAGATGAAACGTCGCGGTGCCAACCCCGACATCTGCGCCCTGTTCGGCTATATGTCGCGCGACGAGGCCCGCCACGCCGGTTTCATCAACGATGCGCTGCGTGAGGCGGGGGTGGCGGTGAACCTGGGCTTTCTGACCAAGGCCAAGAAATACACCTACTTCCAGCCCAAGTTCATCTTTTACGCCACCTATCTGTCGGAAAAGATCGGCTACGCCCGCTACATCACGATCTTCCGCCATCTGGAGGCAAACCCGGAGCACCGTTTCCATCCGATTTTCAAGTGGTTCCGCGAATGGTGCAACGATGAATTCCGCCATGGCGAGGCCTTTGCCCTGCTGATGCGGACCGACCCGAAACTGACCAACTCTTTCGCCAACAAGCTGTGGATCCGGTTCTTTCTTACCGCCGTCTATTCCACCATGTTTGTCCGCGACCACGCCCGCCCGGAATTTCATCAGGCGCTTGGCGTTGACATCGAATGGTATGACCAGGAGGTGTACCGCAAAACCTCCACCATCGCGCGGCAGGTCTTCCCGATCGAGATTGACATTGATCATGCGCGCTGGTTGCCGAACCTGCGCCGGATGCGCGACGCTTTCGGCCAGATGGAGACGGGTAAGCGGCAAGGCGGCGCTTCTGGCTGGATCACCCACAAACTTGGCGTGGCGAAGGCTGCGATGGCCTTTGTGGCGATCTACACCATCCCGGTGATCAAGCGCGAACCACCGAAAGAAGTGCGACTGGAGCCGATCTATTGACCGGTACCCCGCATAAGGCCGGGGGTTCGGGGCGGGCGCGTCCCTGCCCCCGGCTGCCCTTTGGCCTGCCAACTTTGCGGGGCTCAGCTTTTGGGGTGCATGCTTTTCGGGGTAATGCTTTTCGGGGACGGACTGCAGCCCGGTTATTTGCCGCCCCTGCACCTACTGACCCGGGCCCAATATGACCGGCAACCCATGGATTGCAGCGCTGGCGACCCTGTTCCTGTGGTGGTTCTCCACCGGGATCATCCTTTGGCGGGTGCGGGTCGCTGACAATGGCACGGATCAAGACCACGTCAATTCGGTGGTGATCGGTCTGCCCTTGCTGGCCGTGGGCATCGCTGCTGCAAATGCCTCGCTGCCGGACCTGTCGGTCAATGGCATTTATCTTGCTTTCCTTGCGGCACTGGCGCTTTGGGGCTGGATCGAGCTGGCCTTTCTGTCGGGCGTCATCACTGGCCCCAACCGTCAACCCTGCCCGCCGTTTCTGTCAACGAAAGACCGGTTCTGGCGGGCCGTCGGCACCATCGCCTGGCACGAGGCGCTGTTGGTCTTCACCCTTACAGCCCTTGGCCTTGCAACCCTGCACGCCGAAAACCCCTTTGCCTTTGGCACCTTTGCCTTGCTGTTTGTGGCGCGCATCTCTGCCAAGCTGAACCTGTTCCTTGGCGTGCCGCGGATCAACACGCACTTCCTGCCGCGCCCTCTGGCCCACCTTGCCAGCCATTTTCGGATCGGCCGGATCACCGCCTTCTTTCCGGTTGCGGTTTCCACACTAACTGTGTTTTCTGCCCTTCTGATGGAGCGGGCGATCAACGTCACTCACCCCGGGATGTCGGTTGGCTACAGCCTTCTGACCTGCCTTTGCCTGCTGGCCTTGTTGGAGCATTGGTTCATGGTCCTGCCGTTGCCAGACGAAAAACTGTGGCGCTGGATGATGCCAGCTCCGAAAAACCTGTCGCTGACACCACCAAGAGACCAGCTTGAGGACGCCAATGGACTTTGACCAGATTTTCCGCACCCAGCTTGACGCCCTGAAAGCTGAAGGCAACTACCGTATCTTCGCCGAACTGGAACGCAAACGCGGCGAATTTCCCAAAGCCAACAGCCACAAGGATGGCGACATCAAGGAAATCACCGTCTGGTGTTCCAACGATTATCTTGGCATGGGCCAGCACCCGGCGGTCGTCAAAGCCATGGTCGACTGCGTCCAGTCGCACGGCACGGGCGCTGGCGGCACCCGCAACATTTCCGGCAACAACCACAAGCATCTGCTGCTGGAGGCGGAACTGGCCGACCTGCATGGCAAAGACGCCGCGTTGTTGTTCACCTCTGGCTATGTGTCAAACTGGGCGGCGCTGTCGACCCTTGGCAGCCGCATCCCGAACGTGGTGATCTTGTCGGATGCCGGCAACCACGCCAGCATGATCGAGGGTGTGCGCCATTCGCGCGCCGACAAGGTGATCTGGGGCCACAACGACTGGCGCGATCTGGACCGCAAACTTCACGCCGTCGGGGATCGGCCGAAGGTTGTGGCCTTCGAATCGGTCTATTCGATGGATGGTGACGTGGCCCCGATCAAGGAAATCGTTCAGGTCGCCAAGGCGCATGGTGCGATGACCTATATCGACGAGGTTCACGCCGTCGGCATGTACGGCCCGCGCGGCGGTGGCGTGTCGGAACGCGAGGGTCTGGCCGATCAGATTGATCTGATCGAGGGCACGCTTGGCAAAGCCTTTGGCGTGGTGGGTGGCTATATCACCGGATCGGCACCTCTGTGCGACTTCATCCGGTCTTTCGCCAGCGGCTTCATCTTCACCACCGCTTTGCCGCCTGCCGTGGCTGCGGCTGCGACCGCCTCGATCCAGCATCTGAAATCGTCGCAGGTGGAGCGTGACCGCCAAAAGCAGCAGGTCGCCAAACTGCGCGCACGGCTTGACCTGTACGGCATCCCGCATATGGCCAACGAAAGCCACATCGTGCCGGTGCTGATCGGCGATCCGGTCAAATGCAAGATGATCAGCGATATCCTGATGGACGACTGGGGCATCTACGTGCAGCCGATCAACTACCCCACGGTGGCAAAGGGGACGGAGCGTTTGCGCATCACACCTTCACCCTTCCACACCGATGCCGACATTGACCATCTGGCCACAGCGCTACATTCGCTTTGGCAGCACTGTGCCTTGTCGCGCGCGGTCGCCTGAAGAGGTGCGATGAACGCTGTAATCGCCTGATTTCGCAAGAATGTGATCTGGCATTGCGCCGGATTCGTATAGAACCTGATGGAGTACGAGGGAGACTATGATGAAATTCAAACTGGCCATCGTTGCGGTTTTGGCCACCGCTGCAGCACCGGCCTTCGCCGCCGGTGATGCCACCAAGGGCGAGGCGGTTTTCCACCAATGCCAGACCTGTCATACCGTGGCTGACAAGGACGGCAAAGTGCTGGCCGGCAAAGGTGCCAAGATTGGCCCTAACCTGTATGGCGTGTTTGGCCGTCAGGCTGGCAGCTATCCAGACTTCAAATACGGTGATGCCATGGTCGCGGCAGGCACCGGCGGGCTCGTCTGGGACGAGGCGCATTTCGTGGAATATGTGCAAAACCCCGCCGCTTTCCTGAAAGCGCAGACCAGCAACCCGGCCGCCGTGGCCAAGATGGCCTTCAAGGTCAAAGATGCGGCAACAGCAGAGGATGTCTACGCCTATCTGATCCAGTTCAGCCCGGCACCCTGACCCAACTGCCCCGTTTCAAAAACCAAAAGCCTCCGGTCCTCCGGGGGCTTTCTTTTGGCGCTCAGGCCCGAAGCATCCTGGCACCTTGTGGTGCGACAGACGTCACCACCCGAACAATATCGCCCACCGTCATCCCGGCATCGGCATACATCGCCGAGGGACTGGCCTGCTCGATGAACCGGTCGGGCAAAGTCAAGGTCCGCAAGCGCAATCCGTGGTCCAACCCGCCGGAGTTTGCCAGGTACTGCAAGACCTGTGCGCCAAAACCACCTGCGGCCCCTTGTTCGACGGTGATCAGCGCGCCGTGGTGGCGGGCAAGCTGGTTGATCAGGTCGGTATCCAGCGGCTTGGCAAACCGCGCGTCGGCAACTGTCACCGAAACACCCTGCATGGCCAAAGCATCGGCTGCCAGCAAACACTCCGCCAGATGCGCGCCGAAACTGAGGATCGCCACGTCAGATCCTTGCCGCATCACCCGCCCTTTACCGATCTGCAATGCCACGCCGCGCTCTGGCATCTGCACGCCCACGCCTTCGCCCCGCGGATAGCGGAAAGAGATTGGCCCCGCGTCATGGCCCGCAGCCGTGGCCACCATATGCACCAGCTCCGCCTCATCCGCCGCAGCCATCACGACAAAGCCGGGCAGGTTGGACAGATAGCTGACGTCAAACGCCCCGGCGTGGGTCGCACCATCCGCGCCCACCAACCCGGCCCGATCAATCGCAAACCGCACCGGCAAGCCTTGCAACGCCACGTCATGCACGATCTGATCAAATCCGCGCTGCAAAAACGTCGAATAGATCGCGACGAAGGGTTTCAAACCTGACGCCGCCATCCCGGCTGCAAAAGTCACGCCGTGCTGTTCTGCAATCCCCACGTCAAACACCCGCGCCGGAAACCGCTGCGCCATGATGTCAAGGCCGGTCCCGCCCGGCATCGCTGCCGTTATGGCGACGATCTTGCCATCGCGCGCGGCCTCATCCGTCAAAGCCCGGCCAAAGACCGAGGTATAGGCGGGGGCGTTCGACTTCGCCTTGGCTTGCGTGCCGGAAACCACGTCAAACTTTGCCACGCCGTGATATTTGTCGGCGGAATTTTCGGCTGGCGCGTAGCCCTTGCCCTTCACCGTCACCGCATGGATCAGCACCGGCCCGGTCGCGCGGGTCCGAACCGCGCGCAGGGTCGCCAACAGCTCGCCCATGTTATGCCCATCCACCGGGCCGACATAGGAAAAACCCAACTCCTCAAACAAGGTGCCGCCTCCCGGCGTGCCCGTCACCAAGGCCCGCGCCCTGCGCGCGCCATCACGAAGTGGCCCGGGCAAGGCGGCCTCGAACCCCTCCGCCATGCCACGCAGCGCGGCAAAGGGCGTGTGCCGGGACAGACCGTTCAGATAAAGGTTCAGCGCCCCGACCGGCGGCGCAATGCTCATGTCATTGTCGTTCAGAATGACGAACAGACGCTTGCCCAGATGGCCTGCCGCGTTCATCGCCTCATAGGCCATGCCAGCCGTGATGGCCCCATCGCCGATCACCGCTATCGCATCGCCGGTGGGTTGGCCCATGTCGCGACCGATGGTGAACCCCAATGCCGCCGAAATGCTGGTCGAGGAATGCGCGGCGCCGAACGGGTCGTACTCGCTCTCCGACCGCTTGGTAAAGCCCGACAGCCCGCCGCCTTGCCGCAGCGACCTCATCTTCTCACGCCGCCCGGTCAGGATCTTGTGGGGATAGCATTGGTGGCCGACGTCCCAGATCAGCTTGTCCACCGGCGTGTTGAACACCGCATGGATCGCCACCGACAGTTCGACCACGCCCAGGGACGACCCCAGATGCCCACCGGTTTCCGACACGACCGCAATCACCTCTCCACGGACCTCATCGGCCAGACGGGCAAGATCACCGTCACTCATGCCGCGCAGATCAGCCGGAGATTTCACGGTATCCAGAAGCGGGGTTGTGCGGGTCATCACAGCGGCCTTTCGGTAGGTCAGAGGGCGAAATGAAAAAAGGTGCCGGGTGTGTCAGGCACACGGCACCAGGTTCCTGATGCCATCAGGAAGGGAACCGGGCAGTGGAATGCGCCCAGGCCCGGGCCGGCTGTGGCCCGAACGACGTTGCGGACCGGACGGCAAACCACCGTCCGGCCCAGAGTTTGATCAGACGACGTCGATGTTGCGGATAACTTCGACCGCGCCGTAAGGTGAGGGCATCAGCTTGCTCTGTGCGGGCAGAAACTGGCTGACCACCCAGATCACGCCAATGACCGCCCCGATGGCCAGCAGGACCCCACCTGCAATGAATGCGCCCCAGACCATTTGACCCAAGGCCCAGACACGCAAGCGCACCACCGGGCTTTGCTGCTCATAGAAATGTTCGTCAGACATCATCTTTCCTCTTCACGGATTAAGCGGAGCGTAGCCGTGGTCCTGCGCCCAGACATACCAGTTGTCGACAACCGTTCCGGTCAGCAGGATACCGATGCCGCCGCAGATTGGCACCAATACCGCAAACCACCAGGCCCAGCGGTGAATGCCCTCCATCGTGGCGTTGAACCCCATGGTCCAGCGCCAGAACAAGGCGGCCCGTTCGGATGCCGTACCGCGGTCAATGATCTGCTCCAGCTCGCGGTCACCGCCCAGACGGGTCACCGACAGGATGGTGGCGCCGTGCATGGCGAACAGCAGGGCAGAGCCATACAGGAAGGCGATCGAAAGCGCATGGAACGGGTTGTAGAACAGGTTACCGTAGGTCAGGCTGAACAGATTGGTCCAGTCAAGGTGCGGGAAGATGCCGTAAGGCACCGCCTCGGACCAATGGCCCATCAGGACCGGACGGATCAGCCCCAGCACCATCACCAGCCACAAAGCGGCGGCAAAGGCCCAGGAGACGTGCTTGCCCATGCCAAGGGCTTCCGCACGCAGGTAGGTTCTGATCCACCACGACCACAACGAGATCAGAAAGAAGAACCCCGCCACCAGAAACAAGCCGCCCTGATCCATCGGCGGGATGCGCAAACCCCATTCCGCCGACGGCGGTTCCAGTGCCATCCAGAACAGATCGCGCACGAACACCGCCGGGTTATAGCCTGCCAGATGCCAGAACCACCCGCCGATGATCATGAACCATACCGCACCGCACGCCAGACTGACCACGCCGAAGGTGCCCAGATAGATCGGCCCCAGCTGCGCATTGCCAAACCAGCCCGCGAGTTTGGAGTAGGTGGCGGTTGTCGTGCGGTTGCCGACCTCGACGTCCTCGATCAAACCCATCTCCGGGGCGGCTGCCACCTGAAACTGGGTGAAGATGTTCAGATACTCAGCCATTTATGCCTCCATGAACATTGGCAAAGATCGGCAGGTGCAGCCACCAGTTCCACCAGTCAACCCACTGGTCAAACCAGATCGTGCCAGAGATCATGATGCAGATGGCACTCCAGAAGCCCGCATTCAGCGCCAGAAGCAGGCCCAGACGGTGAATGCCAAGGGTGCCGACCGAATAGCCGATCAGATCGCGGAAGAAGGTATCCTCGTGATCGGGCGTCTTCATGACCTTGCCCTTGCCGGGATTTGCCGCCGACAGGATCAGGCCGCCATGCAGCGACAAGGCGAAGGTGGTGGTGAAGAAAAAGCTGACCGCCAGCATATGCACGGGGTTGTAGTGAAAGTTGCCATAAGTGTAGCCGGTGTTGGACACCCAATCGAGGTGGCTGAAGATGCCATAGGGAAACGAATACCCCCAGGCGCCCATCAGAATCGGACGGATCACCGTCAGTGTGGCATAGGCGAAAATCGCCACGCCAAACGCGATCGGCACATGCAAGCCGATGCCAAGCTTGCGGCAAATCTCGACCTCGCGCAGCGCCCAACTGATAAACGAACTCAGCGCGCAAAACGTGATGATCTGCCAAAGCCCGCCATGCAGCAACGGCGCTGCCGCCAGACCACTGGACACCGACGGCGGGTTGATCGAGATGAGCCACGGGTTCCACGTCGGACCCATCGCCGCACCGTAAAAGATCAGCATCGTCCCCAAAGCCGCAAAAAAGAAGGTCGTGACGCCAAAGAAGCCGACGTAGAACGGACCGACCCAGAAGTCGAACAGGTTCCCGCCGATCAGCGTGCCTCCGGGCACGCGGTATTTTCGTTCGAAGCTGAGCAGTGCCATGCTTCCCTCTCCGCCATTGGACGGGTCATCCGAAGATCGCGTCAGGGCGAAACGGGACCGTCAGGTGTTTTTTTGATCGGGTTGATTTGGTGCGGCCGAGCGTCTGCCGCCCGCACCATGCGCTTGACTTAGGGCGCCTTTGCAGCGGCGACCTGTGCGTTGTAGCCGTGCTTGGCTGCCGCAATCTCCAACCAGTTGTAGGCGGGGTTGGACAAAAGGACGAGGTGGATCATCACGGCCAGCAGGAACAGGAACACGCCCTGCGCCACGAAGACACGCCGAGGATCGAAAATCAGCCAGATCTTGTAGAACTTGCTCATCTCTGTTTCCCCCTCAGAACCACGGACGCCAGATGTACACGGCCAGATGGGCGATAACGGCGATGGTCACGAACAACCAAAGCCCGCTCATATAGACCGAGTGCAGCTCTTGCGCCTGCTGGTCAGTAAGACCTGTAAAAGACAGGTCGGATCTATCAGCCATTGTATCCTCCGGATATTCGGACTGACGCCGCATTCCCTGCGGCCGGGCCACGGTGGGCGGAATGCCCCTCCGATGTTTCGCCCCCATCGTTTGATGAGGGAGAATCTTGTGTCGCGGTTACCCGCGGAAAATCATGGGCGTTACCGCCTGCGCGTCTTTCCAGGCCCGCGCCAACGGGCTGAGCCGTGGCAACTTTGCATGGCGGATCGTCTGATAGGTCCAGCCGATCACATGCGGCCCGATGGCCAGACCAAGGATCAACCCGAAGTAAATGACGAACTCGGCCTTGGGCACCCGCTTGACGTGGTGCAACTCGCCGTTGGCGGTGTAGTCGCTCATGTTCTTCCTCCCTGAATTTTCGACGCACCGGACCCTTGCGAAGTGCCGGCATTTTGCGAAAGCTCTGCCCCCGGCAAAGCCTCCACGGTTTCTCGCACAACCCGTTCAGCGCCCGAATCCAGCGCCGCTTTCTCTGCCGCATCGCGCAGCGCCCGCGCCGCCGAAATCCGGGTCAAAATCGGGTGAGTGTTCACGATCCGGTCAAGGGCCGCCTGCGCATCGACATCCCAGGGGAAATCGCGGCGCAATGTGGTTGGCGTGGCCGCAGCCGAGTCCATCTCGGTGCCCAGCGGCAGAATATGAAAGAGCGCGTCAAACAGGCTGTTGCACACCTCTTGCAAGATCCAGACAGCGCCGGAATAGCCCATCATCGGTGTGCCGATCGACCTGCGGATCGCAGCACCGGGGAAGGATGCGGGAATGAAACTCGGCGCAGGACCAAACCCGCCTTTCATCTCGGCCAGATACATCTTTTCGTTGATGGATCCGAACACCACCAAAGGCCTGTGCTGTTTCAACAGCCCGCGCACCGCTTCGTTGTTGGTCTTTTTGCCGGGGATGCGGGCGATGGCAAAGGCGCAAGGCAGGCCCAGATCGCTTTCCAGATAATGCCTGATGCCCCGCGCATAGGTTTCAGAGGCAACGATCCCGAAAGAGGCCGTCGCAAAGAAATCCTGCGTAACACTGCGCCACAGATCCCAGACCGGTTTCAGGGTTGAGTGTTTTTCGCGTTCAATGAACGGCTCCGGATCCAGGCCCAGCAACTCGCCCAGCTTGCGCAGGAAGGCTGTCGTGCTTTCCATGCCAAACGGCGCTTGCAGGTAGGGCTTGCCCAGAACCTCTGCCAATCCCCGGCCAAATTCGCGGTACATCACCACGTTGACGTCGGCATTCACCAGATTGCGCATTTCTGCCACATGCGCGCCCAACGGCATCACCATGTTGACCGCAGCGCCGATCCCCTCAACCAGCCTGCGAATTTCGTGCAGGTCGCTGGCCATGTTGAACACGCCGTACATCGGCCCAAGGATGTTGACGCGCGGCTTGTCGCCCTCCAGCCGTTTGGTCTCGGGCGGCATGCGCCCTTTGGTCTGGCCAAATTCGGTGAAGATCCACGTCATTGCGCGATCAGCCGTCTGCCACTGATCCTCGTCAATCGTGCGCGGCAGAAAGCGTTGAATGTTGGTGCCCATCGGCGTGACGCCACCACCGATCATCTCGGCAATCGACCCAGTCACCACAACCGCAGGCAAAGCCGGGTCGAGCGTTTTCCACGCCCGCCGCATCGCACCCTCGGTCCCGTCACGGCCAAGTTCTTCCTCACCCAGCCCCGTCACCACAATCGGCAATTCATGCGGCGGCAGGGCGTCGGTATAGTGCAGGACCGACGTCACCGGCAGGTTTTCACAGCCCACCGGACCGTCGATGACCACCTGCAAACCCTTGACGGCGCAGAAGGCATAAACCGCACCCCAATAGCCACCGGCCCGGTCATGATCCTGGATCAGCATCAGATCATCTCCTCGGCTTTGGCAGCCTTGGCCGCCTTGTCGAGTTTCTTCTGGTGCAGCGCGCGGAAATCGGGCCGCAGGTTGGGAGAGCCTTCCCAGATGCCAGCCGTATCGCCGGTGCCGACGCCTTCAAAGAAGGCTTTCATGCCCTCCATCCGCGCCTTGCCAGCAATCGCCGCGTTCACGACCTGCCCCAAAGACCCCGCCCCGGCAGGCCCCATCAAGGGCCGGGCAGAGATCAGGTTGGTGAAGTAAAGCGCTGGAATCGCAAGCTCTTTTGCCTTCTGCACCAGCGGGGTCGTCCCCACAGCCAGATCGGGCCGGATCGCCTCCATCGCTGAACAATCGTCCTGCAGGCTGGCGCGGAATTTCACCTTGACGCCCTTGGCCTCCAACCATTCCAGATCGGGCGCGGACCACGGTGTTTTCGGGCAGGCGGTGCCGACATAGGGCACATTCGCCCCGCTTTCGATCAGCAACCGGGCGACCAGCAATTCTGAACCTTCATAGCCCGAAAGCGTGATGGTCCCTTTGATCGGATGCGCTGAAAGTGCAGCTTTTATGGCGGGCAGGAAAGCATTCTGCGCGGCGGAAACCCGTGCCGGATCAACGCCGTAAGCGTTCCCAATTGCCGCAAGCCAAGCAGCCGTACCGTCCAGCCCAACCGGAGCGGAGCCTACAACCTTACGCCCGGCCAACTGAAATTCCCGCACCGCTGCCGTGTAGAACGGATGGATCGCCGCGACCACATCACAGTCCAGCGCTGCATAAAGCTCGCGCCATTCCCGGCACGGTACTACTGGCCCGGCAGCAAGCCCCAAGGGTGCCAGCATCGCGCCCAACATCATCGGGTCGGCCGGAAACATCTCTCCCAGCAGGGCAACCGTCGGCCTGTCGCTGCGCCCCGAGGCTGGCGCCTGTACCGGCCCCGCCTCAATCTCGGCCCGCGCGTACTTCAGCATCGCACCTGCCAGCACATCCTTGGCCTCGGCATGGGTCGGGATACCAAAGCCGGGCACATCAATGCCGACAATCCGCACACCGTTGATTTCGCTCGGCAAAAGTTTCAGTGGCACGCCAGAGGCTGTGGGCACGCACAGGTTGGTCACCACAATTGCGTCGTTGCGCGTCGGGTCGGCCAGCTCGTGAACCGCGTCACGAATGTCCTCAAACAGTTTGCCGGTCACCAAAGATTCAGAATTGAACGGCACATATCCAACAGAGCGCCTTGCCCCGTAGAAATGGCTTACAAAGGTCAGTCCGTAAACGCAGCACGCCGAACCGGAAAGGACCGTCGCGACCCGCCGCATCCGCAGCCCCACACGCAAGGACCCGAAGGCCGGGCACATGCTTTGCGGCTTGTCGTGCGGCCCTTGCGGATAATCGCGCGCATATTGATCCAGCAACTCCGAATTGCCCGCCGCGCGCGCGGCAGCCTCCATCGTCGCAGCTCCGGCATGACAGCCCATCCCGTCAACAGGCTCCGCAGCGACGGGTTCCGGCAAATCAATGCCCTGAACCTGCGTCAGCGGAGCGTTTTGGGCGCTGTCATAGCCGACTTCGCTCATCTTCTGGCCTTTCCAGAGATGCGCTGCAATGCCGCTTCCAGTTGGGCGAGGGTGTCCAGATCAAACATTGTCGTAGACCACTTCCAAAGACTTCTTCAGCACAGCGTTCTTGCCGCGCATATCGGCGTCCGTTGCGGGCGTCAGCACGAAAGCAGCGCCGGTCGCTTCGGCAGAGAACAGGCCAAGCAAACCGTCTTGCGTCAAAGGCGCAGGCCGTACCGGGGGGGCAATCGCCACAGCCTCGGCAAGGCCCGCAAACATCGGACCCCACTGGCTGTCATAGCTGCCAACAATCTGATAATTCGCACTTTTCCGGCGCAGATCGTCGTCCTGCGGGATGGCCGCAAGCACCGGGATCCCCACGCTTTCGGCAAAAGCCGCAGCCTCGCCAGTGCCGTCATCCTTGTTGATCACCAGCCCGGCGATGCCAACATTGCCACCCAAGCGGCGGAAATACTCCACCGCAGAGCAGACATTGTTGGCAACATACAGGCTTTGCAGATCGTTCGAGGCGACCAGGATCACCTTTTGCGCCATGTCGCGGGCAATCGGCAAACCGAAGCCACCGCAAACCACATCACCCAGGAAGTCCAGCAACACATAGTCAAAGTCCCAATCATGGAAGCCCAACTTCTCAAGAAGTTCAAATCCATGGATAATTCCGCGACCACCGCAGCCGCGACCAACCTCTGGCCCGCCAAGCTCCATCGCGAACACACCGCCGCGCTTGAAGCAGACGTCGCCAATTTTCACCTCTTCGCCGGCCAGTTTCTTGCGGGTCGAGGTTTCGATGATGGTGGGGCATGCCTTGCCACCAAACAGCAGACTCGTGGTGTCTGATTTCGGATCGCAGCCGATCAGCAGTACCCTTTTGCCCATCTCGGCCATCATGTGGCTGAGGTTGGCGAGCGTAAAGCTTTTGCCGATGCCGCCCTTGCCATAGATTGCGATGATCTGGGTCTTCTTGGTCGGCTCGCCCTGCGGCACTTGCAAGGACGGCTCTTCGTGGGCCTCGTCGCGCAAGCGGGCGTCGAAATCTTTAAGGTTCGGGATGTCGAGCGTCATGCGTGGCCCTTCCAGTCAAGTATCATTTTCAGGCAATCAGGATCGGTGAATGCCGTCTCGTAGGCTGCGGTGGCACTTGCTGCGGGCTTGGTGTGCGTGACCAAGCCGTCCAACGAAAGCGCACCAGATTCAACAAGTTGCCGTGTTGCCACCATGTCATCCGCCGCCCATTCGGCTGCGATTCGGAAGCGCGCTTCCTTCATGAATGCCGGTGGGAAGTTGAACGAAATCGGGGATGTGTAGAACCCGGCCAGAACCACCTCGCCCCCTTTGGCGATGCGTCCGATCAGGGTGTTCAGCAGGTCGGGGGCACCCGATGCGTCGTAAATTGCCTTGTAGTTGCGGCGGGGATCAGCCTCGGGCAGGATCACCTCGTACCCTTCGGCACCAGCATGGCGAGCGGGATTGGTCTCCCAAACCGTAGGCGCAGGGGCACCGGCAGCCACCGTCAACCGCGCCAAAAGCCGCCCCAGAACGCCGTGGCCCACGATCAGATCAGGCAGCGCGCGGTCAAACCCGGCCAAAGCGTGACGGGCCGTCGCGGCCAAGGCCAGCAATGCGCCCTGCGCACCAAAGCCCGCGTCGATCCGCGTGACCCGTGTCCCCGACGTGACCAAAAGCTGCGAAGCGGCCCCGAACAGACCACGCACCGGGCCATTGTGATTGGCCTCAAAACAGTTGGCACCCGGCACAAACACATGATCGCCAACCGAAAAACCGGAGTCCGGCCCGGCCTCGATCACCTCGCCCGCAGCTTCGTAACCTGGGACCAAAGGATAGCCCATGCCGGGGAAGGGTGGCATCGTGCCGGTCCAGAACAGTCTTTCGGTCCCGGTGGAAATGCCGGAATGCGCCACCTGAACGACCACATCTGCCGCACCTGGCTTGACCAGACTGACCTGACCCATGGCGAGGCTTTTCGGACCAGACAAGATGACAGCGTTGGTTATCACGTAAACTCTCCCTGACGAACGGGTGAATCTTGTCTCAGATTCTATCGGTCGCCCCTGTTATCTGTCACTCTAGACTTACAGACTTTACTGTCAATCAAAATAGACACTTCGCCAATGATCTCTTTACGAACCAGCCCGTTCGGCCATCGCCACAGAGGTCACAAATGGCCGGAATCCCGTTTTAGTCTGGATACTTACGAAGCCCGAAGCCGACAGAAGTGCGCGGATGTCTTGGGCCGAGCGGGTCCGTCCGGTTTGCATCGCCATGGTGTAAACTGCGAAGTAAACATCGGTGGCGCGGTCCGGATTGGCCCCACCTGACATCGGCTCGGAGATGATAATACGCCCCCCCGGCGGCAAGGCGTCATGGACCGCGGTCAACAGCCGGGTCACAGTCGAATCGTCATGATCGTACAGCACCCGGACCAGGCTGATCGCATCGGCACCGCGCGGCAAAGGGTCATCGCGAAAGCTGCCGGGGTGCAGTGTCACACGGCCCGCAAGGCCAGCCTCCGTCAGCCGCGCTTCGGCCCCTTGCAAAACCGCCGGAAGATCGAAAAGATCCAGCAGCACCTTTGGGCGCGCAACGCCGACCGCAGCCAGAAAAGCTCCGGTGCCGCCACCCACATCCATCAGACGCTGCACGCCGGACAGGTTGGCCAGTCGCAGAGTATCCTCCGCAACCAGGACCTGACTTTCGGCCATCAGGTTGGAATAGGTGGCCGTCACCCCCGGATCACGTGCGCCAGCCGCCCCGAAGACATAGGGCCAAAACTGCGAAAGCTCGGTTTGTTGCCCGCCACGCAGGAAGGCGACCGGGTCGGCCAGATCGGCATAAAGCGCGCGGTGGTGGCGGATCATCGCCTCCAGCCCCGGCACGCCAAGCAGCGATGCGCCGCGCAGCGACAGGGCAAAACTGTCGTCCCGCTGCCGTTTCAGAAGGCCAAGCCCGGCACCAGCTTGCAGCAAAACCTGCATCCGTTCTTCCGGCACGCCAGAGATCCCGGCAACCTGCCTGACCGTCAGCGGTCCATCAAACAAAAGGTGAAGAATGCGCAATTCCACAAGTGCCATAAGGACTTGCGAGTTCACAAATCCTGCGACCAGATCGAACAGCGCTTCACCCTCAGCCCGGGCGATGCGCCGCAATCCCGGAACCCGGGCCGCAAAGGCCTGAAACCCGCGCGATGCTGCCAGCCGGATCAGCCAGTTGCGCGGCGCGGGCCGGATGTCGGGCAAGGCAACCATTTCAGCGCAGCGCTTCGGCCTGATGCAGCGCGGGGGCCACCGGGGTCATCCGCTCGGCATAGCGGCGCACCATGTCGGCCAGCATCGCCTCTCCGGGGCAAGACGGGATCGAGGCGATGGCACCGCCAAGAATATCCTTCAGCCGCCGGATAGCACCCTGCACACCCAATGTGTTGACCGCGTTCGGGCGATCATGGGCAGCGTCCTGCCCGGCAGGTTTGCCAAGGGTTTCCGCGTCATAAAGCGCATCACGCAGGTCGTCGGCCACCTGAAACGCCTCGCCAATCCGGGCACCAAGCTCTTCCCACGGCTCCGCGTCCTGCCCTGCGGCCATGGCACCCATCTGGGTGGCCGCGATGAACAAAGCGCCGGTCTTGGCGCGGTGATAGGCGGAAAGGTTGACCTGCGCCTCACTCTCCCAACCCTGTCCGGCGCAGATGCCATGCGGCATGCCGGTGCGCTGCGACAAAACGCGGATCATCTTCAAGGCGCGCGCGCAGTCTTGCGCGCCAGCCTCGGCCAGCACGTCAAAGGCCAGCACGATCAGGCTGTCGCCGGTCAAGACCGCCAGCGGTTCGGAATAGGCCTTGTGGACGGTGGCTTTGCCGCGCCGGAGGTCAGCGTCGTCAAAACATGGCAGATCGTCGTGGACAAGGCTGGCGCAGTGGATCAGCTCCAATGCAACGGCCCCTGCATCCGCCAGATGCGGCCGGTCATCACCGCAGGCCATCGCCACGCTCAGAAGAATCGTCGGCCGGATCCGCGCCCCACCCGGCGTCACCGCATAGTGCAGCGCCGAGGCGAGTTTGGCCGGTGCATCCTTGCCACCCATCGCCCGCGCCAGCACCGAAGCCGTGGTCGCATCCAGTCTTGCCGTGATCGACATGCCTTCCCCCTTGCCGCTGATTTCGCCCGGACTTGTCATCTTTAGTTGACAACTTGGTGTAAATTATACTGGACAGTTTCCTTGTGTGAGTCAACAATCGGCCATGAGAAATTTCAACGGAATTTCGGCTGACACGCCAAAGGTCGTGGTGATTGGCGCGGGCGTGGGCGGCCTTTGCGCTGCGATCCGGCTGGCGCTGGCTGGGCTTTCCGTCACGCTTATCGAGGCGCAAGCCGGCCCCGGCGGCAAAATGCGCACCGTGCCAAGCGTTGCGGGGCCGGTCGATGCGGGTCCGACGGTGCTGACCCTGCGCCGGGTGTTTGACGAGGTGTTTGAGGCGGCGGGTGAGAGGTTGGAGGATTATCTGGCTCTGATCCCGCAACCAATCCTCGCCCGGCATTGGTGGACAGACGGCAGCAGGCTGGACCTGTTCAAGAACCCGCAAGAAAGTGCGGCGGCGATAGCTGCGATGGCAGGGCCGAAGGCGGAGGCTGAATTTGTCCGTTTCAGCCGCCTCACCTCACAGCTTTACCACGCCTTTGATGCGCCGATGATGCAGGCCGGGCAGCCAAATCTGTCCGGTATCCTGATGAATACGCTACGCAATCCGACAATCTGGCCCGCGCTGCTGCCACATCGGACGCTGACCCGGCAGCTTGCGAAAAGCTTCACCGACCCGCGTCTGCGGCAGCTTTTTGGCCGCTATGCCACCTATGTCGGCGGCAGTCCTGATGCCTCACCTGCCGTGCTGGCGCTGATCTGGCAGGCCGAGGCGCAGGGGGTTTGGGCGGTCCAGGGCGGCATGGGGCAACTGGCCAAAGCACTGGCCGATCTGGCCACGCGACTTGGGGTCAGGCAGCGCTACAGTGTCAGCGCGCAGACGATCCTGCGGCAATCCGGGCGTGTGACCGGGTTGGTTCTGTCAGATACCCGCACGGTGTCTTGTGATGCCGTGGTGTTCAACGGGGATCCGGCGGCGCTTCTGGCCGGGCTTTTGGGCCACGGACCACAGCAGGCGCTGACCCCGGCCAAAGCCCATCCGCGCAGTTTGTCAGCCTGGGTCTGGAGCTTTGCAGCCACCCCGGCACCCATCGACCTGATCCACCACAACGTCTTTTTTTGCAGCAATCCCGCCCTCGAATTCGCCCCTCTGGCCCAAGGCCGGATGCCGCAGGAAGCCACGCTTTACGTCTGTGCCCAAGACCGCTCCCAAGGCCCGAAAACCGGGCCGGAGCGGTTTGAGATCATCATGAACGCCCCGCCCAAACCGACCCTTTCCCCGCAAGAGGTTTTCGAATGTCGCGCCAAGACCTTTCCGCAGCTGGCCCGGTTCGGCCTGACCTTCGATCAGGCGCCGCCAGACAAGGCGCTGATGACGCCGCACGGGTTTGCGACCCTGTTTCCAGGCTCGCAGGGGGCGATTTACGGGCGCAGCCCCCACGGAGCGCTGGCGAGCTTTCATCGGCCCACGGCGCGGACCCGGTTGCCGGGCCTGTACCTCGCGGGGGGCGGGGCGCACCCGGGGGCGGGGGTGCCGCTGGCAGCCTTATCCGGCAAGCACGCGGCCGAGGCGATCTTGAGCGACCTGACTTCAGCCTCGACGTTCGCCCGGACGGTTATGCGTGGTGGTATGTCGATGGCGTCTCGGCTGACGGGACGCGCGCCGTAAGTGTGATCGGTTTTATCGGATCGGTGTTTTCGCCGTGGTACAAGTGGTCCGGGCGGCGTGACCCGGCCAATCATTGCTGCATCAATGTCGTGACCTACGGTCCCGGTGGCCGTTTCACCATGACCGACCGGGGCCGCAGCGCCTTGCATCAAAGCCGCGATGCCTTGCAGGTCGGGCCCAGCCGGATGGCGTGGCAGAACGGCACGCTGGTGATTGACGTCGACGAAATCTCCGCCCTGCCGCTGATCAGCCGGGTGCGCGGGCAAATCCGATTGACCCCCTCGGCGGTGACCGAGGTGGAGGCCCGGCTGACCCCCGATGCCAGCCACATCTGGCGGCCGTTTGCGCCCTCAGCCCGGATTGACGTGGACCTGAGCCAAGGTCACCATTGGCAGGGCCACGGCTACTTTGACGCCAATTTCGGCACGGCGGCGCTGGAGGCTGACTTTCGCCGCTGGACCTGGGGCCGCTTTCCACGGGCGCATGGCGGTGCGACCTGCTTTTACGATGGCGTTCGTGCCGATGGCTCCACCCTGGCGCTTGGGCTGGACATAGCGTCGAATGGTGCCGTGCAAGTCGTCACGCCGCCGCCGCTGACCCGGCTGACCCGCACCCTTTGGGGGATTTCGCGAGACGTTCCCTGCGACACAGGCGCAAAGCCCCGGCAGACGATGGCCTTGCTGGAGGCGCCGTTTTACAGCCGTTCGCTGGTGCAGACCACGATCGCCGGCGAAACCGTGCAGGGCGTGCATGAGGCGCTGGACCTTGTCCGCTTTCGCTCTCCGCTGATCAAGCCGATGCTGGCGGTCCGGGTGGCACGCAGAGCAAATTGGCCCTAGGCGATTTCAGGGTTCAGCCTGACAGTGGAGAAATTCAGCGCCCCGGCGATCGTGACCCAGACCAGATAGGGCAGGAACAACAGCCCGGCAATGAAATCCACCCCGAAGAAGGTCCATGTTGCGGCAGCAACCGCCAGCCACAGAAAGCCCATCACCACCATCGCCGCCCTGATCCGGTGCAGGCCAAAGTAAACCGGGGTCCACAGCGTGTTCAGGGCAATCTGCAAGGACCACAAGGCGACAGCCTGTTCGTTTCCGCTGGCCAGTGCGATCCGCATTCCCGCCAAAGACATCAAAAGGTAAAGCGAGGTCCAAGCCACCGGAAATACCCAACGCGGCGGGGTCCATCTGGGCTTTTTCAACGCGTCATACCAGTCGCCGGGCTGGATCATCGCCCCTGACGCAGCGGCCGCACCGCAGGCCGCCAGATAGGTCAAAAACAACGTCCAATGCATGGCGGTCTCTCCAATGACGTGCCGCCTAGGTATGTCAGGCGCCGGCGCGATCCAAGGGCCCGTGGCCGCGATCTTGCGCTTCAAGCTGAGCCAAGACCGAAAACAAGGCATCCGAACGGCTGAACCGCACCTTTTTGCGCGCGGCGGCATCAACAAGGAAAGCCACCTCTGGCACCGGCATGGCATGAAGCACCGCAGAATTGGGCATGACGACCGAGGCCGCAGCGCGCGCGACCGAAAGCCCGAGCCAGCCCAGCTTTTGCCGCCCTGTGGTGCGCGCCCTTGCGGTGATGCTGTCGTAGCCCAACCGTGCCACAGCGCCGCCAATTCCCCCATAGACATGACGCGCGGCATATATCCCCGGACGGCAGGCCAGTGGCAACGCGCCCACCCCGGCGTCGGCCCGGTGGTAAAGCGCATCCGCTTCGGCCAACAGACGGCGGGTCAGACGTTTGATGCGGGGATCGGACACCGGACTGCGCAGGAAATCCTCCGGCGCTATTCCCACCTCGGCAAGCCAGTCCAGCGGCAGGTACAGACGACCGGCGCGGGCATCTTCGCCCACATCGCGCGCGATGTTGGTCAGTTGCATCGCCAGCCCCAGATCGCAAGCGCGGGCCAACGCATCGGCATCGCGCACCTGCATCAGGACGCACATCATCGCACCCACCGCACTGGCCACCCGCGCACAATAGGCGCGCAGGTCGGGGAAGGTGGCGTAGCGTCGGCCCACAGCGTCCCAGGCCAGACCCTCCAGCAGGGCGTCGGGCAAAGCGCGCGGCATGTCAAAATCTTGCACAACGGCGGCAAAGGCACGGTCGGCGGGGGCGTTGCGCGGGCGACCCTCGTAGACAAGGTCCAGCCGGTCACGCAAACCAAGAACTGCCGGAGCCTTGTCGTCGCATTCATCCACCGCGTCATCGGCAAGCCTGCAAAACGCATAAAGTGCGAGTGCCGGGTCGCGCACCGAGGCGGGCAGCAGCCGAGAGGCGGCGTGGAACGAAAGTGACCCCTGGCGGATCGCCTGGCGGCAATGGTCCATGTCGGTGGGGTCAATCATTCCGCAGCCATCCTCAAAGCCGGGCGGCGCGGCGCATCCGGCACCAGTTTGCCCAAGACCTCAGCAGAGGCGATCACGCCGGGAAGCCCCGCGCCCGGATGAGTGCCTGCACCAACCAGATAGAGCCCCTTCGCCTCTTCCGACACATTGTGCGGCCTGAACCACGCCGATTGCAGGATACGCGGCTCTATCGAAAAGCCGCTGCCATAGGGCGACAGGTAGCGGGTTTCAAAACTGTTGGGGGTGAACACCAATTGCTCTGTCAGGTGATCTGACAGCCCGGGCAACAGCCGCTCCTCCACCGTCTTCTGCATTTTCTGGCGGTAGGGTTCAGCCTCTGCCGCCCAATCGGTATCGCCAATCCCCAGATGCGGCACCGGTGACAAAACATAGAACGTGTCATCCCCGGGTGGAGCAGCCGAGGGGTCGGTGACCGAGGGTCGGTGGACATACAGGCTCATGTCATCGGCCAGACGGCCCCGGATGAAGATATCGCGGATATGGTCCTTGTAGCGCGGGCCCACGACGATGGTGTGGTGCCCCACATCCGGCCATTTCAAGCGGGTGCCTTTGGTGCCGAAATACCAGACGAACAGCCCCATCGACCAGCGTTTGCGGGCCAGTTTCGCCGGGGTCCAGCGCTTGCGGGTGTGGTTGCGCAGCAAGCGGTCATAGGTGTGGCCCGCATCGGCGTTTGACACCACAACATCCGCGGCCAGCATCTGCCCGTCAGCCAGCCGAACGCCTTTGGCGCGGCCCTCTTCCAGCACAATCTCATCCACTTCGGCATTCAGCCGCAATTGCCCGCCCTGACCTGCGATCACTCCCGCCATCGCCAACGCAATCGCGCCCACGCCGCCCATGGCATAGTGAACGCCAAACGCCTTCTCCAGATGGCTGACAAGGATATACATCGAGGTGACATGGAACGGGTCACCGCCAATGAACAGCGGATGAAACGACAAGGCAAAGCGCAGGCGTTCATCTTTGACGCGCGACGCCGCATGGGCGTAAACCGACTTGTCAGCCCGCAGCATGGCGAAGGTGGGCAGCACCTTCAACAGGTCGGCAAAGCGGTGCATCGAACGGCGGCCAAGGTCTTCAAACCCGAACCAGTAGCGCTTTTCGCTGTCTCGCAGGAATCGGTCATATCCGGGCACATCACCGGGCGACAGCCGCGCCACTTCGGCCCGCATCGCGTCATCTGACGGCCTTGCGGTAAAAGTGGAGCCATCCTGAAACCGGATTTCATAGAAGGGGTCCAGGGCGCGCAGATCCACATCGCGGTCAAAGTCACGGCCGCAAACCGCCCAAAGCTCGCGCAGACCCTGCGGCACGGTCACGATGGTTGGCCCCAGATCAAAGCGGTGGCCGCCCTGCGTGATGGAGGATCCGCGCCCGCCCGGCATGTCCAGCCGGTCAATCACGGTCACCCGGTAGCCTTTGGCCCCAAGCCGCATGGCCGCCGCAAGGCCACCAAGGCCCGCGCCGATCACGATGGCATCAGACCCGGTTGTGAGGGCCCGCGAAGTCGTCTGAGAGTCGGTATGTGTCAGCATGGCTTCACGATATACTGTCCAGTTCAATTTACAATACTTGCCTTTCTGTTGCAAAATTCTACTGTTTCTGGTTTGAAGGTCTTGCAGAAACTGTCAGACTTTGATGACAGATTGATAGGGGGCCATCATCAATACCGCGACGCTCAGCTTGTTCCGCTTTGGCTCTGTCCCGGCCCGGCTTTGGGTGATTGGGCAGATGGGCGCGGCGCGGCTGGCCTTCATGCGGATGCCGGAGGTGGGGTTTTACAAACTGTGCGGGTCGGGCACCGGCCAAGGCTTCACCCCCAAACCCAACACTGCCGTCTGGGCCATATTGGCGACCTGGCCCGATGCTGCGACCGCCCGCCGCCTGACCCGGACCGCCCCGGTGTTTCGCCGCTGGCACGCCATGGCCGCCGAAAGCTGGACGGTTTTGCTGGAGCCGACCTCCGCCCGTGGCAAATGGTCCGGCGTACAGCCCTTCACGCCAACCGACACCGCCAAACCGGGCGCCAATTCAGGTCCTCACCCCGGCCCGATCGTGGCGCTGACCCGGGCCACCATGCGCGTCTCAACCTTCCTGCGGTTCTGGCGCCGGGTGCCTGACATTTCCACCGCCATCGGTCTTGACCCCGATGTCATTTTCAAGATCGGGATCGGAGAGGTGCCGTTGTTGCATCAGGTCACCTTTTCGATCTGGCCCGACGCGGCCTCGATGGCCAACTTCGCCCGTGGCACCGGCCCGCATGGTCGTGCGATTGCCGCAGTGCGGGCTGAGAATTGGTTTTCGGAAGAGCTTTATGCCCGCTTTCGCATTCTGGATGACTGGGGCAGCTGGGGCGGCAAAAGCCCTCTCGCAAAGGACGCCGCATGAGCCAACCTTTCCCCTTTTCTGCCATCGTGGGACAGGTGGCGATGAAACAGGCCATGGTGCTGACCGCGATTGATCCGGGCATCGGCGGGGTTCTGGTGTTTGGCGACCGGGGAACCGGTAAATCCACCGCCGTTCGGGCTTTGGCTGCGTTGTTGCCAGAGATTACGGCGGTTGACGGCTGCCCGGTGAACTCGGCCCGGTTGGAGGATGTACCGGATTGGGTCGGTGCCAAGCTGACCAAATTGGTCAAACGCCCGACCCCGGTGGTTGATCTGCCGCTGGGGGCCACCGAAGACCGCGTTGTCGGTGCTTTGGACATCGAGCGGGCTTTGACGCGGGGCGAGAAGGCCTTTGAGCCCGGCCTTCTGGCCCGCGCCAACCGGGGTTATCTTTACATCGACGAGGTTAACCTGCTGGAGGATCACATCGTTGACCTTTTGTTGGACGTGGCGCAATCGGGTGAAAACGTGGTCGAACGCGAAGGCCTGTCCATTCGCCACCCCGCCCGCTTTGTGTTGATAGGTTCCGGCAACCCGGAGGAGGGCGAGTTGCGGCCCCAACTGCTGGACCGGTTTGGCCTGTCGGTGGAGGTTACCTCACCCCGCGACGTGGAAACCCGGGTCGAAGTGATGCGTCGCCGCGATGCCTATGAGAATGACAACGTGGCTTTCATGAAGAAATGGCGCGCCAAGGACAGCGCCTTGCGTAAGGCGATTCTGGCCGCGCGCGCCGCTGTGCCAGGCCTGAAAACGCCGGGCAGTGTGCTGCATGACTGCGCCTCGCTGTGCATCGCCTTGGGGTCTGACGGGCTGCGAGGGGAGTTGACCTTGCTGCGCGCAGCCCGTGCGCAAGCTGCTTATGATGGGGCCGATACCGTCACCCGCGCTCATTTGAAAGCCGTGGCCGCCAGCGCCCTGTCGCACCGCCTGCGCCGCGATCCCCTGGACGAAGCCGGATCAGGTGCCCGCGTTGCCCGCATTCTGGCCGAAACCCTACCGTGAGCGAACTTCTGACCCCTGACTTATCAGCGCCATCTCCGATCAGCGCCGATCCATCACCGATGACGCCATGGGAGCGCGCCGAAACCGCGCTGGCCGTGCTGGCCGTGGACCCTGCCGGCGTCAAGGGCCTGTGGTTGCGTGGGCGCGCTGGCCCGGTGCGTGACCGTGTGACTGCCGCTTTGCCTGTGTCGCGGCGGGTGCATCCCGGCATTGACGACACCTCGCTGTTTGGCGGCGTGGATCTGGCCGCCACTCTGTCCGCTGGCCATCTGATCCGCAGCAAAGGCCTGTTGTCGCAAACCGCCCCGCTGATCCTGACGATGGCAGAGCGTTGTCCCCCCGGCCTGTCCGCCCGCGTGTCGCGCTGGCTGGATGAACCGGGGCCCTGTCTTGTGGCGCTTGATGAAGGAGCCGAGCCGGAAGAGACTCTGCCAAGCGCTTTGGCCGACCGTTTGGGATTGTTCCTTGACCTTGGCGATCTGGTGTGGTCGGAAACCAAGCCCGTTACGCTGGACCCCGGCCAGATTGCCCTTGCGCGCCGCCTGCTGCCAGAGGTCAAACTTCCCGCCAACGCTTTGGAAAGCCTGACGTCTGTCGCCTTTGCCATGGGCATCGCCAGTCTGCGCGCGCCGTTGCTGGCACTGGCCGCAGCCCGCGCATTGGCCGCTTGGCGGGGCGAGGCTGTGGCCTCCGACGCCACCCTGCGCCATGCGGCCGAGCTGACGCTGGCTCATCGCGGCGATCTGCCGCAAAATGCGCAGGACCGTGACACCGGGGAACCGCCACCGCCACCCGACCCCGGCGAAGGCCAAGACAACCAACCGCAGACCGAAGATGACCGTCTGCCCGACGAAATCCTGCTGGAGGCGGTGCGTGCCGCCCTGCCCCCGGACCTTTTGGCACAATTGGCGGTAGGCAAGGCGGCACGGTCTGCCAAGGGCACGGGGTCAGGGGCCATCCGCAAAGGCAACCACCGGGGCCGCCCGTTGCCGCCGCTGCCCGGCACGCCGGGATCAGGCAAACGGATCGACCTTGTGGCCACCCTACGTGCCGCAGCCCCTTGGCAACCCTTGCGGCGCAAGTCTGGCGGCCCGGCCCCGTCAGACCAACTGCGGCTGGAAATCCGCAAATCCGACCTGCGCCTGAAGCGGTATCAGGACTCCTCCGACCGCGTGCTGATCTTTGCCGTTGATGCCTCCGGCTCCTCAGCGTTTGCGCGGCTGGCAGAGGCGAAAGGTGCGGTGGAACTGCTGTTGGCGCAGGCCTATGCGCGGCGTGACCATGTGGCCCTGATCGCCTTTCGCGGTCAGACGGCCGAGCTGATCCTGCCGCCCACCCGCTCTCTCGTGCAGACCAAGCGCCGCCTTGCCGCTTTGCCCGGCGGTGGAGGAACGCCCTTGGCGGCAGGTCTGCGGATGGCTTACGAGCTGGCCCGTCAAACCCGCGCCCGTGGCATGACTCCGACCGTAGCCCTGTTGACCGACGGGCGCGGCAACGTGGCGCTTGACGGCACCCCCAACCGCGAGATGGCTGAAGCTGACAGCCTGCTGATCGCCCGTGCCATCCGTGCCGCTGGCCTGCCCGCTTTGGTGATCGACATCGCCAACCGCCCGCAAACCGCTTTGCGACGGATGGCATTGACGCTGGACGCGCCTTATCTTGCTCTGCCACGCGCCGATGCGCATCGCCTGTCTGCCGTGTTGCAGGCAGCGTTGGAGGCGTGAATGCGGGCGCCTGACATCCCGCGCGACTGGCCGTTTCGGACCGCCTCGCGCCACATCGCCAGCAAGCCGCATCTTTGGCATGTGCAGGACTTGGGCTCTGGTCCGACGTTGTTGCTGATCCATGGCGCCGGTGGGGCAACCCACAGCTTTCGCCACCTGATCCCCTTGCTCGTCCAGAACCACCGCCTGATCTTTGTCGATCTGCCGGGGCAAGGCTTCAGCGTTCTGGGGGCGAAATCGCGCTGCGGGGTTGACGCGATGGCAGAGGACCTCGCCGCCTTGTGTGCGCAAGAACGCTGGCAGCCGTTTGCCATCATCGGCCATTCCGCCGGGGCCGCAGTCGCGCTGCGCATGGCCGAGATCATGCCGGTCACCGCCGTGATCGGGATCAACGCGGCACTGGGCAAGTTTGACGGTGCGGCGGGCTGGATCTTCCCGATCATGGCGCGGCTTTTGGCGGCAACGCCACTGGTGGCGCAAGTTTTCAGCAAACTCGCCGGTACCCCGTCACAGGTGCGTCAGCTGTTGACCTCGACCGGGTCGCGCATCGATGCGGCGGGAGAGGGGCAATACCTCCACCTGCTCCGGATGCCCAGCCATGTCGGCGCAACCTTGTTGATGATGGCGCAATGGGACCTTGACGGATTGGTCAGCCGTTTGCCCCGGCAGAATCGGCCCTGCCTGCTGATCAGCGCCAGCAAGGACCGGGCGGTGCCGTCTGTGGTTTCGCAAAAGTCAGCGACAGCGATGCCCAACGCCCGCTGGGTCGATATCCCTGGCCACGGCCATCTGGTGCATGAAGAGGCAGCAGATCAGGTCGCCTCATTGATCGACGATTTCCTGACGCTTTGCGCGGAGGCAAAAACGTAAGAAAACAGCGGCAGCGCCACCTGGACAAGAGGACGTAAACAACGCTCGGTCGGCCAGACCTTGGACGGGGTGCCGCGTCTGATGCTGCGGGAATAGCGAAAAACCGCGCGAATTTCCCATCGCTTGGCGCGGTTTTTCCGCAATCTTGCCCTGATCGGCTGGCAAAGGTCAGGTCATGATGATGCACGCCGTGACACCTGGACCCTTGAACGTTCTGCTGGCAAGTTTGGCTGGCTGGTTCCTTGTGGTCAACGCATTGACCTTCATCGCCTTTTATCTGGACCAACGCCGCGCCTTGGCGGGTCACGGGCAGATGCCGGGTGGGACGTTGGTGCTATTGTCAACCGTGGGCGGCTGGCTTGGTGCTCAATTCGGGCGGAAGCTTTTCCCCGGATCAAACCGTCGGCGGGCGTTCGCAACCTTGCTCAACCTGTCGGTTATCCCGGTTCTGGCCATTGGAGGCGGGCTTGTGGCGATGGATGCGGATTGGCCCGGTCTGATCGTGCAAGCCAAGGCGCAGTTCATGCCAGCGGCAGCAGACCCTGTCGAGGCGGCTGCGACAGTCCCGGACGCGCCCGCCAAGCCCATCGTGCTGGACATGAAGACTCCTGCCGTCAGGCCAGCGTCGGTGACCCAAGCCGCTGATTTGCCCAAGCGCATCGGGCCCAATTCTGCGAAAACCGCGGCCTGGCATTCACGCTAGTCTTCACTACCTGACACAAGAGACCCGGTGACGACATGGAGAGCCTAGCTAAACGCAGGCAAGTCAGATCTGAGCAGCGAGGGCGGCCTTGTCGATAATGGACCACACGTCCTCAATTTTGCCTTCCTTGAACTCGTAAAAGACATTCTCGGCGAACTGAACGCGCTTTCCGTTGACGGGCAGATCGAAAAGCTGACCAACCGGCGTGCAGTCAAATGCAAGGCGGCATGCAATCATCGGCGGATCGCAGACAAGACTTGCAATATTGAAACGAAGGTCGGGGATGGCTTTGAAATCTTCGATCAACATGGTTCGATAACCCGCCAGTCCGATGACCTTTCCGTTGTATCTGACCCGGTCGGAAACGTAGCGATCAAGGCTCGCCCAATCCTGTCCGTTCAGACAAGCGATGTAATCCAGGTAGGCGTGAGAGATGTCTTCGCGGTTCATAGGGCTTCCTCAGAATGGCGTTCAAGGCAACCTAAGTGAACGCGGTCACAACGACAACGTATAGCGGCAACGACAACAGAGCCTACGTTCACAATGACACGACCTGGGGCGCGGGAACCTTTTGTAAGGTGGCGAATACCAGGGTCGCCACTGTAGGCCGCCATACTTGTCATGGTCGGTATCGGCGCAGCGGCAAAAGGATCTCGGCCTATCGGGCGAATTGAGGTTCAGCGGGCATCGGCCTCCAGGTTCAGCCACAGCACTTCGGCCTCGGTCAGGGACAGAGCAGCGCCTGCCATGGTGGAGACGATCTCGCCGGGACTGCGCGGGCCGATCAGGGCCAGCGACTGAAAGCTTTGGCTCAGCACCCATGCCGTCGCGATGTTGTGCGCGGAGACGCCTTTTTCAGCGGCAAGCGTTTCAGCACGGTGTCGGCGTTCGGCATTGGCCGGGCTGCCAAAACAGGTTTCCGGCGCAGTGTCAGCGGGCAGGCGGTTGCGCAACGCCTCTGGCAGGAAATAGCCGCGCGCCTGGCTTGACCACGACAGATGGGCCACGGTGCCTTGGCGGAGGTATGCGAGCGTTTCGGGCGTGTTGGATGTGATGCACCCGGCCCAGACTGGTTTCTCCATCACCGCGAGGGAGAGGTTGTTGTTGAGGATGCGAAACGGCTCCAACCCATGCTTGGCCGCATAGGCGTTCGCCTCGGCCAGACGAGCAGGCGACCAGTTCGATCCACCGAAGATGCCGATCTTGCCTGCGGTTTTCAGGGCGTTCAGGGCGTCGATGAATTCGGATACCGGCACGGCGGGGTTGTCGCGGTGCATGATGTAGATGGGCACAGACGACAGGCCAAGGCGTTCCAGCGAGATGTCCAGTTGCGTGCCGATCGCGCGGGGTGTGCAGTAGGGGGTGTGCGCGCCTTTGGCGATGACGACGATATCTTTGGCGACACCCCGGGCAGCAATCCACTCCCCCAGCACACGCTCATGGTTGCCGCCGCCATAGACAAAGCCGGTGTCAAAGGCGTTGCCGCCCGCCTCCATCCACGCATCCCAGACGATGGCCCCTTCGGCCACGGTGTTGCGGTTGTCGCAGCCGAGGATGAGTTTGGACACGGGCAGGGTGACGCCGTCCAGCTTGATTCTGGGCACTTGGGGCAGGCCATTTGGCAGGACGCCGGGCAGGGTGCGATTGGTGGCGGGGGTTTCGGCAAAGGTCTTGTAGCCGACCTCCGCCCGCCATTTGTCCAGCGTCTCGTTGTTGCCGATGCTGTCGGCGTGACTTGGCGCCGGGGCGGTTGCTTGCAACAGGCCAGCGGCGATGGCTTTTGACACATGCTCCGCCTCGAACGCGAACAGCATCCGTGGGTCGCGCAGCACCTCGTCGCGGGTGTCCTTGCCGACGGTGATGTGAAGCGTGGCATCCGAAGGTCCGGCATTGCGGCCCGGAACCCAAGGGTCGTCGATCACGATCTGGCCCTTCGATCCAGAGATGATCGCACGGTTGTCCATGCTGCGCGCGACCGCCACGGCGATCTCGGCAATAAAGCCAGAGGCGAACGTCAACAGGCCGTAGGCTGCGGCATCTACGCCAGTTTCAGCCAGAACGCCGGTGCCTTTGACACTGACCGGGTTGGCAAAAGGCGCACCAATGGCAGCCCCCGCGATCAGTCGGGCGAGAGAGACGGGATAGCCCCCCACATCCAGAATGCCGCCGCCACCCAATGCCATCTCGTACAGGCGGGAGCCTTCACGGTAAGGGGCGTTGAACCCGAAATGGGTGCGGATGTGCTGTGGCGTGCCAATCTCACCGGAGGCAATAATCTCCAGCACACGGGCAATTTGCGGGTGGCAGCGGTACATGAAGGCTTCCATGAAGAAGCGACCCTGTTGGGCTGCGACTTCGGTCACCGCAATCACCTCGGCGGCGTTCATGCCCGCGGGCTTTTCGCACAGCACATGTTTGCCGGCGCGCAATGCCTGAATCGAAAGCTCGGCATGCCAAGGGTGCGGGGTGGAGATATAGATGGCGTCGACATCCGCGTCAGCCATGATCGCCGCATAAGTCGCATAGCGCTTGTCGGCGGCAATGGCATAAGCGTCACCAAAGGCGTCGCGCCGCGCCTGATCACGGCCAGCGATGGCCACCAGTTTCCCAGATGTCGATTGCGCCAGACCGTCGGCATAATTATGCGCGATCGAGCCTGGGCCGATGATGCCCCAACGAATGGTCATGAATTCCTCCCTCAGTTGTCCCAGTGGTAGCCGGGGCAGCGGGAGTCTGGAAGTGAAATTTTTAGTAAAATTTTGCTGCGGCGCAGAAGGGGTAGGATGGGCAATCTGCCCATCCCTGGGGTCGCTTCAGGCGCGGACCAGTTTTTCGTACTCAGTCGAGATGCGCTTGGTCAGGTCGCCCACTTCGAACATATGCTCGCCGATCTGGCCAACCGGGGTCACCTCCGCCGCAGTGCCGGTCAGCCAGCACTGCTCAAAGCTCGCCAGTTCTTCCGGCAGGATGTGGCGTTCGTGCACGACGATCTGCATATCGCGCAACATGCCGATCACGGTCTGTCGGGTGATGCCGTTCAGGAAGGTGTCGGCCATCGGGGTATGGACCTCGCCGTTCTTGACGAAGAAGATGTTCGCGCCGGTCGCCTCAGCCACATAGCCGCGATAGTCGTACATCATGGCATCCGAGCAGCCCTTGGCCATCGCGGCGTGTTTGGACATGGTGCAGATCATGTAAAGGCCCGAGGCTTTAGCCGCAGACGGGATGGTTTCCGGCGACGGGCGCTTCCACTTGGAGATGTCAAGTTTCGCGCCCTTCATCTTGGCGTCGCCGTAATAGGCACCCCAGGTCCAGCAGGCGATGGCCAGGCGGACCGGATTGGCAGAGGCGGCAACCCCCATCTCTTCGCCCGCGCCCCGGAAGGCGATGGCGCGGACATAGGCGTCGGTCAGGCCGTTGGCGGCGAGGGTCGCAGCCTTGGCCGCGTCAATTTCGGCGGCGGTGTAGGGGATCGGCATGTCAAGCAGCTCGCCCGACTTCAGCAACCGCTCCGAATGTTCGGTCGATTTGAAGATCTTGCCGTTGTAGCACCGTTCGCCTTCAAACACCGCCGAGGCATAGTGCAGGGCGTGGGTCAGGATATGCACCTTTGCATCGCGCCACTCTACCAGTTTGCCGTCCATCCAGATGAACCCGTCACGATCGTCATATCCTGCCATCTTGGCCTCCATCTTTGCGAATGTTGCGCCTGTTAGGTCCACTTCGGACATAATATTGCGCGAAATCTGCAAAGCGTTAGCAATTCACGCATGGAAAGTCAACAACGCTGACTTATATTTCCGCTGGTGCCGAGGCACGCAAAAGCCGGGCAAAACACACAAAGCCGCAAAGCAGCAGCAGATGGATGGCGGTGTTGGGCAGGAACGCCGCCACCGATCCAAAAGCGCCAGAGGCATAGGCCAGCGGGTCTACGGGCAAAAGCAGCAGTTGCAGCGCGGTCCCGCCCCAAAGCACCGCCCGCATTGTCGGGCTGTCGGGATGTCGGGCTGTCGGGATGTCGGGCTGTCGGGATGTCTGCGCACCAGCAGGGTCTGAATACCGACGGCAATCAGCAATACCCCCGCTGTGCGCGCCATCACCAGCGCCGCCGGATCGGGCACGGCGGCTTTCAGGCCATGCAACAAAAAACCGGGGACGAGGGCAGCGATCAGACCGATGGCCAAAGCAACGGTGGCGGCGATGGTCAGAACCGTTTTGCGGGTCATGGGTCACCTTTCATCTGCACACAGAGTTTTGATGGCAAAGCGCAGGGCGGCGGCCGTATCTGCCGGGTCACCCCCGGTGCGGCGGTCGGCAGCCAGTCCGTTCATCAGGCTGTAAATATAGGCGGCAAGCACCTGTGCCGACGTGCCGCCCGACAGACCGGATCGCGCGCCGCCCGCCACCAGCCGGACCAGAGCCGCCCGCGTTTGCGCGGCCCCTTCGGTCACCGCAGACCGGATGTCGGGATCGGCCATGTGCGGCGTGTAGGCGGTGATGACCAGCAAACAGGCCCCCGGACCGCGCGTCGTTTGCACCATCAAGGTCGCTTCGATGAAGTCGTGCAGAACCTCCGCCACCGTTCGGGGCGGTTCGGGCGGCTCCAACAGCCGCAATCCTTCGGTCACATGGGCACGGTAGCGGGCCAATGCCGCCAGAAACGCCCCGCGTTTGTCGCCAAACTGGTTGTAGAACGTCTGCCGGTTCACCCCGCAGGCCATCACCAGATCGGATATGGCACAGCCGTCATACCCCAACTGCCAAAATGTCGCCAAAGCGCGGTCGGTCAGGTCTTCCGGATCATAGTTGCGGGGGCGGGCCATGGCTTGCGATGCCAATTATGGAACGATGAGTCCAGAACCATTCCGCCGCATCCGACAATGGCGCTTGGAAAGTCAACATGACTGTCCTAAAATTACGCTGTCGCTGTGGTGCGGCGCGGAGGACATGCGATGGCCGAAGGCGGCAGCGTGGCGGCGGGGGGCGAGAGCCTGCTGTTTCTGACCGACGAACAGTTGCGCAAAGGGATCGAGGCGATGTTCTTTGCCTATCGCGGCTTTACCGCCGATCCGGACCGGATTCTGGAGGGGATGGATTATGGCCGCGCGCATCATCGGGCGATCCATTTCATAAACCGCTCTCCGGGTTTGACTGTCTCGAACCTGCTGACCATTCTGGGCGTGACCAAGCAAAGCCTGAACCGGGTGCTGCGGACCTTGTTTGACGACGGGCTGGTAGAGGCGCGGGTTGGCAAGACCGACAAGCGTGAACGCCGTCTGCACCTGACGGAAAAGGGTGCGGCTTTGGAGCGGACCCTGTCTGACGCCCAACGCGCCCGGATGCGCGCCGCCTTTCGCGCTGCCGGTCCGCAGGCGGTGCAGGGTTTTCGCACCGTGCTGGAAGCGATGATGGACCCGGAGATGCGACGGCAGTACCTTGGTCAGAAGGAGGACGCCTCATGACCGATCTGCAAGCCCATCTGTTGATCATCGACGACGACGAACGCATCAGGGGCCTGTTGCAGAAATTCCTTGTCCGCAGCGGCTATCTGGTCACGAACGCCCGCGATGCAGCGCAAGCCCGTCGGCTGATGGCAGGGCTGGAGTTTGACTTGCTGGTGGTTGACGTCATGATGCCCGGCGAAGACGGCGTCAGCTTTACCCGCGATATTCGCAAGCTGAAGGCTGTGCCGGTCCTGTTGCTGACCGCGCGGGGCGAAACGGCCAACCGGATCGAAGGGCTGGAGGCCGGGGCGGACGACTACCTTGTCAAACCGTTTGAGCCGAAAGAGCTTTTGCTGCGGATCAATGCCATTCTGCGCCGGGTGCCGCAGGTGCGGCCTGCCGATGTGGTGCCAAAACACCTGAACCTTGGTGCCGTCCGCTATGATCCTGATCGAGGAGAGTTGTGGCGCGGTGCCGATCTGATCCGCCTGACCGCGACCGAAGCGCAGCTGATGCGGATATTTGCCGCTGCCCCCGGGATTGCCGTTCCGCGCGACAAGCTGACCGGTGACCTGCCCCGCGATGGCAGCGATGGCCAGGAACGCGCGGTTGATGTCCAGATCACCCGCCTGCGCCGCAAGATAGAAGATGACCCGCGCCAGCCGCGCTATCTGCAAACCGTGCGCGGAGAAGGATATATGTTGCAGCCGGATTGACGTTTCAATCGCGGTTCGGATGGCCTGCAGCCGCAGGGATTTTCGCTCCCTGACTCTCCCGGGCGAAATTTATCAGCGCGCGAAATAGCACGGCGCTGGCTCAGCCGCTCTGGACTTCGCGGGCTTTGACGCAGCATGGTCGGCAGGCACCCCAAGACCCCGAGGACACCATGCCAAGCTACCTGAACCTTGAAATGCGCCTGCGCCGGATGGCCAAACGTCTGGACGAATTGCAACAATGGGTGGCCCGCGAGACGGTGGCTCTGGACGGCTGGACGCTTGCGGGCGTGCCGTTGGCCAAGGGAACCCGGTGGCAGGACGAGGGCGCTCCGCTGGCCTTCGCGCATGGCACGATTTCTGTGCCGGATCATTGGCCATTGAACGAGGTGCGGTTGCATTTGTGGCTCGGGGGTGAGGGGCTGGTGAGGTTGATCGGGCAGACGACCAACAGCTTCGGCCTTAATCCGCCCCACATGGATTTTCGGGTTACCGAGCCATCGTTCCGTATCGAAGCGGAGTGTGTGGCGCGGCTGGAACAGGGTGTGCCGAACCGCGACGCCGCATTGGGGCGGACCGAACTGGTTTGGGTTGAACAAGACCTTTCCGACTTCATCATGATGCTGCGTCAGGTGGTGGAGATGGTGCGCACTTTGGGCGGTCATGAGGTGGAGGGTTGGCCGGTGCCGGAGTGGTTCCCGCGCAGGCCGCATCCCGACCATTCCGACCCGCACGCGGTTTGCGCTCCGATGATTGATCTGGCGGAGGCCGCGTTTCACCTGCTGGACTGGCCGACCGAAACCGCCGCCTATTTGCGTAGGGTTTCGACCACCGACGAAACCCTGTCAATCTGGAAGCTGCCGGAGTTTCAGGCGGCTGCTGAACCGCTGTCGGAGAAGGCTCGCGCCTCGGTCGTGGCGGCGCGCGACCATTTGCGCGCAGGCCTGCAAACCTTGCAAACCCGTTTCCCGCCGCAGGGCGCAATTGCCCTGACCGGACACGCGCATATCGACCTTGCGTGGCTGTGGCCCATGACGGAAACCCGGCGCAAGGGCGTGCGGACCTTCCACACCGTCCTGCAACTGATGAACCAGTATCCAGAGTTCCGCTTCAACCACTCCACCGCGCAACTTTATGACTTTGTGGGCAAGGATGACCCCGCACTTCTGGCCGCCATCACCGAAAAGGTGGCGCAGGGTCAGTGGGAGCCTTTGGGCGGCATGTGGGTGGAACCGGACACCAACATGCCCTGTGGCGAGTCGCTGATCCGGCAGTTGCTGTACGGCATCCGGTATTTTGACAAGCAGTTTGGCCGCGATAAACGCTCGACGGTGTGCTGGTTGCCCGACACGTTCGGCTTCTCTCCGGTGCTGCCGCAGGTGTTGAAGGGCGCGGGTATAACGGCGGTTTTTACCATCAAGTCCAACTGGTCGGAAATGCACAAGCTGCCGCATGACCTGTTTGCCTGGGTTGGGCTGGACGGGTCCGAAGTGACGATGCACACCTTCGAGAACCCGGCCAACGGCTATAACGCTGAACTTGGGCCAAGGGCGGCATTGGGCACCTGGGCGAATTATCAGGACAAGGCGCTCATCGGCGAGTCGCTCTTGTGCTACGGCCATGGCGATGGCGGCGGCGGCCCGACCGAAGACCACGTGCTGCGCGCCCGGCA
This sequence comes from Rhodobacterales bacterium, assembly GCA_038231395.1. GTDB lineage: Bacteria > Pseudomonadota > Alphaproteobacteria > Rhodobacterales > Rhodobacteraceae > Stagnihabitans. The sequence goes on from JBBRLL010000002.1 coordinate 39,844, forward strand.
GATGGCCGACTTTCCGTTGGTGCCAAAACAGGCGCATGTCAACGTCAGCGACTGGTTCCGCAGCATTGACGGGCGGCTGAATGGGCCGTTGCCGAAATGGGTGGGTGAGATTTATCTGGAATACCACCGCGGCACGCTGACCACACAAGGCCGCACCAAATTTCTGCACCGCCGGGCAGAGCGGGCTTTGGTGAGCGCGGAAATTCTGGGGTCCATGGTGGCGTTGCAGGGTGGTGCGATGCCTGCTTCGCTGGAGACGGACTGGCAGGTCCTGTTGCGCAACGAATTCCACGACATTTTGCCGGGATCGTCGATCCGCGAGGTTTATGAGGTGGCCGAGGCAGAGCTTGCACAAGTGATCGCGGCCGGTCGGGTTCGGCAGGACGCGGCGCTGGCGGTGCTTGCGAAAGGCATGGTCGGGCCGGATGATGGGCTTGTGGTGGTCAATCCGGACCTGTCGCCGCGCCCGTTGCGACTGGTGTCAGAGGTGCCGCTGCCGGGGTCACAGGCGGTTGAGGGTGGCCATGTTCTCAGCGCGCCGCAGGTGGTTTCGGGCTTGTCAGTGACAGCGCGGGTGACGCTGGATGCGCCGGGGCCACTGACCGTTTCCGCCAACGGGTTGGAGAATGCTTTCGTCCGGGTCACCGTGGCCGAGGATGGCACCCTGTCCAGCGTGATCGACAAACGCACCGGGCGGGAATGTCTGGCGGGGCGCGGCAACCAGATCTGGGCCTATGTCGACAAACCCCGTTACTTTGACGCCTGGGACATCGAAGAGGATTACACGGCCTCCGGTCAGGAACTGCTGGCCGACGCGGTTGAGGTGACCGAAGCGGGCCCGCACCGTGCCGCGTTGCGCATCACCCGCCATTTTGGCGCCAGCACCATCGTGCAACAACTGCGGCTGTGGTCAAACTCGCCCCGCGTGGAGTTTCACACAGAACTGGACTGGCACGATCGCCGGGTTCTTTTGAAAACCCGCTTCCCGCTGGCGGTCAAGGCCGATCAGGCGCTGTTTGAGTGCGCTTGCGGCGTGATCTCTCGTCCGACCCATCGCAACACGCCTTGGGATGTGACGAAATTCGAGGTTGCCGCCCACCGCTTTGCTCTATTGGCAGAACGCAGCTTTGGTGTGGCACTGCTGAACGATGGCAAATACGGCCACCACGCCTTGGGCAACGAATTGGGGATCAGCCTTCTGCGCTCGCCAGTCTTCCCGGACGTGCTGGCAGATGAGGGCAAGCAGGCGTTCACCTATGCGCTGCTGCCCTTTGCGGGTGACTGGCTGGACGGCGGCGTTCTTGCCGAGGCGCAGGATCTGAACGAACCGCTGTTTGCGGTTTCAGCCAAGGTCACGCAGGGTATCTGGCAAGCGGCGGCCGTCGAGGGGCCATTGGCGCTGTCGGCGCTGAAGCCTGCCGAGGATGGCGACGCTTTGGTACTGCGGCTGTATGAACCGGCTGGCGGCACCGTCCGGCCCCTCGTGCGGCCCGCGACAGGTTGGCGCTTGGATGGCACAGTGAACCTGCTGGAGGAGCCTTTGGATGTCCCGGGTGAACCTTCTGCCGATTCTGTGGAAACCATGGGCCCGTTTGCGATCAGAAGCCTGAAACTCAGCCGCGGCTAGGTATATCTTCGTCTTTTAGCCAATTACACGGCGCCCCGGCGGTCTAAAAGGGCCTATCCGGGCCGTCGTCCATTTCAGCGAAACCAATTCTTAAGCGCATCTGGTTACCGATAAGAGGTCCGCGAAAAAACGGGCCCTCGATCGCATGCGACATTCGCGGATTTCAAGAAAGATGCCCATGGCGGAGAACTGGAAGATTTTCGAACCACCGGACCGGATGAGCATTGGCCCGTCCGAGCCGCTGATGGCCTTTCTGAGGGACAGCAATGGTTCGTCTGTGCGCGTGTCGATGCGCAATCAGGGCCGCCCCGATTCGCGCGTCATTCAGGTTCTGCTGTCGGCGTCCCGCGACTGGAAGGGGCGTGGTCTGGAATTTGACGTGTCAGACCTGCCACCGCGACTGGTTCAGGATTTTGACCGCTTGGGGCTGACGACTGAAAACACCGGTTGGAGTGGATTGAAATGACGCTGAAAGTGCTGGCCATCGACGATTCAAAGACAATCCGTGAACTTCTGCGTTCAGTGATGGAGGCGGCCGGATTTGACTTTTCTTCGGCGGTGGACGGCGTTGACGGGGTAGAACGCTATGCCGAAGTGCGGCCCGATATCGTGATCACCGACATCAACATGCCGAAAATGGACGGCTACGGCGTGATTGATGCGATCCGGAAGGGTGACATTGACAATCAAGTGCCAATTCTGGTTCTGACCACGGAAAGCGGTGACAAGCTAAAGTCCCGTGCGCGGGATGCAGGCGCTACCGGCTGGATCGTAAAGCCATTTGACGACGTTTCTCTGGTGTCGGTGATCCGTCGGGTAACAGGTTTGGTGGCTTAAGATGGGCAACCCGATCCTCGACACCTTCTTTGAAGAGACGGAGGAGCTTCTGGAGTCGCTTGCCGAAGGGCTGGAGTCTATGCAAGGAGCCGAATTTGACAAGGAAACGGTCAATTCGGTCTTTCGCGCCGTGCATTCGATCAAGGGTGGGGCTGGTGCTTTCAAGCTGACCGATCTGGTCAATTTCGCGCATTCCTTTGAAACGGTCATGGATGCCGTCCGGTCTGAAACGCTTAATCTTACACCGCAGATCCTGCACACCCTCACCCGCTCTGCCGATTGTCTGGCCGATCTGGTCGATGCCGCCCGCAGCGGGAGGACAATTCCTGAAGAGGTGACCGCGGCTTTTCTGACAGCGCTACAGGGCTGTCTTGGCGAGGGCGAAATTGAAGCGGTGGATGCCTGGGACAATTTCGAATTCGCAGCGGTGACACTGGACCTGGGGCCGATGGACATTGGCGCGGAAGACGAGGCCTACGTCGCGCCAACCGCTGCCGAGGATAAGGCGCAGGTCAAGGTCGGGTTCCGTATTGATTTTCGTCCGCACCGGGGGCTTTTCACCAACGGGCACGAGCCTGCGCTTTTGCTCGCCGCTTTGAGCGAACTGGGTCAGATGACCACAAACATCGACCTTTCCAATCTTCGGGACTGGACCGGCTTTGACCCTACGGACTCCCACCTGAGTTGGAGCGTCGATCTGCGTTCGGACGAAAGTGAGATTGCAGTTCAGGATGTCTTTGAGTTCGTCCACGGTCTGTGTGATCTGAAAATTGCGCCTTTGATGGGTTCGCCCCCCGCTACTCAGACCGACGCCCCGAGCACAGGACCGATAAGCGGGGCTATCGCCACGCCAGTCGGTGAGCCGGCGGCAGTTGTCGGCGTGCAAGCCCCTAAGCCCGCCTTGGCAGAGCCGTTCGGGCCAGCATCAGCACCTCCACCGCAGCCCGCCCAAATGATCGCCAGTCCGGCCCGGCCAAAAGCAAAATCCGAACGCGGTGAGGACGGGTCCGATCCAAAGGGACCTAAAGCCACGCTTCGCGTTGACCTTGACCGCGTGGATCGACTGATCAACGCGGTTGGTGAATTGATCATCAACCAGGCCATGATCGCGCAGCGGTTGCAGGACATGACGTCCAATCGCGACGACGACCTCGTGATGCATATAGAGGATTATCGCCTTCTGGCGCGGGACATTCAGGAAGGCGTCATGGCAATCCGCGCCCAACCGGTGAAATCCCTGTTTCAGAGGATGTCGCGGATTGTGCGTGAAGCGGCTGATACAACCGGCAAAAACGCGGAACTGGTCACCTCGGGCGACGGGACAGAGGTTGACAAGACCGTTGTAGAACGGCTTGCCGATCCGCTGACCCATATGATCCGCAACGCCGTCGACCATGGCCTTGAAAGCCGCGAGGCCCGGGCCGCCGCTGGCAAGCCGCCAATGGGCATCATCCGTCTGACGGCAGCGCATCGCTCTGGAAGCGTCATTATTACGGTCAAAGATGACGGTGCCGGTCTCAATCGGCCCAAAATCCTTGAAATCGCCAAAAGCAAAGGATTGGTGCCGCCGGACGCTGAACTGACCGACGCTGAAATTGACCAACTGCTTTTCATGGCAGGATTTTCGACGGCGACAACGGTGTCCAACCTTTCTGGCCGTGGGGTCGGACTAGATGTGGTGCGGAACGCAGTTCAGGCGCTGGGTGGCCGCATCTCGATTGCCACTACGCGCGGCTTTGGCACCGAGTTTACGATTACCTTGCCGCTGACGCTTGCCGTGATGGACGGAATGGTGGTGACGGTGGGTGGCCAAACCTTGGTGGTCCCGATCACCTCAATCATCGAAACAATCCGGCCGCTGTCAACCGACCTGCACAAGATTGGCACGGATGAGACGCTGCTCTCTATCCGTGGGCGGATGATTCCCGTGGTTGACGTGGCCAGAAGCCTGGGATTCCCGTCCGCCGGAACCTTCAATGCCCCGCTGCTATTGCTCGTGGAATCCGAACACCTTGGGGAGTGCGCGTTGGTGGTCGATTCGGTTCAGGACCAACGTCAGGTCGTCATCAAAAGCCTGGAAAGCAACTTTGGATCGGTGCCGGGCGTGTCGGCGGCGACCGTGCTGGGCGACGGAAGAATTGCACTGATCCTTGACCCGGATGCAATCGCCAGCGGTCGCGTAACAGCGTCCTACCAGAAGCCCAATACCATCTTGAACGCCGAAAGGCCCGCTTATGTCAATGCATGAAGATACACCCAAATCCCAGGTCGAGTTTGTGACTTTCTCGGCAGGTGAACAGAGTTTCAGCATCGAAATAACACAGGTGCGGGAAATCCGCCGGTGGAGCCCGGTGACTGCCCTGCCACATGCGCCGCAAGAGGTTTTGGGTGTGATGAACCTGCGGGGCTCCGTCATCCCGATCTACGATCTGGCTGCAAGGTTTGGTTTGGGTCAAACCAAAGAGAACCCGCGCAACGTGATCGTGGTGGCGATGCACGGCGGTCAGACGGTCGGGCTTCTGGTCGAGGCGGTTTCCGAAATCCTGTCAGTGCCGCGCGATCAGATTCAGGAAACGCCGGACATCCGCTCTGAAATGGCGCGGCAAAGCATCACTGGCGTGATCCCGATCGAAAACGGCATGACGCGGGTGATTGACCTCGGGGCCGTGCTGAATTCGGGCGGCAGGGCTGTTGCATGAACGCAGCGCATTCCGCCGCCGACAGGACCGCGCCTAACCATGCCCGATCCCGCGACCGGTTTCAGTTCACTGACGCCGATTTCCAACTTATTGCCGATCTCGCCATGACCGATTTCGGTCTGCACCTGACTCTTGCCAAAAGGGATCTGGTGTATTCGCGCCTTCTTAAACGCCTGCGCGTTTTGGGATACGATCACTTCGGTGACTATTGCGCTTTGCTGACCAGTCCTCAGGGTGAGGGCGAGCGGGCGGCCATGTTGTCGGCGCTGACCACGAACGTCACGCATTTCTTCCGAGAGGATCACCACTTCAAATTGCTGCGCGAAGTGGCACTACCTGCGTTGATCAAAATCGCCCGGGACGGCGGACGGGTGCGCATCTGGTCAGCGGCCTGTTCGGCCGGACAAGAACCCTATTCATTGGCCTTTACGGTCTTAAACCTGTGCCCGGATGCTGCGAAACTCAATTTCCGCATTCTGGCGACTGACGTCGATCCCGAGATCCTTGATCGTGCAGAACGTGGCCACTATCCCGAGGAAGAGCGCAAAGCCATACCGGACTCCCTGCAAAAGTACATCGAATCCGCCGGGGACGGGTGCTTCAAGATTGCTTCGGCGGCACGGGATTTGATCACGTTCGGCAAATTGAATCTGATCGAAAACTGGCCGATCTCTGGCCCGTTTCAGGTGATCTTTTGCCGAAACGTTGCGATCTATTTCGACAAACCGACGCAAGCAAAGTTGTGGGGTCGTTTTGGCGGACTTCTGGCGCCAAACGGCTATCTTTGCATCGGCCACTCCGAACGCGTCGCCGGTCCGGCGGAGGATATGTTTCGCGCGGTTGGCGTGACGGCATACCAACGTGTGTGCAACGGCCGCACCGGGCCAGTAGCGAGTGAACCGGGCACCCATGTGACCCAAACCTCTTCATTGAACCGCCAGGAAAGGCACGAAAAATGAGCCTGCGAGACAGTATTCGCATCATGGTGATAGATGATATGTCGGTCAGCCGCGCGCTGATCACCCAGTCTTTGGAAGAGCTTGGGATTACGAAATACCTGACAGAAAATGACGGAAACACCGCACTTGGAAAGCTGGTTGGCGCTCCGGTGCATCTTGTTCTGTGCGACATGAACATGCCCGGGATGAACGGGCTGGAGCTGCTGCACGCCTTGCGATCCTATAAAACTACGGCGCGCGTCGGCTTTATCCTGATCACCGGGCAACCAACGCCTGAACTGCTCAAGATCGGTCAGGAGCTTGGCCTGAACAACCTGATCCGCAAACCGTTCACCACCGCCACGATGAAAGCTTCAATCGAGCGTGTCGTGGGCCCGCTGTAATCGGGAGCCCGCCTATGGAACCGTTGCCCACACTCTTGGAACGAACCGCTGGCATTCTGGCGGACAGCGCGCGCCTTTTGCTGGAGATTGAGGACAGCATTGCACCGCTGTTGACCCCGACGCTCCATCGCAACGCCAACCCCGAAGCTCAGACGAGCCATCGCGCACGCGTTGTCTCTTTGCAAAAAATCGATCTGCTCAGTCAGACGCTGGAGGATCTGTCGTTTTGGCTTGAAGACCTGGCGAGCGAAGCCAGACGAAACACGTCCGGCGCGCTTTCGGCGGAATCTGCGACGTCGCGCTTGCGCTTGGCCGACCTGCGTCTGCGGCTGCATGGCCAAAACATTCCGCCCCTGGGTGAGACGTGCTCTGGACCCATTCTGTTCTAAGCGTCTATCCGGCTGGATCACCCGCCAGACGCCGCGCCCTAAAATCGGGCGTGTTAAAGCGCCCTTAAATGACTGACGGCTAGAATGCTCGTGACCACGGAAGCTGCGTTAAAGTTGGTGTATCGAGTCAAGAGGACAAAGATGGCAAGTTTCGATTCTATCCCTTTGAAGGTCAGATTGCCTGTGGTGATCGTTGGGGCAGGTTTGTTAATGGCCATCCTCGTGGGTGCCATCGGATACTTTCAGATCCAATCGCTGGCAAAATACGACGTGAACGCGTCTGTATCTGCGCTCCTTCAAAGTCGAACGACCGCCGTGCAAAATTTCTATGCGGAGATTGGGCGAAACGTTCAGGATATGTCCACCAGTCCGCAGACCATTGCCGGGTTGCGGCGGTTGGAGATGGGCTGGAACTCTGCAGGCCAAAATCCTCAGGCCACGCTGACCGCGGACTATATCACGAACAACCCGAATCCGCCGGGAAAACGCATGAACCTTGACAAGGTTGACACGCCAAATACCTACAACACCCAGCACGCCGCGTTTCATCCGGCGTTTCGCAATTGGATCAACCTGCATGGATATTTTGACTTCTTCCTGATTGATCCGGCGGGTAATGTTGTCTTCACGGTTGACAAGGAAACCGACTTCGGCAGTAACCTGATTACCGGTCCAGAGGCGAAAGGTCCGCTGGCTCAAGCGTTCACCGCGGCCTTGGCCGATCCGTCAAACACTGTGCACTTTTCCGATTTCGCAAAATACGGGCCATCCGCAGGAGCGCCCGCCGCCTTTGCTGCCAAATCCATGCTTGCCGATGATGGAAAGGTGATCGGGGTTGTCGCAATTCAAATCAGTGGCGACGCTTTGCAGGCTGTCGTCGATGACCCGGCAGGCCTTGGTAAAACCGGAGAGGTCACTCTCGTTGGCCCTGACCGTGCGGCTCGCAGTGCGTCGCGGTTCGATGGGCGCTTTGCGATGCTTGATGCTTTGCCGGACCTTCCACAGATGGATGTCAACGCAAAGACGGACCATATCATCCTGGAGCACACAAAACTGACATCCGGGGAAATCGGCACGGCGGTGACCGCCGAAGCCAAGGTCACTGGTATTCACTTCAATATCCTCGTCGAAATAGCGGACAGCGAGGCCTTTGCCAATGTCGTATCGGCCAGAAATCTGCTCATCGTCTTGACGGTGGCTGCGGCCGGCATTCTGACCCTATTTGGCACCCTGATAGCCAAGACCATCACCCGTCCGATTGCCCGGGTCACCGATGCGATCCGATCTATTGCGGGCGGGGATTTGGCTGTTGTCATAGAAGACGCCAATCGCAACGACGAACTGGGCGACATCGCAAAATCCTTGGATGCTCTGCGCGAAAAACTGGGGGTTGCTGTTGGCCTGGAAGAGGAGCGTCATCTGAAAGCGGCCGAGCAGTCGCTGGTTGTCGATGCGTTGAGCGTGGGCCTGCGCGCACTTTCGGTGGGCAATCTGGCTCAATCGATTGACACGCCCTTTGGTGATCAGGAAGCCTTGCGACACGATTTCAACCAAACCGTCGAACGTTTGTCCGAGACGATTTCGATGGTGGTGGAAACCTCTGAAAGCATCCGGTCGCGCGCCAGCGAAATCAGCCAGTCCTCAGAAAACCTGTCGACCAGAACCGAAACCCAAGCTGCAACGCTGGAGGAAACCGCCGCTGCGATGGACGAATTGACAGCCTCGATCCGTTCGGCGGCCGAAGCTGCAAAAGAGGTGGAAGGGATTGTCCGGGCGGCCCGCAATGAAGCAGAGGAAAGTGGCAAGGTCGTGCAAGGGGCCGTCAGTGCCATGACCGAGATTGAACGGTCGTCCGACCAGATCTCGCAGATCATTGGTGTGATTGATGATATCGCGTTCCAGACCAATCTTCTCGCGCTGAACGCTGGCGTAGAGGCTGCCCGCGCTGGAGATGCCGGACGGGGCTTTGCCGTTGTGGCCTCTGAGGTTCGCGCCTTGGCCCAACGGTCCTCGGCAGCGGCAAAAGAGATCAAATCCTTGATCAGCGCCTCGACGCAACACGTTGACCGCGGCGTGGAACAAGTGGGACGTGCGGGCGACGCGCTGGCAAATATTGTCAGCCGGGTTGGCCATATTTCGACTCTGGTGTCCAACATCGCCCTGGCTGCGACGGAACAATCCACTGGGCTGGCCGAAATCAACGTTGGCGTATCACAACTGGACCAGGTGACCCAGCAAAACGCGGCTATGGTCGAGGAATCCGCAGCCGCAAGCCAGTCGATGCACCAGGAGGCATCGGGATTGGCGGAACTGGTGTCCCATTTCCAAGTTCGAAAGGATTTGACGCACGCCTCATCGGCAACCCTCAAAATGGCCCGACAGGGACAGCACGTCAGGCCATTGACCGGCAGCGCGCGGCCAAAAGGGCTGGTGCTCATGGAACCACTGGGCGCGGGTCAACCGGTCCGCAGACCGGTCGAGGCCAGTCTACGCCCGTCAGCAGCCGCCTCCGCCGGAAAGTGGCAGGACTTTTGACCCCTTCACCGTTTCATTTTTCCCCTCGTAAAGGCCGATCGCCCGCTTCTCAAAGGAATAGAGAGATTGCCAGAGATCACGATTGTCGTAGCGGGCGCAAATCCGGCCATGCGGATGAAGTTGGTCAAGATCTTGCGGGTTGGCCCTGGGTTCAGGGTGATCAACCAATCCTCTGATTTGCCAGCAACCTACACGGCGTCCGAAGCTATGGAACCTGACTTGGTTCTGGTGGCGCGCGAGCTGACCCAATTACCGGAGTTCAGCCTGATGCGCTCACTTTTCCGCGCGCTGAACGCCCGTTGGATCCCGATTGATCATGGCGGCTTTGATCGCGGTCTTGCCGGTCAACCATCGGTGCTTGCGACCAGCACCGAGACTGCTTGGGACAATCCCCCTATCGACATGTCCAAAAGCCCGGACACCATCCACGCCCAGATCCTGACGGCCTTGCGTCGGACTCAGGAACGAAGCCCGACCCGTGTTCCACTTCCCATTCGGGGTCTGGTGCCCGCCAAGCCTGGCAAGCTCATCCTGATTGGCGCATCTACCGGTGGCGTGGACGCTTTGCTGACTGTGCTCTCCGCGCTGCCTGCGGATTGTCCGCCGGTTGCCGTGGTGCAACATACCGGACAAGGATTTTCGGACAGTTTGATCCGGCTGCTGGACCGGCGTTGTACCGTTTCCGTCGAAGCCGCTCAGGATGGGATGGAATTGCGGTCGGGCCACGTTTGTGTGGCGGCGGGTTGCCCCGGACACATGCGACTGCGTTCCAACATACCATACCGGATCGGGCTGGAACCCGGACCTCTGGTTTCCGGCCACCTTCCTTCGGTGGACGCCTTATTCCAATCTGCGGTGCGCGCCGCGTCGAATGTTGTTGCCGTTCTTTTGACCGGGATGGGCCGGGACGGTGCGGAAGGTCTGCTTGCCCTGCGCAACGGCGGCGCGATGACCATCGGGCAAGACGAACACTCCAGCGTTGTTTACGGCATGCCAAAGGCAGCATGGGAAATTGGCGCGGTAAGACAACAATTGCCACTGGACGAAATTGCAGGTGCCATTTTGCGCAGCTGCGCAGTGGGTTTTGAAGAGAGGCGAATAACGACATGACCGTTATCACTGAGGGAAAACTTGTCTACGTCGTGCAGGGAACCTATTATGTGTCCGCCCAGCCCGAGGCTACCCTTTCGACCGTCTTGGGTTCATGCATTTCGGTTTGCCTGTTCGATCCAGTGGCCGCAGTCGGTGGAATGAACCATTTTCTGCTTCCAGCGGGGAAGGGAAATGAGGTCGATCACATCCGTTTTGGCGTCAATGCCATGGTAAAACTGATCGAAAAACTGTTGGAAAACGGCGCGTCCAAGACCCGGCTGCAAGCCAAAATGTTTGGTGGCGCGCGCATGTCGGCCACGCTCAGCGATATTGGACGGCTCAACGTGGATTTTGCCTCCACTTTCCTGTGGAACGAAGGGATTCCGATCACGTCGGAAAGCGTTGGCGGCACGATGGCGCGGCGTGTGATCTTTCGTCCAGCCACCGGCCACGTCAAACAATTGTTCGTCCAGAGTGATGAGGTTGAGATGAACGAGGTTCCTATCCGCCTGCAATCCCAAATCAGCAATGTTATCCAGTTCTGATCTTGTAATACGTGACCGCCCGCCCTGCGCCCGACGTGTAAATTTGTCCTCGATACTACATGGCAACCAATCGGCGAGAGGGTTCGCGAATTCCCGAATCACTACCGCCCGATGCACAATCAGAAAGATCAGGTGGTTTCGGATCGCGGATGTGAAGTGATCCGCACTGAAGACGGGGCCGCACATGAATATGTGATCTGACGGCTTGCCTAAGCACTGATATTCCCCTTTGATCGGTGCAAAAGGGGGACGCCATGACATTGCTTTACGCCCATCCGGTTTCCAGCCGCCATTGCACACCGCCGGGTCATCCGGAGCGGGCGGAGCGCGTTGAGGCCGTCGAGCGCGGATTGACCGGGCTGACCCTCACGCGGAAAACCTCGCCCATGGCCAGCGAAAGCGAACTCCTCCGCTGTCATCCGAAGTCCTATATCGACAGGGTTCGCAGAGCAGAGCCCACAACAGGAACTGCGCAACTTGACCCCGACACCTGGATGTCTCCTGGCTCGTTCGAAGCGGCTTTGCGGGCAATTGGTGGGGCCTGTGCCGCCGTGGATGCGGTGCTGGGCGGCGAGGCCAAGAACGCTTTCATTCTGGCGCGCCCGCCGGGTCACCATGCCGAGGCCGCCACGGCGATGGGCTTCTGCCTGTTCGGCACAGTGGCGATTGCGGCGAAACATGCGTTGGATAACAACAGATTAAGCCGGGTCGCTGTCGTCGATTTCGACGTGCATCACGGCAATGGCACGCAAGCGCTGCTGTGGGACGAGCCCCGTGTTCTGTTCGTCACCAGCCAGCAAATGCCGCTTTGGCCCGGCACGGGAGAGCGCGGCGAAACCGGTGCGCATGGCCAGATCATGAACCTTCCCTTGCCGCCCAACAGCGACGGTGCAGCAATGCGGACGGTCTATGAGGCGGAGGTTTTCCCGGCGATCAACGCCTTTCAGCCCGAACTTATCCTGATTTCCGCTGGATTTGACGCCCATCAGGATGATCCCTTGGCGCAATTGAATTGGAATGAGGCGGACTATGCGTGGCTGACCCGCCGCCTGTGCGACCTCGCCGACAGCCATGCGCAAGGCCGGGTGGTATCCTGTCTGGAAGGCGGGTATGATCTTGAGGCGTTGGCGGCCTCGGTCGCGGCGCACGTTGGCGTCTTGCAGGAGCGTAGCCTTTGACTGAAAAACCCGTTGAAAAACCGGTGACCGACCTGACCTTTGAGGAGGCGATGGCCGAACTTGAAAAGGTCGTCACCCAGTTGGAGCGCGGCGATGTGGCGCTGGAACAATCCATCAAGCTTTATGAACGCGGTGCCGAATTGAAGGCGCTGTGTGCTGGCAAGCTGAAGGATGCCGAGGAAAAAGTCGAACTGATCCGCGCCGCAGAAGGCAAGGCCGTGGGCACCACCCCGGTGGAGGGGATGTGAACTTTCCGGAAATTCTCGCCGCCGATGCTACCGCCATTCAGGGCCGGTTGACGGCAGCATTGGCTGACAAAGCGGACGAACCTGTCGTTCACGCCATGCGTTATGCGCTGCTGGGCGGCAAGCGGTTGCGCGGGTTTCTGGTTCTGGAAGGCACTCGGTTGCATGGCCTGCCTGCTTCTGTGGGGTTAAGTGCAGCCGCAGCAATTGAGGCATTGCACGCGTATTCGCTGATCCATGACGATTTGCCCTGCATGGATGACGACGATCTGCGACGGGGCCAGCCGACGGTTCACAAAAAGTGGGATGAGGCAACGGCCGTTCTGGCCGGTGACGCCTTGCAAACACTGGCGTTTGAGCTGTTGTGCGACGCGGCTTTGGGATCTGCCGACGTGCGGATGTCACTGGTGAGGGGCCTTGCCAAGGCTTCGGGGGCCGAAGGAATGGTTCTGGGCCAAGCGCAGGATATGGCAGCAGAAATCTCCGCAACCCCGCTCAACCTCGACCAGATTACCAGATTGCAAGCTGGCAAAACCGGCGCTTTGATCCGCTTTGCCGCCTGTGCCGGGGCGATTATTGCTGGCGCAGACCTCAAGCCGCTGGACGACTACGCCCAAGCGTTGGGTCTTGCGTTTCAGATTGCCGACGACATCCTGGATGTGCGGGGCGACCCGGCCAAAGCGGGCAAGCGACTTGGCAAGGATCAAGCGGCAGGCAAAGCCACGTTCGTCTCGCTTCTTGGGCTGAAAGGTGCCGAGGCGCGGGCCGCCGCCCTGATCGCCGCTGCCGAGGCAGCGCTTTCGCCTTATGGGGACAAAGGTGCCACCTTGAGAGCTGCCGCGCGTTTTGTGATAACACGGGAAAGTTGAGACTGAAATGGCCGTTACACCCGAAACCCCGCGTCCCAAAACCCCTACGCTTGACCGTGTGAACATTCCTGCCGACCTGAAATCGTTGTCGGATCGGGAGCTTCACCTTCTGGCCACCGAACTGCGGGCAGAGACGATTTCCGCCGTATCCGTGACGGGTGGCCACCTTGGTGCGGGTCTGGGTGTGGTTGAATTGACCGTGGCGCTGCACGCCGTTTTCGATACGCCGCGTGACAAACTGATCTGGGATGTCGGCCACCAGACTTACCCACACAAGATCCTGACCGGGCGGCGCGACCGTATCCGCACCCTGCGGACCGAAGGCGGGCTTTCCGGCTTTACCAAGCGCAGCGAAAGCCCCTATGACCCGTTCGGCGCGGCGCACAGTTCCACCTCGATCTCTGCGGCTTTGGGGTTTGCGATGGCTGCCGACATCGGCGGCGATCCGGGGGATGCGATTGCGGTGATCGGCGACGGCTCCATGTCCGCTGGCATGGCCTATGAGGCGCTGAACAATGCGGGGCACCTGAAAAAGCGGCTGTTCGTGATTCTGAATGACAATGAGATGTCGATTGCACCGCCGGTAGGCGCCATGTCGGCTTACCTGAGCCGCCTTTATGCCGGTGCGCCGTTTCAAGAGTTTAAGCAAGCCGCCAAGGGCATGGTCAGCCTGTTGCCAGAGCCGTTTCAGGAAGGCGCCCGCCGCGCGAAAGAGATGCTGAAAGGCATGACCGTTGGCGGCACCTTATTCGAAGAGCTGGGATTTTCCTATATCGGCCCGATTGATGGCCATGACCTAGACCAGCTTTTGCCGGTTCTGCGCACGGTGAAAGCACGTGCCACCGGGCCGACGCTGATTCATGTGATCACAAAAAAAGGCAAAGGCTATCCACCTGCCGAACTTGCCGCCGACAAGGGTCATGCCCGCGCCAAGTTCGATGTGGTCACCGGGGTGCAGAAGAAATCGCCCTCCAATGCACCGTCTTACACCAAGGTTTTCGCTGAGGCGCTGATTCGTGAGGCCGAGGCTGACAGCAAGATCGTCGCCATCACTGCCGCAATGCCGGAAGGCACCGGGCTGGACCTGTTTGGCAAATGTTTCCCCAAGCGGATGTTTGACGTGGGAATTGCCGAACAGCACGCCGTGACTTTTTCTGCCGGGCTGGCGGCGGGCGGCATGAAGCCGTTCTGCGCGATCTATTCGACCTTTTTGCAGCGCGGCTACGATCAAGTTGTGCATGACGTGGCGATCCAACGCTTGCCGGTCCGCTTTGCCATCGACCGCGCCGGGCTGGTAGGTGCTGATGGCGCGACCCATGCCGGGGCGTTTGACGTGGCCTTCCTTGCCAATCTGCCCGGCTTTGTGGTGATGGCCGCGGCGGATGAGGCCGAATTGGTCCACATGGTGGCCACCGCCGCCGCTCATAACTCCGGTCCCATCGCGTTTCGCTATCCGCGTGGCGAGGGCGTCGGGGTGGAAATGCCCGCCAAAGGCATCCCGCTGGAGATTGGCAAGGGCCGGATCATGCGCGAGGGGGCCCGTGTGGCGATTTTGTCCTATGGCACCCACCTGTCGGAGGTGTTGAAAGCCGCCGAAGCGCTTGCCGCCCGTGGTCTGCCTGTTACCGTCGCCGACGCCCGCTTTGCCAAACCACTGGACCGCGATCTGATTCTGCATCTCGCCGGTACTCACGAGGCGCTGATCACCATCGAAGAAGGTGCCATTGGTGGCTTTTCTTCGCATGTTTCCCACTTTTTGGCCGAAGAAGGCGTTTTCGACAGAGGTCTGAAATTTCGGTCGATGGTGCTGCCGGACAGCTTCATTGACCAGGCCTCTCCCGAAGCGATGTACCGCGTGGCTGGCATGGAGGCGGCGCAGATCGAGGCTAAAGTTCTGGAAACCTTGGGCGTCGCGGTGGTCGGGTTGCGGGCCTGAGTGACGTTCAAAGGCCAGATTAGACCCCGGCCTGCCAGAGCGCCAGACTGGACTGCGGCGGCGTTTTGCACGACGCAATCCCGTGCCTTCCAACGAACGCCTCTACCTGCTCCCGTTCCGATCACGCGTGATCACGAGTTCGAAGGTTACATTTTTTTAAGTCGCTTCAGTGGGTCAACACGACTAACCCTGCTCGTGTCGCACAGATGCGACAGACCAACATGGGACATGATCATGAAACTCACCCTCGTAGCCGTTGCCTTCGCTGTTCTCGCCGCTCCGGTTTTCGCGGCTGGTATGGACGCCAAAACCATGACCTGCAAAGACCTGATGGCGATGGACGCCAAAGGCATGATGGCCGCTGGCAAAACCATGCACACCGCCATGATGTCGGACGCCAAAATGGCCAAGATGACCGACGAAGAGACCATGAAAGCCGCCGAGACGGCCTGCAAGGCCCACGGCGCCGGCACCGTCATGGACGCTATGCATATGTGATGCCTTTGCGGCACGCTTTTTCAGGCGTGCCGCACCCCCTTCACCATCGACCGCGCTTTACGTTCATGATAGCGCCAGTCCGTGGAGGGTTGTTTTGGAGCTTCGCTATATCAGCCTGCCCGGTCGGGGCCACACCGATGCCTGCCTGACGGCGGCTGTGCGGATCATGCAGGCCAGCAGGCTCAGGCTTTGCGGAACCATCGCGTTGGAAACCCAAGACCCCGCTTGTGATATGCAGCTACAGGTCTTGCCCGATGGCCCGGTTATCCGGATCAATCAAAACCTTGGTCGTGCTGCCAAAGGCTGTCGTCTCGACGGTGGCGCGCTGGAGCAGGCAGTGATGGCGGTCGCCTCCCGCACCTACGGCGCGAACCTTCTGATTGTTAACAAATTTGGCAAGGTGGAGGCGCAGGGGCGCGGCTATGTGCCCCTGATCGTCGATGCGATCGACCGTGGGGTTCCGGTGCTGATCGGCGTCAATGTGTTGAACCTGCCGGAGTTGCTGCATTTTGCCGGATCTGCGGCGCAGGCACTGCCGGGCGACCCTGCTTTGATTGCCGCTTGGGCGTTAGGCGTAACCTAATCCGGGGTGAGAGTTTCTGTTCTTGGCATTAAGCAGGGCTTGGGCGAAGGTGGCTGAAGATTTGGCTCGAAACCACCTCAGGGACCGAAATGATCCACAAACGCATCCGCCCGTTCAACACCAAAGACACTTACCCGGAACAGAAGCTGGACAATGACCTGAGCCATGCCGTTGTCACACGCGGTGGCACGACGGTGTGGTTTCGCGGTGCCTGTCCGCAAGACCTTGATACGGCAGAGAACCTTGGCAGCCATGACCCGGTGGCGCAGACCCACAAGGTCATGCAGAACATCAAGCAGATCATCGAGGAGGCTGGCGGCACGATGGAGCATCTGGTCAAGCTGGTGGTTTACCTGACCGACGTGCGCCATCGTCAGGCGGTTTACACCACGATGGGTGAGTATATCAAAGGCGTTCATCCGGTTTGCACGGGCTTGACCGTCGTCGCTTTGGCCCGCCCCGATTGGCTGGTGGAAATTGACGCCACCGCTGTCATCCCGGATTGAGATGACCTTCTCCATCGTCGCACGTTGCGCTGAAACCGGGCAATTTGGCATGGCCATATCGTCGTCGTCGCCTGCCGTTGCGGCGCGCTGTGCCTTTGCGCGGGCCGGTGTTGGGGCTGCGGCCACGCAAAACATCACCAATCCGGGCTTGGGCAGTCTGATGCTGGACCTGCTGTCGCAGGGCCATTCCGCACCGCAGGCCGTGGCAAAGGCGGTGCGGCAGGAAAAGTTCCCTGAATACCGCCAGCTTCTGTGCGTTGACGCCTTGGGGCGCACTGCCACCTGGTCAGGCCAAAACGCGCTTGGCATCTGGGGCGTGGCTGAAGGCAAGGGCGTGGCTGCGGGCGGCAATCTTCTGGCTGACAAGGCTATTCCTGCTGCAATGGTGACTGTTTTTGAAAGTACCACAGGCCATCTGGGGGATCGCCTGCTGTCCGCGATGCAGGCTGCTTTGGCCTTGGGTGGTGAGGCGGGGCCAGTACATTCGGCGGGCCTTTTGATCGTTGACGGCCAACTCTGGCCGTTGGCCGAACTGCGCTGCGATTGGGACGATGCGCCAATCGCCCATATCGTCCGCGCGTGGCAGGTCTACAAACCACAAATGGCTGCGTACCAGACCCGCGCTTTGGATCCACGCGCCGCCCCGTCTTACGGCGTTGCGGGCGAGACATAGGTGGCGCTGCGCTTTACCCTACGGCAGTTGGAATATCTGGTGGCCGTGGGTCAGGCGGGGTCAATCACCTTGGCGGCAGAGCGGCTGCGTGTCTCTGCCCCCTCAATCTCCACTGCCATCGCCCAGTTGGAGGCAGAGTTTGGCCTGCCCTTGTTCGTTCGCAAACATGCCCATGGCATGTCGCCCACGCAATCCGGGCGTGAGCTGATCCGGGAAGCCGCTGTTGCCCTTGACGCCGCAAGCCATTTGTCCGAGCTGGCGGCGCAATATCGCGGCACGGTCAGGGGGCGGCTGAACATCGGGTGCCTGCTGACCTTTGCACAAATTCTTGTGCCGCAGCTGCGCCGCAGCTTTATTGACCGTTACCCCGAGGTGGAGTTTCACCAGTCCGAAACCCATCAGGCTGCGTTGATCGAAGGCCTGCGTGATGCGACCGTGGACGTGGCGCTGACCTATGATCTGGCGCTGCCTGCGGATCTGGAGTTTGTCGTGCTTGGCACTCTGCCCCCCTTTATCATGCTGCCGCAGGGCCATGTGCTGGCCGACCGCCCCTCACTGACGCTGGCCGATCTGACCGCGGTGCCGCTGGTGCTTTTGGACCTGCCGTTGTCAACCGACTACTTCCTGTCGTTTTTTGAAAAAGCGTCCCTGAAGCCGCAAATTGCAGAGCGCAGCCGCGATATGGCCGTGGTGCAATCGCTGGTCGCCAATAACTTTGGCTATGCGTTCGGCAATGTGCTGCCCCGGACCAATCGCGCACCGGATGGCAAGGCGCTGGTCTATGTGCCGCTGTCCGGCCCGGTGCCGCCGATGCGGATGGGCCTTTTGTGTGCCAACGGCAGCCGCGCCTCGCTGACCATCCGCGCTTTCATTGACCATGCCGTGACCACCCTGAAAGACATCCTGCCCGACCTGATCCTGCGTTCGTGAGGCCCCATGCGTGACCCCCGCTATGATATTCTGTTCCAGCCTTTGGCCATTGGCCCGTTGACCGCGAAAAACCGCTTTTATCAGGTGCCACATTGCAACGGCGGCGGTTACCGTGACCCTTCGGCTGCAGCGGCGATGCGCGGCATCAAGGCCGAGGGCGGCTGGGGCGTGATCTTTACCGAACAGACCGAGATGCACCACACTTCCGAAATCACTCCCTTTATTGAGCTGCGCTTGTGGGAGGACAAGGACATCCCCTCCATCGCCATAATGGCTGCGGCGATGAAAACGCATGGGGCGCTGGCGGGGATTCAGCTGGCCTATTCCGGCATCAACGGCCCCAATATGTACACCAAGGAGGTGCCGCTGGCCCCAAGTGCTTTGCCGATCCGCACCTTTACCAATGACCCGGTGCAAGCGCGGGCGATGGACAAAGCAGATATAAAGAATCTGCGGCGCTGGTTCGTGAACGCCGCCAAGCGTAGCAAATTGGCGGGGTTTGACCTGATATGCCTGTACGGCGCGCATGGCTTCGGTATTTTTCAGCACTTCCTGAGCCGCGCCACCAACCAACGGACCGATGAATACGGTGGCAGTCTGGAAAACCGCTCTCGCTTTGCGCGGGAGGTGATTGCCGACATGCGCGACGCCGTGGGCGATACGATGGCGTTGACCCTGCGGATTTCGTTGGATGAGACGATTGGCAACCTTGGGTTTTCAAATGCCGAGGTGCGCGATTTCGTCTCTATCAACGCGGAATTGCCCGATTTGTGGGACTTGGCGATGGGGACATGGGAGGATTGTTCTGGTCCCTCGCGGTTCAAAGAGGAAGCAGCGCAAGAGGCATGGGTCACCGGCATCCGTGACCTGTCGCCGCGCCCGGTGGTCGGGGTCGGCCGCTTTACCTCGCCTGACGTGATGGCGCGGATGATCAAATCGGGACGGCTGGATTTTATTGGCTGCGCAAGGCCGTCAATTGCCGATCCCTTCCTTCCGAAGAAGATTGACGAAGGCAGGGTTGAGGATATTCGTGAATGCATCGGCTGCAACATCTGTATCACCGGCGATATGACGCAAGGCATGGGGCGTTGCACGCAGAACCCGACGTGGATGGAGGAATGGCGGCGGGGCTGGCACCCCGAAAAGATCGCAGCAAAGGGCGCGAGTGACACGGTTCTGGTGATAGGTTCCGGACCCGCAGGGTTGGAAGCTGCGCTTGCCGCGGCGGCGCGCGGTTATGACGTGGCGGTGGCCGAAGCGCGCGACGATTTCGGTGGCAGGGTGGCGCGGGAACGGCTGTTGCCGGGCCTGTCGGCTTGGGGGCGGGTG
Source organism: Rhodobacterales bacterium (assembly GCA_038231395.1). GTDB lineage: Bacteria > Pseudomonadota > Alphaproteobacteria > Rhodobacterales > Rhodobacteraceae > Stagnihabitans. Next base: position 59,657 of record JBBRLL010000002.1, read on the forward strand.
GCGGATTATCGGCTGTTTCAGCTGAAACAGAGACAGAATGTGCAACTGTATCCCGGCTCTCGGTTAACGGCTGAGGAGGTTTTGGAATTTGGGTTTCAGAACATATGCGTCGCCACCGGCTCTACGTGGCGGGCGGATGGTGTGGCGCGGCAGCACGTTCTGGCCATGCCGATGGACGCTGGAATGCCTATTCTTACGCCGGATGACCTGATGGACGGGCGGCTGCCCAAGGGCAAAGTCGTGATCTTTGACGACGACCACTATTACATGGGTGGCGTTCTGGCAGAGCTTTGCGCCCGGATCGGATGCGAGGTGACGTTGGTCACGCCGTCGGCCTTCGTATCGGATTGGACCGCAAATACGCTGGAACAGGCTCAGATTCATCGGCGTTTGGTGGGCTGTGGCGTCAAAATTCTGCTCAATACCGGCATGGTGGCGGTTCATGCGGGCCGGGTTGAGACGAATTGCAGCTACACCGACACCCGCGCCATTATTGCTTGCGATGCGGTGGTGATGGTGGCCTCCCGCCGTTCGGAGGATGCTCTGTTTCATGCCCTGAAGGCGCGGGAAGGCGATTGGGCCGATGCGGGGATCATGTCAGTCAAGCTGATCGGCGACGCGGCGGCACCTGCGCCCATCGCTTGGGCGACTTTTGCGGGCCACCGCTATGCGCGGGAGTTGGACGAACCTGATCGGGGCGATGCGCTGCCATTCCGGCGCGAAGTCACGGCGCTGGAGGATTAAGGCCGCGCAGGCCGTTCATCGTGGCCACCAACGCCTCAGAGATACCGGGTTCGGACAGCGCGTGACCGGCCAGCGGGATCAGCCGCAGATCGCACTTTGCCCAACCCTGGGCCAGCGTCCAGGCCGCAACCGGGGGGCAGATCATGTCCAGCCGCCCTTGAACAAGGGTCGCGCCAATCCCCTCGATCCGGTGACGTTCGCGCATGATCCAGTTGTCAGACTCCAGAAAGCCTGCATTCTGGAAGTAGTGATTTTCCAACCGGGCAAAGGCGCGGGCATAATCGGCCGGCCCCTCGCCCAACGGACCTTCTGGCGCAACCGAGGCCAACGCATTCTCCCAGTTGGACCAGATGCGGCCCAGCCGGATTTCCTCGGCCAGATCACCGGAGAACAGACGACGGTGATAGGCGCCGATCATGTCGGACCGCTCCGCAGCGGGAACAGCCGTCACAAACCGCGCCCAAAGGTCAGGGAAAAAGGAACCGGCCCCGCCACCGTAAAACCAGTTCAACTCGGTCCGGGTCATCAGGAAAATGCCGCGCAGGACCAGATGGGCCACGCGGTCGGGATGCTTGATGGCGTAGATCAACGCAAGCGCAGCGCCCCAACTGCCGCCAAACAGGATGAAACGGTCAACCTCCAAGGTCAGGCGGATCGTCTCGATATCGGCCACAAGATGCCACGTCGTATTGTTTTCCACACTGGCATGCGGGCGCGATCTGCCGCAACCGCGCTGGTCAAACAGCACAATTCGGTAATGCGCCGGGTCGAAATAGCGCCGCATCGCAGGGCTGCAACCGCCACCGGGCCCGCCGTGCAGAACCAGAACCGGTACGCCGTTCGGGTTGCCGCATTGCTCCACATAGATGCGGTGCCCGTCGCCCATGTCCAGCATCCGCTGGTCAAAAGGTTCGATCGGCGGGTAAAGGTAATCGGTTGCGCGTTTTAGGCCTGATCTGTGATCCATCCCGTCCTATATAGCCGGTGTCGGCGCAGGTTAAACCGCCTTTGAAGGAATCTTGAGATGCAAACCACCATCGACCCCGGCGAAGTTGCCAAATTTGAAGCAATGGCGGCGGAGTGGTGGAACCCTATCGGCAAGTTCCGTCCTTTGCATCTGATGAATCCCTGCCGGCTGGACTATATCACCGGGCAGATTGCGGGTGAATATGGTCGGGATTTGACCAAGCCCCTGCCGTTTGCCGGCTTGCGGATTCTGGATATTGGCTGCGGTGGCGGGCTTTTGTCCGAACCGATGGCGCGGTTGGGGGCAGAAGTTGTGGGGGCGGATGCGGCCCCGCGCAACATTCCTGTCGCGCAGGTTCATGCCGAACAATCCGGGCTGGTGATCGACTACCGCTTTACCACGGCAGAGGATCTGGCGGCTTTGGGCGAACAATTCGATGTGGTTCTGAACATGGAGGTGGTGGAGCATGTCAGCGATCCACTGGCCTATCTGACGGCCTGCAAGGATTTGCTGAAGCCGGGCGGAATCATGATCTGTTCGACCCTGAACCGGAACCCGAAAAGCTTTGTCATGGCGATCATCGGGGCGGAGTGGGTGATGCGGTGGCTGCCAAAGGGGACACACGACTGGACCAAGTTCATCACACCGGACGAGCTTTATGGGCTGATTGGTCAGGCCGGTCTGGCACCGCTGGACCGCAAGGGCATGGTTTTCAATCCGATTTCCTGGGGATGGAGCCTTTCGTCGCGGGATTTATCGGTGAACTACGTGACGACCAGCCGCAAAGCGTAAGGGTTCAAACACCGGCCTTGCGCGCAGAAATGACGGCTCGTCCAATCGTAGTCGATTGATTTCCAAAGATTTGCGGGCATTTGTTTGTCTGTTGATGCGGGCAAGCTGAGCGGGTTTGGCCTTCGCAAATCCTTGGTCGCAGCGTCACAGCGGCTTCACCCAACCGACGCAAACTCACCGGGTCATTCAGACCCCCGGAGGTTTCTTCATGTTGTCCATTCGCGTTGCCTTTGCGGCTTGCGTCCTCGCCACACCCAGCCTTGCCGATGAGGTGAACTTTCCTGTCACGCTGGCGGGCCACGCTGTCATTCCGGCACTGACCCTGATGCAACCGCCCGCTGACGCGCCCAAGGATTCGCTGATCAGCGGTAAATTTGCCACCGGTCCTGCGCGCAACATGGTGCCGGAATCGGTCATGGGCGACACGGGCGGCCTGCATGGCAAACGCGCCACCGGCATCAAATTGCCGTTCAAGGGCCAGCCACTGCAGGGCCTTTCGGGTTTCGCGATGAACCTTGCGGCCGACGGCTCTATCATCGCTTTGACCGACAACGGCTTTGGCTCCAAGGCCAACAGCCCGGATGCGCTGCTGTATTTCTATAACTTCAAGCCAGACTTCACGACGGGCAAAGTCGATGTCGTCAAAACGGTTTACCTGCGCGACCCCGATTTCAAAGTGCCGTTCCACATCATCTATGATGGCACCGACAGCCGCTATCTGACCGGCGCGGATTTCGACATCGAAAGCATTCAGGTGCTGAACGACGAAATCTGGATCGGCGATGAGTTTGGCCCCTACCTGATCAGGGCCACTCTGGATGGCAAGATCATCGCGGTTTACCCGACCAAAATGGGCGACGTGGTTCTGAAAGGGCCTGACGAGCCGACGATCAGCGCGACGTCGACCGTGGGCAAGGACTGGTCTGTGCAGCGGTCTGGCGGGTTTGAAGGTCTGGGTCTGCAACCGGGTACCAACCTGTTGTGGGCGCAGTTGGAAAAGCCGCTGCTTGGGCTGGACAACAAGGCCGAAGGCGCCTTCAACCGGGTTTTCGCGTTTGATCCGGCCAAAAGCGAGTGGACCGGGGCCAGCTTCAAGTTTGCATATGGCCCGGGGGCAACCTCGATCGGAGATTTCAATTTCATCGACGGCACCCGCGCCCTGGTGATCGAGCGTGACAATGGTGAAGGCGACCCCAGCCTGAAATGCGCCGGTGATCCGAAACCGGATTGCTTCCCGCTGCCTGCGGTGGTCAAGCGCGTGGTTCTGATCGACACCGCAACCGTGGACAAGGACGGTTTCGTGCGGCGGATCGGTTCGGTTGACCTGATGGACATCGCCGACCCTGACCACAAGTCCCGGCTTGAAACCGTGGCCAAGCGCGATCTGACCGGCAAATATACCTTCCCGTTCTTTACCATCGAAAACGTGATGAAGGTCGATGACACCCATATCCTGATTGCCGATGACAACAACCTGCCGTTTTCATCGGGTCGGCAGTTGGACAAGGCCGCGGACAACGAATTCATCCTGCTGTCGGTGCCGGAGTTGCTGTCGGCCAAGTGAAGATTTGGGGGCGGGTTGGACCCGCCCCCGTTGTCCTAGTTGCTTTGGCTGATATAATCGATTGCGGTCAGTTCGTCAGCGGTGAAGGACAGGTTCTGCAACGCGCCGACGCAATCTGTCACCTGTTCGGGTTTGGACGCGCCGATCAGGGCAGAGGTGATACCGCCGTGCCGCAAGACCCAAGCGATGGCCATTTGCGGCAGGGTCTGGCCCCGGCCTGCGGCCATGTCGTTCAGGGCGCGCACCTTGGCCAGAACCGGCTCTGTGATGGCCGAAGCTTTTAGGAATCCAACGTTGCCCGCCGCCCGGCTGTCGGCTGGAATGCCTTTAAGGTATTTGGTCGTCAGAATGCCCTGCGCCAAAGGCAAAAACGCGATGGAACCGATGCCAAGCTCTGACAGCGTGTCTTTCAGCCCGTCCTTTTCCACCCAGCGGTCAAAGATGTTGTAGCTGGGCTGGTGAATGACCATCGGCGTGCCAAGGTCTTTCAGGATTGCCACTGCGGCCCTGGTTTGTGCGCTGTTGTAGGTGGTGACACCTGCATAAAGCGCACGACCAGAGCGGACGATATAGTCCAGCGCGCCCATGGTTTCTTCCAGCGGCGTTTCGGGGTCAAAGCGGTGCGAGTAGAAGATGTCAAAGTAGTCAAGGCCGGTCCGTTTCAGGCTTTGGTCACACGAGGCGACCATATACTTCCGGCTTCCCCATTCGCCGTAAGGGCCCTGCCACATCAGATAGCCGGCTTTGGAGGAGATGATCATTTCGTCTCTATGATCCCGGAAATCGGTCCGCATGATCTCGCCAAAGGCTGTTTCGGCGGAACCGGGCGGCGGGCCGTAGTTGTTGGCAATGTCGAAATGCGTGATGCCAAGGTCAAACGCGGTGCGCAGGATGGCCTGCTTGGTCTGGTGTGGCGTATCGTCGCCGAAGTTGTGCCATAGCCCAAGCGAGATCGCCGGAAGTTTCAGGCCTGATTTGCCCAGGCGGTTGTAGATCATGCTGTCGTAGCGGGTCGTTGCGGGAATATAAGTCATCGGGTGCCTCCTCTGCGCTTGCAGTTGTCGTCCCACGGCGGGCAAATTTCCAGCGCTATTCTGCCGGGCAGGCCTGTTCACAGTTCTGCGCATTGCTCTTTGCGGTCACGCCTGCAATAGATTGGTCATGGTCGACATGGATGGCAACGCAGCATGAGGGTTTCGGTCAGTCCCTTGGTTTTGGTTGTCATGGTGGTGCTTGCGCTGCCCGGGCGGGCTTTTGACGCGGTGGAATTTACCGTCAAGGGCGGCGATGCGGCGCTGGCCAAATCCTTGCGCGGTGCTTCGGGTCTGGTGGGGGCTGGCAAAGACAAGGCTGCGCTGGATTTGTTCTCTGATGCGCGGGCCGAATACGGCAGGCTGCTTGCGACCCTTTACGGCGAGGGGCACTATGGCCCGGTGATCCATGTGCTGGTCGATGGCCGTGAGGCTGCGGGGATAGCGCCGCTGGATGCGCCTTCTGCAATAGGACATATCGTTGTCACCGTTGATCCGGGGCCAGCGTTTGCTTTTTCGGTGGCGCAGATCGCCCCTTTGGCACCCCGGACTGAGGTGCCGTCCGGGTTTGCGGCGGGGCAAGTGGCGGCGTCTGGCACGGTGAAGGCTGCGGTTCAGGCCGGGATTGAGGGTTGGCGGACGCAGGGCAACGCCAAGGCCAAGGTGGCTGCTCAGGACCTGGTGGCAGATCATGCGCGCTCGACCCTTTCGGCGCAGGTGCAGCTTGCGCCCGGCCCTGTGCTGCGGTTTGGCAACTTGTCGGTAAAGGGCGCGCAGAAAATTCGGGTGGCGCGGGTGCAGCAGATTGCGGGCCTGCCAACCGGCAAGCGCTTTGATCCGGCGGACGAGGCGCGGGCGGCTGACCGCTTGCGGCGCAGTGGCGTGTTTTCGTCGGTGACGCTGACCGAAGACGCGCAGATCACCCAACCTGACGTTTTGGGCATTTCCGCCGATCTGGTCGAGGCCCGCAAGCACCGCTATACTTTTGGCGCCGAAGTCGCGACCAATGACGGGATAAAGCTGACCGGAAGCTGGTTGAACCGCAACCTTACGGGCGGTGGTGAGCGGTTGGAAATTACCGGCGCCATCAGCAACGTCGCGGCCCGCACCTCGGGGGTGGATTATGTGCTTGGGGTCACCCTGGACCGGCCCGCCACGCCGGGACCGGATACCACGCTGAACCTTGCGGCCAATATCACGCACAAGGATGACGCGGATTACAAGGCAGATACGCTGTCCACCGGCATTGGCTTTACCCACTACTTCAACAGCAGCCTGAACGGCCACGCGGCGCTAAGCTATAACTACTCAAAAGGCACGGATACGGCTGGGGCTTTCACCTACCAAAGCCTTGATCTGCCGGTGGGGGTGACCTGGGACCGGCGTGATAGCGTGACCGATGCCACGCGGAACTTCTATCTCGACCTCAACGCCAAACCGTTTTTGGGCTTCGGATCGACTGGCAATGGGATGCGCGTGGCATTTGATGCGCGCGCTTACAAGGGCTTGGGCGTTGCGAATAAGGTAGTGTTGGCGGTTCGCATGCAGGGCGGTGCCATTCTTGGGGCCCCTGCTCTGGACACACCGCGCACGGATTTGTTCTACTCCGGTGGCGGCGGAACGGTGCGCGGCCAGCCCTATCAATCGCTTGGCGTGACGGTAGACGACCGTGGAACACCCGTGAAAATCGGCGGGACACGGTTTTTGGGAGCCTCATTTGAAGCGCGGGTCAAGGTAACGGACACCATCGGCGCGGTAGGCTTCGTTGATGCCGGCGCGGTTGGGGTTGCCGGTGCGAAAACCGGATGGCAGGCTGGCGTGGGTCTGGGTGTGCGGTATGCGACCGGGTTTGGGCCGATCCGGCTGGATGCGGCATTGCCGGTACGTGGCACGGGCAAGGGCTTGCAGCTGTACGTTGGCCTTGGGCAGGCCTTCTGATGCGGGGCTGGATTTTACCGTTCCTGTGCCTGATGCCGCTGTCCGCCATGGCCGACACCGCAGCCGACAAGGATTTTCTGACCACCTGGCTGCAAGACAACCTGTCGGGCGCCGGACGCACGGTCACCATTGACGGCTTTCAAGGTGCCTTGTCCACCAAAGCCAGCCTGACCCAACTGACCATCGCGGATGACAAGGGCGTTTGGCTGACCCTTAAAGACGTGACGTTGGATTGGAGCAATTCCGCCCTTTTGTCCGGCCAGATCGAGGTCAACGAGCTTTCTGCCGCCGAAATTGATCTTGACCGGATGCCCGCCGCCCACGCTGCCGCCCCCTCGCCAGAGGCGCGGTCTTTGGCGCTGCCCGATCTGCCGGTTTCCATCGCGATCAAAGGCATAGCGGCACGCAAGATCGTGCTGGGGCCTTCCGTTCTGGGCCAACCGTTGGAGGCGAGCCTGACGGCGGACCTGAGCCTTGCTGCCGGTGAGGGTTCAGCCCATCTGGATTTGCAGCGCAGCGACGGACCTCAGGGGCATGTGACGCTGTCGGCAGGTTACTCCAACACCACGCAGGTTTTGAATCTGTCGCTGGATGCTGCCGAGGCTGCTGGCGGAATTGCGGCGACCTTGCTGAAGGTGCCCGGTGCGCCTGCCACCAGCTTGACGATTGCTGGTCTTGGCAAGCTGTCAGATTTTACCGCCAAGGTTAACCTGTCCACCGACGGGACGACCCGTCTTGCCGGCAAGCTGATCCAGACCGACGACGCGCAGGGCACCCGGAGCTTTTCAGCGGACCTTTCCGGTGACCCAACTCCGGTGTTTTTGCCGGAATACGCCGCATTTTTCGGCCCTGCCGTTGCCATTCAGGCCAAAGGGCAAAGGGCTGCGGATGGTGCGCTGACGTTGGAAAGTCTGACGGTGCCGGCGCGCGCGCTCAGCTTGCAAGGCTCGATGACTGTGGCGGCGACTGGCGAGCCGCAGGCCTTGAACTTTAGGGGGACACTGGGGCTGACCGATGGCCCCGTTACCCTTCCGCTGCCATCGGTAGAGCCGGTGCGGTTGCAACATGCCGATCTGTCGGTGAGCTATGACACGGCCCGCGGCCCGGATTGGAACTTTGGCGCCACGATCAGCCAGCTTGACACCGGCAGCCTGACGGCAGGCCTAGTGCGACTGCGGGCTTCCGGACGGTTGCTGAAGTTTCTGTTTGATGGCACCGCCCATTTTGCAGCGCTTTCGGTTCAGCCGCGCGATCCGGGCCTGGCGATGGCCATGGGTCCGACCCTCACCGGTTCGGCGAATTTTAGCTGGAACAGTGCCACATCCGCGCTGAATTTGGCAAATCTGGCGCTGACGGCACCGGGCTATGCGATCACATCAGAAGGCTCGGTTGGCCAGATGGCCGATTTGAGCGGGCATGTCGCCGGGCACTATGATGACCTGTCGCGGCTGACCATTTTGACCGGCCAACCGTTGTCCGGCGGGCTGCGGTTTGACGTGACTGGCCACGCCAATCCGTTGAGCGGTGCCTTCGACCTTGACGGCAACCTGCTCGGTGCCAAACTTGGGGTCGGCATTCCTCAGGTGGACAGCCTGCTTGCGGGCAACAGCAGTCTGAGCCTTTTGGCCAAGCGTGATGTCGCCGGGATTACCTTGCGCAGGTTTACCGTTCAGGCCGCCAGTCTGACCGCCGATCTGACAGGGACCGTGGCCAGTGCGGGCAGCGATCTGTCCGGCAGCGTAAACTTCGCGGACTTGGCGGCGCTTGGCGCGGGGTATCGCGGCAGCCTTGCGGCCAATGGCAATTTCAAAGGCACTTTGACGGCGGGTGAGGTGACGGCGCAGGGAAAAGGGCAGGAAATTGCGATCGGGCAGGCGCAGGTTGACACGCTGCTGCGCGGAACCTCTGACGTTTCGACCAAAGTCGAGCTGACCCCCGACGGCATGCGGATTATTCAGGCCGATCTGAAGAACCCTCAATTGAGTGCAAGCGCCAGTGGCGACGTCGCTGGCAGCACCCGAAATCTGAAGCTTTCGGCGCGGCTGACGAACCTTGCTTTGCTTTACCCGCAATTTCCCGGCTTGGTTACGGTCAGTGGAACGGCGATGCAGGGCAATGATGGCACAGTGCTGGACCTGTCGGCGCAGGGGCCGGGCCAGATCAATGTCAAAGTGAAGGGACATCTGGCGAGCAATTTTGCCAGCGCCAACCTCGGCCTATCCGGGACCGCTGACGCAGCGCTGGCTGATGCGCTGATTGCCCCAAGGTCGGTCGAGGGCCCGTTGCGGTTTGATTTGCAGATGAACGGACCACTGGTGCTGTCGTCGCTCAGCGGCCCGATCTCCATTTCCGGCGGGCGGCTTTCAGATCCCTCTCTGCCATTTGCCTTGAAGGACCTGACCGGAGCAGCCACTCTTGGCAAAGGGCAAGTGCAGGTCTCGGGCACCAGCATTGTTTCAAGTGGTGGCCAGATCGCGGTGAAGGGCAGCGTGGGACTGGCCGCGCCCTATCAGGCCAATCTTGCCGCGACCTTGAACCACGTCGTTCTGCGCGATCCGCAGCTTTACGCGACCAAGGTCAACGGGACCGTCAGCTTCAAAGGCCCGGCTTTGGGTGGTGCTTTGGTGGCGGGGCAGATGTCGCTGGAGAAGACGGAATTGCAGATCCCCTCCACTGGACTTGGTGGAAATGGAGATTTGCCGGGGCTGCGGCATGTGAACGGCGCGTCAGATGTCAGTGCCACGCGGGCGCGTGCCGGGGTTGGTCAGGTCGCAGCGCGCGGCGTTTCTGGCCCAGCCTACACGTTGGACCTGACGATCCGGGCGCCCAATCAGGTGTTTATCCGGGGCAGGGGCCTGGATGCCGAATTGGGCGGCAGTCTGACCCTGCGCGGATCGACCGCCAATATCGTGCCCTCTGGTGGCCTGAACCTGATCCGCGGGCGGCTGGATATTCTGGGCCGCCGGCTGGTTTTGTCAGAGGCCCAAATCCAGATGGAGGGGGCATTGCTGCCCTTTGTCCACGTCGTGGCCTCTGTTGAAAGTGACGGGATCACCTCGTCGGTTCTGATAGATGGGCCGGTCACAAGTCCTGTGGTGACTTTCACCTCGGTTCCCGATTTGCCGCAAGAGGAGGTCATCGCCCGCTTGCTGTTCAATCGCGGGCTGGACACGATGAGCTCGTTTCAGGCGGTGCAACTGGCCTCTGCCGTAGCGACTTTGGCGGGCCGGGGTGGCGATGGGGTGATCGGCGCCCTGCGGAAAAAGACCGGCTTGGATAATCTGGATGTCCAGACCGATGGAAACGGAAACGCCGCAGTCACGGCCGGCAAGTACCTTGGCGACAAGACCTACAGTGAAGTGACGGTGGATCAGACCGGCAAAAGCTCCATCAGTCTCAACTACGATTTGGCACCGCATATCACGCTGAAAGCACACGTGGATGCAGGCGCGTCAACCGGAGTTGGCATATTTTTGAAGCGGGATTATTAGCGGCGGCGGTTTAGTTCGGCATCGACGGCCGCACCCAAAAGCACGGTGTACGCGCTGACATACAGCCAGATCAGCAGCACCACGACCGCCCCGATCGACCCGTAGACTTGGTTATAAGACGGAAAGTTGGCGAGATAAAGCATGAAGCCGCGCGCCGCGAGTGCCCAAAGCACAACCGCCACCACAAGGCCCCAACTGAAGACGGGCGGTCGCCGGACCCCATAATTCGGTCCAAATTGATAGGCAAGAACGATGGCCGTCAGCACAAGCACCGTGCCCAGTGCCAGGTTGGCGCGGTGCAGCAGGACGGCCTCATCGCCGCCAATCGGCAGGATTGCAATCACCAGCGGCGCCACCACGGTCACCAACATGGCCGACAGTGCCAATCCGATTAGCGCCAATGTCAGCAGCATCGCTCTGAGTTGGTGATGACCGCTGGCTCGGTTTGGCAATTGGTGGATGGCGTTCAAGCCGCGAATCAGGGCCGCCACGCCCGCTCTGGCAGACCACAGTGCAAAGAGCGTTGACAGCGTCGTAGCCCAGCCAAGCTGCGCACCGCGCACCGCGAGCAGGGCTTGCATTTGCGCTTTCACCAAGGCCAGCGCATCGGACGGAAGCACGCCTTTAAGAAGGTCAACCTGAACTTGAATGACAGAGGGGTCGGAGACGATACCCCAGATCGCGATGATGGTTGCCGTCGCGGGAAACAGCGCAAGGAAGCCGAAAAACGCAACACCCGCCGAAATCAGGCCTAACTCGGCCTGTTCGGACCGTCGGTACAGCCAGAGAGCTGATGCGATCCATTTGGGTGGGAGCGAGAGTCGGCGCAAGGCCCAAGTTCCCGGTATTGTTGAACATTCCCAAAACCTAAAGCGGGCGCACCAAAAGACACGCCCGCCCAACGTTGTATGATTCTAAAGCGACCAGTTAGTTTGTGGTGCTTGTGGTGGTCGTCGTGCTGCCACCACCACCACCGCCGCTACCGCCACCAGCTGCTGCCGCAAGCAAACCAAGCGCCAGCAGGCCCAAGCCCAGCGACCCGATTCCGCCGCCGACTACGACGCCCGTCGCGGCAGGAGCCACACTCGCCAGAGGAGCCGAGCCGGCGCCCGTTCCACCACCAGCGGTCGTTTGTGCAACTGCCATGGACGCTGCTGCGCTCAAACCCAAGGCCAGAATAAGAACTTTCTTCATGGAAACCCTCCACATTGATTACATTACCTGCTGATAGCACGGAAAATCACGTTTGATAAGAGGTTCATGTAAGATTCAATCTATTAGGCGCTGGAGTCGCATATTTACCAACTCTGGCGACACGAATTGAAGCGACTGCCGTAGTTTATTGCTGCTGTCGAACCAATAGACATTTTCAAACTGGATTGTGCGGTTTGCACAGGTTTCGCTGACGCGATGGGTGTCGTAGGATAATCCTAGGATCGTCAGAGCTTCGGCCCCAGACTTGGCGTAAGTGCAGTCAAACTCAAGAGATTTGCTTTGGTCGCCGCCATCCAGGTAGTAATAAACCCGACGAAAGGCCCCGACCGCGCTGCTGATCTGTGATTGATTCGGGGCTATTGATGTCATCATGTCATTGCCGAAGCCACGCGTGGCGACCAAAATTCCGTCTTTCAACGATATGGTCTCATGGGTGCCGCTTGCCCAAGTCTGAACCGGGCCGTTCTGACCATAGGGCGCCATGACTGAAATGTATTGAACCTTAGCTATTGCGACGCCGTAGAAAGGCGTTCCTGCCTGCACGAGAACGTTGCGCAACGCCGGATTTGCGGTCGGATCGGCGGGCGTGTCGGACTGACGATGCCCAAGCGATCCCGCTGTAACCAGCAGTTGCTTGGCCAAGGGAATGCCCAATTGCGCGCTTGCCGTCTCCGGCGCGTTTCCGCAGCCAGACAGCATCAAGGCGGCGAGCAAGCCAAAAGCCGGGCGGATGTTTTTCATTTCCACACCCGTCCCCACTGGTCATTTAGTCTTGTCTCGTCATAGCTGCGCAGAACATCGTAAAGACGTCCGTCAACGTTAAGCCGCGCGCCACCATCGCGCCCAATGGGGCGAATGACAAAAACTCGGTTTTGCCGCGTCGGTCTGCCCGACAGCCAGTTGATTGGGATCTGCAAGAAGATACCCTTGTCAAACGACCCTTCGCCAAAGTCCTTTGCCGACACATTGGTCTTGGTCGCAAACGCGCCGACCCGCCAGCCGTTCGTGAACTCGCGGATCACGGACAGCGTGGCACCGACATCCCCGGCAAGGTAACGTCCCACATCAACCTGCACGAAGTAGCCACGCGGCAAATCATAGTAACCGGAGATATGGCCGGTCATGACATGATAGTTGTATTCGCCGAACCCCAAGCCGCCGTCCGTGTCGCGCTGTGCCACATAGTTTACTTCTGCCCCAACGGCCAGGTGGCTGTTGACCGGGCGCCACATGACTTCGGCGGAGACGCCGCCAAACATCTGTTCCAGATAGCCAGCGGTCACGCGACCAAACACGTTGGGCGCAAGACGGGAGTACCAGGCTCCTGTCAACGTCTCTACCTGAACGCCAGGCGAAGTGACATAAATGGAGGCATCCCTGCGGACAGGTTGCAACTTGGAAACACTGTGGCCGCCCCTTTTGATGTCGCTGAGAACCAGCTTGGTCAGACTGCCGGACAAGATCAGTCCTGGCGCGAGTTCATAAGTGCCGGCCAACCTTAACCCGACGCCGAATTGCAGCGGGTTGGCGGGGCTGAACAGAAATGTTCTGTCAAATGGAAGGAGCGACCATGTCAGCTTCGGATAAAGCTCCGGGTTGCGTTTTGTGCCGGGCAGGGGGGCGCCGGACTCGACGATCTGGGCTCTGGCGCGCAGGGCATTGCCGGCGTCTGGCGCAAACTCCAGCCGCTCCAGATCCGAACGGTTGATCACCACTTTGGAGGCGCGAAGACCGTGATCCATCGGCACAATCTCAAAGGTTTCGACCGAGGAGGGCATTGCCTGGCTCATCGCGCGGGCGACCCGACCGACAGCCTGCGCGGTGGCGTCATAGCTCGCGTTACGGAAGCTGACTTGTGCCGTTGTGGCCGTCAGCCCCAGCGATTCAACGACAATGCCGGTCCCCTCAAGGTTGGCTTTCAACGAACCGAACAGGATGTCCTGGGCATTGGCAACCTCCGTCCAGCCGGTGGACCATGACGCCGGATCAGATTTTTGCGACGGGCGCACCTTTACAGGCTCCGGCCCCGGACCGCCGATGCCGCCCGATGGCCGCTGCGCCGGATTGACATAGAATGTCAGATTAAAGCCCAACTCGCTGCCGTACATATAATAGCCGCCAAGCCGAAGTGACGGGTTGACCTGATATTCCACGCCAAAGTTGAACGGCGAGCGGCGCTGGAAGGTTTTGTGTCGACCGGCCTCCTCACTGTAGATGTCCGACGAGTATTCGGCTTTCAGGGTCAGCCGGTCCGTGGCTTGGTACTCGACCCCGCCAAAGGCCGCATAATTGCCGTGAAACCATTGTTTCACGTTCAAATTGCCACCAAAGCCGATGGTGATCGGGGGCCGCTTCCCAAGAGAGCCGAGCGGGTTTAAACTGCCAAGACGGCCAAACCCGATGCCAGCCGTCACTTTCAGCCGATCATCAAAGGTCTTGGTCGCCGCGATATACTCGGCGGCGGACAGGCCGGTTCCGACAAAATCCTGCAGGCCGATGGTCACCGCCGGAAGATAACTGCCTTCGGTGAGGATCTGATAGCTGATGTCAAAGTTCCGGTCGTAGTAGATCGGGAACAGATCAGCGCCGATGCAGGGGGAGCATACGAAATTCTTCTTCCAATCGTGAATTGCGACGTAGCGGAAGGTACCGGAAAGCCGCGGCGTAATCTGAAACCGCAGGGAATTGCGGGCAATCGGGCCAAACCGCGAATGGTCCAGCGTCAGGAAACCATCAGGCTCCTGTTCGCCCGACGGCATGTCGATCAGGCCAGTTTGACCGGACAGGTTCACCGTTGGCCGCATTTCTGCCTGGGTCGGAATGGCAAGCGTCAAGCAGACCAAAGCTGCCAGAATCCGCGTTGTGATCAGCTTGAATGATTGGGTCACGAGATCCGGCCTTTTGAGGTCTTTTTCATCCTAGAACATGGCGGACGCGTGGCAAACCCGTTTCTTGCCAGAAGTTTGGGTTTGCGGCAGTACTGCCACGCAAACGCGCGGCTCTAACCCGACGTCGAAGCCTCAAAAGCAAAGCCCGGTGGGCTGCGTTGGCTCAGATCGCCGTAACCCTCCACATAGGTGCGGGCAACGGCGCGGGCGGCTTCGGCATCGCCGGTGGCCATCGCAATGCGCAGGGCCTGAAGCGCTTTGGCCATATCCAGTTCGGACAGGCTGTTTTCATGCGCCCGCAAGATTTTTGTATGTGGTGTGGTCAGAAGTCCGGCACCGATCAACAGCTCTTCGTGCATCTTTTCGCCGGGCCGCAAGCCGATCATTTCAATCTCGATATCGCCATCTGGCCGCGTTTCATCGCGTACGGTATAGCCCGCTGCATGAATCATCTGTTCGGCCAAGTCTCGGATCCGCATCGGCTTGCCCATGTCCAGCACGAAGACATCGCCGCCCCCATCGGTATCCGAGAAACTGCCCGCCAAAAGCACCAGATGCGCCGCCTCGGCGATGGTCATGAAATAGCGTGTGACGTCCTCATGCGTCAGGGTAATCGGGCCGCCACGCTCAATCTGTTCCCGAAACAGCGGCACGACCGAACCGGAGGAGCCCAGAACGTTGCCGAACCGGACCATGGAAAACAGCGTTTTGCTCGAACGTTTGGCAAGATCCTGCACGACCATTTCGGCCAGACGTTTTGAGGCGCCCATTACATTGGTCGGGCGCACCGCCTTGTCGGTCGAGATCAAGATAAACCGCCCAACCCCGGCCTCTTCGGCGGCATCTGCCAAAGTACGGGTGCCCAGAACGTTGTTGACCATGCCCGCGACGGGATTGGCCTCCACCAGCGGCACATGTTTATAGGCGGCGGCATGGACGACAACTTCGATTCCATTGTCGCCAATCGCCGACCGCGTGGCCCGCGAGTCGGTGACAGAACCCAGAACAGTGACGATCTGCGTCTTGCCGATATCGGACCGCGCGCGAAGTTCGCGATCAATCTCGTACAGGGCCAGTTCACTTACATCGAAGAGAACGATTTTGCGGGGGGTATAAGTCAGCAGTTGCCGACACAACTCTGACCCGATCGAACCACCGGCCCCCGTGACGAGTATGGAACGATCAGAATAAGCCTCTATCCCATTGGTGACCTTTTCGGACACCTTTTGACGACCAAGGAATTTCTCCGGTGTGACAGGTGCCAGATTATCCACCAGCGCCTCTGTCCCGACCAGCTGGGCGAAAGACGGCAATGTCAGCACATCAAGTCCAAGCGACTGCAAGCGCCGTGCAATCTGCATCTGTTTTGGCGCCGAGGCCGACGGCATTGCCAACAGAACCCGGTCAATTTCTTTGTCGTGGACAATCTGCTCAATCTTGTCGGGCGACAAAACGCGCAAGCCCGCCACCGTCATCGTCTGCAAGTTTTCGTCATCATCAAGAAACGCCACAACCACGATGGACTCGTGACTTTTCAGCGCTGCCGCAAGCTGGATCCCGGTGGTGCCTGCGCCATAAATCAGCACACGCCACCTGCGTTGACCCCAACGCAGCACCAGAAGGTACAGATTGAGCATCGCCAGCCGAACCCCGACCGAGCCGGAAAAGAACAGGAAACCAAACATGCCCAGACCCACGGCCGGAAATGCCAGCCCCCGCTCAAGACACACACCCCACAGCGCCACGACCAGCATCGCCGAAAAACTGGCGGTGCGCAGGGCGGCAAGCGATTCGTAGGCCTTCAACCGGATGTGGGGGATGCCGAGCATCAACGACACAAGCGCTGCAATCAGCGGAAGGACGAAAAAGACATCAACAAGGTCCACCATTGCCGCGACTGGTGCAAAGGAAGAGTTCACCAGCATGACCGTGGCCAACAGGGCCAGCGGTGCCACGGCGATATCAATCAACAGGAAAACGAAGCGTTTGTGGACCCGGTTCAGTCGGTCAACCAGCGCGAAAAGACGGATACGAAGAAAACTCATTGCGATCCTTGGTGCCATTTGATCAGCGGGAGCGTCGTTTGATGTTGCCCAACTACCAGTCCAATATTTTGGCTTACATATGGTTAAAGTACGGCTCTAGAAAAATTCCGACAAGTCTAACGGCATAAACCGGAGGCATACTTACCCCCGGTTGCGCAGATTTATAGCACGAAAAAGTGTTAACGCCATCAGACGAATGTCCAATAGCAGCGTTCTACGGCGTTGATAGATCAGATCGATCCGCGCTTTTCGCGGCACACAGCGCTGCACGTAAACCGCGTCGGTCTGTTCGGGTGTGAGGCATGCGGTCAGTAGATGCTCCTCATGGAGGTGAAAAACCAACGTCGCAAGGCCCGTGACCCCCGGGCGGTTCTTCAGTACCTGCGCGTAGATTTCCGGAAAACGCTCCACATACAGCCGCAGCGGGGGACGCGGGCCAACAAAGCTCATATCGCCTTTGAGGATGTTCCACAGCTGTGGCACCTCGTCCAGCCGGTAGCGCCGCATAAAGGCTCCGGTCGCGGTAATGCGCCCACGTTTGTCGCCGCCGGACACCCCGACCTCTGGGGGCACGACCGTCATGGTGCGCAACTTCCAGAGGTAAAATGGGATACCGGGCGCGCGCATCCGTTCCGAGATGTAGAACAGCGGCACGCCCTCTTTGACAAAAAGCCACAACAGCAGAATGCCGAACGGCAGGGCCAAAAGGGCCATCAGGGCCAAGGCCAGCACAACATCCATCACGCGCTTTGCCGGGGTCATGGCCACAGACCTTTCAGGGCGTCAAGGTCGGCCACGACGCTTGCCGCCGTGGCGGGCTGCAGCGGAACCAGCGCGGCCAAACGGTCCAACGCAAGGGCCACCCTCGGGATCGCCCCATCCCGTGGCACACCAAAGCGCCAATCAGCACCAGCAGCCTTCAACAGGTCCGCCATCGCCAGCGCCGGAGGCTGTGCAACGTTCAGAATTGGCGGCAGCGGATCACCACGCAAGGCCCGGGCCACCAAATGCTCCAAAAACCCCGCCAAGGCATTCGGCCCGATGTAGGACCGTTGCGGCCCGCCCGGTTGCCCGGAAATCGGATCAAGCACAACCGGGCCGGCGCGCGCGGCAGACAGCAACGCATCGGCTCCTGCAAGGTTGCCAAGCCGCAGGATTGTCAATTTGCCGGGCGAAAGCGCTTCTTGCATCACCTGCTCTGCCGCCAGCTTGGCCCGTCCGTAATCACTGACCGGATCAGGCGGTTGATCTTCAGCGATCAGCGCCGCAGAAGGCCGATAGACCGCCACCGACGACATCAAAAACACATGACGCGCACCAATCGCCTGAACAGCCGCGCACAAGGCTTGGGCCGACTGGCAGTTTTCCGCCAATACATCAGGGCCTCCCCGTGTTTGCCCGGCCATATGAAGATAGACCGCATTGCTTGGCAAAGACGGCGGACCTGACTTGCCCATATCCCAAGCCAGATCAATCCCTTGACCGTCATGCCGTGCTGACCACTGCACAGGTAAACCCGCGACGCGTCCCTGCCAGACGGCGCGCAAAGCCCTG
The DNA here is from genome assembly GCA_038231395.1 of Rhodobacterales bacterium. GTDB lineage: Bacteria > Pseudomonadota > Alphaproteobacteria > Rhodobacterales > Rhodobacteraceae > Stagnihabitans. Next base: position 77,886 of record JBBRLL010000002.1, read on the forward strand.
CCGATCCGGCCATCCGACCCGGTAACCACTGTGCAGCCTTGCACCATCTGAAGATTATTCACAGAGTTATCCACAAGCTTTTTTGGCATACTCCGGAAACATTTGGTAAACTATTCCCATTCTGATTGACCCGCCAAGGCCTGCAAGTATGTAGTGCCAACAACAGGTCTAGCCCGGTTTGGGTCAGATTAGGAGCCTCGCATGCGCGTTTCTAACAGATTTGTCGGCAGATTTGTCGGCCAAGCCTTGGCTTTCGCTGCTTTGTTCGTTGGACTTGACGCCTGCTCCCCTCCACAAGACGTGGCTGACGTGGCGCAGGTGGTCAGAGGTTCCGGCGACGCTGATGCCACGTTCGCCGTGCAATTTGTCAACAAAGCGACCCTCCCGGCCATGGCGCACTGGCCAAACAGCCATCCCGCAGCAAACCGCCGTTGGATTCCGCAACAGCAAAGCGAACCCGACCCGCTGATCAAAGCGGGCGACAAGGTGAGTCTGGCCGTCTGGGACAATGACGAATCCTCTTTGCTCAGCTCTCCGGGGCAAAAAGTGATTGCCTTGCCGGATCTGCGGGTGTCCAGCGCCGGCACAATCTTTATGCCCTATGTCGATGAGGTCTACATCGCCAAAATGACGGCCAGTGAGGCACGCAAAGCCATTCAGGCCAAGCTGTTGACGATTATTCCTTCTGCTCAGGTGCAGTTGAGCGTGGTTTCCGGCTCTGCCAACTCGGTACAGGTTGTGTCGGGCTTGGGCATCAACGGTTCAGTCCCATTGGTTGACCGCAATACCACGTTGACGACCGTGCTTGCACAGTCTGGTGGCGTGCCGGTGGCGATGATCAATCCACAGGTCAACCTGCAACGCGACGGCAAACTGTACCGGATCGCCGCCGATACGCTGCTGAACCATCCGGAGTTGGACACCACCCTGCGCGGCGGCGACAAGATCTTCATTCAACCCGATGAGCGGTATTTCCTCTCGCTTGGCGCTGCCGGGAAAGAGGCTTTGATCAACTTCCCGCGTGACAATATCACCACTCTGGACGCCATGTCGCTGGTCGGCGGATTGAATGCAGCGACGGCTGACCCGAAAGGCATCCTGATCTTGCGGAACTATCCCGCGTCATCCGTTCGGGTTGACCCGAGTAAGGGGCCGCCAAAAAGCCGGATGATCTTTACGTTCAACCTGACGTCGGCCGATGGTCTGTTCAGCGCCGGTCAATTCCCGATCGAGGATCACGATCTGGTTCTGATCACGCAAAGCCCGCTGGTCAACACGCGGACCGTGCTGGGCTTTGTGACCAGTTTCCTCGGGGCGGGTCGGGCGATCTATTCCGGTGTCAATACGATCAACTAGATGAAATCTTTCAGCGGGTTGTCGCGGCCATCTGACGTCTGCGCCAATCACCCTTCCTTTCCCTGCCGAAACGACCGGACCGCGCAAAATCCGCCATGCACCTGAAAATGGCGGCACGATCGGGATCAGTTTGATCAAACCGGCCAGAAGAGCGCGTGTTGCAAGCACAGCCAGAAGCCAAGGGCAATCCAGGGGCCGAAAGCAATCTGGCTGGAGCTTCGATGGGTCAGCGCCCAGCACAGGCCACCAACAGACGCCAGTAGCATGACATAGGGCAGGCTTTGCCAGCCAAGCCAGGCCCCGGCTGCGGCGAAAAGCTTGGCATCGCCCAAACCCAAGCCTTCGCGGTTGCGGAGTCTGAAAAAGACTTCGCCAAAAACAGCCAGCAGCAAAAATCCTGCCCCGGCCCCGATCAGATGGCTGGAGAGGGTTTCTTTCGATCCGGTTGCCGCCACGCCAAGACCAGCGGCAACCAGAGGCAGGCTCAGATAATCTGGAATGCGCAGTGTTTTCAGGTCAATACGGGCAATGGCGTACAGATACAGGCCAATACCTGCTGACAAGGCCACCGCCCCAAACCCACCGCCCGCGTGCAGCCAAAACTCAGTCATGTCCGTCGATCCGCTCTTCCGCGCGCATTTCTTTGTCGGCCCTGAAACTTTCCAACACCAGCCTCCGTACCTTAAACAGAACCAATCCTGAAGCGGCGCAAGGATTGAAACGGCCGAACCTGTGTTTGGCTGGTTCTAAAGAACACGAGTTTGGCAATGTGCCCCCAACACGGAGAAAGTTATGAAAGTAAAGTCAAGACTGCTCATTGGCTCTGCACTGATCGGGGCGTCGGTTTTCGCCGGCCCGATGGTCAATGCATCAAGCCACCGCGAAGCGCCCGCCATTGCCGGTCAGCCGCGGGTTGATGGCACCGACTTCTACATGTTCCGCAGCTATGAACCGGGCCGCGCAGACTATGTCACCCTCATCGCCAACTATATCCCGATTCAGGTCCCTTACGCTGGCCCGAACTTTTTCACGCTTGACCATGATGCGGCCTATGACATTCGTATCGACAGCAACGGCGACGCCAAGCCAGACCTGACCTTCCGGTTCAAATTCTCGACCATGCTGGCCAACGGCGGTGCCGGCATTGCGCTGCCGGTCGGCAACCAGTCCATCCCGATCCCGCTGCGTCAGGCAGGTCAACTGGGAACTGCGGTCATTGAGCCTAATCTGAATGAGACCGAATCTTACAGCTTGACCGTTTTCAATGGTGATCCGGCTTTGGTGCCCGGACAAGAAGCGACCCGGGCGCTCTATCCCAACCGTCCCTTCTTCAAGCCAGTGGACAACATTGGGGCCAAGACGATCCCTGACTATGCGGGCTACGCTGACAAGCACGTCTTCAACGTGAAAATACCGGGCTGCAGCGTGGAAGGCAAAGTCTTTGTCGGCCAACGCGCCGAGGCTTTTGCCGCCAACCTTGGCGGCATTTTCGACCTTGTAAACCTTGTGCCGATTGATGGCGACAAAGTGCGCGGGTCGGGCGATGGTATGGGCTTCCCTGGCGGCATCACGCAAAACCGCGCGAATGACGATCTGGTCGGCAAGGCCAATGTCACCTCCCTGGCGCTGGAAGTGCCGATTGCCTGCCTGACCGGCACCGGCAACGGTGTCATCGGTGCCTGGACGACGGCCAGCCTGCCCGCCAACCGCGTGCTGTCAGCCCTGCCGTCCTACAATGCGACCTCGACCAACAGCGGTGCCTTTGTTCAGGTGTCGCGCCTGTCTGCCCCGCTGGTCAACGAAGTGGTCATCGGCTTGCCCGACAAGGACCTCTTCAATGCGGCCAACCCAACGCAAGACGGTGCCTTGGCGAAATACGTGACCAACCCGAGCCTCCCCGCCTTGTTGAACCTGCTGTTCAAGGACGCGGTGAACGCGACGCTGGGAACCAGCTTTACCAATATCGCCCCAAGCAACCTGCCGCGCACTGACCTTGTTGCGGCATTCCTGACTGGGTTCCCGGGCTTCAATCAGCAAAAAATCGTAACCGGATCCGAGATGATGCGCCTGAATACGGCTGTGCCTGCCACGCCCCGGGCCAGCCAGAAGACCCTTGGTCTGATCGACGAGGATCTGGCCGGTTTCCCGAATGGCCGTCGTCCGGGCGATGACACGGTTGATATTGCGCTGCGCGTCGTGATGGGTGCGCTGTGCGAACCGGTGCCGCTTGGCGCTGAACTTGGCGTCCCGGGCGCTGTCGAAGATACGCCTTCCGACTATGTCAATCTGGGTTACTGCATGCCAAGCGACGCTCCGGTCGGCGGCGCTGCCTTTACCGATGGTGCCCCGATTGCTGCCCGCGAACTGCAAAACAAGTTCCCCTACCTCAACAATCCCTTGCCGGGACACAACTGAGACTGCGGACAACGTGTTTTCAGGCTAAGCGACTGAAGTTCAAGGCGATGATGGCGGCGGGGGCAACCCTGCCGCCATTGCGCTTTGGCGGGCGATGACGAAAGCATTTGCCGCTGCATCGCCAGTCTTTTTGCGTTCAATCAGGCTGTCTTGCGCCAGAAGCGTTGCGCCGACCTGCACCGTGACGTGCAGGTGAAAGTAGCTGGACTGAAAGCCCATCCCGGCACTCAAGATCACCCCAAGCGCTGACACATCCGCTGGGGTCAGAAACCCAAGCTTTGCGCGTCTGGTCTCCAGCAACTTGGCTTGCACCGGATTGTTCAAAAGCACCGCCAACAGCGCCACCGGGGCCGCATTCACATTGACGGGCGTGGTGCGGGGCAGGATCGTGACCAAAGTGGCAAGGGTTGCCAGTTCTGCATCGCTGATCTTTGCGGCGTCGCGCAATTGATCCAGACGGGCCGGAGGGGGCGACGCGCTGAAAGCCGTGACGATCCGGGGCGCAAGGTCGGCATTCAGCGTCAGGGCTGCCAGAATATCGCGCAGGCGGTTCTGCGCCAGCACGCCCTCAGTGCCCAGATTGGTCAGGTTGAACAGGCCCTGCCCATCAGCCAAGGTCAGACCAAAGCGGCCATCGGCAATGGCTATGTCGGATTGATTGACCTTGCCCCAGGCTTCATGATCGTGGTCCAACTCTGGGCTGCTGGCCAGATCGCGACGCAGGGCTAAGGTCGCTGTGGCCTCGCCCGCCGCTAAAAGCGCGTGGGCCGAGGTCGCCTCGTCATAAATCCGGCTGCGATCCATCGCTGATTCAGACAGTGTGACCATTGTCACAACGACAGCAGAGGTCAGGGCCAGGATGACCAGAACGAAAAGCAGCGTCACACCCTCGTCGTGTTTGCGCGCCCCTTTGCCGACGTCCCGCATCACTGCACCGCCGTTGGCAACACCGCCAGGCGGGTGAGCGTCTTGCCATCCGCAAGGGTCAGAGTGACTGTGATGGCGCGGGGGTTTGCCGGCTGCGTTCCGGCCACGCCGGTTGCGCCCTCAGGCGGCCAAGCGGGCAACCAGTCGGGACCATTTGCGAGGAATTGCCAGTCCAACACGGTGACGCCAGCCAGCAGCGACTGCTCTGCCAGAATATCGCCTTTGCCGTCCACCATTCTGCGCTTCAGACTGTCGCCAGACAGCGCATAGGTCAAGGTCACCTCGCCACCCGGTGCGTCCGGCACCGCGCGGCGAAGCGAGACGCTGCCGCCGTCAGCGACCAAAGAGCGGTCCTCTGCCAGATTGAAATCCAGATTGATCAGATACATGGCGCGTTGCATCTGACCAAGACGTTGCAACCGGCCCTCGGTCAGCCGCTCACCACGCGCGACGAGATCAAGCATGGCATATCCCGCGACACCGATGATCGAAAAGATGACCAGTGCCACCAGAACCTCGACCAGCGTCACCCCAGCCTTGTCCGATCTGGCTGGGTTGCGGCGGGTCACGTCTGCGCCACCTCGGCGCGGAGGATGATTTTGCCGTTCCGGATACCAAGGACGGAAAGGTCGCGCTGGCACGGGCCGTCTTTGAGGAAGCGGAAGTTGCCCAGAACGCCGGTAAACCCGGCTTTGCGCTGCAAGCCTTGCCGGGTCAGCTGACCGGCATCGCCAAGACCAAGAGCGACCAGAACCGCGTCATAGCCGAGGGCCGCAACCACGCCCGGTTCGGTGCCGTAAGTGGCAAGGGTACGGTCGGAAAACGGCTGGAACAGGTCTGGCGCAGGAGCGGCAAAGACGGCGCCCTCCAGATCGCCGTTGGCTGCGGCATCGCCGATGCCCCATTGCACGGAACCCATGATCTGCATGCCACTGCCGCGCAGACCGCGGGCAAAGCCAGCCAAAGCTCCACCCCCATCCGGTACAAACACCGCCTGCGGCAACACACCGCCACTCGCCACCCGCAAGGCCTGCACCAGACCCGAAGCGGCAGGATCGCGCAGCAGGGTTGCCGACAGGTTCAATCCGCCAGCGGCCGCGATCCTCACCGCAGCATCGGCAGAGGCCGCCCCCAACGCGCCAGGGCTTGCAACCACCGCAACCCGGGTCAAACCCTGCGCCAAGGCATAGCTGAACATCGCGGACACCGATTGCGCTGCCGTGACGCCGAACACAAACGCCCCTGAAAGTGCCAGCCTGTCGTCGTTGGAAAACGTCACCACCGGGACCCGGCCCGCCACTTTAAGGACAGCCGGGGTCTGGTCGGACCGCAGTGGCCCAAAAAGCATCCGCGCCCCCGCAGCCAAAGCGTCCTGTGCTGCTTTGGCGGCCCCCTCCGGCGTGTCTCCCGTGTCATAGGTGCGCGGCAAGGCTTCGGCAGATCGACCCGAACCCGCCAGACTTGCCGCCTGCATCATGGCCGCGCCGATTGCCGCATTGGCCCCGCTGAGCGGCAGCAACAATGCCGCATCGCCACCCCCTTTGCCCGGGCGTTGTCCGGCAAAGCCTGCATCCTCACATCCGGCCATGAACGGCACGACAAGGGCCGACAAGGCCCCCGCCCCAAAGCGCCGCCGCGACAGGTCGATGGACGCGGGGGGCATAGAGGTCTCCTTTTGTGAGGTCGCCATGTGTGAGGTCGCCTTGTGTGAGGTCGCCTTGTGGGCCATGGCCGCTACAACCCGACCAGATTGTTCATCGACACAATCGGAAGCAGGATCGCCAGCACCATCATCATCACCAGACCGCCCATAACCAGCAGGATAGCCGGTTCCACCAAGGCGACAAGCGCCTTGATCCAGGCATCCAGATCGCGCTGCTGATCACTGGCGGCACGCTCCAGCGCCTCACCCAGATTGCCGCTCGCCTCTCCGCTGGCGACCATGGCGACCAGCATGGCGGGAAAGCAGGCGGCCTCTTGCATGGCGCGCTTCAGGCTCATGCCCTGACGGACCTTGTCGCCAATCTCGACAATACGGGCGCGGATGAAGCGGTTGGGGGTGACCCCTGCCGCAGCCTGCAACGCCTCTATCTGCGGCACTTGGCTTTGCACCAGAGTGGCAAGCGTTCCGGCAAACTGTGCGGCGTTCATCCGCTGGACAACCTTGCGCGTCAGCCAGTTGCGGGCCAGCACCCCGTCGAACTTTTCCCGGTTGGAAGGGGTTCTCAACCAGCGCAGCCAAAGGACAACCGCCAGCGCCGTGGTCAGCATTGCTGCCAGTCCGTAGGTGCGCACAAAGGCCGAGGTGCCGATCAGCGCCCGCGTCAACAAAGGCAGGCTGGTGCCGCGTGTGGTGAACACTTTCACGATGTCAGGCACCACAAACGCCATCAGCGCCATGATGATGCCGATGCTGACAAGGCCCAGAAGTGCCGGGTAGAGCAGAGCTAGAATAACGGTCTGCCGGTTGCGCGCACGGTTTTCCACGAAATTCGCCAGATGCGCCATGACCTGATCCAACCGTCCCGACGCCTCACCCGCAGCAACCGAGGCGCGGTAGAACGCGCTGAACGCCCGAGGGTACATGTCGATGGCTGCGGCAAAACTGCGCCCCTCCAGCACAGCAGTCCGCACGGCCATCATCAGACCACCGACGCGGGCAGTTTGACCTTGGGCGATGGTGGACAAAGCATCCTCGATCCGCAGGCCAGAGCGCAGCAGGGTGGCCATTTGCCTTGTGACAAGGACCAGTGCCGACAAGGGAAGTGCGGCGCGGAAGGGCAGGTTGGTGGTCGGCTGGTTGGCCGTGTTGATTTCCAGCGGCAGCAGGCCGCGCGCGCGCAGGTCGGCGCGGGCGGCGATGGCGTTGGTCGCCTCTACAATGCCGGTGGCGGGTTTGCCAAAGGGGTCGATGGCGCGGAAGGCATAGGCAACCATTCAACCCTCCTGTGCGACGCGGGCCACTTCGGCCACCGTTGTCATACCAGAACGGACCGCCCGCAATCCATCTTCGATCAGGCCGGGGCCGGATTGGCGGGCCAGGGTATTCAGTGCAGCCTCGGAGGCGCCGGCATGGATGGCGGCTTCCATGGCCTTGGTGATCTCAACCACCTCATACAACCCGGATCTGCCCTTGTAGCCAAGCCCGTGGCAGGCGGGGCAGCCAACGGCACGGTGAATGGGCTCGCCAAGGTGAAGGCCGGGCAGAATGGAAACGTCTTCCGGCTGCGCCTGCGCCAGTTCACGGCAGGCAGGACACAGGCGGCGGACCAGCCGTTGCGCCAGAACCCCCGCCAGCATGGGGGCCAGCAAAAAGCGTTCCACCCCCATGTCGATCAGCCGGGATACAGCACCAATGGCGGTGTTGGTGTGCAGGGTGGACAAGACAAAGTGCCCGGTCATGGCGGATTCCACAGCCACTTCAGCGGTTTCACGGTCACGGATTTCGCCGACCATGATGACATCGGGGTCTTGCCGCAAAATGGCCCTGAGGCCTCGCGCAAACGTCAGGTCGGTGCGCGGGTTGACCTGCATCTGGCCGATCCCGTCCAGCGAGTATTCGATCGGATCTTCAACCGTCATGATGTTGCGGCTGCGATCGTTCAGGCGGTCAAGGGCGGCATAAAGTGTCGTGGTCTTGCCCGAACCGGTCGGGCCGGTGACCAGCAGCATACCGTCCGGCCGGGCCAGAAGACGGCTGAACACTTCGGCGTCGCGCGGGCTCATATCCAGCCGTTCAAGGCCAAGGCGGGTGGCGTTGCGGTCCAGAAGGCGCATCACCACCCGCTCTCCGTATTGGCTTGGGATGGTTGAGACGCGCACATCAACCTCGTGCCCGCCGACGCGCAAGGACACCCGGCCATCCTGCGGCAGACGCTTTTCGGCAATGTCCAGACGCGCCATCACCTTGATGCGGCTGACCAACAGGGGGGCCAAGGCGCGGCGCGGTTCAACCATTTCGCGCAAGATTCCGTCGATGCGAAAGCGCACCACCAACCGGCGCTCCTGCGTTTCGATGTGGATGTCAGAGGCGTTTTCCTTGATCGCCTCCAGCAACAAAGCATTGATCAGGCGCACAACCGGGGCATCTTCGCTTTGGTCCAGCAGGTCATCGACAACGGCGACGCTGTCGGCAAGGCTGGCAAGCCCGCCATCAGCCCCGGCGGCATCCGACGCATCGGCGGCAGTGTCGCGATAGATCTGCGCCAAAAGCGCCTCAAATCCCGCCTCGTCCAGCGCTTGATAGGTCAGATCAGGCCCGGCGATGCGGCGCACCTCGGCAAGGGCTGACAGCGGGGCGGACGGGCGCAGGGCACAGACCGGTCCGGGCGCATGGTGCAGCACAACGCCCTGCGCCCGGGCAAAGGCATAGGGCAGCAGCCGTGGCCGCGTCATGGTGCCACCTTCAGCGTCAGGGTTGCCGCGACCTGACCGGCCCGTGGCAGGCGCGTGACCTGCAGGCCGGTGATGGTCAGGCCATAAGTACCCTCCAACGCATCCAGCCACAGGATGACCCCATCAAAGGTCGCGTCGTTCAGCGTCAGGTCTGCACCAGTATCGGTGGCGTCGATCCGGCGGATGGACAGGCCGAAATCCGGGGCAGTTTCGGTCAGTAATCGAGCCAGAGGGCGAGGGTCCTTGGTTTTGGCTGCAACCGGTGGCATGCTGGACAGGGCGTTTAACGCATGTTCGTATTGGCTGATTTGTGCCACGGTTCTGGCGCGTTGGGCCAAGATCGGCTGCCATAGCAAGGTCACCGCCAGATAGACGGCGATCAGCGTCGACCCCGTCAACAGCAGCCCCTGTTCGCGCAAGGGCCGGGTGGCCAGCCAATCGGTCACCGGTGTCAGGGCAAGGCGCGGGCGGATCACTTTTGCCCCCCCTTCAATCCCATCGTAACCCTGGCAGCGCCGTCACTGCTGGTTGCGGAGCCGACCTGAACCGCGATCCCGGCTGTGGTCAGCGCCGCCTCGGCGGTCTGCAACCCGCTGAGATCTGCCGCTTGCAGATCAAGCCGCAAAGTGCCGTCTCCCCACGTCAGCGCCTGAACGCTCAGGCCCGGTACACCGGACAAAGCGGCAGAGCTTGCGGCCATCAGCGGCAGAAATCCAGCTTGCGCCTTGGGTTGGCCTGCCGTCATTGCCGCCAAAAGATCGGCGTCCAGATCGCCGCTGTCGGATTGGCCCAGAGTGGACAGTGCCATGCGCAGATCGGCCCGCCGCTGGGTCAGAACGTGCCGCTCCGTCGTCAGATCAGCCCAGATCAACCCCAGATGCAGGCCGGCTGCCATAACAAGAACCGCAGCCAAAGCCAGCACACCTCGGGGAAGGCGCAACAGACCACTCACCTCTGCCCCGGCAGACAGGTCCAGCCGGGCAAAAGCGGTATCAAATGCTGGCAAAGGCAGGTGAGAGGTGACGGAAATCTCTTCCGGCAAAGTACCCGCACACAAGGCCACGTCAGGCTTGCCCGCATGAACCCAGATCAAAGGCAATGCGGTCAGCGCCGCTGCAAAGCCGGTGCCATCGGCCAAGCGTACCAGGCTACGCGTGCCGCCGACCCAGACCGCCCAGCCTTGCAACGGGCGTGGCAGGGCCAGCACATCGGGCACCAGCCGCGCCCGTGAGGCGGGCCGTTCGGCGCGGCTGGCTGCGATGTCATCGCGAGCGGCCACGACAACCAGATGCTCCCCCTCCAGCATCGGACCCAGAACAACGTTCACGCTGTCAATCGGCTGAGCAATGCGGTCTTCAACGGCATAGGCCACAGCGGCCCGGCGTTGTCCGGACGACATCGGCGGCAGGGCGGCGCGCAGCAAAAGTACCGCTTCGGACCGCAGCCAATCGACCCCCGGCGGAGGCGGCGGTGCCCCTGATGCAGGAATAGGTGGCTGTGTCGGAACCTGCGTCACGTGGCCTCACCGGATTGAACTATTTGATATACGATCTGAAACCTTTTGAAGTTTCGCTGCGTATCTATAACAACGAACAATAGTTCGCCTGTGGTCACATCAGGGCGGGCAAGCGGGGATGTTGGTATGAGAACGCTCAAACGCAGTTTAAAATCGCAAACCCGGCCACGTCGCAATGGGGAAAGTGGCGTCACCCTGATAGAGATGATGGTGGTTCTGGTCATCATCGGGATCGTGGCAGCCCTGATCGTGCCGAACGTCATTGGCCGCCCGGACGAAGCGCGCGTCGCCGTGGTCAAATCCGACATCCGCACGATCGCCGCCAGTCTGGAAATGTACCGGCTTGACGCCCGCAGCTACCCTACAACGCAACAAGGGTTGAAGGCGCTGATTGAAAAGCCGACCGAAACGCCGGTGCCAGACACTTGGGCCAAAGGCGGCTATTTGCCCAATCTCCCGACCGACCCATGGAGCAATCCCTATATCTATCAATCGCCTGCGGATGGTGCGGCCTATGCGCTGACCTCGCTTGGGGCTGATGGTGTGGCGGGGGGTGATGGGGTGAACGCCGACATCAGCACAGTCAAGAAGGGCGGCTGATCGTGGTCAGACAGGCAGAGGCCGGTGTGACCCTGATTGAAATGCTGGTGGTCTTGTCGATCATCAGCATCGCGGCGGGTGTGCTGACCTTGCAGTTTTCCAGCATCGGCGGCGCCGATCCCAAAGCCGAGGCCGGACAGTTTGCCGAGGTTCTGACCCAAGCCGGTGAAGCAGCCCTGTACTCTGGCAATCCGAGTGCGCTGATCTGGTCGCAAAGCGGTTACCGTGTTGAAAACTTCAAGCCGGGTCTGGGTTGGCAAACAGCAGATGGCCATGGGCAGCACGACCTTGGCGCGGGACTTAGTTTGGGCCGAAGCGGCGGGCAGGATGGCCCGTTGATGATTGCGCCGGGCGGCATTGCGCTGCCGGCCCGGTTTGAGTTGCGCGGCAGTGGGGCCAAGTGGCTGGTGGATTTCAACGGGCTTTCCGCCGAAGTGGTTGCGCAGGGCGCAGATGGGCAGGCGGCACCATGACGCGCCAGCCGCAAGCCGGTTTCACCCTGATCGAGTCGCTGGTGGCGCTGGTCGTACTGGCGGTGACGTCGGTTGCCCTGTTGTCAGCAACCGAGGCCCATATCGCCCGGATCGGCGGATTAGAGACCAGAGCGGCGGCAGGTTGGGTGACCGAAAACCACCTTGCAGCCCTTTCGCTTGGGTTGCCGCCCGCGCAGACGAGTGCAAAAATGCTGGGCATTTCGTTTGATGTGACCGAAGCGCAAACGCCCACACAGGATCCGGACCTGACGCAAGTTACCCTGACGGCCAGCGAAACCGGCACACACCAACCGTTTGGCCGTCTGATCGGTTTTGTGGCAAAGCCGCAGCCAGTGGCGCAGGTGGCACCATGATTTTGCGCCTTCCCGCTGGCGTGTTGCTGCTTGTGGCTCTTGGCAGTGCCGTTTCGGTCGCCGTTGCAGCTTTGCCTATCGTGTCGCGATTGTCCGCCGCCGATCAGGTCTGGACTGCCGCCGCCCGTGACGCGTCAAAAACCGCGCTGGTGGCATTGCGTGCCGATCTTTCGCCCATTCTGGAATTTGCGCCCTTCGGACGTGCCGTTGTTCAAACACCCGCCACCGACGCGCCAAAGGCGGGCGCAAAGTCCGTTTTGACGCTACAAGGCATTTCCGCCAGCCCGAATCCGTCTGGCTCTCGCGCCATCATTGCCGGAGGCGAGGGCCAAAGCGAAAGCTATGCCATCGGCGACACCGTTGCTCCGGGTCAAATCCTGAAGGGTATTGCTAACGACCACGTCATTCTGGATATTAGCGGCGAAACGCAACGGCTGGACTTCCCGACCGGACCTGCGGCGTTGAACACTGCCGCAGCAGCCCCAACCGGTTCGACCAAATTGCAAAACCTGATCCCATCGGCACAAACGGCGCCAGACGATCTCGCCGGGACCATAACGGCGTTGCGCGATCAGCTTCAGCGCAATCCGCAGGCGGTGCTGGATCGGTACGGTATCACCGCGACGGGCGAGGGCTACAAGATCAGTGACCGCACTCCGGATGCGATCCTGCAAGTCGGGCTGGAGCCCGGCGATCTGGTCACCGGTTTGAATGGCCACAAGGTTGGTGCCCTTTTGGCTGACCGTGCCGTCCTCGATGAGGTTGCTGGCTCGGGTCAGGCTGAAATCGTCGTTCAGCGTGCTGGACAATCGATTTCACTGTCCGTGCCGTTGCAATGATGAACCTCCTGCGTCTGTTCGGATTGGTCATGGCCGTTCTGCTCTGGTCCGGTGCTGCCTTCGCCCAAGACGCCGCACCCTTGGAGGTGCCGCAGACCTACACGATCAACCTGCGCGACGCGGACATCAAGGCGCTGTCGGAACAGGTGTCGCAGATCACCGGGCGGACGCTGGTGCTTGACCCCACGGTCAGCGGGGCTGTGACTGTTATTTCAGCGCAAACGCTTGACAAGGACGGGGTGTGGGAATTGTACCAGTCCGTCCTTGGCGGTCAGGGCTTTGCCGCCATGCCGTCTGGGACGATCTGGCGCGTGGTCCCGCTCGCCTCGATCCGTGAGGGCGGCGGCACGATCACCGGCGATCCGGGGCAAACACCGCCCGGCAAGCTGGATGTGATCACCCGCCTGATCGTGCTGAAAAACTTCCCCGCCGAGACGGCCGTGGCCGCACTGCGCCCGTTGGTTGCCAGCTTTGGCTATATCGAGGCGGTTGTGGACACCAACACCTTGGTCATCACCGATACCGCCGACAACGTCAGACGGATCGAGGCAATTGCCCGCAACCTGGACATGGGCAACCAGATGAAGACCTATACGATCCACCTCGCACATGCCGACGCAATTGAGGTGGGGGCTGCGATTGCCAATGTGCTGGGCACGCCCGCAGGGGCCAGCGGCCCGCATGTCGGAGTGGAGGCCGGCTCCAACCTGTTGCTGCTGACCTCTGATGAGGCGACCTTCAGGATGGTCAGCAACCTTGTGACCGAAATGGATGTGCCGGCGCGGGTTGCCGCTAATGCCGATCCGGTGACGCGGGTTTACCGCCTGAAATTCGCCGATGCGGCGGCGCTGACCGAGGTGTTGCGTGGGCTGGTTGGCGGTCAGACGACCGAAGTGACCAACCCGGTGGCCGCTTCCTTGCAAGACAGCAACGCCAGCAAAGTCGCCACCACCACCGCTGTAGCGCCGCCCATCGCCGCCGCTGCGCCTGCTGCCGCTGGCAACATCACCATTCAGGCGGCGCTGGAAACCAACGCCATCGTGGTGCGGGCCCCGGCTGGCGCGCAGGCCGACATTGCCGGACTGATCAACCAGCTGGACACCCGCCGCCCGCAAGTTCTGATCGAGGCCGCCATCGTCGAAGTCTCCGGCGATGTTTCGGAAGCTTTGGGTGTGCAGCTTGGCCTCGGCGGTGCCACTCCGGCGGGCGGGTTTGCTGCAAGCTCTTTCTCGGCCGGGGGGCAGACTTTGAAGAACATCCTGACCCTTTTGGGCGCGCCCGCTGCCGGTAAAGTCAGCAACGAAGGGCTGAGCCTTGGCCTGTCAGGTGGCAATGACTTTGGCATTCTGATCCAGGCGCTTTCGCAATCAACCAAGGCCAACCTTCTGTCCACCCCCAGCATCACCACACTGGACAATCAGCCTGCCGAAATCATCGTCGGTCAGAACGTCCCGTTCCGCACCGGATCCTTTTCGACCGACGGAAACACGACGACGCCGTTCACCACCATCGAACGTAAAGATGTCGGTCTGACCATGCGCGTCGTGCCACGGGTCAATTCCGGCGACGTGGTCCAGCTTGAAATCAGTCAGGAGGTGTCGTCGCTGGCAACCTCGACGATTGCGGGGGCTGCCGACCTGATCACCAACCGGCGGAGCATAAAGACCACGGTTCTGGCCGACAACGGCGGCACCATCGTCTTGGGCGGTTTGATCACCGATGACCGCCAACAGCTGAATTCGCGGGTGCCGGGCCTGTCGCGGTTGCCGTTGATCGGACCGCTGTTCCACTCCAAGAACTCAAGCGGGCGGACCCAGACGCTGTTTGTCTTTCTGCGCCCGACGATTCTGCGCGGCCGCAGCGATACGGCCGTTGTAACGGGCGACCGGGTGCAGAAACTGAACGCCATCTCGGCTGATACCAGGGCCATCTTGCCGCCGCTCGCCAGACCGCAGGCCCCGTTGACCGCAATCCGGCCCAAACCGGCTCCACACAAACCTGCATCCGCATCCAAGGTTGAAATCGGGGGTGTGTATTGACCAGTGTGCCGCACATCAACCCGTCACCGGGGGGCAGATCGACACGACTGGGCTTTCTGGCTGTGTTGGGGATTGCGGTGGCATTGGTCGTGGCGGGCGTGATTTGGAACCCCGCCAAAGACGCCCTTCTGCGCGGCGAAACCATCGCCCCGGATACGGTGGTGGCCCGTGTGCAGACCGCAGGTCAGGCCTATTCCGAGGCGTTGCGCAGTCTGTTGAAAGCGACACGCGCCGATCCCGCCGACCTTTTGGCCGCCAAAAACGCCGCCCGCGCCACGATCAACGAGGGCCGCGATGCTGGCGATTCGCGCATGGTGGGTGCGGCTTTGGGCATTCTGCGCCCGTTCCTTGTCAATCCTGACGCAGAGACGCTGTACCTTGCCGCCACCGCCCGTCAGTATCAACATGACTTCCACGGCGCGCTGAAACTGCTGGATCAGGCGCTGCAACTGGACCCCGGCTACGTGAACGCACGGCTGAGCCGCGCCACGATCCAGACCGTTTTGGGTTATTACGACTTGGCGAAACAGGACTGCCGCCAGATCAATGGTCTGCGTGGCGTGGCCTTCCTGTGTCAGGCGACTGCCTTGTTGCTGACCGATCAGGCCCCGGCGCTGGCTCAACGACTGACCCTGATGGCCGACCACCCGGAGCTGCTTGACCCCGCCCTGAAAACCTGGGCGCTTGGCCTCTTGGGCGAGATTGCTGAAACCACGGGCGATAGCGCCCACGCCCGCGACTATTTCACCCAAGTGCTGGCGATTGATCCCAAAGCGATCCGCGAACGGTTGATCCTCGCCGATCTTCTGTTGCACGATGGCATGGCAACGCAAGTGCCCGCCCTGCTTGCCCAAGCACCACCCACGGACGGCGTGCTGATCCGCCGCGTTCTGGCAGCGATGGCGTCGGGTGGCAAAGATGACGCCGACCGCGCCGAACTGGCGAAACGGGTGCAGCTAAATCTGGACCTTGGCCTCAGCGCGCACGCCCGTGAAGAAGCGCGCTATTTCCTTGAAATCGCCCACGATCCCGCAATGGCCCTGTCGCGTGCGCAAGTGAACTGGGCCCTGCAACATGAATTTGAGGACGCCAAACTGCTGATCGACGCCGCCGTGTCCGCAGGCCAACCCGCTGCCGCACGGCCTGTGGTGGACTGGATGCAAGCGCAAAAGGTGACTGCCGCAGCCCTTGTGATCCCCGATGCCGTCAAGACGGCAGCGCCGTGATCCGCTGGCTGGCGTCCCTTCTGTTGGCCCTGTGCCTTGTGACCGGTTTGGCGCAAGCCCATGAAACCACCCGCTCTTACGTCAAGCTTGACCGCGACGGCGCCCAAGTCAACCTGCGGATCCGGGTTGCCTTTCGTGACATCGAGGTTGCGGTCTGGATCGACGAGGATCTTGACGGCGCGATCACCTGGGCCGAGGTGCAGCGCCGCCTTGACACGATTTCCGACTACCTGCTTGCTGGTTTTTCGTTGGACGGCGGTGGTCCTTGCAGCCTTGCCCGCACCCGGGCCGATGTGTCGGACGGTGGCGGCATCGCCTATCTTGACGTCTATTTTGCGGGCACCTGCCCGGATGCCGACAAGCCGCTGTTGGCCACGTCGCGGCTGTTCACGGAAATTGATCCCGACCACCGGATGTTTCTGAGCGCGCAAGTCAGGGGTGCCACCACCACCACATTGCTGAGTGCGGCCAGCCCGACCGTCACCATCACCGGAGCGTCCGGCGGTTATCTGGCGTCCTTCGCCACCTATTTTCTGGCGGGGATCGAGCATCTTTTAGGCGGGCTGGATCATATGGCCTTCCTTTTGGTCCTGATCCTGCCCGCCATCTGCAACCCCGGCAAGGGCCGGGAGGCATTTCTCGGCGTGTTGGCCGCCGTGACCGGATTTACGATCGCCCACGCCCTGACGCTGACCGCCGTCCTGTCCAACCTGCTGCGCCCGCCAACCGGTTTGATAGAGGCTTTGATCGCGCTGACCATCATCATCACCGCCATCGACAATATCCGGCCCTTCATCCCCGCTCCACGTGCCGCTATGGCGGCGGCCTTTGGTATCATCCACGGCTGCGGTTTTGCGGCGGCACTGGGATCGCTTGATCTGGACGGCTGGGGGTTCGTGGCGGCGCTTGTCGGCTTCAACCTCGGCATCGAGGCCGCGCAAGTTGCATTGGTGTTGGTGGCAATGCCCCTGCTGTATTACTTTGGTGCAGGACGATTGGTGTTGCGGCTTGGCAGCGCCCTGACCGGACTGGCGGGGATGTGGTGGATTTGGCAAAGACTTGGCGCAATCCTGGTTTTTCACTTCTGACGCACGATCCCGCTTTGTGATCTGCCGTAGCAGTGTCGGCCCTGCCCGGCGCATCAGACCGGAATTGCGCGGTGAAACGTCACAACAGACCCAAGCTCCTGTTACAAAATAAAGGCAAAACTGCTCGCAAATGAACGCCGTTTCGGCTAGCATCAGGCGTCACCATCTGAAGCCGTTAACGGGAGACCAGTGTATGCCGAAAGGTGATCTGACTGCCGTCCAGCAAGAGTTTCTTGAAAACTATCTGGATGCCGAATTCCCCGAACCGGATGAGACGACAGCCCTTTTTGACGCGGTTGATTTCGCAGAGTTGGGCCTTGCCGACATCTGGCTTCTGGGCCGCACGGCCGCGGATTCGGCGATTTCGGCGCTTCAGGCGGAACTGGAAAAGGATGACGACCCGAACCTGCAAAGGATCGCCCAGTTCGGCATGCAGGATTTGACCGATGGTCATCAGGTCAAAGTCACCAAGGCCATGTTGGGCTACAACTCTGCGGCACCGGGTGACCGTCCGGGTCAGATAGCGCCTTTGCTTGCGGCGCTGGCCGATCTGGAAACGCATCTGGAAAAATCCGAACTTGTGACGCTGCTTGAGGATAACGCCTGGGATATCCCGGTTGCGATCCGCACGCCGCTGAACCGGGCGATTGCCCAGATGCGCGCCAAGATGACCGCCTGAAGAAGTTGCCGCTGAGCCGAGGAGAAGGCCAAGATGCCCAAGGATTTCGAAACCTGGATCGCCAAATACAACAAGCTCAAAGGCTGGCAGACCATCCCGGTCCCTAAAGGTGAAAAGGGCACCACCCGCTCGGCAGAAAAAGAGATCGGCGCATTGTCCGAAGAGGCAAAGGCGGAAGAGAAGCGCCTTGCAAAGGAATTGGGCGAGATTGACGCGGTGCTGATTGACCTCGTGCGCAAGGTCCGCGACGAACACCGTGATCTGGAAAAATTCAGGCTCGAAAATGACCTGAAGATTGCCCGGAAAAAGCACAAGGAGCTTAGTGCACAACACGGCATAGCGGTTGAACTGCATGTGAAACGCGCACGACTTCTGGAGCAGATGCAAGATCTGGATGACGATATTAAAGGCCAGATCAAAGAGCTTCACGAGGACATGGACGAAATCGAACTGTCTGGGCCTGCGACACTTCAATCGGGCGATTTTATACTCACGGACTACGAAAGGCGCCGCGCCGAAGTTATCGAGATGATGGACGCGGCGCGCGATACGCAGTTCACCCTGCGCGATCCGAATCTTGCGGAAACCAAGCGCTATAACGGCATCAGCAAGCCAGAATATACTCTGCTTGGAACAGCAATTCTTAAATGCGATGCCTTGGCGGAGCGGGCCGAGGTAGATGAGGCCATGGCGGGCCTGGAGGAAACAGCAAACCTGCTGGACGACCTGCAAAAGGCGCGCAAAGGCGTGATTTTGGTCAAACAAAGCGCCGAGCGCAACCCGGAAATTGTCGGGCCGGTTTCCACCGCACGCAGCAGCATCGCAGCAATCCGCAGTGCCGGCCTCATAACAGCCGCAGACAACCTTGAAGTCAATCTGAATACTCTGATCCGCAAATTCGAAGGTGGCAAGGCGGGGCTTTCGCTTGGCTTGACGTTGGCGGAGTTGATCAAGCCGAGTCAGGAATTTGCAGAGCAATGCCAAACGGCGGTTGCAGGGCTGCTCGCGTTCAAAGCCGCTGTTGCGGCGATGGGCAAGTCAATCGCCGAACTGCGGCATTTCGGCGAAGATGATCGGGCATTGGGTTTTGAACTGGATTGGACAACGCGTCATCAATCGGTCGATGTCGCGGTTGAAACGAAACGCGCTCAACGCCGTCAGGAAGTGATTGAAACAACACTCGGGCTGGCGCGCGAAGCGGCGTTGCGTGACGTTAACATCGATCCCAAGGCGCTTAACGAGCAACTCGACAAGATCAAACAGAATGTCGAAACGATGTATAAGCATTCGTCCGACGGCGAAAGGAAAACCCAAAAAGACGCCAAGTCGCAACAATCCAAGGATATCAAGAAAGACTCTGACATTCCCCGCGAAGCGCTTGACGAGATTAACATGCGGTTGAAAATGGCCGGCCTTTTGATGCAAAGCAATTCGGTTGGAGCGATGGAGCGCGCCGGAAGTTTTCTTGCAGACCTGGAAACGTTCCAGACCGAAATTAATGGAAATTCGGACAGTTATCAGGTCATGATTGACGGCATCAAGGATATTCGCAGCGATTTCAACAAGTTGGAAAAGCGTTATCGTCCCTATTTGTTGGACCGCCGCTCTGAATTAAAGATCGCCACTGACGCTTTTGACAAGGATTACAAAAAGCAAGCGCCCGACACCAATGAGGCCAAGCTGAAGGAATTGAAGGAAAAAGCCGACGGGATACTGGTTGACGCGAAGGTGCTGAAGGTCAAGCGGAAGGAATATGACAAAAAAGTCGTGGCATTGGGAAAGGGTCTCGAATCGCTCGGCAAGCAGTATTCCAAAGCGAAGTACGACTTTTTGGGTCAATCGGTCACCGGCTATTATGGTCAACTGACCAAGGATTTATCCGAAGCCAATGGTCTGGCCGACAAGCACGATATGGATAATCTGACGGACGCCTTGATCAAGGTCGACTTGATAAAAGTTGAGTTGGAGAAGATGCGGGTCATCGTCGAAAAGCGACTGAAAGGTGGTCGGGACGGGATGACGGACGAGGAAACCGCGGACTGGAGGATTGTGCGGGCTGACGCGGTGAAGGGTCAGAAGGGTCACGACGAAGAAGTCAAACAAAAGAAGGCCTTCGAGGAAGATCGCCCGAAAGTAGAAAAGCGGCTTGAAGGGGTCAAGAAGTCATTCTCATCACTCAAGCTTGACCCTTCTGATGTGGATGTTGCCATTCTGGAGCTTGAATCACTCGTAGCTCAACAAAAGTCGCAGCCTGACTATGTGGCCGCAATGAAAGAGCTTGTGCGACTTGACCAGATATCGAAGGAACTGGAAGAACGCGCGAAAAACCTTGAAGGGTTCAAGGCTATGCCAGTTGATACCGCCGCAAAACTTTGTATCGACGAGATTGCGACTTTCCGCGATCTTGTCCGGAATTTTGGTGACAAAGTGATCTCAGTGGATCCGGATGCGGGCACCAAATATGACCTCAACGGCCTGACCGGATATTTGAACCTGGTCGACAGTGCAATACCAGATGCCGCAGTCAAAGATTTGGAAAAGCAGACCAAAGAACTGGCAACGAAGCTGACGCTGACGTCTGAAAGCCGTGAAATCCGCGAAAAGGCATTGGCCGCCGTCAGGATGATCATCGGTCAGATTGATTCCAGTGCGGCGATCAAGCATTTCCGTCAGCAAACCTTTGCCTCTGACACAAGTTTGGACACGGCGCTTGATGCGCTTGGTCGATTGCAAGTAAAACTCTTGACTGCGCTCAAGTCCTGACCCTTTCTTTTTTAGGAGACTACGATGGCAGATTTCACTGAAGATCAGACGAAGTGGATCAAGGCCGTCGCGGCGCCGCTGGGCGGGATCGTCAATGGTCGGGCCCCGGACCTGCTGAAAGCATTCAAATCCGATGAGGCACGGCAGGAAAAACGCGAGGAGGTGCTGACGGATATCCTCAACCGGCTTGGCGGCTTCAGCGACGAATTGAAAGAAGCGCAAGCGTTTCAGGTGACATGGACCACAGAAGAAAAATCGCACTTTTGGGGAGATACCAAAACCAAGGTCCGTTCAATGAACTGGAGCGAGGCCAATGCCGAACCGGACGAAAACGGCAAGGTGCGCGACAGCAAGGGCAAATCCGGGGCAAAGGATAAAAAGGACCGGATGATCCGTGACACCGAAGTTGATACCAAGCACGATTTGGTTGGCGGCTATCAGGTTGATCCCGCCAAGGCGAAGAAGGCGTTGGAAATGCACGCCCGTCTGGTGCAATTGCAAACCGAAATGGAGCGGGCTCTGGATGCTTCGGGCAAGCCGCTGTTTACCGCTCGCGACATTGAACGCGAGCTTTGGTCGCCTTTGGTGAAGGCGGATATTCTTCCGTCCAATGCGGTCGCAGATAAGTATAGTCAGGAAGCGCAGGTGTTTTCTGGTGCCGCCGAGGTTTATGAAGAGCGGTTGAAGGAGTATTCCAAAAAGGCTTCGAAACACGAAAAGGCGCAGCGCGTTTTACGGATTGCCGGAGATTTTGTGCAGATGGCCGGATCAATGGCCTCTGCTTCGATCAAGATCGTGGAATTTGACGGCTCCGCGATGAGCAATGCCGACAAGCGGGAACTTGTATCCCTGACGGCGCAAAATAACACGACGCCGTTTCCGGTGGACAGCCAGCAGCATGAACGCCTTTTGGCCCTGAAAGATATGAAGCAATCCTCTGCCCAAGCGCTGTTTGAACAGGGGACGGTTACGGTTGCGGCGGCGTTCTTTTCCGGCGCATTTGACGTGGCCAGCAAATCGCTTGACAAGGAAAGTGAAACCAAGGGCTGGAAGATTGCTGAATCCGCAGCCGACGCCATTGCCAAATCGGCCATTGCCGCGATGGGAGTTTATGGCACCGCTGTAGGGCAAGATAAGAACGCGAGCCAATCAGACAAGGACAGCGCCGCCGGGATGACCAAGACCGTGCAGTCGCTGGTGGCCTACGGGCTGGCGGGGTCAAAGATTATTTTCAGGCTGAAAGAGGCGCTGGATGCCCCGGAGAACGAGCGTGACAGGTTCATCAAGGCCATGGTGCTGGCTTTGGGCGACGGGGTCGGCAGTTCTTTTGCCGCATTTGACCAGCCCACGCTGAAAAATAGTGACGGGGTTGTCACGCAGCAGGGTACCGACGGCCAGTGGGGCAAGACCGGCGCTTTCGTATCGGGCGCAATCGCGGGGGCGGCGAATATCGTTGAAATTGGCCGGGTTCTTGCCAAGGCCAAGGCCGAGGGTCGTGAGCCGAATTGGGGCGGCCTCGTCGCGGCCTGCGGGCTTTCGGTCGTGGGCGAAGTGATGCTGGGCACTTATCAGATCGCGTCCGACAAGGCGCGGGTGGACGTGCCATCCAGCAACACCGAAAACAACCCTTTCCAGGAAACCTCCGGCGAAAAGGCGCAGCGCGAGAAGGGCGAGGTTGCGGCCATGCAGGATCTGGCCAAGGGCATGCAGCCTTTGAACAAGATGCTGGACGCTCTGCCCACGGAACGACCCTCGGAGGAGGAGCTTGCCCGCAAGATTGCCGCCGAAGCCAATGCCCGCAACACCGCCAAGACCAAGGCGGAATTGAAGTCCCTGACCGAGGAAATCAGCAAGGATCCCAGAAAGAAGCAGGCGCTGCTTGACAGCATTCTGGACGAATCCTCGGTCAAGCAGGCCGAAATCAACAAGTTGATCAGCCTGGCCACCGCAGCCACCGCAACCGTGCAGGCCACTTCGAAGAACACCGAGGCCAAAGCCGCCATGGACACGCTGATCGCGGAGTCCGAGGCTTGCAAGGCGAAATGGGCAGCACTTGATGCGATCACGGCGGGTGGCGTTGGCCTGATCGCGGCGTTCATGCCCGGCGTTGGCCTGGCCGTTGCCATCCGGCAGTTGGTGTCGGATGTGGCTTGGCTGGTCAAGAAATCCATAGAGCTGAACCTTTGGCAAAAGAACATGGCGCTGACCTATGGAAATGACTCCGTCTACGGCCCGGCCATCAACAGCCGGTTGGCCAACGCGCAGATTCAGGTCAGTCAGAAAGCGGTGAACTTCGTCTTCAGCCTGATCGGCGTCACGGCCGAAAGCCTGAAACTGGGCGATATCACCGGCGCTGCGACCGCCGTTTCGGTCGGCAACACCATGGCCCGCGCGCTGAGCGATTTTGGCTATAAAATGCAGAAAGAGGTCGAGATCGCCAAGGGCTGGCAGCTTTATAAAAAGGCGCGGTCGGCGGAAGGTCAGGGCGACCGCAAGCTGGCCCGCAAGGCGATGAGCTGGAACTCCACGCTGTCCAAATGCGTGATTGCCTACGGAATTGTGAAGGATTCCGATCCGTTGGCTGCCGAGGTTGCCCGCAACTGCGGCCTGACGCCAGAGTTGCTTTCGGACGAAAGCGATGTCTGTCAGCGCGTCGTAAGCTATTTCATGAGCGTTTACAGCGATGATCCGGTGGTCCTGCGGCGGATTCCGGTGGTCAAGGATTGGCATCCGGCGATCCCCAAGCTGGAGCTGGAAAACTGGATCAAGTTCAAGGCCGCAGCGGCGACCAAAGCCGTTCCACCGCTATCCGAAACATCGCTGCGGACCACTGGCATTGACGACGCCCTCGCCGCGATCGACGCCTTGTGGAAAGGCAAGGGCTATGCCAGCCGGCGCGATGAATTGACCAAGACGCTGAACGAAGCGCTTGCCCTTGCCCCCGATGACAGTGATCTGAGTCTGTTCGACGAGGATGACGACGAACCGGTCGATCCGCTGGTCAAGCAAACCAAGGCCGCGCTGATGGGTTTTTTCGCGGCAGCCAATTCCGCAGTGAATGACGCCATCAAGGCGCTGGAACCCTATGTGCCGGACAATGGCCCGTGCCCCGAAGGAGCCTCGCCGAAATGGAGCGAGGGTGCCACCCATCGCGACATGTCGCTGGTTGTCGAAAGTCTTGGCGCGCAGGCGATGATCCTGCGTTCGGAAATCGACTTTGACGAAAAGGCCGTGGGCTGAGGTCAAGGTTCCACGACCAGCGCTGGTTTTTCGGTTTTGCGGAAATACGAACCGGCCGACGAACCTGACTGGCGAGAAACTCCGGCGTCAGCCACTTCGTTCAGCTGCGCAAATCGCAACTTTCCCGAGTGCCTGCTAGGAAATGGCTTGCTATTGGCAACCTATCACCGTTTGGCGTTGCTTTGCCGCAGCAGGCTCAACCCAAGGATCACCAGACAGCCGACAAGCAGCAGTCCGGCTCCGATCAATGGGGCAAGACTTGCACCCTTGACCAGCGCCGCGACCGCCAGAACGAGGATCAGAATGTGAACGGCCAGATTGCCGTCGTCCACGAAAAGGCCGACCAATTCGGTCCAGATGGAGTGTACGAGCTTCATTGTGCGACCTCCGCCCGTTTGGTGCGCAGCAGGGAGACCGCCAGCGCGGAGAACCCGCCAAGCACCGCCAGCAACCCCAGAAGCGCCAGGTCTGCCCCCGGCCAATCCGCACCCAGTCCTTCGCCGGTCCAGAAAATACCAAAGGCCGTCAGCATCAGACCGACTGCAAATTTCAGTGCGTTTTCAGGCACCTGTGCCAGAGGTTTGTGCACAAATACGCCGATGATGGCCACCAGCAAAACTGCGGCCAATGCGCCCGCCCCGGCATAGGCTGTCAACCCACGGGCTGTACCGACCGCGATGACGATGAACACCACCTCCACCCCTTCCAGCAGGACCGCCTTGAACGCCGCCGCCCCGGCCAGATAGTCGGCCCGCCGCTCTGCGCTTTGGCGTTTCAGCGCGTTGGTTTCCTTGGCAAACTCCGCAGCTTCGTCATGCAGCTTGATATAGCCCGAGGCGCGCAGGATCGCCTTGCGCAGCCAGCGCATGCCAAACAGGATCAGCAACAGACCCACCACGAATTGCATCAGGTGCAGCGGGATCAGGGCAAAAAGGGGCCCGAAAATCAGCACCAGAACCACCAGCAGCGCCAGGGCCAAGGCAGCGCCGGACAAGGCCGGGCGCCAACCCCGGGTGATGCCGACGGCCAGCACGATGGTAAAGGCCTCGACAACCTCGACCAGCGAGCCGAGGAAAGCGGCGGTGACGGTGGGCGCAACGGCTGCGAAAGTGGACATTCCGGAGGGGCCTTTTCTGAAAACTGGGGATTTGGGGTCACGCCGCGATGAGGGTGCAGCGTTCCGGTGGCAGGGAAAAGCTTAGGTCTTTGCCCGGATCAACCGGTTCGTGCCAGTCAAGTCGCAGCACATAAGCGCCGACCTGAATGGAAATGCGCCAGCATCGGCCCTGATAGGCGCAGGCGCGCACGGTGCCCGACAGGCATGTGCCGGGATGAAGGGCAGCCGGGCGCGCATCTTCCGGGCGAATGACCAGCACAAAGGGACCCGAAGCGTCGCAGGTCAGACCCATCGGGACAGCCCCGTCAGGATGAAAACCCTGCGGCCCGGCAACGCCAGGCAGTAGGGTGAAGCCGCCGATGAAACTGGCGACGAAGGGCGTGGCCGGGGTGTCGTAAAGCCGTTGCGGCGTGTCAAGCTGGGCAATCTGCCCCTCTCGCATCACGGCGATCCGGTCCGATACCGCCATTGCCTCGGCCTGATCATGGGTGACATAGACCACCGTGATCCCTTCGCGGCGCACAAGGTCCATCATCTCGGTCCGCAAATCCTCGCGCAGGGCGGCGTCAAGGTTGGACAGCGGTTCGTCAAACAGCATCAGTTGCGGTCGCGCGGCCAGACAGCGGGCGATGGCGACGCGCTGTTGCTGGCCACCCGACAGGGCGGCGGGCAGCCGGTCACGCTGTGGACCAAGGCGGGCAACTTCGATGGCGTGGTCGATCCGGGCCTTGACCTCGGGTGCTGGCAGGCGCTGCGCCCGAAGGCCGAAGGCGAGGTTGCCCTCCACCGTCATATGTGGCCAAAGCGCGTAGTCCTGAAACACCATCCCGATCCGCCGCCGTTCGGGTGGAACCGCAAGCGAGGGTGACCACACCTCTGCCCCCATCAGCGCGATACGCCCGGCATCCGGCATCATCAGCCCGGCGATGATGCGCAACAGCGTGGTCTTTCCCGACCCGCTTGCTCCTAAAAGCGAGACAACCTCTGCCGGGTGCACATCAAGGTCAAGCGCTTGCAGGACGCGCTTGCCGCCCAGTGATTTCTCAACACCGCGACAGGACAGGGCTTGATCGGCGTGGGATGCGTCTTTCATCGGGATGTCCTTTTCATAGCGCTGCCACCAAAGGTCAGGAACCGCCGTGCGACAACCCACAGCCCGCCCGACAATCCGCCAGCAATCACCATGGCAAGCAAAGCAAGTGCGGAGGCGGCGCCGTCGTTGTCATTTTTGAGAAGGCGGACCACATAGGTTGGCACCGGGCTGCCATTTTGGGGGATCAACAGTTGCGATACGGGAAGTTCGAACATCGTGCGGATGAAGGTCAGCAAAAGCGCTGTCACCACGCTCAGCAACACCAGCGGCAGTGTGATCCGCAACAGCCGTGTCATCCGCTTGGCACCGTGCAGGCGTGCTGCATCATCAAGGCTGGGGGCGAGTTGGCCGACGGCTGACAAGATCACCACCAGACAATAGGGCAGAGCCGTGGCGACATATCCCACGACCAGCAGCGAGGGTTGGCCGTAGTGGGGAAATGGCCAGTCGCGAAACCCCGGCAGGCGGTTCCAGACGAGGATATAGCCAAAGCCAAGGACGATGCCCGGGATGGCGATGCTGCCGATCGACAGGCCCATGACCATCGCGCGTGCATTCGGCCCAGCCTGATCCAGCCGCGCACTCAGCAACAGGGCGATGGCGGCAGAGATCAGGGCGGTGCATGACGCATAGACCAGACTGCGCACCAGCGCGGCACTGGCCGGTGCCCCGGGTGACAATACGCCAACAACGTTTTGGAATGTGAAATTCGACGCCTCCAGCCCATGCCCCAAAGTCGCGGTGAACGTCCGCAGCAATATGATGACCATCGGCAGGTAAAGCGCCAGAATGGCGATCAGCAGCGCTGCCAAAGCCAGTGGCCAGCGCGCTCGCCCCGGCTCGTAAAGCCGCGCCGTCCGCGACCGCCCCGAAATCAGCCGGAAACTGCCCTGCCGTCGCAGCAGACGGTCGGCCACCACCACGGTCAGGATCAGGGCCAGCAGGATGAGGGACTGCGCGCCAGCCATCGGAAAATCAATCGGATAGTCGCTGGCCGCCGCATAGATTCCGTAGGTCAGAACGCCAAAGCCCGACGATTTCGCGATGGTCGTCGCCAGACCGAAATCCGACAGCACCTCGGCAAAGGTGGCAATCGCACTGAGTGCCAGCGCCGGGGCCAAAAGGGGCAGGTTGATGCGCAGCCAAATCCGCATCGGCCCGGCCCCGGCCAACCGCGCCGCATCCTCGACATCGCCGGCAAGCCCAGCCAGTGCGCCCCCGATGATGAACGCCGACAGCGGAAACAGGCTGAGTGTATGGACGAACACCAGCCCGGCGATGCCAAAGAACGCATCCGACATGGGCCGCGACAAGAGCCCCATTTGTGCCAGATACCCGTTTGGCGCCATCATCAGCACCCAAGCCATCGCTTTCAGATAAGCGGGGGTCAGAAACACCAACCATGGCACCGGCGTGATCAGCCAACGCAGCGGCAGCGCAAAGCGTTGGGTAAGGATGGCAAAAACGCTCCCCAGGACGGTCGAAGTGATGCCGACAGCGGCCCCGAGCTCCAAAGAATGCAGGATGGCGGTGTCAACGCGGACCGAAGCGAAAGCGCGGAAAAGCGGGCTTGGGTCAACGACAAAGGTGGGCGCTAACGGGTCGAACAGCGCGGGCATCACCGACTGTGCCAGCACCATCAACAGCGGCAAACCAAGGAGGACAAAGAACAATGCATAAATCGGCAACGTGCCGATCATGGCGCGCAGCCAGCCACCGACAGCGCCTGTGCTGCCGACGGCTTTGTCGACGCCATGGGAGGCTCCCGTGGCGTCTAGCTCAGAGATCAGGGCCATTCGCGCTGCGATCCGGTTCCTTGGCTGTTATTGGACGAAGTTGTCCTTGTACCATTGCTTCCACTCGGTCTCGTGCGCGGCGGCCGCAACACCGTCCAGCAACACAAACGGAATGTCGGTCGTGCGGCCCTTTTTGGCAGCAACGCCCTCGATCACCGGGATCAGATAGTAGTCGGTGTCGTCACCGTCCTGCATCGCCGCCTGACCTTCCGGGCTGGTGATGAAGTCGATGAACTTCTTGACCGCATCCATGTGCTTGGTCTTGGCGCTGATGCCAAGGCTCGCGGGCAAAGCAACCGAACCCTCGGTCGGATAAACCACCGTCACAGGCTCACCGGCGAGCATTTTGGCGTAAATGCCGCTGTCTTGGTTGATGCCGACCTTTGCGTCACCAGTCAGAAGCTCTTTGGTGACCTTGCCGCCACTTGCCAGACCCGAGATTGCCTTGTTGGTCAGGACGGATTTCAAGAGCGCCTTGCCCGCATCAACTCCATTGGTCTGAAACAGACCGGCGATGAACTGATAAGACGGGCCCGACAGGTTCGGATCCTTTGCAGCGACGAAGCCCGCGAATTTCGTCAGCTCAGCCCAGGATTTGGGCATGTCAGCTGCAGCGACTTTGGCGGTGTTGACTTCGATGGCAGAGGTGCTGGCGCTGGTCGGCAGCGACGCACGGTCAGCCGGGATCAGCGTCTTGCCAAGCGCGTTGTATTTGGTGGCCGCATAAATCTCGGCCGGGATCGGCTGGATGACACCGTCGGCCAGCATCCGCTCAAACACGGCAGAACCGTCAAGCCAGACGAAGTCGAACTGCGGATTGCTGCCCTCAGCCGCGATTTTGCCCAGCGTCTCGCCGGTTGAACCGGGTTCGACGACATCAACGGTGACACCGGTTGCCTTGGTGAAGGCCTCGGTGACATGGCTTGCAAAGTCGAGCGCATCATACATCACCAGATCGGCGGCCTGCACAGGTGCAGTCAGGGCCACGCTGCCCAGAAGTGCTGCCACGGAAAGGAAAGAACGGTTGAACATTTCAGTCTCCAGTTGGGGTAAGGATGGGAGTCCACGGGTGGATTAACGGCTCGATGGGGGTGGATCGGCTGTTTGCGGCTTTCGCGTGCCGCGCTTGCGCCATTCGGCGTCGATTGTGCCGCGCAGCGTGCTGAGAAGATCAAGCGCGGTCAGGGCGCGGTCAGGGTCACGGGCGGCAAGGCCCAGAATCAACGCTTCAACCAGCACCATCGTGCCGCCGTGCATGGCAAGGTGATCGGCCCGACCACGCGGCACGGGCAGGACCACGGCGACCCTGTCGGCCACAATTGGACCAAGGCTGTCACTGATCAGGACAACCTTGGCACCGCAGTCTGCCGCGCGGTCGAACAGCAGGCGCAGTTCGCGGTACATCGGCGCATAGCCAAACGCGATCACCACATCATCGGTGTCGATCCAGATTAGCCGATCGGCAAAGGCCACGCCCGAAACCGCCATGGCATGCGAGCGCAATCCGATCCGGTTCAGCTGCAATGCCGCGTATTCGGCGATGGCACCAGAGGGGCCGATGCCAAAGACATGCCGGGTGCGTCCGCTTGCCACAACCTCGACGGCGCGGGCAAAGACGGTGGCAAAGTCCGGGCGGCGCAAAACCGCCAACACCTGATCGTGCAGGTCCACAACGTGGGTCAGCACCTGCGCCGGGTCGCTGCCGGTTTCATCCAGCGTGCGCGCCAAAAGACCGGCGGGCGAGGCGGCACCGGTCAAATCCTGCAAAAGGTCCTCGCGCAGCGCTGCCAGCGTTTCGTACCCCATGGCGCGCGCCGTGCGCACCACTGTGGCATCGCTGACCCCGGCAAGCTCGGCAATCTGCGCGGCAGAGCCCAGAACGGCCCGCTCTTTTTGACCCGCGATGAAACGGGCCAAGCGCTGTTCTGCCGGTGCCATCTGGCCCAGAGACGCTGCAACGCGGTCATCAAAGCTTTGTCGTACTGTCTGCGTCATGGCGCCATGTCATGTTTGCTACC
This sequence comes from Rhodobacterales bacterium, assembly GCA_038231395.1. GTDB lineage: Bacteria > Pseudomonadota > Alphaproteobacteria > Rhodobacterales > Rhodobacteraceae > Stagnihabitans. The sequence goes on from JBBRLL010000002.1 coordinate 107,840, forward strand.
GACTGCCCTGATAAGTCGGGAATGCGACAGGCAGATTACAGCGATGTAACGGTTCTTCATGCGCAGCCCCGGCGTCGCAAAATCCGGTGGCGCGAAAGCAATCATTTTTGCCGATGGCACAGCAGGCCCGTTGAAAGCGCGGAATGCGGCCCGCCTTGGGTCAGGAATTTGACTGTCTTGCGGGGACCATGCCAAACACCGGGTGAAGCCCCAAGCCGGGCCAAACCGGAGCATTGAAGATGGGTGTGTTCGGGCGACAGTTCAGACCCGAGACATATGTGTTCACGGCACGCGCGCTTCGCGATTTTGGCGACGGCTTCGTGGCGATTGTCCTTCCGGTTTATCTTTTGTCGCAGGGTGTAACCGCGTTTGAGGTTGGCATTCTGTCAACCGTGTCGCTTTTAGGAACCGCGTGCCTGACCCTTGCCGTCGGATTTCTGAGGCCAAGGCATGGCAACCGGCAGGTGCTTTTGGCCGCAGCGGCCCTTATGGTCGTGACCGGAGCGGCCTTTGCGACAGTTCATGTCTTCGCGGTTCTGCTTTTGGTGGCCTTTGTCGGCACGATCAACCCAACCGCCGGAAGCGTCAGTGTCTTTGTGCCGCTGGAGCAGGCCGTGCTGGCTGATCAGGTGGATGACGCCCACCGCACCCGGTTCTTTGCCAGATACAGTCTGGCCGGCGCGCTGGCCGCTGCCGTCGGCGCGTTGTTTGCCGGAGCGCCGGATCTGGTGGTGCAAAGCGGCCTGAACCGCACGGCTGCGATTGCAGCAATGTTCATGCTTTATGGCGGCTTGGGCGGTCTGGTCGGCCTGCTTTACGCGCAGATACCCAAGACGCCAGTCGCGATGCGAAACGCCCCGGCATCGGTCCTCGGGCCGTCGCGTGGCATCGTCCTTCGGCTGGCAGCGCTGTTCAGCCTTGACGCCTTTGCCGGCGGATTTGTGGTGCAGTCCCTGTTGGCGTTGTGGCTGTTTGAGCGGTTTGCGATGTCATTGCCTGCCGCCGCCGCGTTTTTCTTCTGGAGCGGTCTCTTGTCTGCCTTCTCTTTTCCGGTTGCAGTCTGGCTGTCGCGGCGCATCGGGTTGTTGAATACGATGGTCTTCACGCATATCCCTTCCAGCATTGCGTTGATCCTGGCCGCCGTGGCGCCGTCGCTGCCGGTTGTCCTGGTGCTGCTGTCGGTTCGGGCGGCGCTGTCGCAAATGGACGTGCCAACCCGGTCCTCGTATCTGATGGCTGTCGTCACACCACCCGAGCGCGCTGCCGCCGCAAGTTTTACCGCGGTTCCGCGCAGCCTTGCCGCGGCTGCGAGCCCGGTGCTTGCTGGCGCGCTCTTTGCGGCGTCCCATCAAGCGTGGCCACTGAGCTTGTGTGGCGGCCTGAAGATCACCTATGATCGGCTGCTCCTTTGGCAGTTCCGGCAGATCAAACCACCGGAGGAGCGGTGAATTGGCAGGTCAGTCCGGTGGCATGCCGCCAGATGAAAACGACGCAGCCTTGGAAAAGGTGAAGTCTTGCCCAGCCCGAAGAATGGCGTTGCGCGCAAGGCCGCGCGTTGGCGTTCAGCCCGGCACCGCCAAGCACCCCACGTGCCGCGTGGCCTTGCGCCGCCCAAATCGTCACAAAACCGACGGGTCCGGCACGCATAGTGGCGCATGGGGTACGACCTTTCGCCGTCGTCCGGCTGGCCTTCGGGTCGGCCTCGGTTCGGCGAACCTGTGCCTCCAGCCGCAAACCATCACCCGAAAGGACCATCATGCGCGCCCGTTTGTTGACCGCCGCTGCCCTCGCTTTTGCCCTTGTCGCGCCGCACGCGCAGGCTGCCGTTTCCGACTACACCAGTTTCCTCGTGTTTGGCGACAGCCTGTCGGACAACGGCAATCTTTATGCGGCACAGGGTGGCGATGCCAATCCTGATGCCATCCCGACCTCGCCGCCCTACTACAAGGGACGGTTTTCCAACGGCCCGGTCTGGGCCGAGCATGTGGCCGATGCTTTTACCGCAGCGGGCCACTTCAGCGCCAACTTTGCCTTCGGCAAGGCGGACGCTTTGACCAACGCCGATCCTGTACCAGACCTTGGAACGCAGATCGGCCTGTTCGCCGCCAATGTGCCGCAAGTTGTGCTGGGCAACCGTCCGTTGGCCTCGGTCTGGTTCGGCGCGAACGACCTGTTCGACGCGCTGGATGCCAATGTGGCCGACATCGGGGCCTCCGGACGCGCGGCTGCGGACGGCGTAGCTGCGGGCATTATGGCGCTGGCACAGTCCGGCATCACCGATTTTCTGGTGCCGAACCTGGCGGATTTGGGCAAAACGCCGTTCTACACGTTGTTTGAGCCGCAGAACTCTGCCGCCGCAACCGCTGGTACCAACGCGTTCAACTTGGAACTTGCGCTGAACATTGCCAAGTTGCGCAGTTCTGGGCTGAACATAACGGCTCTGGACACGTCCAGCCTGTTTGACGAGATACGCCTTGACCCTGCTGCCTTTGGCCTGACTGACACGACCACACCCTGTGTCGTGCCCGGCGTATCGGTGTGCGACCCGGCCATGTTCGACAAGCTGGCGTTTTTTGACTGGGTCCATCCCAACCGCATTGTGCATCAGGTGATCGCGGACAGGGTGATCGAAGCGCTGAACGCGGCGCCGGTTCCGCTGCCTGCCTCGGCCCTGCTGCTTGGCCTTGGGCTTGCAGGTCTGGGTGGTCTGCGTCGTCTCGCGGTTCGCCGAGTGTGATCCCGTGTTTCGGCATGACCGGGTGCGGCTGTACCCGGTTCTGCCTGATCTGTGGCCGGGGCTTTAAGACCAACTGCCCGACCCTATAGCGCATGCCCAAGGCTTGTTTTCCGGCCCGTCTATCCGTCATAAGCGGGCTGGGAGGACGCAATGTTCAGCACATGGAAGCAAGAAAAGGCAATTGAAGCTTTGGTGGATGAGGCTACGGCGCTGGCGGAAAAGCTTGCGGGGGCCAAGAAGCATATTGTGGACAGCCATGCCGCCGCTGCGCAGTTCTGGGCCGCGTCTTACCTTGCCACCGGGCAGAACCTTTATGACCTGACTGTCTGGAAGCCGGCAGCCGTGATCCGCTTTGCAGCCACCCTGCAAACCAGAATCGCCGCTCTGCGCAAGAAGCGTGAGTATGACAGCAGCGACGGTCTGGCGGTCTGGCTTCACACCGCACGCGCCGTAACCGAGCCCCGGATCGCACCAGCGGTCCGCGACATCTGGCAGCATCTGATGAACGCCGGGTCGAATGCGGATGCGATGGCACGGGACCTGATGCAAGACGCAGGCTTACCTATCGACCAAGACCGCCGCGCGCCCACGGGATTCAGTGTCGTTGATCAGGGCGAAGGGTCCGCCTGACGCAACCGGGTTGGGATGTCAAAGCGCGCCAAAGCCTTGGTTTTGGCATCATGGACATGGTCATCTTCGCCCTTATGATAACTCCTTTTCCATGCTAGCTTTCACCCTTGGACATGGACAGATCGGGAGAGACCGGCGTGCAGGCAGCGGACACGGCACAGCTCTTTCGGCGCTGCATCGACGCCCTGAACCAGAGCAATGTTGCCGAAGCCGAAGCCTGCGGTCAGCGTTTGTTGGTGCTTGGGCCGAACGATGCCGCCGTTTTGCAACTTATGGCGCAGATCAGGATGGCGGCTGGCAAGCTGGCCGAGGCAGAACGCTTTGCCAGTGCAAGCCTCTCGTTGCGGCCGAACCACCCAGCCACTCTTTTGCTCGGCGGTCGGATCGCTTGGGCGGCAGGCGATTGGGCTTTGGCGGAAGCTCGGTTGCGCCGGGCCAACACAAGCGCATCGCAGGGCCCGGAGGCGGCGTTTGCGCTGTGTGCTTTTTTGATTGAAGCGGAAGCGGGGTGGCCAACTGTGTTGGCGTCGCTGCACCTGCGCTTTCAGAATCATGGAACCGGTTGGGTCGAAATCGGGCGGGTTCTGGAACGCAAGGGCGAGGGGAAGGCGGCGCTGGCAGCCTACGATCAGGCGGCAAAAACCCTAAGCGCCGCCCCCCTTCACAGTGCGCGCGGCGGTTTGCTGCATGCCGAAGGTCAGCTTGACCTAGCGTCGGAGGCGTTGAACCGCGCCGTGACGATGGATCCCGGATTGGTGCTAGGCTGGTTCAAACTGGGCCTTTTGCGGCAGGATCAGCACGACTTGTCGGGGGCGGTCGCAGCCTATCGGCAGGCGCTGACCCTGCGGCCCGATCTGGCAGAGGCGGAAACCAACCTTGGCGTCGTCTTGCAAGAGATGGGCGACCTTCCTGGAGCCAAACGGGCCTATGGCCGCGCCATCCTGCTGCGCCCCGACAGTTTCGGCCCCATCGCACAGGCCCTGACGATGGCGCCCGTCGGAGAGGTGTGGATGGACCTTGCCGCGTTGCGCGCTCATCTGGAGGAAGAAGGCCGCTTGGCACGATAGGTCTTGCGATAGACGCCCGGCGTGCTTAACAGGGCCGCCGCGGTATCATCATAGGCCTGCACGCGGTCAGGCGACAGCGGCGCGCACACCAGATCCAACGCGTCGCGTGAGACGGGGAAACACTGCGCGACCGGGGTTCCTGCGGGCAGCACGCCTTCGAAATCAGGCACCTCCCACGTCGCGGGGAACAGGATGCCGACAGCGTTGAAACTGTCGCAGTCCACCAGCCCCGTCACCGTGCGAAACGGAAGATCGCCGCGATTGACCGGGTGGGTGGCAAACAGCGAAAAGCCCGGCTCAAGCTCAATCGTCCAGAAGCTGTTGAATTTGATCACCGTCCGTGCAGAAGATTGCAACGGCGCGCCGGTGATCTGTTCGGGCACGTGAAAGCTAAGCGGTGCGCGCGGATGCCGATGCGCCGACAGGTCCGGTAAATCCCAAGACCATGAGAATTTGCCGCCCGAAACCGTCACATCGCACGGCAGCGTCATCAGGAAGCCATGGGTCAGTGCGTCAACGAAGGGCGGGCATTGCTTGACGGTGCGCACGCCAACGCCGTGGGTTTGTGACAGAACTTCGGCGGGCATGGCGCGCAACCACTCGGGCAAGGCGTCGCGGGCCCGCACCGGTTTGGGAAGGTGGTCTTGCAGCGCTGGATCGCAGCGAAAGATGATCTTCACGGCGCGCATCTCCCTTCAAGGCGTGCAGTCTGGATCAAGGCCTACAGTTTGGGTTGGGCGACCAGAACCTTGGTGGACCAATCTTCGCACCGCGACATCAGATCACCCGGCAGCGCCTGATCAATGAACAAAACGTCTATCTCGGACAGGGAACACAACCGCACCGGGGCCGACCGTTCAAACTTGCTGATGTCGGTCACCAGAAAGCTTTGCCTGGCCTGACGCAGGATCGCTTTTGAGACCCGCACCTCGGACAGATCGAAATCCAGCAGGTCCCCGTCGGCGTCCATCGCAGAGCAGCCGACCACCGCGAAATCAACCTTGAACTTCTCGAAAAATTCGGTGGCCAATTCGCCGATCAGCCCGCCATCGGTGCGCCGCAACGTGCCGCCCGCCACCAGAACCTCGCAACTGGGATTGGACAGAAGAATGAGGGCGATGTTGATGTTGTTGGTCACCACGGTCAGGTTGCGATGGGCCAGCAATTCGCGCGCGACGGCTTCGGTGGTCGAACCAAGGTTCATGATCACCGAGGCGTTGTCCGGTATTGCTGCAGCACAGGCGCGGGCAACGTCGGCCTTGGCCGCCTCGTTCATCCTGCGGCGTTCCTCGTAGGCAATGTTGACCACGCCGGTGCGGGCCACGGCACCCCCATGGACACGGTCCAGAAACCCCGCTTCGGAAAGTTCGGCCAGATCCCTGCGGATTGTCTGAACCGAAACGTCAAAACGTGAGGCCAGTGTTTCAACACCGCCCCGGCCTTCGGAACGGACCATGGCCAGGATTTCAGTTTGCCGGATGCTGAGTGCCACAGACGTTCCTCCTCACGCCCGACCCGAACGCGCCCGAAAAATTGCTTCCCGGATATTGGTCGGAAAAGCAAGTGCGCTCTACGGGATGTGCCGGGGGATGTGCCGGCGTTTCAAGCTTACGTCACCGAATATACGAGGTATTTGGAACATGTCCATACTTGGATGCTCGCTTCCTGCCAAATCGAACATAAAGCGAAATTAACCTTGACCGGTGCGCGGCAATCGTGGCACGTTTGAAAGGCACGGTGGGGGGAGACCAAGTTGCAGCATTCCGACCGGTCCGGCGTGACCGACCTTTTCATTATTGGTGGTGGAATCAATGGCTGCGGCATCGCTCGCGATGCGGTTGGCCGTGGTCTGACCGTCACCTTGGCTGAAAAGGGCGATCTCGCGCAGGCCACGTCGTCAGCCTCGACCAAGCTGTTTCATGGCGGGTTGCGCTATCTGGAATACTTCGAATTCCGTCTGGTGCGTGAGGCGCTGGAGGAGCGCGAAACCCTGCTGGTCGCCATGCCTCACATCAGTTGGCCGATGCGCTTTGTGCTGCCGTATCAGAAAGACATGCGGTTTGACGGGTCAACCCCGACGTCGCGCCTTTTGGGATATGTGATGCCGTGGATGAAGGGCCGTCGCCCCGCATGGCTGATCCGGTTCGGTCTGTTTTTGTACGATACGCTTGGCGGTCGCCAGATCCTGCCAGCGACCCGCAGCGTTGACCTCGCGTCCGACCCGGCCGGAGCAGCGCTGAAACCGATCTTCTCCAAGGCTTACGAATATTCCGATTGCTGGGTGGAGGACTCGCGGCTGGTTGCCTTGAATGCCCGCGATGCGGTTCAGCGGGGCGCCCGGATCATGACGCGCACCCGCGTTACGTCGGCCAGTCGCGAGGGCAACCTTTGGTGCGTCACCACCTTGGGGCCGCAAGGCGAGGCGACCTATTATGCCAAGGCGCTGGTCAATGCCGGTGGACCTTGGGTTGAAGATGTTCTGCGCGGTGTGGTGCGGATCAACTCCTCGGAAAAGGTCCGGCTCGTGCGCGGCAGCCATATCGTGACGCGCAAGCTTTACGATCATGACCGCTGCTATTTCTTTCAGGGCAAGGACGGCCGCATCATTTTCGCCATCCCGTATGAGCAGGACTTTACCCTGATCGGCACCACGGATGTGGAACATGCCTCTGTCGCGCAGGCTCCGGTCTGCACGGTGGAGGAGCGCGATTATCTGTGCGCCTTTGCCTCGGAATACTTCGCCAAACCCGTCACGGCAGAGGATGTGGTGTGGAGTTATTCCGGTGTGCGCCCGCTGTACGACGACGGCGCAAAGTCGGCGACGGCTGCGACACGGGACTATGTTCTGACGGTCGACGACAAGGGCGCACCCATGCTCAACGTCTTTGGTGGCAAGATCACGACCCACCGCAGGCTCGCGGAAAGTGCGCTGGAAAAGCTTGCACCATATTTTCCCGGCGTCAAAGGCAAATGGACGGCGCGGGTTGCGCTGCCGGGCGGCGATTTCCCGCATGATGGGGTGGCAGCCCTGACCAATGCGCTGAAGGCCCGCTATCCGTTCTTGTCGGACTATTGGGCCGGGCGACTGGTGCGTGGCTATGGAACGGACGCGCAGGTTATGCTGGGAGCCGCAAAAACCCCCGCCGATTTGGGCCGGGATTTTGGCGCGACCCTGTCGGAAACCGAAGTGCGTTGGCTGATGCAGCACGAATTTGCGCGGGCAGGCGATGACGTCGTCTGGCGTCGCAGCAAGCTGGGGTTGCGCATGACCAAAGACCAGGTCGCCGCAGTGGACGGGTTCATGGCAGAATTGGCCGCGAAAGAGGCGCCGATGCCAGCCGCCGCAGCGAGGACACAATGACACTGGAACTGCAGAACGTCACGCGGGTCAGCAACGGGCGTACGGTGATCCACCCGACCAATCTTGTTTTGGAAAATGGCACGATGAACGTGCTTCTGGGGCCGACGCTGGCTGGCAAAACCTCCTTGATGCGGCTGATGGCGGGTCTTGATCTGGCACAAACCGGGCGCATCCTGTGGCAAGGCAAGGACGTGACGGGCATGCGGGTGCAGGATCGCAAGGTTGCGATGGTGTACCAGCAGTTCATCAACTACCCCGCGATGAGCGTTTATGACAACATCGCTTCACCATTGCGGCTGATGGGAAAGTCCAAGGCTGAGGTTGACCGCGCCGTGCGCGAAACCGCCGAAATGCTGAAAATGACGCCGATGCTGGGGCGAAAGCCGCTGGAATTGTCGGGCGGCCAGCAGCAGCGTTGTGCGCTTGCACGGGCCTTGGTCAAAGGGGCTGGCCTTGTGTTGCTGGACGAGCCGCTGGCCAACCTTGATTACAAACTGCGCGAAGAGTTGCGGGTGGAAATCCCCCGGATCTTTGAAGCCTCCGGTGCGATCTTTGTCTATGCCACGACCGAACCGGAGGAGGCTTTGTTGCTCGGCGGTAATACTGCGACCCTGTGGGAGGGCCGGGTCACTCAGTTCGGCTTGACGCCGCTGGTCTACCGCAGTCCTGCCGATGCCACCACGGCGCGCGTCTTTTCCGACCCGCCAATGAATTTTCTGGGTGCCGTGAAATCCGGCGGACGCATTGCGTTTTCAGCGTCTGCCAGTGCGGCGGCGGAGGGCGCGTTTTCTGCGCTGCCGGATGGGTCCTATCTCGCGGGGTTCCGGGCCAACCATCTGGAACTACAACGCAAGACCGGCAATGCGCTGGAAATGCGCTGCACGCTGGACGCAACCGAGATCACCGGATCAGAGACTTTTCTGCACCTGCACCATGGCGCGGATCGCTGGGTCGGGTTGGTGCACGGCATCCATGATCTGGTGCCGGGGGCGCAAACCTCGGTCTGGCTGGACCCGGCGCATGTCTACATGTTTCACACTGACGGGCGTTTGGCAGCACCCGCCGCCTACGCGATGGCGGCGTAAGATGACCCAGATCACACTTTCAAAACTCGCCCACAGCTACATGGCCAACCCGGCGTCGGACGCCGATTTTGCGCTGAAGGAAATGGACCATGTCTGGCAGGATGGCGGGGCTTATGCGCTGCTGGGATCGTCGGGATGCGGCAAGACAACGCTTCTTAACATCATCTCGGGCCTTCTGAGGCCCAGTCAGGGCAGGGTGCTATTTGGCGACCGTGATGTCACGGACGCGCCCACCACCGCGCGCAACATTGCCCAGGTTTTCCAGTTTCCTGTGGTTTATGACACGATGACGGTGCGGCAGAATCTGGCGTTTCCCTTGCGCAATCGTGGCATGGACAGCGCCTATATCGCTGCCCGCGTCAGCCAGATCGCCCAGATGATCGGGATGCAGGACGTGCTGAACCGCAAGGCACGCGGGCTGACAGCGGATGCCAAGCAGAAGATCTCGCTCGGTCGCGGCATGGTGCGCGAGGACGTCAACGCTGTGCTGTTTGACGAACCGCTGACCGTGATCGACCCCCATATGAAGTGGGAGTTGCGCACCCAGTTGAAACAACTGCACCGAGAGTTCGGCCACACGATGATCTATGTGACCCATGACCAGACCGAGGCGCTGACCTTTGCCGACAAGGTTGTGGTGATGTATGACGGCCGCGTGGTCCAGATGGGGACGCCGGAAGAGTTGTTCGAAGCGCCGGCCCATACGTTTGTGGGCTATTTCATCGGCTCTCCGGGGATGAACTTCATTGACGCCAAAATTGCGGGGTCAGTGGCGCATCTGACGGGCGCAGACCTTGCGCTTGGGGCCAGCTATGCTCCGGTCAAGGGCGTCTGCAAGATTGGGATCCGGCCGGAATATTGCACGCTGACCAGTGGCGAGGGTTTGCCCATGACCGTGCAGCGCGTTGAAGATGTCGGCCGCCACCGGGTGATCCGCGGTTCGATGTTCGGGGCACCGTTCAACATCATCGCACCAGAGGGTGCGCCGATTGCGGCAGATGCAACCCGGGTGCAGGTCGTGGCTGACAAGATCAACGTCTATGCCGATGACTGGCGGGTCGCTCCGCAAAGGGGGAGCTGATGGAAAAGACGCTGAACAACAAGGCTTGGTTTCTGGTTCTGCCGGTGCTGGTTCTGGTCGCTTTTTCCGCAGTGATCCCCCTGATGACGGTCGTGAACTATGCCTTCAATGACACCTTCGGGAACAACCAGTTCTTCTGGGCCGGGCTTGAATGGTTTCAGGACGCGATTTCGTCTGAACGGCTGCATGCGGCACTGGGGCGGCAGATCCTGTTCTCGGCGATCATTCTGGCGATTGAGGTGCCTTTGGGCATTTTCATCGCGCTCAACATGCCAAAGCGCGGGTTCTGGTCCAGCTTTTGCCTCGTGCTGATGTCACTGCCCTTGCTGATCCCGTTCAATGTGGTCGGCACGATCTGGCAGATTTTCGGGCGGGTGGACATCGGGCTTCTGGGCCATACTTTGGCGGCCCTGGGCATCGACTACAATTACACCAACAACGCCGTCGACGCCTGGATGACGGTCGTGATCATGGATGTCTGGCACTGGACCTCTCTGGTCGCGCTTCTCAGCTTTGCCGGGCTGCAATCCATCCCGCAGGCGTTCTATCAGGCCGCCAAGATTGATCAGGCCAGCCGGTGGAGCGTGTTTCGGTTCATCGAGCTGCCGAAGATGGCGGGAGTTCTCTTGATCGCCATTCTTCTGCGCTTCATGGACAGCTTCATGATCTATACAGAGCCTTTCGTGGTCACCGGCGGCGGTCCGGGCAATTCGACCACGTTCCTGTCCATCGACCTGGTCAAAACCGCCATCGGCCAGTTCGACCTTGGCCCGGCTGCGGCCTTCTCGCTGATGTATTTTCTGGTGATCCTGCTGGTCAGCTGGGTGTTTTACACGGTCATGGTCACCCTTGATAAGCAGGAGACCAAATGATGCGCATCAAGGGTTCCGCCGTCGTCATGGGGCTGTATCTGCTGTTCTTGCTGGTGCCGATCTACTGGCTGATGAACATGAGCTTCAAGGACAACACAGAGATTACATCGGTCTTCACCATCTTCCCGGCCAAGTTCACGGTCGCCAACTACGTGACGATCCTGACCGATCCGGCGTGGTACATGGGCTATGTCAACTCGATCATCTATGTCACGATGAACGTGGTCATTTCACTGACCGTGGCCTTGCCCGCCGCCTACGCCTTTTCGCGCTACACGTTTATGGGCGACAAACATCTGTTCTTCTGGCTTTTGACCAACCGCATGGCCCCACCTGCCGTTTTCGCCCTGCCGTTCTTTCAGCTTTATTCCTCGGTCGGGCTGTTTGACACCCACATCGCGGTCGCCCTGGCACATTGCCTGTTCAATGTGCCCTTGGCGGTGTGGATTCTGGAAGGTTTCATGCGCGGCGTGCCAAAAGAGATCGACGAGACCGCTTACATTGACGGTTATTCTTTCGGGCATTTCTTTATGAAAATCTTCATGCCGCTGGTGGCCAGCGGGATCGGCGTCACCGCGTTCTTCTGTTTCATGTTCTCTTGGGTGGAACTGCTGCTCAGCCGGACGCTGACCTCGGTCAATGCCAAGTCGATCGGTGCCACGATGACCCGCACCGTCAGCGCATCTGGCATGGATTGGGGCGTTCTGGCAGCGGCAGGGGTGCTGACCATCGTGCCGGGAGCCCTCGTGATCTACTTTGTGCGCAATTACATCGCCAAGGGCTTTGCCCTGGGACGGGTGTGATGACGCGCCGCACTGGAAACATCGTTATCCTTGGCGTGGCACTGTTCATGCTGGCCCTTCTGGCCGCCTTGTTCGTCGCAGCGCCGCACAAAGACGGGGCCATCGACTGGACAGGCCAGATGATCGCAGGCGGCTGGATGGCCTGGTCCTTGCCCATCGCGCTGTTTTTCTACGTCATCGCCAGTCTTTTGGTCACCATGACGATCCTCGCCATCCGCTATCCCGAAATCCCGCGCAAAGGCGTCTTGCTGATCGAGACCACGCGCGGCGACCGACTGTTCATTTCGCTTCTTGGCTCGGCGTTCATCTGTATCGCCTGGCTGGCCCTGTTCGGCGACTCTCTGTGGGGAGCGCTGATTGTCGGCCTGATTTATGCTGCGGCGGTCTTCCGCTGGGTATGATCAGGAAAGTCGCAAGAAGGCGAGGTTGCACCCCCGCCCCCTTGCTTGAATGAGAACGAAAAGACGCACCGCAAACATTCCGGGAGGAATATAATGAGACTGCGATTGACTTCAACCGCCATCGCGCTGGCCACGATGGCGATGGGCATGCCGGCATTTGCCGACATGGATGCTGCCAAGAAATTCCTTGATGCAGAGATCGGCCCCCTGTCGACTCTCAGCCGCGCAGATCAGGAAACGGAGATGCAGTGGTTTCAGGATGCCGCCAAGCCCTTTGCGGGCATGGAAATCCATGTGGTTTCTGAATCCTTGACCGTACACAAATATGAATCCGAGGTTCTGGCCCCGGCATTCAGCGCCATCACTGGGATCAAAGTCATCCACGACATCAACCAGGAAGGCGATGTCGTCGAAAAGATTCAAACCCAGATGCAGACCGGTCAGAATATCTATGACGGCTGGATCAACGACAGTGACTTCATCGGCACGCATTGGCGCTATGGCCTTGTGCGCAACTTGACAGACTGGATGGCGGGCGAAGGCAAAGACGTCACCAACCCGGGTCTGGACCTGAAAGACTTCATCGGTCTGTCCTTCACCACAGCACCCGATGGCAACCTGTACCAGTTGCCCGACCAGCAGTTCGCCAACCTTTACTGGTTCCGCTACGACTGGTTCAACGATCCCAAGACTCAGGCCGACTTCAAGGCGAAGTACGGCTATGACCTTGGCGTTCCGGTCAACTGGTCGGCTTACGAGGATATCGCGGCCTTCTTCACCGGGCGTGATATGACCTATGTGGGCGGGCCGCCGAAAGTCTATGGCAACATGGATTACGGCAAAAAGGACCCGAGCCTTGGCTGGCGTTTCACCGACGCGTGGCTTTCGATGGCCGGGAACGGCGACAAGGGCCTGCCCAATGGCCTGCCGGTTGACGAATGGGGCATCAAGGTCAACAAAAAGTCGCAACCGACGGGCTCTTGCGTAGCACGTGGCGGCGATACCAACGGCCCGGCCTCGGTCTATGCGGTCACCAAGTATCTGGACTGGCTGAAGAAATTTGCCCCTCCGGCTGCGGAAGGCATGACCTTCGGTGAGGCTGGCCCGGTGCCCGCGCAGGGTGAGATCGCTCAGCAGATCTTCTGGTACACCGCCTTTACCGCCGACATGGTAAAGCCCGGTCTGCCGGTGGTGAACGCCGACGGCACGCCCAAATGGCGCATGGCGCCTTCGCCGCATGGCGTCTACTGGAAAGACGGCATGAAGCTGGGCTATCAGGATGTGGGCTCTTTCACCCTGATGAAATCGACCCCGACAGACCGTGCCAAAGCGGCCTGGCTTTATGGTCAGTTCATTACGTCCAAGACCGTTGACGTGAAGAAAAGCCAGATTGGCCTGACCTTTGTTCGGGAATCGACGATTCAGGACAAAAGCTTCACCGCACGTGCGCCCAATCTGGGTGGTCTGATCGAGTTCTATCGCTCGCCAGCCCGCGTTCAGTGGACGCCGACTGGCACCAACGTGCCGGACTATCCGAAGCTGGCGCAACTGTGGTGGCAGAACATCGGCGATGCATCCTCGGGTGCAAAGACGGTACAAGCCGCGATGGATAGCCTGTGCTCCGAACAGGAAAAGGTGATGGCGCGGATCGAAAAGTCGGGCGTTCAGGGCGATATCGGCCCGAAGATGGCTGACGAGCATGATCTGGCCTACTGGAATGCCGATGCCGTCAAGAACGGCAACCTGGCCCCGCAGCTGGCGATTGCCGACGAGAAAGAAAAGCCGCAGACGATCAACTATGACGAGCTGATCAAGTCCTGGCAGAAGTAAGCTTTGATTTTGGGCGGGGGACGCAAGCCTCCCGCCCTTTTTCGTAGCGGGAACTGACCGTTGCAACCTTCGGCTTGGCGAAACTGCCAGACCGCCGTCGGTGTTACCAACAGCGAAGACACTGTCCGGCGAAATAGCTTTCTGACTTTGGTGGAAACGTGGCCCCCGACCAAACGCTTCAAAGCGGCCGCAGTGCTGTCACCAGACCAGTCACGATCTGAACGATCTGGTCCGCTGCCAGAAGTGCCGCCTGAAGATCGGCCATGCGTTGAAGCTGCGCGCGGGCCTCTGCCGTGGCGTTCGCGAGGGTCGCATTGGCGTCCTCCAGCGTGGCCGGGGAGCTTAGGAAATTGATCTCCGCCTCACGTTCCTCGGCAATTGCGTTTTGTAGCGTCTTGCGCTTGGCGAACAGCACCGCAAGCACCTGCTCATCGTTTGGCGAAAGGGTCGGCTTGCGCCTCAGGGCAAGTTCGCGTTCGAAAAGATTGTGGACGGCGTTCACGAGACTGGTCTTCAGGCTGACAAATTGCCCGCGCGTCACTTGGTTTGGGGTGGTCATGGACTATCCTTTCGCGGCGTCAATGGCGGCGCGCAGTTGCGCCAGTTCATGGGTGAAGGCGAGGATGTCAGCCAAGCTCGCCCCAGCTGCAAGGCGCTTTGCCAAAGCGGCATGGGTGGCGCGAACGCCAGAAAGCTGGCCTGCAAGAGAAGTTTGGCTTTCAGTGCTGAACGCCTGCGATGTCGCCTCAAAGTGGGTGACGGCAGCGCGGTAGCGGGCGGTGTCGCCGCTGGTTCTGGCAGTTTCCATCGCGGTTTCGGCGGCCGTGGTGGCCCTGTAAAGGTCCAGAACCTTCGTATCCCCCGAGCGTTCCAACACCGCAATAAGCGAATCCACGGCAGCGGCAACCGCTGGATCGCCCCGGCGGACCACCCGGCGCAGGGTCGTGGCGCGGGCGGCCTCGGTGGCCATCCGGGCCACAATGGACAGCGCGGACGAGAACTTGTCAATTGTAGCGCCGGCAGTCACCAGATTGGGATCGCCGGTCGCCGCAGCAAGCGTCTTGATATCCCCGGTCAGAACCGGAATTTGCGCGGCGATCTGATCAGGCGCGGTGCTTCCGGCCAGCAGCGTGACCGCGTCGATATAATCTTCAAGGCTTGCCAGCAGATGCTCGGCCACAATCAACCGGGCATTTTCCTCATCGGGCGTAAAGGCGTCATCGGGGACGCAGGGTTGACCAATGGCGAGACCGGCGCCTATGGCCTGACATTGGTCGCCAAGCGCGTAGACGGAATGGCCCTGCCGGATCAGGTCGGTGATCTGGGTGGACCGCGCAAGGGCAAGTCTGGCGTCAAGCGTCGCCTTCAGCGGTGTGTTCACGGCATGCCCAGCCGCAGCAAAGGCGCCGACTTCGCCGCTCAGATCCGGTACAGCGCAGGCAACCAGCAGCAGCGGCAGGGCGGTCAGACGGATAACACGAAAAGAGTTTCGGCAGATCTTCTGCATGGCGGTATCCTCCTCAAAGCGTATCGGAAAATATTGCACGCCTTCGTCAGCGCTGCGTCAAAGCCTGGGCGAGGGGCATCGAACCGGGTTTTGACCGTTGTAGACGAGCCGCAGGAATAGTGTTTTAGTGGGTGGAGCGATTTAGCGGTGAGCCATGCAGCTTTTTTTAATTGGGACTTTCCGGCTGATTGATAGGGACGGCATCGACCGCAGCCCCAAAGGGGCCAAGGCCTGTGCCCTGATGGCGCTTGTCTGCAGCACACCCGAGCGCCGCCGCACCCGTCGCTGGATCGAGGCGCGGCTTTGGTCGGACCGTGACCGCGCGCAGGCAAGCGGCAGCATGCGGCAGGCGCTGTATCAGATCAGGCAGGCTCTTGGACCCTACGCTGGCCTTTTGTCGGCTGGCCGCGACTATGTGACTTTGACGGGCATTGCCACTGATCTGGAATCCGATCCGGCGGCTGCGGCACAGGCCATCGCGGCAGGGCGCGAGTTTCTGGAAGGCATCGACATTCAGGACGACGCGTTTGAGGAATGGCTGACTGCGGAGCGCACCCGCTATGCCCCGCCCGAACGACCGGTGCGCCGGGCCGAACCCGGTGTGTCGCGCCGTCTGCCGTTTCTGGTTCAGGTCAGCGATATCGGCGGCGGGGCGGCGGCTTTCCTTCCCGTGGCGCTGTCCAGCGAAATCTCCCGTCTGATCGGTGATCTGGCAGAGGTTGAGATTTATCATGTGGCGCCGGGCAAATCGGCTGTGGTCATGCCGGTGCGCGGCCTGCGTCTGACGATTGAATCCGCGCGGTTTGGCCGCGACATCCATCTTGTGGCGACCATTTCCAATATCGCGCAGCGCCGCGTGGCCTGGACCCGGCGTGCAAAGTTCCCCGGCGATGTGACGGCAGCGATGGACTCGGCGCAGTTCGCGCGCCTTGTGTTTGAGGCGGCCGAGGCTGCCCATGCCGCCCTGGCCCTCGCTGTGGAGCCTGACAGCGAAACCTGGGCGCAGGGTCGTCAGGCGCAGGCGGTCCGTGCGATCTTTACTTTTGAGCGCAGCCAACTGGACCGGGCCGACCGCCTGTTGCAGGAAAGTCTGGATGTTGCACCATCGGCGCAGGCTTGGGCGTGGCGTGCCTTTTTGCGCCAGACCCAGATCATCGAGCGGACCGCTTCCGACATGGTCAAGGCTCAAGACGAAGCGGTTCACGCAGCCCGTATGGCGCTGTCCTTCCCCGGGCGCAATTCGACCGTGCTGGCGCTGGTGTCGCAATTGAGTGCGATGGTGTCGATGGATGCGCAGGCGGCTTTTGCGACGGCAGAGGAATCGGTGGCGATCAACCCGCTTAACCCCTATGGCCGGTATGCTCTGGCGGCGGCTTACCTGCGGGCTGGCAAACTGAGCGAGGCGCGCCACCACGGAAAAATTGCCGCCGACACCGCGTCCAATGCGCATAACGGCTTTTTCTTTCAAGGCATTCTGGGTCTTGTCGCTTTGATGTCGGGCGATATCGACGGCTGCATTCGGGTTTACGATCAGATCGCGTACCGCGCACCAAGCTTTCGCGCCCCCCTGCGCGGACTGACCGTCTTGTCGTTGGTCAAAGGAGAGCACGACAAGGCCCAAAACTTTTCCGCAAAGCTGGGGAAAATCGAAGACGGCTTCAGTGTGGAGCGTTTGTTGAACGACGAGCGCTATCCCGGCGTAACCTTGCGATCCATGGGCTTGCTGAAAGCGGCGGCGCTGCGGGTCTGACCCATGCGTCACCGCACCGTCAAAAAATGGTGCGATGATGCTGTGGGCATTTCTGCGCGCGACCGATCAGGGGTAGAACTCAGGAATAGTCCGGAAAGGAAAAGCCATGTCATCGTTCAGCCATCACAGCCATCACAGCCATCATAGCCACCACAGCCACCACAGCCATCACAGCCACCATGCCAGCGGTGCCATGCATGCGGCGGGGGACGGCTCCCCGTTGCTCAGCGCGGCCATCGGCCAGACGGCTGAGGGGATCCTCGGCTATTGGAACGGGCAAACCGACATTCCAACGCTGAAATTCTCGGCAATTCTGCGGGCAAGTCCACATGCCGACGAAACAACGGCCCGCCTGACCGCGTTGGAGCCCAAAGCCCTGTTTGAAGTTCTGGCGCATGAGGCGATGTCGCTGTTTACGGTAGAACCCTTGGGCCCTTCGGTGATCGTCAAGGCCAGCGGTGCGCAACTGCTGGACATCACGCCGCCCACTGCGGACGCGTTGACGGCGCAACTGATGCATGTCCGCAGTGCCGCCGATCTGCGGGCCGACCGCATGGCGGAGATCCTCGTCCAGCAGACCGACTTCGTTTCGTTTTTCGGATCCATCTGCAAACTGGACTTGCAGCGGCGGCGTTGGACGATGACCCTGATGACCGCGATGCTGGACTGCGTGCTGGCGCAAGAGATGCGCATCAAGCTGTTCTGTTCGACGCCGCGCCCGATTGACCTTGCACCGCAGGTTCAGCCGATCATCCAGACCCCCGGACATTCCAGCTATGTCAGCGGCCATGCCTGCGAAAGCTTTGCCTTGGCCACCCTGCTCGCAAGATTGAAGGCGGCGGGCCCGATCGACCCGGCAACCCTGACCGACAATGGCGACCTTTTGCCCTTTCGTCTGGCCGAACGGATTGCGGACAACCGTTCAGTGGCCGGGGTGCACTACCCGACCGACAGCGCCGGGGGTGCGGTCACGGGCATCACGCTGGCGCAGGCTTTCATCGCCTATCTGTCGGACCCCGTGGTTGATGCGGCGGGCACGCCGACCCCAGTCACCGTCAGCGGCTGGAAAGTTGACGGCTCCGCATGGACCACGGATTTCCAGTTTGCCTTGCTGCGCCAGGCTTTTGCCGCCGAACGGGCCGGAATTTCACGCGGTACGCCCGCCACAATCGCCCAAGCCCCCGCCCATTCAGCGCTGAAAGTTGTGTGGCGGGAGGCTCAGAAGGAATGGGCCTAGATCAGGCGGATGTTTGAGAGAGGGGTCTTCCTGATCCGGCTGGCTGATCCGCAGCCCGATGGGAAAAACCGGGCCGCATTTGTCCTCATCACGCTTTGACCGGCTCGGACCTTTGGTGAGGGTTTTCGTCGCCTATCACCTCAAGGCCAAGCCTGCTGTCGCGCAGCCCTGCGGTATTGGCGTGCGTCAGATCATCGACGACCTGTTGCAGGGCGCCCGGTAAGCCAAGCTTGTCGGCGACCCACCGCGTGACCAGACCCGCTGCAACAGAGGTGCCCGAAAGCCGCAGGCTGCGCGGACCGCTGGTCACCGAGGCGCCGCGCCGACCTGGCAGAAAGCGGCCCTCGTCTGCCACTGCCGAAAGGGTCGGGCCGTGATTGCTGACATGCAGGTTCACGCCATCCTGCGGGCGGCTGTAACCTTCGGCGGTGTAGGGAGATGGCAGAAAGTCCGTTTCACTGTTGTGATACAGCCGCCCGTCGGGGTTTGGCCGCGCGGCACCCACGTAAAGCAGGCTGCGGCCAAGCTTTCCCCAAGCGATGTCTTTCAGGCCGGCATAGGAATTGGCGGTCCCGGCGCGCTGGATCGCAGAACGTTCGCCGGGTTTTGTATAGTCGCGCGTTTCGTCATCCCAGCCGTCAAGGTCGGCATCGCCAAGGTAGGATTGCCGGCCATAGTAGCGGTAACCCACCGGCGTGTCATTGCGCTGGACATGCAAGCCAACAAGGCAGGCGGGCACATCGCTGCCAAGCGTCACTGTCACCGTCCAGGCACCGGCAAGGGCCAGTTTGGCAAGCGGATCCGCAGGCACTACCGTCATCCTTGCCGTGGGGGCCACAGCCAGCAGCACCGGACTTGCCGTCCGTTCCAAGGCCAAGGGCAGAATGGCCGCTGCTCTGCTGTTCGCCGCCGGATCGCCAAGGATCGGACCGTGCCCGTTCCATGTCACTGTCTGCACGGTCTGCCCGTTGGGATCGCGCAGCGTCAGGGCAATTCCCTTGGCATCCACCGGCACCCGCACTTCCAGAAAATTCGAGGTGTAGTCGTCAGGCAGGATGCGCCAGTCGACGGATTGGCCTTTGCCCGGCTCAAGCCTGATGTCGGCCACAAGATTGCTGCGCCACGCATTGCCATAGGCCACGACGACGGTCATCTCTTTGCCCTTTCCGGGCCCCAACCGGGCGAGGCTAAGTGCCCTGAAGGCGTCAATTTCGTAGGCGATGGCGTCGGCCACGGTGTTTCCCGCATCCCCCGGACCCGCCAGCGACCCGAGGCTGAGGTTGACCACAAGGTTGCGATCCTGCGTCAGGGCGTTCCAGACAATCCAGCGCAGGCCCATGATCAGAAAGGCTTCCAGCCGCCGCCCGGAGGTATCGGTGGCCAAGCCCGGAGCCAGTTGCACCGCCAGAAGCGGCGGGCCGCCCACCGACGGATCGGCCCCGGCGGCTGTGTCCAGCATATGCGTGCCATGTGCGGTGCTGGTCTTGGTCGCTTGCTGTGCGGGCAGCGGATAAAGGTCATCGGCGCTCTGGCGATAAAGCGCCGCTTCTGACTGACCACTGGCGAGGGCTGCGTTGATGGCGGCGGCACTCCAAAACCCGCGGGGGGGCGCGTCGGCCGGGCTGACAGCTTCCAGACGCACTTGGGCTTCCGCCTGATTGTTCAATATGATTTCCCGGAAATGCACTTCTGATTGCAGCCAGACAGCCAGAAAGCGGGTCTGCAGTGTTCCAGAGGCAGACTTGCAGAACCGTGCGTTGAGAAAAGCGATCCCATCATCAATGATGCCGATGATCGGCGCGTTCTTTGCCGGGTCCGGCTGGCCCGGATTTTCGGGCTGAACAACGACCGCCACTGCTTCTTTACCAGAGGGCAGTGGCCCCTCGAAGGGTTTTCCAATCAGGATGACGCGCAGGTCAAACCCATCGTAGTTGGCTGTTGCAAGTGCCTTCAAAGTGGACCGCTGCGCAAACAGCATCAGGCGCGCAAAGCTGCGGCCCGCAATGACAATCTCTCGCTGCAGACGGTTCAGCTCGAGGGGAAGAATGGCGATCTCACCCGTCCGGTAGGTCTTGATGTCGTTTAGCCAGACGTCAACGGCACTGGCGAAACTGCTCTTGTTTTCGCCCTTGGCGGAGAGTTCAACAAGCGTGGTGATCCACGGCGACTGATCCGGGCTGTGCAGCTCTTCCCATTCCGGGTAGCCGTCGAACGCGTCATTCGAATGTGCCATTGTGCTACCTCGTCAAAGGGCCGAACTACCTGTTCCTCGTCAATTCCAGAAAGACCAACTGGCGCGAGGGTTCACGATAAACCCGGATTGCGCAAGATGGATCTGCCCGCTGTGCAAGCCGCTGCATGTCATGCTCGTCACGGTAGATAAGTTTCCAGTCCATGAACGCCTCCATATAGCCGCGGTCGGCAGCGTCTGGGGCAAAGTTGCAGACCAAAAGCCGCCCCCCCGGGCGCACCATCGCGACCTGCAAGGCCAAAAGCTTTTCGGCGGTTGTATCGGTTAGGGAATCGTACAGCCCCAAGGCATAGGTCGCATCGAACGGCGCAACTTCCGGCGCAGCCGACAGCAGGTCATGCACCGATTGGCAGCGGGTTTCGACCTCTGGCAAGCGCGCCCCGATGCACTCCAGCGCCGCTTGATCGGCATCCAGCGCAAGGACACGGCCAGCAATGCCAAACTCGCAAGCCAGAACGCCCCCCACCTCACGCAAGTGGCCTGCCGCGATGACCAGAACGCGGGGCCGGTTGGCCGTCAGCAGAACTTCTCGCAGGAATTCCTCGGCCAACTGCCTGCGAAACCGCACGGCCTTGCACAGCGGGCGGATCTGAATGGCCGAAAAGATCCTCCGCCCGATGGCTGACGTGTTGGCGAGGGCCTTGCCGCAATAGCCCTGCGCATAGATGAAGTCGGTCAGCCCGGCTTCGCCGGCAAAGCCGCGTGGCCGGTGATAGGACCAGCAGGTAAAAGGGTCCTTCAGCAGGATCGGCAGCAGGGGAGAGCTGCGCAGCGTCAGGATGGCCGCTTCCCAGTCCGTCGGGGTCAGGCTGTCGCGCAGCGCCGTCAGGTCACGGGAAAGCTTGTCAATCACCCCGGCCACCACCGAAAGGTCATCGCTCACAAGTTTCCCGCTCCATTCTGCGATGGTGGCCTGAACGCTATGGATCAAGGTGCTCAGTCCTTTCCAAATACCCGGTGCTGCCGCGACAAGACCGCTCGGCTGCATGTGTCAAAGGGTACCTTTCAGCGTCATTGCAGCGTCATCGGATGGCGGGGGCGTTTGAACGGTCCTTTGACGCTGCGATGACGTCGCATCGGTTAAATCACGGCAGTCTCAACCTACAGGAGGACTTCATGCAGCGAATCATCGATACCAACGTCAATGTTTCCGCCTTTGCCGGCGCGCTGAAATCGGCCGGGGTCGGCACCGTCATCCGCTACTATTGCAAGGGCGTTTCCAAACGCCTTGGGCCGGATGAAGCGCAAACCCTCGCCGCAGCGGGCCTGTCGCTGGCCGTGGTCTATGAAGACCGCGCCGGGGCTGAAAATCTGGGTGGCAGCATCGCCGATCTGACCGCCACGACCGGGGCAGCCGACGCGCTGCGTGCGCTGGAGCAGGCCCATGCGGTTGGCCAGTCGGCTGGCTCTGCGATCTATTTTGCCGTTGACCGCGATTTCGTGAAACCGTCCGAGCTCGCCTCGATCAAGGACTACTTTGCCGCGGTGAAAGACCAGATCGGCGGGCGCTACAAGATCGGGGTCTATGGGTCAGGTCTGGTCTCGTTGATGGTTGAGGGTGCCGGGCTGGTCGACTACATCTGGCTGTCGCTGTCAACCGGCTGGACGGGCTATCAGAAATGTGCAGCATCGGGCAAGACCACTTTGCTGCAAAAGTCCGACAAAGCCTGGCCCGGTGGCGGCTTCAGCTATGACGAAAACGTGCCCGCGCAGGGCGTCACGGACATCGGTGCGTTCGCTCTGGGCGGTGGCGTGGCTCCGGTGGAACCCGCACCGACCGGTACGCTTTTTTCGGTGAATGCCCGGGGCGGATTGAACTTGCGGCGCGGGCCTGGAGTGCAGTTTGAGGTCGCCCGCACGCTGGTCTTTGGCACGATCGTTCATGGCATGTCGCAGGTTGAAGGCTGGACCTTGGTGGATATTGAAGGCGACGGGCAGGCGGATGGCTATCTGTCGACGGGGTTTCTGACCCACCTTGCATGACCTGCAAAGCCAGCGCCTTTGACTGCCCCCCCGCAAATCTTTGCCGTGCCGGGGGCAATTAATTCCAGTTCGCCCGCAACCCTTGATCGGGTCGGACTGCCGTGAGCGCGTCAAAGGGTTGCTGGGGGCAGTTTGCCCGCCGTTTCGCGCGCGACACTGGCCACAAAAGTCTGCTTCCGATTGCTTCGGTCACCCCACTGCGTTTGCCAAACTGGCCTCAGCCTGTCTGAAGCTGTAGTGTCCGGTCCGGATCAGCCTTGCGTGCGTCAGGAGGCGTAGCCAAAGTCTGTCCCGATCCGGCAATGCCATGCGTCTGAGTGCAGCGCCCTTGATATCTCACGCTATTTTTTGCCGCCCTCGTCGATTTTCGGCAAAAACCACGCCATCAGACCGGCAAGCGGCAAGAACGAACAGAGCCAAAACACCCTCTCAACCCCGTAGTTGTCTGCCATCAACCCAAGCAGCGCAGCAGCGATGCCGCCAAAGCCGAAGTTGAGCCCATAAAACAGCCCGCCGATCAGCCCGATGCGGTTGGGCAAAAGATCCATAGCATAGATCAGGATCGACGCAAAAGCGCTGGCCATGACAAGGTTGATCATGACCGTCAGAACGCCGGTCCAGAACAGATCGGCATAAGGCAGCAGCAATGTCAGCGGCAACGGCCCCAGCACCGAAATCCAGATGATCTGGTAGCGCCCGATCCGGTCGCCAACGATCCCGCCAATCAACACACCCGCGGCCGCCGCCAGAACGAAGATGAACAGCATCAACTGCGCTGACGGAATGGACAGGCCAAACCGCTCGATCAGGTAAAAGGTGTAGAACGACCGGAAACTTTCTTCATAGGTGTTCTTGGTGAACATCAGAAACGTCAGCACGGCCACGCCCGTGGCAACCGTGCGGGGCGCAATCAAAGCCGCCCCGGTGCCGTGCTTGCGGTTCGCCTGCATTGCCATGAATGCCGCGCGGATCAGGCGCTGCTTGCTGCCGATCCACGTCAACAGGACCATCGCCAGAAGTGCGGCGGCAGAGAACCAGGCAAGACTCGGCTGCCCCCAGGGTACGATGATGAGTGCGGCAAAGACCGGCCCAAGCGCCCCTCCGGTCTGGCCGCCGACCTGAAAGATGCCCTGCGCAAGCCCTTGACGCCCGCCTGCGGCATAGCGCGCCATCCGGGTCGCCTCTGGGTGAAAGATCGACGAACCGATGCCGACCAGAGCGACCGAGATCAAAATCATCGCATAGGTCTGCGCATAGGCCAAGCTGACCAGCCCGGACAGCGTGAACATCATTCCAACCACCGGAGAATAGGGCGCAGGATGACGGTCAGATACCATGCCGATGACCGGTTGCAGCATGGCCCCGGCGATCTGGAATGTCAGGGTAATCATACCGATATGGACGAAATCCAGCGCATAGGCCTGCTTGAGGAGCGGATAGGCCGCCGGGATCAGCGATTGCATCATATCGTTGAGAAGATGGGTAAGACCCAGGACAGCCAATACGGCCAAATGGGTTCCCGAACGTGAGGCAATCGTCATCGTGTTGGCTTCCAATTCCGGCAGGCGGTGCCTTTGCAAATTGCTCACAAAGGGCCTTGTGCCGCAAGTCCGGTTGCCCGTCCGTTGCGCGTAAAGAAACCTGCCGCCTGTGCGCCGCTGCCTGTGCCCGTGAAAGGTGTCAGCCGCGTCGCAAAAAAAGCAACGGAGCGGGATTTCAAGACGCGCCTTGCCGCCAAAGTTCTGCCGATCGTCACGGCGGCGCGGTCACCCCACGATTTTGGTAAAAACGGCAAGGGCCGCCTGCGCTGACCGAAAGGTGTTGGACAGCGCGTCGAGCGCCTGTTTGTCATCAACCGCTTCCTGTGCCGCGATCTTCAGTGCGGCTTCGGCCAGCCTTTGCCCCTCCGGATCGTTTCCGACCAGCCGCTTGAACACGTCGCTGTCCAAGCCTTCCGCCACTTGACGACGATCAGCCTCCCGGTTGGCCAGGGTCTTGCCGATCGCACCACTGGCGGTTTGCAGCGCAGCCACAGCCATTGCGCTGAATTCGGCGAAGGGCTGCGACTGGACGGAGCTTGCGGCAGAGGGTTTGAACTCCGGTCCGTCGGGGATCAGAACCACGGTCCCCGCCGCGATCTTGGCGGGGTCAAGATGCGGATTGGCGGCGCTGATCCGCGCCATCGCCGCATCGACCCGGTCTGGCTTCAGCCGCGACGGCGTGACGGTGGCCGCAAGGGTCTTCAGGTCAGTGTCCGTTTTCAGGATCAAAGGGCGCAGCATCTTAACTCTCCATTCCAAAAAGGTTCAGAACCGCAGGTTCAGAACGTCCCAAGGTGCGGCAAGGCCCGCGCCGGACAAGGCGATGCCCCGCGTCGTGATATTGCCAAGAACCACAGCCGATTTCGCGGTGGCTTCGGTGATCACCACAGATTCCTCTTCGCCAGTGATGCGGTTGGCGTTCATGATGACGACCGGGGCGGCAATGGTTACCGCGACCTTGCCGTTCTGTCGGGCATCCACGCGATTGTCATTGAACAGGCATTGTGCCAGCGCAATTTCGGCCACCGGTGCATTGCCGCGCCCGTTGAGCACGTTGCCAAGCACCGATCCGCCCGGCCCGGCCGGGCTGTTGGCAGCCGCACCAAAGACCGAGGTCTGGACAAACGCCCGCCCCGCCCCCAACACCAACGTGCGGGCGGTGTCCAGTTGGACTGTGGCGAACGGGCCTGCCTTGCTGAACTGCGGCTGGCCTTGTCCGGCGCGCATCACCAAGGCCTGCCACGTGCCGTTGCTGGGCAGGGTGGTGAACAGGCTGTCACGCTCCACCCGGTTTTGTGCGACTTCGGCGTCCACCAGAGGGGCCAACACCATGATGCCAGCAGCGCTGCCGCCGAAATCACCGGGCGGGGCGAGGTCGGTGACCTCGTTGCCGCTGATCCGGACCCGCGCGACGGCCATCGTCAGAATACCGGCGCGAAGGGTGGTTTGTGGTGACGAAAGACCGATGCGCTGCAAAGTGTTGCCGATGATGTTGGCCGTCTGCGCCCGGATCACCCCGATGCCTAT
Organism: Rhodobacterales bacterium; assembly: GCA_038231395.1. Lineage (GTDB taxonomy): Bacteria > Pseudomonadota > Alphaproteobacteria > Rhodobacterales > Rhodobacteraceae > Stagnihabitans. Next base: position 133,503 of record JBBRLL010000002.1, read on the forward strand.
GACGGGTGGCAGGGCGATGCCTGCGGTCTGCGCATCAATGTCGCGCAGGTGGTTGTTTTCGATGGAAAGCGCTCCACCACTGGCGCTGTCGGTCAACAGGATGCCGTTGCCGCATCGGGTGATGATGTTGAGCTTGACGATCAGATCGGTGACCGGGGCGCTCACCACGATACCGGCCTCGCCAAACCCGGTGATCTGGTTGGCCAGCACGTGGCCCTGATCTATCCCGCTCTTGTCGGTTCCCGCCGCCAAAGCGATGCCGGTCCCGCTGTTGCCGGGAAAGGTGTTCCCCACCTTGTTGTCGCAGACCCAGATGCCCTTGACGCCGCACCTGATGCCGCTGCCCCGGACATCGACCGTATTTTCCCGGATCGCGAAAGACGAGCCCGCAAGTCCGACACCCAAGGCAGAGATGGCCACCCCGTTGCACATCACGATGTCATTGCCGGTCACGCTGGTGTCCAGCAGGTGCAGGACTTGCCCATCCAGCACGATGCCACTTTGCGCGCACCACAGGATGTTGTCCCGGATGTTCAGCGCCGCAGCCATCAGGAAAGCTGCCGGGCTGCCCTCCTCTACCGGAGCGGCGGCGTCGTTGGCCAAAATTCCCTGCGTCCCGAACACCACGTTGCGCTCTATCACGGCAGAGGCCACGAAACCCTGCAACGCAATCGCAGAGGCCCCGAAATCGCTGTTTTGCAGGACGGCGATCAGCAGGTCGCGCAGGGTCAGGCCGATGGCCGACTGCACGCTGATCGCCGGTTGTCGGGCGAGGGACAGGATGGCAAGGCTGTCGACCCCAATGGCCAGCGCGTTGCGGATCACAAAGGCCGAGCCTGCACAGGCGATCAGGGTGGCAGCCCCCTGACCATGGATCCGCAGCGCCTTGGTGCCGGTGATCAGGACCGGGGTGCGCAAAGCGAACTGGCCCGGCCCGATGCAGACCGTTCCGCCGGTCTGCGCCACCTTGTTGACCGCATCCTGAAGGGTGAAGGCGCCGCTGGCATGGCTTTCGGCGGTCACGCAAGCCGTGCAGCAGCACTCCTGCCCGCCGCTGACCGGGGGCCATGGCTGCCTGCAGTCGGTGACGGTCCCGGCCCCCACATCCCAGATCGCAAGCCGCGCATAGTGGTGATGGATGCCGCGCGGTGGTGCGCGGTTCAGCCCCTCGACCGACGCATCCGCCGTGCGGGCAGCAAACACCCAATGGTCGCCCGCGTGAAACCCTTCCGGCCCGGTCACATCAAAGCTGACCGTCACGCCGTTTTCCAACAGAAGCGTCACGCCAGAGGCCAGAACCGTGATCACCCCGGTTGACCCCACCGCATCCAGATCCTGCACCTGAACCGGCGTACCGCTGACATCGGTGCGGAAAATCCGGCCAGACTGCTCCCACTTGCGGACCCGAAGGTTGCGCTGGTCGGCAAACACGCTGTCGGGAAACGCCCCCGGCAGCGTGGCGGCGGGTAGGGCGGGCGCGAAGGTGATCCGCCGGGTTGCTGCATCGACGGTGATCTTGCGCATCTCACCTGACCCTTGTGAGAATTCGCGCTCGTCGTCCAGAACCTCGACCCAGTCGCCGGTCTTGAAGGCCAAAAGGTCATCCCGCCCCAGACTGACCAGTTCCAACTCGCTGGCCGAGATGATCGAGGCGACTCGGCTGGCGATGCTGGCATTCTCGCGCGACCATTTGAAAGTGGCGGTGCCGGTCTGGCCGGGGTCTTGAATCTCCACCCGGTAAAGCTGGTTCTCCAGCCCGCGATAGCCACCGGTGGGCGGCAGTTCGCAGGGGTCATCGACCGGGGCCACCTCAAACGTGCCGGTCGTCAGCACGCCGGTCGACGGTGCTATCACCGCGTCCCAGCCGGGCACGTCGCCATCCGGGGTGGCACAGGTGGTGCCCTGTCCGGCGTCGTCGCCCAGCACCCGAAGCTGCCACACCGTCTGGATGCGAGAGCTGGTGTCGACGCCCACCGCACTTTCCACCAGATCAGGCGCTTCGACAAAGGTCACTTCGCGGTCCCAGACATCCAGATAGACCAGATGCCGTCCGGCCTCTGGCAAGGCCGGCGGATTGGGGAAATAGGGCTGCGCGTCATAGGAAATCGGGTTTACGAACTGGCGTTCGGCAAGAAGGTCGTCAAACATCTGATCGCCGGCAAGGGTCGACTGTGCGCCATGGTTCTCTGCCAGAAGCCCATCGACATAGAGCCTGCCTTTGCCTGCCGTCAGCGTGGATCCCGCAACTGCAATCTTGAACGCATCCACCGTCGTCGCCGAAACGGTGGCACGGCCCAGAACGTCGCTTGCCAGCGCGCGCAGGCGGCGGTCGATGATCTCTACCAGTTCGTTGGTGTCGGCATCCAGCAACAGGCCGCCCTGCTTTAACTCCACCCCGGCGAAATCCAGCAGCGGGTTCAGCCGCACACGCGAAAAATCAGTACCCATGATCGTCCTCCCTATCGACGTGCTGCGGCTGAGGGTGCGCCCCTAGCTCGCAAAGAAAATTCCGGCATGCAGGCCGAAGCGCAAATATTCATCAAGCCTGATGCCAAGGTTTGTCTCGCGTTGCGGTTGAAACAGGGCGTGCAATACGCCCATCTCGCCGCCATCATCCGCCCCGGTGCGGATCGCCGCATCGGTGATCCGTCGCAGTTGGCCATAGGCTTCATCGCCGTAGCGCAAAGAGGTGAACTGCGGCAAAGCGGTGGGGTGCGCGCCGTCCGGGATGCAGTGAAACCGGCGCGGCGTGACGGAGCCTGCGGGCACAAAGGAAAACCGGATGCAGCCTTCTTGCCGCCGCTGGACGATGATCGGAGCAGGCCAGGGGTCAGCGGACGCCAAAGCCGCAAAGAAGATGCAGTTGGAGGCCAGCGTGATCTCTTTGGCATGAACCTTGCCGATCAGGGTACATTCCTTGGCGGTCAGCGCGGCACCCGGCCCGCCGGTCGCATCGCTGTAGGCCACGCCACCGGTAGCACCGGCATCGACGATACAATCTGTCATCGTCACTTCGGCATCGGCCACCGCAATGATCGGCCCGGTGATGCAGCGTTCCAGCGTGACCCTGGCTTCGGGGTGATCAATGATCAGACTGGCAGCGCCGGGGAACATGGCAGAGCCGTCCGGGTTCAGGCCCAGACCCGGAACCAAGGTGCAATCGCGCAACACGATCTCGCGCCGTTCATGGTCGGCACTGGCCGCCAGATGCAACGCCCCGCCCGAGATGACCAGCCCGTCCAGCACCAGCCGTCCCCGCGCGCCTACGGCCAGCGTGATCTGCCCGCCTGCCGCGATCAAGGGCCGCGCCGGGTTGCTGGCCGCCACCACAACCTCCAACCCCGCAGCACCTTGGGCCAGCACATCATTGATCGTGAACACCGGCGTTTCGCTGTAAGTGCGGCTGTCGAGGATCAACAGCCGACCGCCACCGGCAATCTGGTCAAGTGCTGGTTGCAACGCCCCACCCGCAGCGACGGTCAGTTGCGGCAGCAGCCCGGCGCCTTCTGGCACGCGCTCATACTCCCCACCGCCAAAGCGCCGGGTGGCGCCATAGTGGAATGTCGCCGTCAAAGGTCCATCGGCGGGCGCGCCCAGCAGAACCCGGCCACGTTCAGGATCCACCCCGATAAATCCCGGCAGAACCGCAGCCTCGTGGTTCCAGCCAATCACCGCCCCGCCGCCATCCAGAATGTCGCGCAAATCGCAGATGCGGATGTCCGCGACCGGCACCGGAGCATTGGCGCGCACCAGCAGCAGGCTTTCGCCAACACCGTAGTCATCGTCGGTGATGGCATCAGGTGCAGGCACCGTACTTGATTGAGCGGCACGCACGGACATCGCCATCCGCCGCACGGACAGTGGCTCCGGCACGTTCACAGGCTCTGCCAGATGCGCGATGTCATCCTCTGTCCTTGGCCGCCGATACAGTTGCAGATCGGCCCCAAGCGGGTTCATCCGAAAGCGCCGTCCGCCCGCGTCAGTGGGGTCGGGGACCAAAGGCAAATCGGTCAGGCGCAGCGCCAGCAGCCGCCATAAAAACAGGCCGATGTTGGGAATGTTATAGCGCCCGGTCCCGGTTTCGGGCCGCCGCATGTCGGGCGTATGGGCAAAGCGCCCAAAGGCCCCGCCGTCCAGAAACGTCGCCTCAAGGTCGCGCAAATTGGCGGTGGCTTTGGCGTGCGGGCGGATGTGGTTCATGAACTGGGTCGCGGTCAGCTGTTCAAAGAACTCCACCGCATGGGCGGGCCAGTCGGTCACATCATGCGCCAACTCCTCCAACATCAGGGCGGTGCCTTTGCGACGCCGGAAGGCGATCGTGTTGGCCACATCGGCACGCGGCGAAGCCACCTCTGGCGCCACACCGTGCAGAGGCCGGTAGCCGATCAGATCGCCAATGTAAGGCGCGACCCAATTGGCGCAGGTTTCGATGAACTGGTCGTCGTAAAGCTGATCAAGGTTTTCCTCCAGCACCGCAAACTGGTCGGCAAAGGCCGCAAGCAGGGCGCGCAGCGGTTCGCCCTGTTCGGCATCCCGCAAGCGGTAGACGGCTGGCATCAACTCGTACAGGCGCTGTGCGGTCAGACTGGTCATGGCATCACCTCCAGCAGGTCAAGTGGCGCAGGGTCAAGCGTCAGAAGCTCTGACGCCAAGGCCACGCCCGCCTCCACCCGCATCCGCGCGGCGAGAAGCCGGGTTTGCAATGAGGCTGCCGTCTGTTGCGCAGGCCTTGTGCCGCCGTAAAGCCGGGTCAGATCGACCGCCACCACGCCCGGAACGCTTTGCGCCACCGCGATGACCACCGATTGCTGGACAGGCTCGCCCAGATTGCGCAGGTCGAACGAGAACCTGTCCCGCAATGCCGCCTCTACCGCGGGTAGAACCAAAGCCGGGTCATAGGCCGGATCAACCTTGACCTTAAGGCCAAGCCGGAAGGTGCTGGCCTGACCGGTCAGCAACGTCACCTGCACAAAGGGGTCGCCGCTGGCGCGCAGTGCAGCCGACAGGTTCTGCCAGACCGGGCTGGCTGGCGTCAAATCCGCGCCGTCCGGAGCAACCAGAGTAACCGCCACCGTTACACCCAACCGAGCTTGCAACACCGCCGCTTCTGCCTTGGCAATGCCGCTGAAGGCGCGGGCGAAATCCTCATAGTCCAGAACCGAGACGGTTCGGCCCAGCGTCCGGGTTGTCACCGGAATGGTCGCCCGCGCCGCAGCCGCAGGCTCCGGATCGGTGCCGCCTTCGGTTGGCATCGGGTTGCTGACATTTTTAAGGCCAAGCGGCCGCGTCATCAACTGCGTCAGGCGGTCTGCGGCCAAGTTGCCCGCCTGCCCCAACCCTTTGCGATAGGTCGCACGGATGTTGTTGACCCCGCTTGGCAGGCGCGCGCCACGGGTGCCATCGCCAAAACCGACGAACATCTGACCCAGTTCATTGGTTTCAACGGTATAGGCATGATCCGTCGCGGTCGTGCCGAACAAAGAGGGTTGTTCCTGCCATGCCACATCGCCGACCCGCACGGTCAACTCTGCCGCCGCACCAATCTCGTTGGCAGCAGCGCGGTAGGTCAGTGGCAGTTGCTTCAGTTCAAACCGCTGAAACGACAGGCCGGAATTGCCGGAACCGAAAATCTGCGTCAGGCTCTCGCCATGCGAGGCCAGTGCCACATTGGCGTGCACCACAAGGCTACCGCACACCAGATCATCGGCAAGCGGCTTGGAAACCTCCACCACAGTGCGGTTGGCGTTCTGGGCCATGACAGAAACCACAGTTGCCGAAACGACCACCGAAGCCTGATCCTTTGCCCTGATCCCGCGCAGGATCAGCTTTCTGCCCGGCAACAATCCATCCGCCGCCACTGCCAGTGGAATGGAGCCGCCGCTGATCGGCGTCGTGACCGGGCGTTCGGCCAGCGTCAGAAGTTCAGAGCGCGCAAAGACGGTGGTTTCGCGGACAAAGCCTGCAAAGGCCGTATCAAGACCAAAGCCCGCAAGGCTCAACCGCGTGACCTTGCCCGATAGCGCGAACTTGGCCAGCGACACTTCGGTGGTTGCGGTCACTCGATAAGGCACCGCTATGGCCGAAAACGGCAGGGACGCCGACGGCGTGTTGAAAGCGCCCTTCGCCAGTACCGCAAAACTGCGGCGTTCGGGGTCGGTTGCGACATCGGCGGCAATGTCGGACTGCAGTTGGTCCAGATCAACCGCGCCACCCGACGCATTCGCGGCCACATCTGAAATCGTGAAGTCGGGCCAGTCGCCGCTGTCTGCCGTGCCGTTCAGATAGCCGTGCTTGAAGGATCGGTTCATACTGCGCCACAACGGCGCGTTGCCGCCAAAAACCGCCGCCCGTTTGCGCAGGACGAACACGGCGACGGCAGGACTGCTGGTGGGAAGCGCGTTGTCCAGCACCCTCGCAAAGGTGACACGGGTGCGGGCATTGGCATTGTCCGCCTCCACCGCCGAAATGCAGCGGAAATTCCAGTGAAGTGCGGACGCCCCCGTCAAGAACGGAGCGCCCGCAAACAAAAGCCCGTCACCGGGACGCAGGCCGGTCGCCACCCCTTGCAACCACACGTCGCTGTCCCCCTCGACCGGCAAATGCGCCTCACTGGTCCAGGGCCGAATCGCGTTCCAGACCGGGCGGGCGTCGGCCAGCGTTTCCACCAGCTCAAAGGTCTGGGGTTTTTCATCCGGGCCGGGCACGCTGCTAACCTTCAACCCGGCTTGCAACGTCAGGGCACTGGGGATGCCTGTCACGAAATTACCCGGCTCTGGCGGCAAGGCGGCAGGTGGGACTGGCGGCACGTCCAGCGCAAAGGCCAGCAAAGTTTCCGCCGCCACGCCGGGCTTCAGGCGATAGCCGACCAGTTTGCCCATCTCTTGCAACGAAACCCGCTCCACCGCTGTGCGGAGCCAGAATTCATTGGCGATGCGGGTCTGATAAAACGTCAGCACATCTGCGGCGCTGGCAAAGGCGTCGATCAGTCCGATGGTGAAATCCTCTTCATCCCGCGTGTGCAGATCGGTCAGCGGCTTGTATTTGGCTTGCGACAAGGCGGCATGCAGGCTGGCGCGGAACCGCGCATAGTCCCCGACGCGGTAGTCAATCACCGAAAGCCCGTCACGGTTGAAAACCCCGTGCGGCGTTTCAACGCTGACCCCGTCGCAGCAGCCGCAACAAGCGCTCCCGGCCAAGGGCAGGATACGCGGTTTCAGGTTTGGCACCGGCGCGCTCATTTTCCACCTCCTGCAACCAGGGTCAGCCGACCGCGCTCTGGAAAGCTTGGGTCATTGGCCAGTTGGCCAATCTCCAGCCCGGCGATCGGAATGACACCATTGGCCAGCGAGATAGGGTCGGGATTGACCAGCCGCTGAAACAGATCGGGGCGGACCGCGTCGACACCCTCAACCCCTTGCGCCGCAGCGATGACCGGGCTCAGATAAACCGGCTGGCCGAAGGTGAAATTGTCCGGGTGAAACAGGCCAAGGCTGCCATCGGGCAGCACTTCGCTTGACAGGACGCGGCCAACCGCCTGCATCACGTCGGCGCGGAAATAGTCGTCCTTCACGCAGACATGCAGGCCAAGGTCCAGTGGGATGAACTGCGGAGTGTTGATCTCCAGATCATAGCCCGCCATTCGAAACCGCTCCAGATGGCGGCGCAGGCGCGTCTCGAACGGGTCATCCACCGCAAGATCGCCGAAACGGTCCGGCGTGACAAAAACGGTATGCCAGCTGCCGGTCCAGCGGAAGTTGGCAGAGGCGCGCTGCACATCGGGGCGGCGTTGGGCAACGGCTGCGTAATCGCCGGGGGTGACGGCGCGCTCTTGCGTGCGAAAGGCTTGCGGCGCATCCCGTCGCACCACCTCGATGCTTTCCGGCTCAATCCCGCCGGCAGCGGCCATCGGGTTGCGGATCGCTGTAAAAACCCCGTTCGTCACGCTGACCAGATGCGCCAGCGCTTCTTGCCCGACATTGCCCTTGATGCCATTGCCAACACGGTAGCTGGTCACAAACCCGGTCCCCGGATCGGGCCGTTTGCCATGATCGTCATCGCCAAAACGCAGGCGGGCACGACCGGAGTTTTCCAACTCGACCACGAAGTCCGTCGCATCCGCAGCGCTTGACAAAAGATCGCGCCGGACGGTCCAGTTTTCACTGACTGCCAGCAAAGTGCCGGTCAGATCGGTGACCAACGGTTGGGCGGTGCGGGCGTCAATCGCCAGCAGCGCACTGGCGGGCCACCACATCTCATCGGCGCTGATCGGCACAGCAAGCAGGCTCGCCACATCAAAACCGTGCGACAGCGGCGCTTTGGCCAAGGCAGGGCGGTAGCGTGGTGCAATCGTCACCGGATCTGGCACATCACAACAGCCGATGCCTGCAACGGCCAGAACCTGACTGACCTGCGGCACCAGTCCCAAATCCTCGCCACCAACCCGCAATCCGTGGTGGGAGTGGACAAAACATGGGGGTCATGCGGCCCGTCTGCTGTTTGCGACTGTCAGACGACCGTCGAGGACGGCGGCCCTTGTGACGGCTACTCGGTGAGCCCCTTTGGGCGACCACCGCATCCTTCTGCGTTTTCCCA
>JBBRLL010000003.1:0-136508 GCA_038231395.1 Rhodobacterales bacterium
AAGGAGGATAACTTGCATGTCTATCTCCTCACTTCACGGCATAGGGCAGCAGGGCAAGGAAGCGGGCGCGCTTGATGGCCGTGGCCAGTTCGCGTTGCTTCTTGGCCGAGACGGCGGTGATGCGCGACGGCACGATCTTGCCACGCTCGGATATGTAGCGTTGCAGCAGGCGCGTGTCTTTGTAGTCGATGGCTGGCGCATTGTCGCCCGAGAAGGGGCAGACCTTGCGGCGGCGGAAAAATGGTTTGTTCGCCATGGTTTATGTCCTTTCTCTGATCAACGACGCGGCGGAGCGGAAGAGCGTTCGCCGCCCCGGTCGCCACCAAAGCCACCGCCACCGGAACGCTCACCACCCCGGTCACCACCAAAGCCGCCCCGGTCACCGCCGAAGCCGCCGCGATCACCGCCACGGTCGGGACGATCGCCAAAGGAACGCTCACGACGCTCACCGCCGCCGAAACCACCCTCGGGGCGGTCACCGCGCTCGCGCTCGTCACGCTTTTGCATCTGAACCGAGGGGCCTTCGACATGGGCATCGACCTTGATGGTCAGGATGCGCATCACGTCGTCATGCAGGCCCATCAGACGCTCCATTTCCTGAATGGCGGCCGGAGGGGCATCCGATTTCAGAAAGGCGTAGTGGCCTTTGCGGTTCTTGTTGATCTTGTAGGCCATCGTCTTGACGCCCCAGTATTCGTGTTCAACGATCTTTCCACCGTTGTCCGCGACCACTGTGGAGAAGTGTTCCACAAGGCTTTCGGCCTGCGCGGAGGACAAATCCTGACGCGCAATGAAGACATGCTCGTAAAGCGGCATGTAAGCTCCAATTTTTCAAGGCGCACTTCATAGGACGGGCGAAACACTTTCCGCGGCCCGTCCACGAGAGGCTGCGCCGGTTCATGGGAATGCGGAAAGATTAGCGTCCTTAGACGGGATTGGGCAGATATGCAAGGAGCGATCCCAACCGCGACCAGGCCGCTTCAACTGCCGGCCGGAGGCGCTTTGCCGCCGCCAATCCCGTTCTGGAGCGAGCGCTGCAAAAACTCAACCAACCATGTCGCCGACGCAGACACACTGTTCAGAACGACGCAGGATGCGGTTCCCAAAACCATCACGCAAGCCATCGCCAATATTGTCGCCAAAGTTGGATTGTTGCCGTGCTGCCAGCGTGAAAATGCGTCGATTGGCGCAATTCCGACCGAAAGGAATTTCCAATTCAACATTGGAAGCCAGACGATGCTGCTGACCAGAAAGCTGATTGGGGAAGACAGCAGGATACACTTGCGTCTTTCGCTTCCGGCCAAGGCGCTTGCAATCGCTGCCCCAATGAAGAACAGACCAGCGGCCACGATGATCAACGCGACGCCGCGCGAAAGATGAAGGCCAAGCAGCTCCAGGAAATGCTCCACGCCTTCCGGCATGTGAATCTGATCATCCGAAATGTTCGCCCCGGGGACGGCTTGCGTGTTTTCGATGCCGGTTGTCATCAATACCTCCTGGCAGTTAGGGTGAAATCAGTGCAAGCCCGATTGGCGTCTGCTGCACCATTGACCTCATCGGTTTCGCCGCATAGCACCCAGCCGCTTTGGCCCTTGGCTTCCTGTCCCAAGTCAATTTGCAGCCAACGTTTGGTAGAAAAGCCCTCTGCGACATCCTGAATGCCTTGGATTGCAAAGTCGCCGGGATGGGATGGCCGCTGTGCGCCGACCGTAAATCCACCCTTCGGGTCCGGCGCCAAACCGTACAAAGCGACCTCTTGACCGGACGCGCGAAGCAAGCCAATCGGGTTTGGATCTTTGAAAATCCCGGTCGGCGGCGAATCGTACACCACAAGCGGCTGATCGGGAACGATTGTATTGCCCAGATCCTGCGCTCCGGCGGGGAGGACGGTCAGGCAAAATAGGCAGATAAAGGGCCGAACTATCATAATTATTTCCTCCTAATTAAAAAAATCTCAAAATAACTGGAATTCTAAATTAAAGTTTAAAATAGCACAATTATGCGGTCCTGAAAAGAGGTTTGCTCTGCCTTCGGTTGCGCCGGGGGTCAAGACAGTAGGGGCTCTAGCGGGCCGAGTCTGGCAGGCCGAAGATTTTGTCGAAGGCCCAGGTGAAGGCCGCGGCGTAAAGGAGGAAGAACGCGATGAGGCTGGATTCGTAAGCCAGGGCCGCGAGCCATCCGACATTGAGCCACCAGGCCGTTGCGGGCACCAGGATGACGGTCAGGCCGCCCTCGAACAGGATAGCATGGCCTGCCCGGCGCAGAAGCGAGCGGCCTTTGGTGGTCAGGCGGGCCTCCCACGCCTCAAACCCGGTGTTGAAGATCAGCGACCAGATCAGAGCGACGACCGCGTTGGCAGCGGACAGCACCAAAGAGCGGTCGACGGGTGCCTGCGACAGCAGATGCAGGACGGTTGCGCAAAGCAGGATGCCCAAGCCCTCAAACGTGACGGCATACAGGACTTTGCGGAGCTTGGGGTGCATCGCATCTGTTTGCCGCAGGCGCAGATTGCGCGCAAGCAGCACAAGCGGTAAGCCAGTGGAAAACGTAAGGGGGGACGGATGAGCCGCGCATATGTATTTCCGGGGCAGGGGGCACAGACCATCGGCATGGGCAAGGCCTTGGCCGAGGCCTATCCGGCGGCGCGCGCCGTCTTTGCCGAGGTCGACGAGGCTTTGGGCGAGACGTTGTCGGCGTTGATCTGGGCGGGCGAGAGTGAGACGCTGACCCTGACGGCCAATGCGCAGCCCGCCTTGATGGCGACCTCGATGGCCGCACTGCGGGCTTTGGAGGCCGAGGGTCTGGGGTTGGAGCAGGTGGCCTTTGTGGCCGGGCACAGCTTGGGAGAATATTCGGCGCTGTGTGCGGCAGGGGCTTTGGGATTGGCGGACACCGCCCGGTTGTTGCGGATCCGGGGTCGGGCCATGCAAGATGCGGTGCCGGTCGGCGTCGGAGCGATGGCGGCGCTGCTGGGTCTGGACTTTGCAGCGGCGGTTGAGGTGGCGGCAGAGGCGGCTCAGGGCGAGGTCTGTCAGGCGGCCAACGACAACGACCCCGCGCAGGTGGTGGTTTCCGGGCACCGGACGGCGGTGGAACGTGCCTTGGTCATCGCCAAGGCCAGGGGGGCCAAGCGGGCGATCTTGTTGCCGGTCAGCGCGCCGTTTCACTGTGTTCTGATGCAACCAGCGGCCGAGGTGATGGCGCAGGCTTTGGCTGAGGTGCAGATTTCGGTACCACATGTGCCGGTTGTAGCCAACGTGCGGGCGGAGGCGGTCAACGACCCCGAGGTCATCCGCAAACTGCTGGTTGCACAGGTCACAGGCTCTGTGCGCTGGCGGGAGTCGGTCTTGTGGATGGAAAGCGCTGGTGTGACCGAGTTCTGGGAGATTGGTGCAGGCAAGGCCTTGTCGGGGATGATCAAGCGGATCGCCTCGGGTGCAGTGACGCGGGCGGTGGGCACGCCGGAAGATATCGCTGCGGCCAAAGGATAAGGCGCAGTTTGCGCAGGAAATTTGTGGCCATTCGATTTTTCTGCGAACAATCAGGGCGCGCAGTCGGAAAAGGGACGGGTATGTTTGATCTGACGGGCAAGACGGCGCTGATCACGGGCGCTTCGGGTGGCATCGGGGCTGAAATTGCGCGGGTGCTGCATGGGTCCGGGGCCACGGTGGCCTTGTCGGGCACTCGGGTGGAGCCGTTGGAGGCTTTGGCCGCTGAACTGGCTGGCCGTGTTCATGTTCTGCCCTGCAACCTGGGTGATGCGGCTGCAGTGGAGGCTTTGCCCAAATCTGCGGTGGCGGCGATGGGCTCTGTCGATATCCTGATCAACAACGCCGGGGTGACCAAGGACAACCTGTTCATGCGGATGAGCGATGAGGAGTGGCAGACGGTCATCGACATCAACCTTACCTCGACCTTCAGGCTCTGTCGGGGGGTGTTGCGCGGCATGATGAAGGCGCGGTGGGGGCGGATCGTCAATATCTCCTCGGTCGTGGGGGTTACGGGCAATCCGGGGCAGGGCAATTATGCGGCCAGCAAGGCGGGCATGGTGGGCATGTCCAAATCGCTGGCAGCCGAGGTGGCGAGCCGGAATATCACGGTGAACTGCGTGGCACCGGGGTTCATCGCCACCGCGATGACCGACAAGCTGACCGATGAGCAAAAGGCGCGGATTTTGACAGCGGTGCCGGCCGGACGGATGGGAACACCTGCTGAAATTGCCGCCGCCGTGTTGTATTTGGCTTCGGTTGAGGCAGGCTATGTCACCGGAGCCACTTTACATGTGAACGGCGGTATGGCGATGATCTGAGGCGATGGGGCAAAGCTGGTTAAACAGTTTGCCTTGCGCCGCGTCCCTTGCTATAGGCGCGGCAGGAATAACCTGGGCAAGCGCGCCCGGAGCCCCGTTCCGGGGATAACGCCTTTCGGGGCATCAAGCGAACGGGGGCGACCCCAACGACAGAGGAAAAGACATGAGCGACATCGCGGACCGCGTTAAGAAGATCGTCGTCGAGCATCTGGGTGTGGAAGCCGACAAGGTGACCGAGAATGCCTCGTTCATCGACGATCTGGGGGCGGACAGCCTTGACACCGTCGAACTGGTGATGGCTTTCGAGGAAGAATTCGGGATCGAGATTCCCGATGACGCTGCCGAAACCATCCAGACGTTTGGCGACGCGGTGGGGTTCATCACCAAAGCTTCCTGAAGGGTCTGAGGACCGGGACGGAAAAAGGGCATCCTGCGGGGTGCCTTTTGCTTTTGGTGCGCTCCGGTTGCGGTGGGTGGCGGGCCTGCAAGATGGGCGGATCGCCCATCCTACCTTTGGCCGGCCCTGTTGAAGGTTTTGGACTGAGTTATGTCAATTGGGTTGCCGGAGTCGGTGACAAGGCCGGGAATATCATGCGGCCTGCGAACCCGCATCGCAGTGTGCAGTCGACATGTTTGGGGGAGTGTCACTTCTGAATTGGGCTTGCTGGACTTTCCACGGGGTGGCGGGACGCTTTACACCACTGGCATGATTGGGGAATGGCCGTTCAGGATTGCTATGTCACGACCGCAAAGTTCGGACATATTAGGTTATGAAGGCAACCATCGGCCCCACGCGTTGTGGACATCGCATCATGGCACGCAGCCCAAGACCAAAGGTAGGATGGGCAATTTGCCCATCCTGGTCTTGTCTATTCTGCCGCGAGGTTTTGGCGAAGCTCTGGCATCGGCATCGACAGTTCGCTGACTTTCTCGCGCAGGTCGTGTTGGTCGGCGGACAGAAGGGCGATGCGTTCGGCCAGGACCTCTGCGCTAGGCGCATCCGGTTCGGCCTCTTTCTTGCCAAACAGGCCGCCAAAGATCTTGCCCAGAAGCCAGCTCAGGTCATCCATGATCAGGTAGAACGACGGCACCACGACGAGGCTTAGCACGGTTGACACGATGATGCCGCCGATCACAGCCGTGGCCATCGGCGCGCGGAACGCCCCGCCTTCGCCAACCCCAAGGGCCGAGGGCAACATGCCCGCCGACATGGCGATCGAGGTCATCACGATGGGTCGCGCCCGTTTGTGCCCGGCTTCGACCACCGCTTTGGCGCGGGCGAGCCCACGGGCCCGCATCTCGATGGCAAAGTCGATCAGCAGGATGGCGTTCTTGGCCACGATCCCCATCAGCATCAGAAACCCGATCAGCACGGGCATCGACAGGGCGGACCCGGTCAACAGAAGCGCGGTCGCGACCCCGCCAATCGCCAAAGGCAGCGACAGCAGGATGGTGAAGGGCTGGATCGCCGAGCGGAACAGCAAGATCAGCACCGACAGCATCAGCATCAGGCCCAACAGCATCGCCTTGACGAACGATCCGGTCAATTCGGCCTGAACCTCACTGTCGCCACCGGCTTGCAAGCGCGCCGTGCCGGGCAGGGTTACCGTGGCTGCCGCGTCCGTGAAGGCTTGAGTGGCGGTGCCCAAGGCAACGCCGACCGGCAGGTTCGCACCAATCTCGGCCAGTTTCGCGCGGTTCAGACGGCTGATCGTCGCCGGACCCTCGCCAAGGTTGATATCGGCCACGGTGGACAGCGGCACGAACAGCCCGGTGTTGGTCTGGATCTTCAGGTTGGCGATCTGGTTCACGTTCTCACGGCTGGTATCGTTCAGCCGGACGCGGATCGGGATCAGGCGGTTGTCGATCGAGACTTTGGCCAAGGCGGAGTCGTAATCCCCGGTCGTGGCGACCCGCACCGCTGCCGCAATCTGCGCGGCGGTGATGCCAAGACGAGCGGCTTCCGCCGGGCGCGGTACAATCTGCACCTCGGGACGCGGCAAGGCACCCTCGGCAGAGACGTCGGCCAGGTTGGGGTTGCCGCGGGTCGCTTGCAAAAGCATCCGCACCGCGCTGGACAGGTCAGCTTCGTTGTCGGCCAACACAGAGAAGGTCAGTTCGCGCGACCCACGGTCATCCAGTTTCAGTGCCCGCACGTCCGGAATGGTGGCAAGACGTTTGAAAATCTCCGCCTCGATCTGGTTTTGCGGCACTGGGCGGCCCTGGTCTTTCAAGGTCGGGATGAACTGACCGATCAGGGGCAGACGGTGGGCCAGCTGGCTCATCTTCAGCCACAGGCCCTGATCTAGCTTTTGCAGGGTGACGGTGATGGTCGCACGGCGCACCTCCAGCTCACCCTTGGGCGAGGAGCCGCCAAGGATGAAGATCTGGTCGATATAGGGGATGTCCTTGATCTTGTCGTAGATGCCGGCGGTCACCTTGTCCGTCTCGGCCAAAGTGGTGCCGGGCGGCAGTTCCAAAGATACCGTGATGCGCGAGGCATCTTCTGGCGGGATGAACGAACCCGGGACTTGGGCCAGCAGGTAAACCGACAGGATGACGGCACCGATGGCCGCGACCAGCGTCAGATAATAGCGGCCCACAGGCACCGGGCCTAGGTGCCAGGTTCCCGTTGTGGCGCGGACAAACCAGATGTAACCCTTCATGATCCAGCCGTCGCGGTGGCTTTCTTCGGTGCCGCCGTCAGAGGTTTTCATGAAATAGGCGGCCATCATCGGCGTGATCAGGCGGGCGACCAGCAGCGAAAAGGCGACTGCCACCGCCACCGTGATACCAAACTGACGAAAGTATTGGCCCGGGATGCCGGGCATGAACGACACCGGCACAAACACCGCGATGATGGTCAAGGTGGTGGCGATGACGGCGAGGCCGATTTCATCCGCCGCATCAATCGCGGCTTTGAACGGGGTTTTGCCCATTCGGATGTGTCGGGCGATATTCTCGATCTCCACAATCGCGTCATCCACCAGAATGCCGGTGGCAAGGGTCAGCGACAGGAACGACACGAGGTTCAAGGAGAATCCCAAAAGGTTCATCACCCAGAAGGTCGGGATCGCAGACAGCGGCAAGGCGATGGCAGAAATCAGCGTGGCGCGCCAGTTGCGCAGGAAGATCATCACCACGATGACGGCCAACAAGGCACCCTCCAACAACGTATGGATGGCGGCGTCATAGTTGCCTTGGGTGTAATAAACCGTGTCGTCGATCAGCTTGATCGAGGCTTCGGGATGGGCCGCGCGAACCTTGGCAAGCGATGCGTTCACCGTATTGGCCACCGAAACTTCGGACGCCCCTTTGGCGCGGAACACGGCGAAGGTGACGACCGGCTCATGGCCAAGGCGGGAAAAGCTGCGCAGTTCCTGAGAGGTGTCGGTCACGGTGCCAAGGTCGGACAGCACGACATGACGGCCGCCGCTGACCGCGATGGGGGTGGCGGCGAGTTTGGCCGCTCCATTGGCGTCGCCGATAGTGCGGATCGCCTGTTCGCCGGTGCCAAAGTCAGCCCGACCGCCGCCCTGATTGGTGTTGGTGATCTTCAACTGTTGGCTGACCGCCTGCGCCGTCACACCAAACGATCCCAGTTTGACCGGGTCCAAAGCGATGCGGATCTCGCGGTCAGATCCGCCGAAGCGGTCAACCCGGCCAACCCCGGCCTGACCCTGAAGGCTGCGCTTGACGACGTCATCAACGAAATACGAAAGCTCTTCAAACGTCATGTTGGGAGAAGAGACGGCGAAGGTCATGATCGCCTGACCTTCAACGTCGATCTTAGTGACGGTCGGCGCTTCGACATCGGCGGGCAGCGAGGATTTGATCCGGTCGATCGCGTCCTTGATGTCTTGCAAGGCCTTGTCGGTGGGTATTTCCATCCGGAATTCGACAGCGGTGGTCGAATTGCCGTCGGTCACGGTGGAGGTGACGTTCTTTGCCCCGGTGATGCCTGACACGGCATCCTCGATCACTTTGGTGACCTGTGTCTCCATCTCGGCGGGGGCGGCACCGGGTTCACTGGCCGAAATCGCGATGATCGGCACGTCGATGTTGGGAAATCGGGTGATCGGCAGGGCGAAGAACGCCTGATAGCCAAGCACCAGAAGCAACACGAAGGCCAGAAGCGGCGCTACGGGGTTGCGGATGGACCATGCGGAAAAGTTCATCGTGAGCCCCTCAGTTGGTGGCAGTTGGAACGGGGTTGATCTTGTCGCCATCAGTTACGAAGGCGCCGGCTTTGGCCACGATGCTGTCCCCGAGGGCGAGGCCGGTCAGAATTTCCACCCAGCCGCCGTCGCGGATGCCCGTGGTGACGACGGTGCGGTGGATGACGCCGTCCTTGACGACGAAAACCGTGGTCTCTGACCCTTCAGAACCTACGGCAGAAATTGGCACGGCGATGGCCTGATCATGGGCGGCAATCAGGATATCCGCCTGAGCATACATGCCGGAGCGGACCAGTTCGGGTTTGTCGAGTTCGATGCGGGCACGGCCAAGCCGGGTTTGGGTGTCAACGGTCGGTTCCACCAACCGCAGCTTGCCGGACAGCGGTGCGACACCGGCGGCGAGGGTGACGACGGCGCTCTGGCCTTGCTGGACCAGCGGCAGGTCCGCTTCGGCGACATCGGCGCGCAGTTCCAAGGCACCATCCTTGATGATGACAAACATCGGTTGGCCGGAGGCCGAGCCGATTGTGCCGATCTGCGCGTTACGGGCGGTGATCAGGCCGGCCACCGGAGCTACGACCTGGGTGCGCGCGATTTGCAGGGCCACATTGGCCAGTTGCGCCTGAAACGAGGTGACTTGCGAGTCGGCGGCGGTCATCGCCATCTGCGCCTGATCGTTGTTGGCGGTGGAGGTCGAGCCTTGCGCCATCAGGGTCGCGCTGCGTTGGGCGCTTTTCTGCGCCTCAGCCGCAGAAGCCTCGGCCGACGCGAGGGTGGCTTTAAGCTGGCTTTGCGACAGGGTCAGCGTGGCGGTTGACAGGGTGGCCAGCACCTGACCGGCCTTGACGGTATCGCCGACGTCAGCGGTCAGCGTCTCCAACGGCTGGCCTTCGATCAGCGGCACGACCGAGACTTGCTCGACCGGGGTGATGAGGCCGGAGGCCAGAACGTGATCCTCGACCTTGTGGGTGGCCACGCTGATCACAGTGATGAACGGCAACGCGGCGTCCGCTGCGGCGGCTGTGGCCGTGGCGGGTGCGGCAGCCGGGGCTGTGGTCTCTGCAAATGCAGCTACGGCACCGGCCAGGCCCACCGCGATAACGGCTGGAACGAGGAAACGATCACGGACAAAAGTCAGGCGCATGGCAGGTCTTTCGGCAAAATCGCAAGTGGCGAATGAGGAGACGACAGGGAAGCCGTTTGCGGTTCGGCTGTCGGCATTTGGGCAGGCGCAGCTGGGGTCGGGCAACCAGCCGGATACGACGCCGGGCGGGTGGCAGATGCCACAACCTCGTCCAAAGTCTGGTCGATGTTGAGCAAGATCATGGCACGAACTTCGATCTGGTCCAGTGTTGCGGCGGGGTAAAGGCACGACGCGGCCTTGAACATGACCATTATGTAGGAGGCACGCGCAGAAAACCGGCGACCCGCCTCGGTTTTGGTCAATCCGGTTTCGGCGGCGAACACGTCAAGCAGGCAGCCAATCACCTGCTCTTCAATCTCATGGGAAGCGGACGCGATTTCCGGCGAGCGGCGGGACGCGGCTTCAATCTCGGCCCAAAGACCGGAATCCTTCGTGCAGTCTTCAGACAGGATGCGGAAGCGGATCATCGCGCGCAGCGCAGCCATCGGCTGCTTTGCGGTCAGAATGGTTGCGAAATCCTGTTGCATGTCAAAGGTATCGCGCCGGATCATCGCTTGAATGATTGCGGCCTTGGAAGAGAAGTAGCGGTAAAAATTGCCAACGCTCATCCCCGCCGTGCGCGCGAGGTCTTGCATGGACGCGCCATCAAAGCCCTTTTCGACAAAGGCCTGCCGGACCGAGTTCAGAATCTCGGCCGTCTTGGTGTCGGCATGGCTTGGGCCCTGAGGTTCGACGGCAAGTTGCATGGAGGCGCGGGGTCCTTGGTGGATCGGAATGACATGGCATCGTCTGGAACGGTTCGTGCGGACTTCTACCGGCGGGACGGTTCTTGTTGGGAATGAACGTTCATTCTCTGACATAGTGTCCCTGCCGGGGCCGTCAAGGGGCTAAATATGGGGATTGCAGAAATGTATCACATATTTACATCGGGCAAACCGCACGACGGTCGGCGGTGTTGGGGCCGGGGCTGGCATGGCGGCTGCACGGCGGTTGCAGCACCAGAGGCAGGCGTGTATCACCGAAGCCGGTTGCCGGGGGCTTTGCGCTGTGCGGCGGGACAAGAATGGAGGCTCGTTTGCGTCGGGTTGTCATCACGGGATTGGGCATGGTTACTCCTTTGGCCTGCGGGGTCGAGGCGACTTGGAGCCGTTTGCTGGCGGGTCAGTCAGGCGCGGGCAAGATCACCCGGTTTGACCCGGCTCAGGTGATCACCCAATATGCCTGCGAGATCCCGCGTGGCGATGGCAGCGACGGCACGTTTAACCCCGATGAGTGGATGGAGCCGAAAGACCAGCGCAAGGTTGACGACTTCATCATCTATGGCATGACGGCGGCGGTTCAGGCGGTGCGGGATTCAGGCTGGGCACCTGCGACCGAGGAAGATCGCTGCCGGACCGGGGTGATGATCGGCTCTGGGATCGGCGGTTTGACCTCGATTGCCGAGACGGCGGTGCTGATCAAGGAGCGCGGGCCGAAACGGGTGTCACCGTTCTTTATTCCCGGGTCGCTGATCAATCTGATTTCTGGGCAGGTGTCGATCCGGTTTGGGTTTAAGGGGCCGAACCATGCGGTGGTGACGGCCTGTTCAACCGGGGCACATGCGATTGGCGATGCGGCGCGGCTGATCATGTGGGACGATGCCGATGTGATGGTGGCGGGCGGGGCGGAATCGCCGATATCCGAGATCGGGATTGCCGGGTTCAATGCCTGCAAGGCGTTGAGCACGAAGCGGGGCGACGATCCGACCAAAGCCTCTCGCCCCTATGATGCCGACCGTGATGGGTTTGTGATGGGCGAAGGGGCGGGCGTGGTTGTGCTGGAGGAATATGAGCACGCGGTTGCCCGGGGCGCAAAAATTTACGCCGAGGTGCTGGGCTATGGGCTTTCGGGCGATGCGTACCACATCACGGCCCCTGCCGAAGATGGCGATGGTGGCTATCGGTCGATGCAGATGGCGTTGAAGCGGGCGGGGCTGGTGCCTGCGGATGTGGACTATATCAACGCGCATGGCACCTCTACCATGGCGGATACCATTGAGTTGGGGGCGGTGGAGCGGTTGATGGGGCAGGCGGCGTTTTCGGCCACCATGTCATCGACCAAATCTTCCATCGGGCATTTGCTGGGGGCTGCGGGGGCGGTGGAGGCAATTTTCTGCGTGCTGGCCTTGCGCGATCAGGTGGCACCGCCAACGATCAATCTGGACAACCCGGCCGTGGTGCCAAAACTGGATCTGGCGGCCAACAAGGCGGTGCGGCGCAAGATTGATGTGGCCTTGTCAAACTCCTTCGGGTTTGGCGGCACCAATGCAAGCCTGGTTCTGGGCAAGGTGTCTGGCTGATGTGGCGGGCCGTCGCCTCTAACGCGCTGACCTTGCTGATCGTGGGCTTTGTGCTGGCGGCCGGGCTGATTTCCTGGGGGCAGCGCAAGTATGAGGCCGCGGGGCCTTTGGCGCAGACCGTGTGCTTCAAGGTAGACCGTGGTGCCAAGATCAGTGCGGTGAGTGCCGCTTTGGTGCAGCAGGGCGTGGTCAGTGACGCGCCGATCTTTCGGATTGGCACCGAATATTCCGGCAAAAGCGCGCAGCTGAAGTTCGGGTCGTATTTGTTGCCGCCCGGAGCCTCGATGGCTGAGGTGGCGGCGGCGCTGACCACCGGCGGGCAATCGACCTGCGGGCAAGAGGTCAACTACCGGATCGGGGTGACGGGATCGGAGATTGTGCTGCGCGCCTATGATCCGGCAACCGCTGGCTATGCGGATGTGGTCAAGTTCGCTCCAAGGGCCGGGCCGTTGCCGCAGGCCTATAAGGATGTCGAGGGCGACGCTGATCTGCGCTGGCGGGTGACGCTGGTGGAGGGGGTGACCGCGTGGCAAGTGGTCGAATCGCTGAAGGCCGCCGATTTCCTGAGCGGGGATTTGAAGGGCATTCCGCTGGAGGGCACGCTGGCCCCGCAAGCCTATGATGTGGAGAAGGGCGGCGACCGGGCTGCTTTGATCGCGCAGATGGCGGCCAAGCAGACCGCGATCATGGATGAGTTGTGGGCCGCGCGCGCCGATGGCTTGCCATATAAGTCGCCGGCGGAGGCGATGGTGATGGCCTCGATCATCGAAAAGGAAACCGGTGTGGCAGAGGAGCGGGCCAAGGTCGCCTCGGTCTTTCTGAACCGGTTGGCGCAGGGGATCAAATTGCAGACCGACCCCACGGTGATCTACGGCGTGACCAAGGGTCAGGGCCCCTTGGGGCGCGGGTTGCGGCAAAGTGAGCTTCGCAAGGAAACCCCTTGGAATACTTACGTAAATGCGGGTTTGCCTGCGACACCAATCTGCAATCCCGGGCGGGCGGCGATTGAGGCTGCGCTGAAACCGGAAAGCACCGATCTGTTGTATTTTGTGGCCACCGGAACTGGAGGCCATGCGTTTGCTGCGACCTTGGCTGAGCATAACAAGAATGTGGCGAAGTGGCGGGCCTTGCAGGCTGCGGGCGGTGCGGATGCCTCGGGGACCGGTGCTGGCGTCGATACCGGGGCGGTGGACAACACGGTCACTGTGGATCCGGCGAACTGAAACTGTTAACGAAAGGTAAACGGCGCGCGCGGTAAGCCATTGATAATATTGAATTTTTCATTTGACTTTGCGAGCGCTTAAAGTTAGAGATTTGGCATGCTGGAAGAGGTGAGCAAGCGGCACAGGGGCAACCCGGTGGCCGCTTTTTCATTTACCGGCCAACCGGAGGGGTAAGGTTGTGCAGGCATGACGATACAATTCTCCACCGGAGATGAAGCGGCCGTCGATCTGACGGAAGAAACGGAAGGGCTTTTGCGGATGGTGGCCGAGGATTTGGCGCGCGCCCTCAAAAAGATCAAGTCCGGCAAACTGGAAGAGGTCAAGTCCACACCGGGCTTGGTCCGGGACGTGCGAGACGCGTTCGAACTGGTTCAGGTAGAAAGAGGCCGTTTTGATAAACTCCGCAAACAGGTTGCCGGGACTGTCGGAACCCGAGCGCTCGACTTTCACGCCGCGAGGGATGAGATCGGGCGCAGGCTGGCTTGCCTCCGCGACGCAGGACCAGGTTGATGAGTTTCTGGGGGGCCTGAGCGAGAATGCGCTGCTGGCCCTGCCGTGGATGTTTGAGTTCTGGGCGCTGACCCATCAGTTGCCACCCGAGGGAGCCTGGAAAACCTGGGTGATCATGGGGGGTCGTGGTGCCGGCAAGACGCGGGCCGGGGCGGAATGGGTCAGATCGCAGGTAGAGGGCGCGTTGCCCGGCGATCCGGGTCGGGCGAGGCGGGTGGCGCTGGTCGGCGAGACGGTGGATCAGGTGCGCGAGGTGATGATTTTCGGCGAAAGCGGGATCATCGCGTGTTCGCCCCCTGATCGCAAGCCGGAGTGGAATGCCACGCGGCGGCTGCTGACCTGGCCCAATGGGGCCACGGCGCAGGTGTTTTCGGCGCATGATCCGGACAGTTTGCGCGGGCCGCAGTTTGATGCGGCCTGGGTCGATGAGCTGGCCAAGTGGAAGAAGGGGCAGGAGACGTGGGACATGCTGCAATTCGCCCTGCGTTTAGGCGATCATCCGCAGCAGGTTGTGACCACGACGCCGCAGAACGTGGCGGTGTTGAAGGCGATCATGAAAAACCCATCTACGGTGAAGACCCATGCGCCGACTGCCGCCAACAAGGCCTATCTGGCGAAGTCGTTCCTGGAAGAGGTGACGGCGCGCTATGCCGGGCAGTCTTTGGGGTTGCAGGAACTGGAAGGGATGCTGGTGGAAGACTTGGACGGTGCGTTGTGGACGCGGATGGCCTTGGATGACCACCGGATCGAGGCCGACAACGTCCCGCAGTTGAGCCGGATCGTGGTGGCGGTTGATCCGCCGGTGACGGGCCACAAAGGCTCGGACGAATGCGGGATCGTGGTGGTGGGCGCGTTTACCGAAGGGCCGCCGCAGGATTGGCGGGCGGTGGTGCTGGAGGATGCCTCGGTTTCCGGCGCCTCACCTGACCAGTGGGCGCGGGCGGCGATTGCGGCGATGGACCGGCACAAGGCCGACCGGATGGTGGTTGAGGTGAACCAGGGCGGCGACATGGTGGAAAGCGTGGTCAGGTCGATTGACCCCCTGGTGCCGTTCCGCCGGGTGGTGGCAACCAAGGGCAAGCTGGTGCGGGCCGAACCGGTGGCCGCTTTGTACGAGCAGGGGCGGGTGTCACACGTCAGGGGCCTGGCCAAGCTGGAGGAGCAGATGTGCCAGATGACCCGGGTCGGGTATCAGGGCAAGGGCTCTCCGGACCGGATGGACGCTTTGGTTTGGGCGCTGACCGATCTGGTGCTGGATGCCTCGGCGCATATCCGGCGGCCTCAGGTGCGGACGTTGTAACGGCGTCTGGCAACCGGGCGAAACTTCGGGCCAGACGCGGAACCTTTCCCCCGGGATGGCTGGGACAGACTGAATTGAGAAAAATAGATGATCGCCGTGCCTGCGGGCGGGGCGTGGTGCGGCAGACCTTGGCGTTGGCCTTGGCTTGGGCAGGGTTTTGCCGGAACGGAACATAGGAGAGGCGGAATGGTCTTTGATTTCCTGCGGCGCGCCCCAGAGGCTGTGCCGGACGTGCAAGTGGAGAAGAAGGCCTCAGCCGTGGGCAGAGTGGTGGCCTGGGGGTCAAGCGGGCGGGTGGCGTGGAGCCCGCGCGATGCGGTCAGTCTGATCAAGACCGGTTTTCTGGGCAATCCGATCGGCTTTCGGGCGGTCAAGGTGATTGCGGAATCGGCGGCGGCTTTGCCGTTGATTTTGCAGGACAGTAACCGCCGCTATGACTTGCATCCCTTGCTGGACCTGATCCGCCAGCCCAACGGCGCGCAGGGCAGGGCGGAGTTGTTTGAGGCGATCTACGGGTTCCTCTTGTTGACGGGCAATGCCTATATCGAGGCGGTGCCGGGGTCGACCGCTTTGCCGGGCGAGTTGCACGTGCTGCGGTCGGACCGGATGAATGTGGTGCCGGGGGTCGATGGCTGGCCCGTGGCTTACGACTATGTGGTGGGCGGGCGGACGCATCGATTCTCGGTCGGGCAGGACTACTCGCCGATCTGCCATATCAAGAATTTCAACCCGCAGGATGACCACTACGGCCTGTCGCCGATGCAGGCGGCGGCGGTGGCTGTCGATGTGCATGGCAGCGCCTCGGCGTGGTCAAAGGCGCTGTTGGACAATGCAGCAAGGCCTTCGGGGGCGATGGTGTTCAAGGGGTCGGACGGTCAGGGCACGCTGTCAGCCGAGCAGTACGAGCGGCTGGTCAACGAGATTGAGTGCCACCATCAGGGGGCGCGCAATGCCGGGCGGCCGATGCTGCTGGAGGGGGGGCTGGACTGGAAACCGATGGGATTTTCGCCCTCCGATATGGAGTTCTACCAGACCAAAGAGGCTGCGGCGCGCGAGATTTCGGTGGCGTTCGGCGTGCCGCCGATGCTGATCGGCATTCCGGGCGATGCAACCTACGCCAATTATCAGGAGGCCAACCGGGCGTTTTTCCGGCTGACGGTGCTGCCTTTGGCGACACGGGTCACGGCGGCGCTGAGCCACTGGCTGTCAACCTTTACCGGCGAGCAGATCGAGCTGCGGCCTGATCTGGAGCAGGTGCCGGCGCTGGCCGGTGAGCGAGATCAGCTTTGGGCGCGGGTGGGTGCTGCGGGTTTCCTGTCGGATGACGAAAAGCGCGTGCTGCTGGGCTTGCCGCCCTTGAACGGGGGCACGGGTGCATGACGGTTCGGCGTTCGTCTGAAGGGTCGCGCTTTGTGTACGAAAGTTTCGACGTCACCTCGGCCCGGCTGGAAGCCAATGAACGGGTGGCGGAGGAGCGTTGGGCCGCGCTCGACTTCCGGCTGGAGCAGATTGATGCCGTTCTGGAACGCCTGGAAAGGCGCATCTGGGTCGGGGTTTACGGGGTCGCGGCCTTTCTGTTGAGCCAGATGGCGCAGGCGATCATTGCGGCAGCAACCAAATGAGGGATGCGATGTGGATGATACCGGGCGCGCCTGAGCGCAAATATGCGGCACCGGAGGGTCCGGGGTTGCAAGTGACTGATGGCACGGTGATTTCGGGCTATGCCAGCCTGTTTGGCCGCAAGGATCAGGGCGGCGACACCGTGCAGAAGGGCGCCTATGCCATCAGCCTGAAGGCGATGGCTGCGGCCGGACGCGGCATCAAGATGCTGTGGCAACATGACCCGTCCCATCCGATTGGCGTCTGGGACGAGGTGCGGGAGGATGCCACCGGCTTGTTCGTCAAGGGCCGCATCCTGACCGAAGTGGAAAAGGGTCGCGAGGCAGCGGCTTTGCTTACGGCGGGGGCGATCGACGGCTTGTCGATCGGCTACCGGACCGTGAAGGCGGAACGTGACGGCAAGGGGCAGCGCCTGTTGTCGGAGCTGGAGCTTTGGGAGGTGTCTTTGGTGACCTTTCCGATGCTTCCCGAAGCCCGGGTGGCGGCCAATTGCGAGGCTCTGGACGCTGACATCTGGACTGAACTGGCGGCGGTCTTTGAGGACGCGCGCCTTACTTTGGCCCGGCGCTGACGTCTTTTCGCAGTTCGGGCGGCCAAACCGGTTCTTCCGTTTGCCCGAACTGCGTTGGGAAGCGCGGCCTTTCACAACCAACCTGAGGACGAAGATATGACCGAGACCAAGGCTCGGGCCGGGGAAGATATGTCCCAAGCCCTCTATCCGGGTGCGGAAGTGAAATCCGCGATGTCCGGATTTCTGAACGCTTTCAAAGGCTTTCAGGATGAAGTTAAGACCTCCTTTCAACAACAGGAAGATCGCATGACCATGCTGGACCGCAAGACGATGAGCTATGCCCGCCCCGCACTTTCCGGCTCCACCGAGTTGGACCTGTCGCACAAGAAGGCGCTTGGTGCCTATCTGCGCACCGGCGATGATGACGGGTTGCGCGGCCTGACGCTGGAAGGCAAATCCCTGTCGACCGTGGTTTCGGCAGATGGCGGCTATCTCGTGAACCCGCAGATGGCGGCCAATATCCAGTCGATGCTGTCTTCGACCACCTCTTTGCGGTCCATCGCCAGTGTCGTGCAGATTGATGCCACGTCTTACGACGTGATCGTCGACAACACCGACGTCGGCTCTGGCTGGCAGTCGGAATTGTCGGCTGTGACGGAATCCACGACGCCCAACATCAACCGCATCTCGATCAAGCTGAATGACCTGTCGGCAATGCCAAAGGCCAGCCAGCGTCTGTTGGATGACGCGGCCTTTGACGTCGAAAGCTGGTTGAGCCAGAAGATCGCCACCCGGTTCATCCGCGCCGAGGCCTCGGCCTTTATCAACGGCACCGGAATTGACCAGCCCAAGGGGATTTTGCTGCCGGCCAAGGTGGCAAACGCCTCGTGGACCTGGGGCAACCTGGGATACATCCCGACCGGGGCTGCGAGCGACTTCGCCTCGACCAACCCGATTGATTGCATTGTGGGGCTGGTCTATGCGCTGGCCGCTGACTACCGCGCCAATGCAACTTTCGTGATGAACTCCAAAACCGCGGGTGCCGTGCGCAAGATCAAGGACACCGAGGGCCGCTTTATGTGGTCGGACGGTCTGGCAGCGCAGGCGCCGGCCACGCTGATGGGTTATAAGGTGCTGGTGTCGGAAGACATGCCGGACATCGCGGCCAACGCCTATCCCATTGCGTTTGGCGACTTCAACTCCGGCTACACCATCGCCGAACGCCCGGATCTGCGCATCCTGCGCGACCCGTTCTCGGCCAAGCCGAACGTGTTGTTCTACGCCTCCAAGCGGGTCGGCGGCGACATCACCGACTTTGCGGCCATCAAGCTTTTGAAAGTCGCCGTGTCCTGAGGCGGTTGCCCGGCCTTCGGGGGCGGAGGCCGGGCCTTTCTGACGCGCGCGTCTGGTTGCAGGACGGGAGGCGCGCGTCCTTTGCGGCGGATGGATGGAGAGAAACATGATGTTGACCGAAGTGACCAGTGTCCTGAGCGCCAATCTTCCGGTGCAGGCGCTGAAGGATCATCTGCGGCTGGGCACCGGGTTTTCCGATGGCAACATGCAGGATGGCCTGATCGAAAGCTATCTGCGCGCGGCGATGGCGGCAATTGAAGGGCGCACCGGCAAGGCGCTGATGCAGCGGCAGTTCAAACTGGTGCTGGAGGATTGGCGCGACGGGTCCGAGCAGGCGATGCCGATTGCTCCGGTGGTGGCTATTGTGTCGGTGACGCTGTTTGATGTGGCGAATACCGCCACGGTGTTGGGGGCCGCGACCTATCGGCTGGTGGTGGACAGCCAACGCCCGAAACTGGCGGCGGTGGGGTATTTGCTGCCGATGGTGCCGACGGATGGCCGGATCGAGATCGTGTTTGACGCAGGATTTGGCGCGACCTGGGCTGGCCTGCCGCCTGATTTGCAGCAAGCGGTCTTCCTGCTGGCGGGCCAGTATTACGAGCAGCGCAACGAGTTTGCGACGGCCCCTGCCGGGTTGCCATTTCCGGTGCAGGCCTTGATCGAGCGGTGGCGCACGGTGCGGGTCTTGGGTGGGGGCGCGGCATGAGTGCCATAGAACTCAACCGCCGCATGGTGCTGGAAAGCCCGGTTCAGGTGGCGGACGGTGCCGGTGGTTTCGCGCTGACCTGGGTGCCGCAAGGGGTTTTGTGGGCCGAGGTTGCGCCGGGGACTGGCACCGATGCGGCCGGGATCGACGTGCTTCTTGCCAAGACATCTTACCGGATCACGGTGCGCGGCGCGCCGGTAGGCTCTCCGGCCCGGCCCTCTCCAGCCCAAAGACTGCGGGACGGGTCTAGGGTGTTCAAGATCCTTGCCGTGACCGAGCGGGACGCCAGTGGCCTGTATCTGATCTGCTTTGCTCGTGAGGAGATGCCGAAATGAGCTACGCAGCGGCAGCAGCCCTTCAGTCGGCAGTGTTTGCGCGGTTGTCGGGATGGTCTCCTTTGACCGGGATTTTGATTGTGGATGCTTTGCCGCCGGGTGGTGGCTCTGGGACGTTTGTTCTTTTGGGGCCCGAGATAGCGAATGACCAAAGCGACAAGACCGGGCGGGGGGCGGAGCATCTGTTCCAGATCTCTGTCATCAGCGATGCCACCGGATTTATGGCCGCCAAAACGGCAGCGGCCCATATCTCGGACGCACTGGTCGGTGCGGCTTTGTCTTTGACGGTCGGAAGTCTGGTCGGGCTGACCTTCGTGCGGGCTGCAGCACAGCGTCTGAAAAGTGGCGACAGCCGCCGGATCGACCTGACTTTCCGCGCCAGAATTGAACTTTAAGGCTCTGCCTTTGGCGGACCCTCGCAATCCTTTCGAGATGGAGAGACGACATGGCTGTGCAAAACGGCAAGGACCTGCTGATCAAGGTGGACGTGACCGGCACCCAAAGTTTCGTGACCCTGGCTGGTCTGCGGGCGACGAAATTGGGTTTCAACGCGGAAACCGTCGATGTGACAACATTGGAAAGTGCGGGCGGCTGGCGGGAGTTGCTGGCGGGTGCGGGGGTGAAGTCGGCGTCAATCGCGGGCTCTGGCGTCTTTCGGGACGCCAACACCGATGCGCGGGCGCGGCAGATTTTCTTTGACGCCGAGATGCCACAGTTTCAGGTGGTTATCCCCAGTTTCGGGATTGTGCAGGGGGCGTTCCAGATCACCTCGCTGGACTACGCCGGGACGTACAACGGTGAGGCGACCTATGACATGTCGATCGTTTCAGCCGGTGCTTTGACCTTTACGGCCATCTGATGGGCAATCCGTTTGCGGGCGAAGTGAGCCTGACGCTGGACGGGGTGCCGCATGTGGCGAAACTGACCCTCGGCGCGCTGGCTGAACTGGAGGCCGCGCTGGAAACCGGATCGCTGGTCGATCTGATCAGCCGGTTTGAGGCGCAAAGATTCTCCACCCGTGATGTCCTGGCGCTGGTTGTGGCGGGGCTGCGCGGTGGCGGCTGGCAGGGCTCGGCTGCGGACTTGCTACGGGTCGAGATTGGCGGCGGACCGATGATGGCGGCGCAGGTGGCGGCGATATTGTTGGCCCGGGCCTTCGCTGTTCCCGGCGAAGCATGAGCAGCATCGACTGGCCGGGCCTTTTGCGGGCGGGGCTTTTTGAGTTGCGGCTGACGCCGGAAGTATTCTGGCGACTGACGCCCATCGAGTTGAAAATCATGCTGGGGGCGGAAAACACCGCCCCGGCCCTGACGCGGGCACGGCTGGAAGAGCTGGCGGCCGCTTTCCCCGATGGCAGAAAGGCACGATCCGATGACGGACATAGCAACTTTGACGGACCAGATTGCCGCCCTTGAGGCCACGCTTGGCGGGACCGTCGGCATGGTTTCAAGCTTTGAATCCGAACTGTCCAAGATGCAGGATACCCTCGTGTTTACTGGGCGCGAGGTCAACTCGCTGGCCTCTGGTTTCAGTGGCGGTCTTCGGAAAGCCTTTGACGGCGTGGTCTTTGATGGCGTGAAGTTGAGCGACGCGTTGAGCGGGGTTGCCAAAAGTTTGGCGGATACGGTCTTCAACACGGCGTTGAAACCGGTGACCAATGCGGTTGGCGGATTTCTGGCGGGCGGGCTTAACTCGGTTCTGGGCAAGGGGCTCGGGTTTGCCAATGGCGGCGCGTTCGTGCAGGGGCGGGTGATGCCATTTGCACAAGGCGGTGTCGTGTCCTCGCCGACGACATTCCCTATGCGGGGCGGCACCGGGCTGATGGGAGAGGCTGGACCAGAGGCCATCATGCCGCTGACGCGCGGTGCCGATGGCAAGTTGGGGGTCCGCGCGGCAGGCGGCGGGCAGCCAGTAACAGTCGTGATGAATATCTCTACCCCGGATGTCGCAGGCTTTCAGCGCAGCCAAAGCCAGATCGCGGCGCAAGCGATGCGTGCGCTTTCCCGTGGCCAACGCAACCGTTGAGGATAAAGCATGACTTTTCATGAAGTGAGATATCCGACCAACCTGAGCTTCGGCTCTAGTGGCGGACCCGAACGGCGGACCGAGATTGTCACGCTGGTCAACGGATACGAAGAACGCAACTCTCCCTGGTTGGATTCGCGCCGGCACTATGATGCGGGTTCCGGCATGCGGTCTTTGGATGATCTGGATGCCCTGCTTGCATTCTTTGAGGCGCGGCAGGGGCAGTTGTACGCCTTTCGCTGGAAGGATTGGAGCGACTTCAAGACCTGCCGCCCGTCGCACGCGGTGTCGCAACTGGACCAACAGATCGGCACGGGTGATGGCGTCGCAAGGGTGTTTCAACTGACCAAGGCTTACGTGTCAGGCAGCCAAACGTACAAACGGACCATTGTGAAGCCGGTCGCGGGCACCGCACGCGTGGCTGTCAACGGGGTCCCAAGGATCGAGACGGTTGATTTTACGGTCAACACGGCAACCGGGACCATCACCTTCAATCTGCCACCTGCTGCCGGTTTGGCGGTAACGGCCGGGTGCGAGTTTGACGTGCCGGTCCGGTTTGATACTGACAGGATCAGCACGTCGCTGGCGACCTTTCAGGCCGGACAGATCCCCTCGGTTCCAGTCGTAGAGGTGCGACTGTGACCACAGGGCGCGATAACCTTTTGATCCATTTGGCCACCGGGACCACCACGGTTTGCCAGTGCTGGTCGGTGACACGCAAGGATGGCCTGGTGCTGGGTTTCACGGATCATGACCGCGATCTGACCTTTGACGGGATCGTATTCAAAGCGGCGTCGGGGCTGACAGCGCGGGCTTTGCAGCAAAGTACCGGGCTTTCGGTTGACAATACCGAGGCCGTTGGCGCGTTGAGCGCCACTTCGGTCAGCGACGCCGATTTGCTGGGTGGGCGTTTTGATGGGGCGGCGGTGCAGAACTGGATGGTGAACTGGCAAGATGTCAGTCAGCGCATTGTGCAGTTTGCCGGAACATTTGGCGAAGTCACACGCTCTGCCGGGTCGTTCAAGGCCGAGATACGCGGGCTAACCGAGGCGCTCAATCAAGTGCAAGGGATGGCCTATCAGAAGACCTGCTCGGCGGTTTTAGGCGACAACCGCTGCAACTTTAACCTGAACCAGACCGGGTTTTCGATTGAAGTTCCGATTGCTTCGATTGCATCTTCGGGAGTTTACCACGTCGCCTCTCAAAGTATGATTGCGGATGGTTGGTTCCAAAGAGGCCGGATCAAGGTTTTGACGGGTACGTCGGCCGGATTGGTTGGACTTGTCAAGTTTGATCGTGACGATGGCGTTAGCCGCCGTGTTGAGCTTTGGGTCGATGTGGCATTGCCGCCTTCTGTCGGCGATATCATCCGCCTCGAAGCAGGCTGCAACAAAGTTGCAGGGACGTGTCAGACGAAATTTAACAATTTCAGCAACTTCCGTGGGTTTCCTCATATTCCGGGTGAGGATTGGATGACCTCCTATCCGATTTCCGGAAACAACAACACCGGGGAAAGCCTGTTCAAATGACCCAACGTCCTGACGTGGTTGCTGAGGCCCGGCGCTGGATTGGCACGCCCTATTTGCATCAAGCCTCTTTGATTGGCGCCGGAACCGATTGTCTAGGCCTGCTGCGTGGCGTGTGGCGGGCCTTGCTTGGTGCCGAACCGCAAACCGTGCCGGCCTACACGATGGATTGGTCTGAACCGACCAGATCAGAGGATATGCTGGATGCGGCGCAGCAATGGCTTGTCGCAAGGCCATTGGCACCGCTGGAAGTGGGCGCTGTCGTCGTATTCCGGATGCGGCAGGGCTTTGTGGCGAAACATGTTGGCATCATCTCTGAAGCTGGCCAAACGCCTCGGTTCATCCACGCGTACAGTGGGCACGGCGTCGTAGAAAATGCCCTTTCCACCCCCTGGGCGCGGCGCATTGCCGGCCAATTCGAGTTTCCAAAAGGAGCGTGACGCATGGCCACCATTCTTCTGTCAGCAGCCGGGGCTGCGATTGGCTCTGGCTTTGGCGGCACCGTTCTGGGGCTTTCCGGGGCGGTGATCGGGCGGGCTTTAGGTGCGACGATTGGACGCTCGATTGATCAGCGTATCCTTGGAGCCGGATCTGAACCCATCGAAACCGGTCGCGTCAATCGTTTTCAATTGACTGGAGCCAGCGATGGCGCGCCCATTGCAAAGGTGTGGGGGCGGATGCGTGTGGGCGGACAAGTGATCTGGGCCACGCGCTTTCTTGAGACCGCCAACCGGAGCGGTGGCGGCAAAGGGGCCCCGCGCCCGGCCACGACCAATTTCAGCTATTCGATCAGCCTGGCAATATCCTTGTGCGAGGGCGAAGTTCAGCGGTTGGGTCGTATCTGGGCCGATGGCATAGAAATTGAAGTCGGGAATCTAGATATTCGGTTCTATCCAGGTTCCGAAACTCAATTGCCAGATCCCAAGATTGAGGCGGTTGAAGGTTCTGGGCTTGCCCCAACGTATCGCGGTGTAGCGTATGTGGTGATCGAGGATCTCGACCTGTCGCGTTTCGGCAACCGCATTCCGCAATTTACCTTTGAAGTGATACGTCGGGCGCCCGCTGCGGTGCAGGGTGCCATTGGCGACATTGCTTCGGTGGTGCAGGCGGTGGCGCTGATCCCAGGAACAGGCGAATATGCTCTGGCGACCACACCTGTGACCTTCAACGACGGCCCCGGTGTCAATCGGACTGCCAATGTCCATACCGTTGAAGACAAAACTGATTTCAGCATGTCTTTGGTGCAATTGGGCGAAGAACTGCCCAATTGTGGGTCTGTGTCACTGGTGGTGAGCTGGTTTGGCAATGACTTGCGGTGCGGCCAATGCCAGATCCGCCCGAAAGTGGATCAGTCGTCCGATGACGGGGTGGAAATGCCATGGCTTGTGTCTGGACTCAATCGTTCTGCGGCTGAAGTCCTTCCGTTGCTGGATGGCCGGGCCGTCTATGGTGGAACTCCGACGGATCAATCGGTCATCGAGGCGATTAAAGCCCTGCGTGCGACCGGCAAAGAAGCTATGTTGTACCCGTTTATCCTTATGGATCAGATGGCTGGCAATGGATTGACTGATCCTTGGACGGGTGCGGTTGGCCAGCCAGCCCTGCCGTGGCGTGGCCGCATCACGCTTTCAACGGCGCCGGGTCGGGCAGGCAGTCCAGATCGAAGCGCGCTGGTTAACAGCGAATTGTCGGCATTTCTAGGCACTGCCCGGCCGTCAGACTTCAGCACACTTGGGGGGCATGTCACTTACTCTGGCCCCGCAGAATGGAGCTTTCGCCGGTTCATTCTCCACAATGCTTTCCTTTGCGCTTTGGCGGGCGGGGTAAACGCATTTTGCATTGGTTCCGAGCTTCGTGGATTGACACAGATTCGTGGCGCCAGCGACGCTTTTCCAATGGTTACCGCATTGAAAAGTCTCGCCGCGGATGTGCGAGCGATTTTGGGAAGTGGGACCAAGATCAGCTACGCGGCGGATTGGTCAGAGTATTTCGGATACCAATCGGATGCCAATCTCTATTTTCACCTCGATCCCCTCTGGGCTGATGCCAATATCGACTTTGTGGGAGTCGACAATTATATGCCGATTTCGGACTGGCGTGATGGGACAACACATCTCGACGCGGGCTGGGGCTCAATTTACAACCTGGAGTATCTGAAGGAAAACGTCGCAGGTGGTGAAGGCTACGATTGGTACTATGACTCGGCAGTTGCGGAAGAGGCGCAATTGCGCCGTCCGATTCAGGATCTTGGCTATGGTGAGGACTGGGTCTACCGCTACAAGGATTTCGCGGGGTGGTGGAACAATCTGCACCATGATCGCAGGGGCGGAACGCGGCTGACAACTCCATCAGCCTGGATCCCGGGAAGCAAACCCATCCGCTTTACAGAATATGGTTGCGCCGCCTTGGACAAGGGCTCTAACGAGCCAAACAAATTCATCGACGCGAAGTCATCTGAATCTGCTTTGCCGCGTGGGTCGAATGGTCGTCGCGACGACCTTATTCAGTTGCAATATTTGCGCGCCATACATGAATATTGGACCGACCCGACCCACAATCCCCAGGCAACTTTGTACGCTGGTCGAATGATTGATATGACTCGTAGCCATGTCTGGGCTTGGGATGCACGCCCATTTCCAGAATTTCCTGGAAACGCCGCAGTTTGGGGTGATGGCGAAAACTATTATCGCGGACACTGGCTTAACGGAAGAAGTTCCAGCCAACCGCTTGCGGCCGTGGTCGCTGATATCTGTCGGGACGCGGGACTTCTGGCCGGAATTGATGTGTCGCAAGCCTATGGAATTGTGCGCGGATATCTCCAGAGCGACCCGACAACGGCGCGAGCAGCATTGCAGCCGCTGATGACGTCCTTCGGCATGGATGCGGCCGAACGTGAAGGCATGCTGCGTTTCTCAATTCGCGACGGTCAAGCAGATGCAAGTTTCCCAGCGGATCGTTTCGCTTTAGTACCAGAAATCGCTGGAGGAATTGAGAGATCCAGGCTTTCGCAGGCAGACATTTCTGGTCGAGTCCGGCTGACCTATGTCGAAGCCGAAAGCGATTTTGAGGTTCGCACCGCCGAATCCATTTTCCCGGATGAAACCTCGCCGGCAGTGACCCAAAGCGAAGTCTCTCTTCAACTGACCAATGCAGAGGCGCGAACTGTTGTGGATCGCTGGCTGGTAGAATCCCGAGTTGGGCGTGATAATGCGCGCTTTGCCTTGCCGAAATCAGCGCTCAATTTGGGGGCAGGGGATGTTGTTGATCTTGCCGGAATTACCTACAGGATCGATCGAATTGAGAATGGCGACGCGCTGTTAATTGACGCAGTTCGGGTCGAAGTCGGAGCCTACTTACCGTCGGAAGATATAGAAATTGCCCCAACCCGTTCTTCCCCGCCGGTTGCTTTTCCGGTTTTTCCGATTTTTATGGATCTTCCGCTTTTGCTCGGCAACGAGGATCCGCAATCTCCACACATTGCTGCAGCGGCATCTCCGTGGTCAGGCAGTATCGGAGTCTGGAGCGCAATAAGCAACAGCGGTTTCGTCCTCAATCGCACGATTGATATCCCGGCCGTGTTAGGCGTCACTCAGACTGTTCTCAAGGCCGCTCCGTCCGGGATCTGGGAGGCAGGTCCTGCTTTGCGCGTTCGGCTATCCTCGGGTCAACTTTCCTCATCCACAGAGGACGACGTGCTAAATGGCGCGAACGCTGCCGTCATTGGCGATGGAACGACGGAGAATTGGGAAGTTTTCCAATTTGTGCAGGCCCAACTTGTAGCGCCAAGAACGTATGATTTGCGCATGAGGTTGCGCGGCCAGTCTGGTACCGACGCGGTCATGCCGATCTCTTGGCCCGCGGGAAGCTATTTCATTCTGTTGGACGGAGCCGTCCCGCAAATAAATCTTTCTGCATCTGCTCGCGGGCTGAACCGCAATTACCGTATCGGCCGCGTTGACCGTGGTTACAGTGATCCACGAGTTGTAAGCGAGACGTTGGCGTTCAATGGCATCGGTCTTCGCCCGTATTCAGTTTCGCATCTTAGCGCCAATGGAGCGCCAGGGTCATCGATCAATTTTGGGTGGATCCGGAGAACTCGAATTGATGGTGACAGTTGGTCGGGAATTGACGTGCCTCTGGGCGAAGAAACAGAACTCTACGCCGTCCAGGTGCGGCACGGCGCGACCGTACTTCGCGAAGAGTTTGTGACAACGCCGGCTTGGATCTATACGCCCGCCATGCAATTGGACGACCTTGCCAGCAGTGCGTTTACAGTGGCCGTCACACAGGTTTCCAGTCGATTTGGGCCGGGGCCATTCAGTACAGTAGCCGTTTCCTGACGGAAATTAACACTCGGGAAGTCCCGATTACCAGGTACGTCGGGGCTGTCCGGAAGCAAACTGGTATGGTAGAATAACGCCCAAAGAGGTGCAAATATGGCCGAAGTCAGAGCAAAAGTCACGTCCGTTGACCCGGTTTGGCAGCGCGTTCGCGAAGAAGCAGCCGATGCCGTACGTTCAGAGCCACTTCTGGGTGGGCTTATTCACGCCAGCCTTCTCCATCATTCCAGCCTCGAACGTGCCCTTGCATATCGGTTTTCCCAGAAGCTGACCTCCAGCGAGATGAGCGAGCAAATTCTCAGAGAGATCGCTGATGAGGCCTACGCCGACGATCCGGAGCTTGGTCAATCCGCACGCGCCGACATCATGGCGGTATTTGATCGCGACCCCGCCTGCCACCGCTTCATTCAGCCCGTCTTGTTCTTCAAGGGCTTCCAGGCCATCCAGTCTTACCGCATCGGCCACTGGTTGTGGGGCAAAGGCCGCACCGATATGGCTTATTTCGTCCAGATGCGGGTGTCCGAGGTGTTCGGCGTTGATGTCCACCCTGCGGCCCGAATCGGCAAGGGCATCATGATTGACCATGCGCACTCTATCGTCATCGGCGAAACGGCCGTGGTGGGCGACAACGTGTCGATGCTTCACTCTGTCACATTGGGCGGAACGGGAAAAGAAGACGGTGACCGCCACCCCAAGATCGGCAATGGTGTGATGATCGGGGCCGGGGCGAAGATTCTCGGCAATATTCACGTGGGCTATTGCAGCCGTATCGCCGCCGGTTCCGTCGTGTTGCATGATGTGCCGCACAACACCACGGTGGCGGGCGTTCCGGCCAAGGTGATCGGTGAAGCGGGCTGTTCGCAACCTTCCGTCACCATGGATCAGCTGATCGCCGGCGAAATCTGAACCCTGCCTGACATCATCAAAACGCCCGGAGGTTCGCCTCCGGGCGTTTTTTCATGTCTCATCTCAGGCCAGCATTGTCAGCGGGTTTTCCAGACTTTCAACGATCACCCTCAGGAACTCTGCCCCCAAAGCGCCGTCGATCACCCGGTGATCCACCGACAGCGTCACTGACATCACCGTCGCCACGCCCACCGAACCATCCTTCAGCACCACCGGCTTTTTGATCCCGGCCCCGACCGCCAGAATCGAGCCATGCGGCGGGTTGATCACGGCGTCGAAATTCTCGACCCCCATCATCCCGAGGTTTGAAATCGCAAAGCTGCCGCCCTGATATTCCTGCGGCGCCAGCTTTTTGGTCTTAGCTCTTGCTGCCAAGTCCTTCATTTCCAAGGATAAAACTGACAGCGTCTTTTTGTCGGCATCGCGCAGGACCGGCGTGAACAAGCCCCCCTCTATCGCCACAGCCACAGCGACGTCCGAGGGTTTCAGCTTCAAAATCCGGTCCCCCGCCCATACAGCATTGGCATTCGGCACCGCCTGAAGCGCCATCGCACAGGCCTTGATGATGAAGTCATTGACGCTCAGCTTGACGCCACGGCTTTCCAGCCCCTTGTTAAGCTGCTCGCGGAAGGCCATCAGTGCATCCAGCCGGATCTCACGCCGCAGGTAGAAATGTGGGATGGTCTGCTTGGCTTCGGTCAACCGCGCTGCAATCGTGCGCCGCATACCATCCAAAGCCACCTCGGTAAATTCCCGGTCGGCGTAGATTTTCATCACGGTTTCAGCAGACATGCCGGTTGGCATTCCCACCTTGGCCGGCGCCACCGCAACCGGGGCAGGGGTCGCAACCGCAGCCATGACCGGAGCCACCGATGCCCCCTCCACATCGGCCTTCACAATACGGCCATGCGGACCCGACCCGGCAACCTTGGTCAAGTCCAGCCCCTTTTCCGCAGCCATCCGCCGGGCCAGCGGCGAGGCAAACACACGCGCACCCTCGACTTTGGCCACAGGTGCCGCACCGGAAGTCGCAGCCTTCGTGATCGGAAACGCCGCAGACGCTGGAACAGAAACCGGCGTCGAAGCAGCCGTCGCAGGTACAGCGGCAACCGGATCGACCGCCGCCTTGGGCGCGGCACTCAGGCTTTCGCCCTCCTCGATGATCACCGCGATGGGCGTGTTCACCTTTACCCCCGCCGTTCCCTCCGCGACCAAAAGCTTGGCCACGGTCCCTTCATCGACCGCCTCAAACTCCATTGTCGCCTTGTCGGTTTCAATCTCGGCCAAAATCTGCCCGGACGTCACCACGTCGCCGACCTTGACCAGCCACTTCGCCAGCGTGCCCTCCTCCATCGTCGGAGACAGCGCGGGCATCAGGATTTCAACAGCCATAATGCACCTCAGCGATAGCAGACGGATTTGACAGCGGCGACCACGTCGGCGGTCGTCACCAGAGCAAGCTTTTCAAGGTTGGCCGCGTAGGGCATCGGCACATCCTTGCCCGTGCAGGTCACCACCGGCGCGTCCAGATAATCAAACGCCCGCTGCATGATGGTTGAGGCCAAGTGATCGCCGATTGACCCCACCGGGAAACCTTCTTCCACCGTGACACAACGGTTGGTTTTCATGACCGAGGCCAGCACCGTGTCATAGTCCAACGGCCGCAGGGTGCGCAGGTCAACCACCTCGGCGTTAATGCCGTCTTTGGCAAGGATATCAGCGGCTTCCAGCGCGTACTTCATCCCGATTCCGAACGACACGATGGTCACATCGCTACCTTCGCGCCAAATCCGCGCCTTGCCGAACGGAATGGTGAAATCGGGCAGATCGGGCACTTCAAAGCTTTGCCCGTACAGGATTTCATTTTCCAAAAACACCACCGGATTGCGGTCGCGGATCGCCGTCTTCAGCAAACCCTTCGCATCGGCCGCCGAATAGGGCATCACAACTTTAAGCCCCGGAATCGCCGCATACCAGGCGGCATAATCCTGGCTATGTTGCGCACCGACCCGCGCTGCAGCCCCATTGGTGCCGCGAAACACAATCGGCGCACCCATCTGGCCGCCCGACATATAGTTGGTCTTGGCCGCGGAATTGAGAATGTGATCGATGGCTTGCATCGCGAAGTTCCATGTCATGAACTCCACGATCGGATTCAAGCCGCCCCATGACGCCCCGATCGCAATCCCGGTAAAGCCCATCTCGGTGATCGGCGTATCCACCACGCGTTTCGGGCCAAATTCGTCCAGCAGGCCTTGGGAAATCTTGTAGGCCCCCTGATACTCGCCGACCTCTTCGCCCATCAGCATCACGGTCGGATTGGCGCGCATCTCCTCGGCCATCGCCTCGCGCAAAGCCTCGCGCACCGTCATCGTCTTCATCGGCGTGCCGTCTGGCCAATCGGCGGAGGCTTTTGACACCACCGCCACCGGCGCTGCCACAGAAACCGGCGCTGCCACAGAAACCGAAGCAGCCACGACCACCGGGGCTGCGAGAGCCACCGCCGCCGCCTTAGGTGCCCCCGGCGCCTCACCCTCTTCGCTCATCGTCAAAATCGGCGTGTTCACCTTCACGCCAGCCGTCCCCTCAGCCACCAACAGCGCGCCAACCCGGCCTTCGTCGACCGCTTCAAACTCCATCGTCGCCTTGTCGGTCTCAATCTCGCACAGGATCTGACCCGATTTGACCACATCACCAACTTTGACCAACCACTTGGCCAAAGTGCCCTCTTCCATCGTGGGCGACAGCGCCGGCATCAATACTTCAGTAGCCATGGCTTCCCCCTCAGGCGTAAATGTCAGTCCAAAGCTCGCTCAACGCAGGCTCCGGGCTTTCTTTGGCGAACTCCGCAGCGGCGTTCACGGTTTCCTTGATCTCGCGGTCGATCGCCTTCAGATCTTCGTCCGAGGCCAACCCGGCATTCAGCAGCAAATCGCGCACATGCTCGATGGCGTCCTTCTCGGACTTCACCTTGTCAACCTCTTCCCGCGTGCGATATTTCGCCGGATCCGACATCGAGTGACCACGGTAGCGATAGGTCATCATCTCCAGAATATAGGGTCCATTCCCCGCCCGGCAGTGCGCCACGGCCTTCTCGCCAGCCGCCTTGACCGCCAGCACGTCCATCCCATCGACCTGTTCGCCCGGAATCCCGTACGCCGCACCGCGCCCGAAGAATGTGCCCGACTTGGTGGAGCGTTTGACCGAGGTGCCCATCGCGTACTGGTTGTTTTCAATCACAAAAACCACCGGCAACGACCACAGCTCCGCCATGTTGTAAGTCTCGTAGACCTGGCCCTGATTGGCAGCACCGTCGCCAAAATAGGTGAAGGTCACGTTGTCATTGCCCAGATACTTGTCGGCAAAGGCCAGCCCGGCCCCCAGCGAAACCTGCGCGCCGACAATCCCGTGCCCGCCGTAAAAGTGCTTTTCCTTACTGAACATGTGCATCGAGCCACCCTTGCCTTTGGAGTATCCCCCCTCACGCCCGGTCAGTTCCGCCATCACACCCGCAGGTTCCATCCCGCAGGCCAGCATATGCCCATGGTCGCGGTAAGAGGTGATCCGCTTGTCACCCTCCTTGGCGCAGGCCTCAAGGCCGACCACAACCGCTTCCTGCCCGATGTACAGGTGGCAAAAGCCGCCAATCAGCCCCATGCCGTACAACTGCCCCGCCTTTTCTTCGAATCGGCGGATCGACAGCATCTCCCGGTAGAAGTGCAACAGCTCTTCCTTGGAGACATTGGATTTCACAGGTTCTTTCTTCGTGGCCAAGGCCGCTCCTCCCGTCGTCAACGCACAGCGTCAACGGAATAAATAGTTTACCCTTAAACCATTCATACAGCATCGGAGAAATAACGCAAAATACAAATTGCCAAGACCGTTAACCCAGAAATGCAAGGCAGCCATGCACCTTTGGCAGACCTCGCCGCCCTTCAACGGTTCCTGAATTTCGGATGGCGCAAACCAGCGCCGCGCCGCAGGCTAGCGGATCACGATCTCATCGGCCCGCACATAGCCCAGCACCGAGCGCACCTGTTCATCCAGCAAATCCATGTCCAGATAGCTGTCCGACAACCGGTGCGTGGTATTCTTCAACCCGGACAGTTCGGTCGCCAACTTGTCACGCTCCGCCGTCAGCCCCAGCATTTCATCCGAGGTTTGCGCCTGCCGCAGCACCCCGTAATCGCCTTGAATCGCCGCAACCCCGAAATAAACGCCCAGCGTCGTTGCCAGTGCGAAATACATCATTGGTCCCAAACGGGTGCGCTGCGGGGCTGGCCCGAACTGCGTGGTGCTCATGTTGTAGCCTCATGGCCCCTCTGACTTGGGGGTTTGCACAATAGTGCCACACAAGCCATAGACGCGCAAAGGAAATGCGCCCAGATCCGGCACGATACTGCACATCGGCGTCAATGCTGCCCGACACATCGTCACACCCGGTGGTCAGGGTAACGACCACGTTCGGCTCCCCCTCCGTCGGACACATCCGATTTTGGCGTGGTGTGGCTCAAAGCCTTCAGATCCGTCAGCCCGAGTGCCAACGGGATCCAGCAGACATCAGCACGTTGGCATAACGTGGCACAATTCCCGAAACGTAGCGATTGCAACAGACTGCACAAGGATGAACCCGTGAAACCCGACCTGGACCTCACGCGGTCATCCAAGCAATCTCAGGCCTTGGCTTTGTAAATATCAACCATGGTCTGCAACAAAGCCAAAGCCTCTTCGCGTGGCCGCTGAAAGCAGTTGCGCCCGATGATCGACCCGTTGCCGCCGCCGTCACGAATGGCGCGCGCATCGTCCAGAACGGAGTCCGCGCCCTTCGCCGCCCCGCCCGAAAACACGATGATCCGCCGTCCGTTTAGAACCGACCGCACACATTCGCGCACCCGGTCCGCCTGCGTGGCAATCGGCACTCCCGCCGTCACGAACGCCTTTTTCGCCTCCGGTTGGCTCAGAACCGCGGTTGACAGCTTTACCTTTATGATATGCGCGCCCAAAAGGGCCGCGATATGCGCCGCATAGGCTGTCACATCCACCGCCGTCTCGCCATCCTTGTCCAGATCCTCACCGCGCGGATAAGACCAGATGATCGTGGCCACGCCTTTGGCGGCAGCCTCCCGGCGCATCTCGGCAATATCGGAAAACATCGACAGGCTTTGCGACGAGCCGGGATAGATCGTGAAGCCAATCGCCGAACACCCCAACCGCAGCGCATCCGCGACCGAGGCGGTAATCGCCTGCGTCTTGGGCGCCACCGCTGGCAGCAAGGAATTGGCCGAGTTCACCTTCAATATCGTGGGGATCTGGCCTGCAAAGGTATCTGCCCCGGCTTCCAGCGGTCCCAAAGGGGCTGCATAGGCCGACAGGCCCGCGTCTACCGCCATCTGGTAGTGATAATGTGGGTCATACGACGCCGGGTTCACCGCAAACGACCGCGCCGGACCATGCTCAAACCCCTGATCCACCGGCAGAATGATCATCTTGCCGGTGCCACCCAGCTTGCCCTCGCTCAACATCCGGGCGAGGTTGGTTTTAACCCCCGGATTTTCGCCTTCATAGTTCGACAGGATCTTCTGGACGATCCGGGTGGTGCGCATGGTAGCCTCCTTCGCAACTTCAGTTGGGTTTTTATGGGCGGACCATCCGGCGCTGGCAACCTTGGTTTTGCGCTAACGTCGCAAAATCCGCGCCCCGGTTGCGATAAGTCCCGGCACAGGGTATGGCACTCCATGACCAATGCTGATCCCAAACGCCTGATCCGCATCGCCCGTGACTTCGCGGCTGATACCCACGTCGAACCGCCGCCCGAGCCTTTGAACCTCGGTCATCGGGTGCGAGAGTT
The DNA here is from genome assembly GCA_038231395.1 of Rhodobacterales bacterium. Classification (GTDB taxonomy): domain Bacteria; phylum Pseudomonadota; class Alphaproteobacteria; order Rhodobacterales; family Rhodobacteraceae; genus Stagnihabitans. The sequence continues at coordinate 34,173 of JBBRLL010000003.1, forward strand.
GCGCAAGGCCAAGGGCTGGACGCTGGATCAGGCCGCCACGCAGGCAGGTCTGGCCCGCTCCACCCTCTCCAAGATCGAAAACGGCCAGATGTCGCCAACCTATGATGCGGTTCGCAAGCTGGCGGAAGGGTTGAAAATCACCGTCCCGCAGCTGTTCACCCCGGCGGCCAAACCGCAGGTTTCGGGGCGGATGGCTGTCACCAAATCCGGCACCGGTCTGGCCCATGTCACCACCACCTACGAACACGAGTTGCTCGCCGGCGGCCTGTCGCGCAAACAGATGCTGCCGTACCGCGCCACGATCCGCGCCCGCCGGATGGAGGATTTTGACGGCTGGGTCCGCCACGACGGTGAAGAGTTCCTTTACGTCCTGACCGGCGTGATACGGCTTTACACCGAGTTTTACGAGCCGGTTGACCTGCGCCGCGGCGACAGCGCCTATTATGACGCCACCATGGGCCACAACGTGATCACCCTGTCAGAGGAGGATGCCACCATCCTCTGGGTCACCTCGCTCGCCTGACCGCAAGGTCGTTAAAACACCTGCAAAGGCGAGGTCGCGCTGTATGTCAAAAAACATACAGAAAACATACAGCAAACCTGCGGATTGCTTGGCCCAAAATACGGCAGGCGGTTGGAGGTTTGGCGCACCTTAAACCTGCATCGCAAACCTCGGCGCGTGGCCCGCAGCAACGCTGAACCCATGCCGCACATACCACGCCTGCGCGGTGCGGTTTTCAGGATGCGTGCTGACCGTCATATAGCTGCACCCCAGCACCATCGCGCGCTGTTTGGCCGCCATCACCAACGCCAGACCTATCCCTAGCCCCCGCCGATCATGGTGCACATACAGGTGGTGCAAGTCCAAGCCCCGCGCGCCGTTCTGAAAGCGCGCAAGTTTGACCAGTGTGGCGTAACCGTCCAGCCGGTCACTGTCACCGGCCACCAGCGTGATCACCCAAGGCTCCACCGCAAACAAATCGCGCCGAAGGGTGGACAAAGTCACCGCCGGCACATCATCATGATGGTGCGCCAAAGCCTGCACCATCTCTAAAAGTTGAGTTAAATCAGCAGGTTCGGCAGGTCTTATCGTCAAGGAAGGGGTCATCTGCGGGGCTTTCCGAGGGGCCCGCTGGCGCATCAAAAAACCGCCACACGGGCGGTTGAGGTGAAGCAAACAGGCTCCGTCACCGCCTAACGATGTGCGGTGCTAAAGTACCAGTTAAAGGTGCGTATCAGTGCCATACCACCTTCTGCCACGCTTCCGCGCCCCAGTCAATTCCCCATGCAAATGTCCATTTTGCGCAAGAAAATCAGGGGATTACCAAGCCGCCACCGCCAATCCGGCCTGCCAAATCCAGCGGTTCTATCAGTCTCCGCCTCGATGGTTTTAGTTCTGATACCACCAGACGTCCGGCAAAAACCCCAGCCAGTCGCCGTAAATCGCCACGTGATCGGGATGTTTCAATGCGGCCTTATGGGCAATATGGCTGACATTGGAATACCAGAATGGGATCACATAGCGCCCCGTCGTCAGAACCCGGTCAAGCGCCTGCACGGCGGTTACAAAATCCTCGCGGCTTTTTGAGGTGACCATCGTGGTAATTAATCCATCGACGGCCGGTGAGGCGACCCCCATCCAATTGCGTGTCCCTTCCTTGGTGACACCATCCGATCCCCAATAAAGCGACTGCTCATTGCCGGGGCTCAGCGACAAAGACCGTGTATAATGCGTCATGTCAAAGTTATAGGTGTTGGTCCGCTCCTTATATTGCGCCGAGTCTACCACTTGTACCGTCGCCACGATCCCGAGTTTCTTAAGTCCCTCGATATAGATATTCACCGCAGCAATCGTATCCGCCTCACCTTTTGACAACAGAATTTCAAATTGGAACGCAGCACCAGAGGCATCTTTCAAAACACCGTCCTGAACAGTCCATCCAGCTTGTTCCAAAAGTTTCAAAGCCTTGCGCACGTTGGCCCGGTTGGCCTCTGACCCGTCCGAAACCGGCAGAGTATAACCCTCCAAAGCACCGGGCAGCAACGCGTCCTTATACGGCATCAGCAAAGCCGCAACCATGTCCGACGCCGGGTTTTTCACGTCCCCCGCCAGATCCGAATTGCCGAAATAGCTTTCAATCCTTGGGGTCACGCCACCGTTCAAAGTCTGATTGACCAGCTCAAAGTTGAACGCCTCGGTCAAAGCCTCGCGCACCCGCCAATCGGCAAAGATCGGGCGACGAAGATTAAAGGCCAAACCGTCAATCCCTGATGGCCGTTTGTGGGGGATATCCTCCTTGACGACTTCGCCCGATTGCACGGCCGGGACATCATAGGCAGTCGACCATTTGGCGGTGTTTGACTCCCGATAAACGTCAATATCCACCGCCTTCAATGCCTCGATCATCACGCTCGGGTCCGAGAAATAGACGTATTTGAACCCATCGAAATTCCACAAGCCTTTGTTGAACGCCAGATCCTTGCCCCACCAATCTGGGTTCTTCCTGAAGCTGACAAAACTGCCAGCCTCAAACTTTTCAACCACATAGGGGCCGGAACCGATCACAGGCTCCATCGACGAGGCGGTGAAATCCTTGCCCTCAAACTGCTTTTTCTCCAGAACAGGTCGCAACCCCAACAGCAGGGGCATCTCGCGGTCGGCCTGCGTAAAGGTGAACCGCACCAGATCCGGTCCGGTCTGCGTCGCACTAGCTACTTTCTTCCAGGCGGCGGCGTAGCGCGGGTTGCCCTGCTCGCCCAGGGTCTTCATCGACCACAGCACGTCTTCCACCGTCACCGGGTTGCCATCCGAGAATCGGGCCCCGGCGCGCAGCTTGAATTCGACGTAGGTGCGGGCCTCATCGGTGTCTATCGATTCGGCCAAAAGGCCATACAGGCTGAACGGCTCATCATAAGAACGGCCCATAAGTGTCTCCACCACAAGGGTAGAAACCGCAGCGGGGGCCTGACCTTTGGTGATGAACGGGTTGAGCGAATCAAACCCGCCGGCCTCACCGAAGGTGACGCTGCCACCCTGGGGCGCCGCAGGGTTGGCTTGCGGCAAGGACACAAAATCTGGGGGAAGGGCAGGGTCGCCATACATAGCTATGCCGTGGCGCGGGTCGGCAACCGCCGCGTGCGCGCAAAGGCCAAAGGCTGTCACAAGGGTCGCGGCCTTGAAAGCTTGGACGAGTTGAAGACGCATCGGCAACAATCCCTCGGGTCAGGTGTGATTACCCTGACCCTAAGGCGGCTTAGGCGACATTTCAAACGTTTAGCTTGAACGGTGCGGGCAACGGGTCTATAAGATGCTTACTGCTCGATAGGTTTCTTGCCTGTATGAAACCTGCCTCAACGACTTGACGCCAGCCTCGCGCTGGCGTTTTTTTTGTGCGTTGAGGGGTTGGAGGAGCCATCTGACGAAGTGAGCAGCCGAGAGGTCGCCTGCGAGGTGGTCAGGCCGCACAACCGTTCCGCATGATGGTGGCGCTGGCGCACGATCACGGATGCGGAAAGACGCTCAGCATGGTTTCTGACACTTTGGCACGGTCAGGATGAACGCTCACTTGCGATACACTTTGGAAAGTTAATTGAAAACGAACCAGCGTTTCTGTGTTTTTCAAAAGCTTTAATCCACACAGTCTTCCGCAGAAACGCTCCGCTTTCGTGGTCAGGTCCTTAGGACTGGGGTGGTTTCGCATGGCGCAAAGGCACAGCGTTAGTTATGGATTGAGTGTCCCGGGTTTTCGGCGTCACCGGCGCTCATTTGGTAAAAAGTTGGCGGAACATTTGCGATCAATACTGCAAAACGCGCCTTAGACTAAATCGCCTTGTCGAAATAAATCTTGAAATGACTAGGGACCACCGGGCGATGAACGGGCAACGTCAAATCGACATTGCAACTTTCGCGCCAAGAGGCTTTGCCGCCTCACTCTACCTTCCCAACCGGATAGACCAGCCCGCCAGAGGCCACCAGCTTCGCCGCTTCTTCCGAGGTCAAATCCAGTTCGATCACGTCTTTTCGGGGTACAAACACCACAAACCCGCTGGTAAAGGGTGTCAGGCCGATGAAGACAGAGATGACATCTGGCCCCAGCTTTTCCGCAATTTCCCCGCGTGGCCGCGATGAAATCAGCCCGATGGTCCAGACGCCGGGTCTTGGGAACTCCACCAGACAGGTCTTCTCAAAACTGGATTCGGTCTTGTTGAACACCGTCTCGGCGACCTGCTTCAGCGCCGAGTATAACGACCTTACCACTGGCATCCGCGCCACCAAGCGGTCCAGCCGCCCCAGCACAGTGCGCCCGATCAGGCCCTTGGCGATCCACCCCATCAGCGTGGTGAACAGCAAGAACACCACCACCCCCACACCGCGAATGGGAAAACCGCGGCCCGGTCCGAAGAAATGCATCATCAGCTCGGGTGGTTGATAAGCTTCTGGAATCAAAGGCAATATCCAGCCGTCCAGATAGCCGATCACGGCCCAGATCAGGTAGATGGTCAGCCCGATTGGCAGCACCACCACCAACCCGGTGAGAAAGCTGGAGCGCAGGCTGGCGGCAAGGCTGCGGCGTTGGCTGGCAATGGGGTCGGGCATGAGGTCTCCTTGGTCGCTGCCTGCATAGCGCAGGATCGCCGCCCAAAGAAGCCTTCAAAGGGCCTTGGCGGCTCATTTGCACCTGTCCGACAGGACCGAGCCGGGTCTGCCGGGCGGCACCGCACCCAAAGCAAAGCGCCCGTGCCTAAACCTTGGGCAGCGCCGAAAGCTCCACCGCAATCGCCGCGGCCAGACGCGCGTTGTTCAGCACCAAAGCGATGTTGGACACCAAAGAACGCCCCTCGGTCAGTTCGAATATCCGTTGCAACAGGAACGGTGTGACCGCCTTGGCCGCGATGCCTTGGGCCGCAGCCTCAGCAAGCGCCCGTTCAATGAAAGGGCCAATTTCGGCTGGCGAAATCTCGGCCTCCGGCGGAATAGGGTTGGCCACCAATTGTCCCCCGGCCATGCCAAGCCTGTCACGCATCCGGTGGGCCGCGGCAATCTGGCGCGCCGTATCCATCCGAAGCGGCGCCCTAAGACCAGAGGACCGCGACCAGAAGGCCGGAAAATCGTCCTGGCCGTAAGCAATCACCGGAACCCCATGAGTCTCCAGCACCTCCAGCGTCTTTGGAATGTCGAGGATGGCCTTGGCCCCGGCAGCCACCACAGTCACCGGCGTCACAGCAAACTCCAGCAAATCGGCAGAGATATCGAAGGTCGACTCCGCCCCGCGATGCACGCCGCCGATGCCGCCGGTGCCAAACACCTCAATTCCGGCCATGCGGGCGCAGATCATGGTGGCGGCAACTGTGGTGGCCCCGGTGCGGCCCAAAGCCACGCAGGCGGCCAGATCGGCGCGGCTCAGTTTCATCACGTCCTTGGCCTGACCCAAAGCCTCCAGTTCCGCCTCTGTCAGCCCGATATGGATGCGCCCGGCGCTCACGGCGATGGTGGCAGGCACAGCCCCGGCGGCCCGCACCTCTGCCTCAACCCGACGGGCGGTTTCAACGTTCTGCGGCCACGGCATGCCATGCGTGATGATGGTGGATTCCAGTGCCACGATCGGGCGGCCAGCGGCCCGGGCCTCGGCCACTTCAGGGGAATAGGTCAGGGAAGCAATCTGATCAGTCATGAGCCGACCTCCTTGGAGACATAATCCGCCGCTGCCTGCAGGGCGGCCTGCAAAGCGGCCTCACGGTCGGCACCGCGCCGTTCGGCCACGATATGGGCGGCCATGAAGGTATCACCCGCGCCGGTGACACGCGACACCATAACCTGCGGCGGCTGTTCGGTGATGACACCCACCCCCGCACGCCCCTCGGCGCAGGGCTTGCCGCCGTCGGTGACCAGAACCCGGTTTGCCCCGCGCCCCAACAGTGCTTCGGCGGCTTCGGCGGCGGTAACAGCCTCAATGCGCGACAAAAGCCGGGCTTCTTCGAGGTTCAGATACAACGTGGCACCCGGGTGTCGCAGCAGCGGGGACAGGCGTTCGGCCTTGCCGGGAGAAGCCGCAGCAAGCCGAAGATCGGCGCGCGAAAAGGCTTCAGAACCCGCGATCTCGGCCAAAAGCGCCTCGGTCAGGTTGCCATCCAGTGCGATCAGACCGCTCCACGGGGCATCCTTTGACCCCAGTGTGCCATCCGCCAAGGGTCGCAGGATCTTGGCCCCCGCAGCCTCCAGCGAATGGGCATCGGCCACGGCGGCGATCAGTCCGTTTGCACCTTCGATGGCCATGTAAAGGTCGGTCGGCAGGTGATCAGAGCGGTAGGCATACGCGGTTTCCAGCCCCAGTCGGGCGCAGGCGGCGATCAACGCCTCCCCCTCCGCGTCGCGACCAATCGCCGTCAGGATCGCCGGCCGCAGACCAAGCCGGGCAAGCGCCATGGCGATGTTCATCGCAACTCCGCCCGGCAATCGGGTGATCCGGCCCGGCACGTCGCCCCCCAGAGGTAGCGCAGCCGGTGTCCGCCCGATGATGTCCCACAAGACCGAGCCAATGCACAGAATGTCTGGTGAGGATTCAGTTTTCACGGGGGATTTCATCGCCTATCCTGGGGGGGGAGTGCAAGGGCCAGATGGCGTCCCTGATCGGGCAAGGGTTGGACGGGAATGCAAGAGGCAACGGCGAAAGGCTATGCAGGGCTGCCGCGCGGGCTGCCAGCGTTTCTGGGCGAATTGGAGGCCAACAATTCCCGCGATTGGTTTGAAGCACATCGGTCGGAATATGAGGCGCTGTGGCTGAAACCGGCGCTGGATCTGGCGGCGGCCTTGTCGGGACCCGTGGCGGTATTGGGCCTGATGGCGGTGCCCAAACTGAACGCCTCGGTCCGGCGGATCAACCGGGATGTGCGGTTCAGCGCAGACAAAAGCCCGTACAACCCACGGCTGCATCTGCTGTTGTCAACGGGAGCGGAGTTCAACCGAAGCCCGGGGGTTCATCTGGTCTTTTCAGCACAGGGGTTCGGGTTTGGCGTCGGCCACTACGGTTTTACGCCTGCGGGGTTGGAACAAATGCGGGCGGCGTTCTGCGATGACATTCAGCGCCATATGTTTCTGGCGGCTCTGGCGCGGGCCGAGGCACATGGAGTGCGGCTGACCGCTCCGGACTTGGCCAAAGTGCCGAAGGGACTGCCATCTGGTCACGACTGGGACCATCTGTTGTGCCGCAAACATCTGGTCGCGCGCACGCCAGAGCATACGCCTTTTCCGGATTGGCTGTTCACAACCGCTTGCGTGCCGGGGCTGGTGGACCTTGTGGCCGATCTTGCCCCCGTGGCGCAATGGCTGACCCGCTTTGCCGGGTGACTTGGGCCTTGCATCCGGGGCGCACCTCAAGTAACAGCCGCTCACTTCACAGGCAGGTGCGGGCCAAAGGGGCAACCCCAAGGTCCACCGGTTGGGGGAAGCCCTGAATCATCTGCCAAAGTCAGAAACCGGAAAAGGACATGGACATGGCTCTTCCTGAATTCACGATGCGTCAGCTGCTGGAAGCTGGCGTTCACTATGGTCACCAGACTGCCCGCTGGAATCCCCGCATGGGCGAATACATCTACGGCGACCGCAACGGCATTCACATCCTTGATCTGACGCAAACCGTGCCCTTGCTGGACGCCGCACTGAAGGTTGTCCGCGATACGGTCGCCAAGGGTGGTCGCATTCTGTTTGTCGGCACCAAGCGTCAGGCGCAGAAGGCCATCTCGGATTCTGCCGAAAAATGCGCGCAGTATTACATGAACCACCGTTGGCTGGGCGGCACGCTGACCAACTGGAAAACCATCCAGAACTCGATCGCCCGCCTCAAGGCGCTGGACGAAATTCTGGCTGGTGGGGCCGAGGGCCTGACCAAGAAAGAGCGTCTTGGCATGGAACGTGAGCAGGGCAAGCTGCAAGCCTCGCTCGGCGGCATCCGTGAGATGGGCGGCACACCGGATCTTTTGTTCGTCATCGACGTGGGCAAAGAGGCCTTGGCCATCACCGAAGCCAAAAAGCTGGGCATTCCGGTTGTGGGCATTGTTGACAGCAACTGCTCACCCAAGGACATCGACTATATCATCCCGGGCAACGACGACGCTTCACGCGCCATTGCATTTTATTGCGACCTGGTGTCGCGCGCGGCGCTGGACGGTATGACAGCCCAAATGGGCGCTGCCGGCGTTGACCTTGGCTCTTTGGAAGATGCCCCGGTTGAAGAGGCCGTACAGGCCTGATTTTTCGGATCTGATCTTGCGGCCCTGCCAAAAGGCGCGGCCAGCTTCACAATTCTGGTATCGAGCGGGGGTATATCCCGCTCGCTGCCATTTTCGGAACATGGGAGACTTAACATGACTGTCACCGCACAAATGGTGAAAGAACTGCGCGAATCGACCGGCGCAGGCATGATGGACGCCAAGAAGGCGCTTGTCGAAACCGATGGCAACATGGAGGCGGCGGTCGATTGGCTGCGCACCAAGGGCCTCGCCAAGGCCGCCAAAAAGGCCGACCGTCTGGCCGCAGAGGGTCTGGTGGGTGTGGCCGTCGGCAATGGCCGTGGCGTCGCGGTAGAGATCAACTCTGAAACCGACTTTGTGGCCAAGAACCTCGATTTCCAAAGCCTCGTCCGCGAAATCACCAAGGTTGCCCTGCAAACGGGCGAAACCGTCGAAGTGCTGAAAGCCTCGCATCTGAACGGCGAGCCGGTGGAAACCGCGATCAATGCCGCCATCGCCCGGATCGGCGAGAACATGACCCTGCGCCGCATGCACGTGCTGGAGGGCTCCACCGTGGTGTCCTACGTCCACAATGCCGCCACGGAAGGCATGGGCAAGATCGGCGTTCTGGTGGCACTGAACGGCCCGGCAGAGGCCGCTCAAGCCATCGGCAAGCAGTTTGCGATGCACATCGCGGCCACCTCGCCGCTGTCTCTGTCAGAAGCCTCGCTGGACCCGGCCGTGGTCCAGCGTGAACTGGCCGTGCAGACCGCCAAAGCGCTGGAAGAGAACGCAATCTCAGCCAAGCCAAAGCCCGATGCCGTGATCCACAACAACATCATCCCGGGCCGGATGAAGCGCTTTTTGTCCGAAGTGACCTTGCTGGGCCAGCAATTCGTGGTGAACCCGGACGTGACCGTCGCCGAAGCCGCCAAAGCCGCGGGCGTCGAGATCACCGGCTTTGCCCGCGTGTCGGTCGGCGAAGGCATCGAGAAAGAGAAAGAAGATTTCGCGGCGGAAGTGGCGAAGATGGTTCAGGCCTGATTTCAGGCCTTTGACGAAACGAAGGGCCGGGGGCAACCTCAGCCCTTTTGCCTGCTCGGGTGTCACTCGTCCCTTGGCGGTAAATTTTAACTGATCGCTTTTGCGTTCCGCAATCAACCCGCCGGATCGCTGAACTACGGCACCAAACCGCAACATCAACACACGACCGCTTGGCAAATCCTGCCCTTGCAAAACCGCTTGCCCGACGAAATCGCGAACGCGGCGGGGTGATCCTTGCGTCAACGCTCGCAACCAGTTCCATAAATGCGCTGAAATCGAAAGAAACACAAAAAAGGAGGTGGTAGGCCCGGAGGGACTCGAACCCCCAACCAAGGCGTTATGAGCGCCCTGCTCTAACCATTGAGCTACAGGCCCACCGTTCTTACCGGAGGGGCGCAAACCCGCCCCTTCGTTGCGCCTGATTAGGCCAGCAGGGCAGGGCTGGTCAAGCGCGGTTGCGAGCGCTGCGGGGATGCTTTATGCGGGCGTCAAATCCGGGATGGTGGGGCAAGCAATGGCAATTGGGCACAACGGTCTGACGTATGCGGACGCGGGAGTCGATATTGACGCAGGCAATGCGTTGGTCGAGCGGATCAAACCCGCCGCCAGACGCACAAACCGGTCAGGCAGCATGGGCGGTCTTGGCGGCTTTGGCGCCTTGTTTGACCTCAAGGCTGCGGGCTACCACGACCCGATCCTTGTGGCGGCCACGGACGGCGTCGGCACCAAACTGCGGATAGCCATCGACACCGGCCACGTCAGCACCATCGGCATCGACCTTGTCGCGATGTGTGTCAATGATCTGGTGTGTCAGGGCGCCGAACCCCTTTTGTTTCTGGATTACTTTGCCACCGGCAAGCTGGATCTGGATCAGGCGACACAAATCATCGAAGGCATTGCTTTGGGGTGTGAAAACTCCGGCTGTGCGCTGGTCGGGGGTGAGACGGCCGAAATGCCCGGCATGTACCACGGCGGCGATTTTGACCTCGCCGGGTTTGCTGTCGGTGCGATGGAGCGCGGCCAGCATCTGCCGCAGAACGTGGCCGAGGGGGATGTGCTGATCGGCCTGACTTCGGATGGGGTGCATTCCAACGGCTATTCCTTCGTGCGCAAGGTGGTTGAATTGTCCGGTCTGGGTTGGGACGCGGCCTCACCGTTCAGCGATGGCAACCTTGGCCAAGCCTTGCTGACCCCGACCCGGCTTTACGTCAAACAGGCACTAGCTGCGATCCGGTTTGGTGGCGTCCACGGTCTTGCCCATATCACCGGCGGTGGCCTGACCGAGAACCCGCCGCGCGTCCTGCCGGAAGGTCTGGCCTGCGAGATCAACCTTGGGGCATGGACCTTGCCGCCGGTGTTCCGCTGGCTGGCCACCGCAGCCAACATGGCGGAGGCGGAACTGCTGAAAACCTTCAACTGCGGCATCGGACTTATTCTGGTGATTGACCCGTCGCGGGCTGAAGCCGTCAGCCAACTGCTGTCCGACCTTGGCGAAACGGTGATCCAACTGGGCCGGATTGTGCCGGGGCGTGGCGTGATCTACAGCGGCAAGCTGCTTTGAACCAGACGCCGCCGAAACGGGTGGCCATCCTGATCTCCGGCAGCGGTTCCAACATGCTGGCCTTGGTAAGGGCGATGGCGGGCGATTTCCCGGCCCGCCCGGTTCTGGTCGCCTCCAACACCGCCGGTGCCGCAGGGCTGGCCAAGGCTGCCGCTTTGGGCATTGCCACCGCAACCGTCGATCACCGCGCCTTCGGCAAGGATCGGACGGGATTTGAGGCCGAACTGGCCCGCGCCCTTGACGCGGCCAACCCGGACATCATTTGCCTCGCGGGGTTTATGCGCATCCTGAGCCCGGATTTCATCCGACGCTACGAAGGCCGGATGCTGAACATCCACCCCTCACTTTTGCCGAAATACCCCGGTCTGCACACCCACCAACGCGCCCTGGACGCCCAGGAAACCGAGGCCGGCTGTACGGTTCACCTGGTCACCGCCGACCTTGATGCCGGCCCTATCCTTGGTCAGGCCCGCGTCCCGGTGGTGGCGGGTGACACAGAGGCATTGCTGTCCAACCGGGTGCTTGCGCAAGAACATCGCTTGTATCCGATCATCTTACGCCGGTTTGCGTTGGGCGAACGGACGCGTATGGATCTGGGATGACCTTGACCCCGGCCAGATTTCCGGAAAGTTGCGCAGCACCAACTTCTTGACCTAAGCCACGTTACAGTCTGAGCGACGCTGTTTGAGGGTGAAACATCTCAAATCAATTTGACTTCTTTGGCATTATCTGCGAAATAAAATTTGGAACGTTCCAAAAGACTCGCCCGAGCCTGTCGAAACGTGAAAAATAAAACAAAGGTCGCGCTTGCGCAAAGGTTTGCGCTAACGAACCAACTGACTGTTAAATCGCGACAGATAAGATTTTTGGAACGATCCAAAAGGGAAAGCAGGGAAAAATAATCTTCTTTGGCTTGGAGATTTGGTTTTGGAGGTGACCCGGCAAGCTTAAAATCAATCAATCATGCGTTAAACCCCAAGACGGGCGCCAGTCTCTAACGCCGCTCGTCAACTTGCATGCGGGTCCAGCCTTCTTCAGGGCGGACTAGACCCATCCATCACCTACGACAGAGCGTCACTGACGCGTAAAATCATGCCGGTTGAGTGCATGACAATCAGGAGGTCTATCTAAATGAAAATATGCGGAAAAATGCTTGCCATTTGCGCGATGTGGTTCGCTTTTCTGGGTCCCGCTACGGCGCAAAGTGACACAGACAAAGCGCGTCTCGCCGAAGTTACGACACAGGAAAATGCTCTGGTGTTCGACAACTTTGATTATTCCACTGCGCTTGCATTGGGAATGGCGCTGGTCAAGGAAGCCCAAGACACCAAAGCGCCGCAGACTGTCTTTGACATCCGGGCGAACGGGCAAATCCTGTTCCGGGTTTCCCTTGCTGGGTCAACTCCCGATAACGAGGCATGGGTGATTGCTAAAATCGCAACCGTGAACCGTTTTCATGCAAGCAGCGAGCGTAAGAAACTCGAATTTCGCGGAATGATGGGGGCCGACTGGCTTAAGTCGTTTCCGAATGGCGGCGGCGATCCGACGAAGTTCTGGGGCCTGTCTGACGCAGAGTCGATGGGGCTGGTCGGGGGCGGATTTCCGATCAACGTGACAGGCACCGGCTTTGTCGGAACGATTGTCGCGTCGGGCGGGCCGGACGCGACGGACCATGATCTGATCGTCGCCGTACTGAAGAAGTATTTGGGCAAATAGCCCAAAGTTTCCAGACCCGGGATCTGCACGCCGTTTCATCCGTTGTGTGATGCCGATCCCGCTTGGGTTCGGCTGCCAACCCGACGTTGGGTGACGCGCGCGTGCAGGTTCTGACGGGTCGCATGCCGGAAAATCTGACGGCCCACATTCACTCTGCTGGCGATAACACGTGCGGCAATCACGCCCGAAATAACCAAATTTTGTCGCATGAAGTGCCTGTATTTCGTGCTGCTTTGCAGCATATCGCCCATAAATGCAGCAACAGCCCCGCACGTCCCGCCTGCCCGCTGCGCAATCGTTGCACGGCGTGCCGCAATGTCGCCTGTTGGCGATGCTCGGGGGGAACTTCGAGAGGGAATTGTGCGGTGGCGACGAGTTTCCACGCCAGCCACCACCGCACGGGTGCAACCAAAGCTGCCTGCCCAATATGGGCGGTTCTGTCCTGCATGGGAAGAGCCCAAGGCCGCGCTGACAGGGGACTTTAGATGAAACTTACACGTCGCATGCTTTTGGCTGGCGGGGTGGCCTCGATCGCCGCACCACTGCTGACCCGTCCGGTTTTTGCCGCAGACGACACCATCAAGATCGGCATTCTGCACTCGCTCTCCGGCACGATGGCGATTTCGGAAACCACGCTGAAAGACACCATGCTGATGCTGATCGACGCGCAAAACGCCAAGGGCGGCGTCTTGGGCAAAAAGCTTGAAGCGGTCGTGGTCGATCCTGCTTCGAACTGGCCGCTGTTTGCCGAAAAGGCCCGCGAGCTGCTGACCGTTGACAAGGTAGCCGTGATGTTCGGCTGCTGGACCTCGGTCAGCCGGAAATCGGTGTTACCGGTCATTGAGGAATTGAACGGCCTCTTGTTCTACCCCGTGCAGTATGAGGGTGAGGAATCGTCCAAGAACGTGTTCTACACCGGGGCTGCGCCCAACCAGCAGGCGATCCCTGCGACGGATTATTACCTCAAGGAATTGGGCATCCAGAAATTCGCGCTTCTGGGCACCGACTATGTCTACCCGCGCACCACCAACAAGATCCTGGAGGCGTACCTGATCTCCAAAGGCATCGCCAAAGAAGACATCTTCGTCAACTACACCCCGTTCGGCCAGTCTGACTGGGCCAAGATCGTGTCGGACGTGGTCGCTTTGGGGGCGGATGGCAAGAAGGTCGGCGTGTTGTCCACCATCAACGGCGATGCCAACATCGGCTTTTACAAGGAGCTGGCGGCAGCAGGTGTCAAGGCCGACAAACTGCCGGTCTGCGCCTTTTCGGTTGGTGAGGAGGAGTTGTCGGGTCTGGACACCTCCAACCTCGTCGGCCACCTCGCCGCGTGGAACTACTTTGAAAGTGCCGACACGCCTGCAAACAAGGCGTGGATCGACCAGTGGCACGCCTATACCAAGAACGACAAGCGCACCACCAATGACCCGATGGAGGCACATTACATCGGCTTCAACATGTGGGTGAATGCGGTGACGGCTGCGGGCACCGTCGATGTTGACAAGGTCTCGGATGCCATGATCGGCCAGAAGTTCCCCAACCTGACCGGCACCACAGCCGAGATGTTGCCGAACCACCACCTGACCAAGCCGGTTCTGATTGGGGAAATCAAGGCCGATGGCCAGTTTGACATCATCAGCCAGACCGAGCCTGTGCCGGGTGACGCCTGGACTGACTTCCTGCCGGAATCGGCCGTGCTGGAGTCGGACTGGAAGACCCTCAAGTGCGGCATGTACAACAAGGACACCAAGACCTGCGTACAGCTGAAGTCGAACTACTGAGCCAAAGCGCCACTTTCAGACCAGAAGCGGCAATTCTTGCCTTGAGGCGGCGCCCAAAACGTCAAGCGGCGCCTCTTGCCAACAATAGCCTATTCTTGACCTGAAGCGCCAAAACTCAAGACGACACTTGATCTGAACAGGAGGGGCCGCAACGCCCCTCCAAACCCCGCAGGTTCCCCGATGCGCGCCGTTCTGATTGCCCTTCTTCTGTGCCTTTGCGGTCCGGCGCTTGCCGATACCGTGGCGCAGATTGCTGCCACCCATGCCGCCGACATCGAAAAGCCCTCGCGCACCACCATCGGCCCGGTGATTGCTGAACTGGCCGCCTCGGGTGACCCGATGGCCGCCCGTCTGTTGGAGGCGTGGGGCAACAAGTCCCTTGGCGAGCGTAGGTCCGACAAGGCTTTCTTCTTGCTCGCCCCCGATCCGAGCGATTACGCCTTGACCGACCTGACGGGTGCCCCCGCAGGCACCGCCGCCAAAGCCGACGTAACCGAGTTGAAACCCAACGCCGGGGTGCGCGGCCTGATCGCCTCCGCCCTTGTGCAATTCACCCTGTCAGACCCGGATCCCGCCAAACGAGCCAATGCCCTGACATCGATTGCTCAGGACCCCAACGCCGAAAGCCTTGCACCCCTGCGCGCCGCCATCACCGGCGAAACCGACCCCACGCTGAAGGCGCAAAAACAGCGGCTTGAACGCCTGCTGACCCTGCGCTTTGATGCTGACCCCAAGGCGCGTGTCACAGCTATGCAAAGTTTTGGCGCTGACACCGGGTTGGACCTGCGCGCCGCTTTGACCCCGCTGATCGCCACCACCCGGATGGCCTCCATCGACCCGCGCACCAGCAAGAACCTTGCCCGGCCGCTGAAGGTCGGCTCCGACATATCCCCGACCGAGGCTTATGATCTTCTGGTGGCTGACGGCACCGCCCCGGCCCGGATCACCCACGATGATCAGGAAAAAGCGCTGGCCGCCCATATCGTGGCCGGTGCGGTTGCGGGCATTCCTGTGGCCCAACTGTCCGATCAGCCGACCCGTGACCGCGCTTACACCGCGTTGGAGGCGACAGGTCAGGTCCCCCCCGCCGCCACCGACGATGAAGTGACTGCCGCCATCGCCGCCCACCATTTCTTTGAGGCCTATACTGAGGCCGATCCCGTCATCACCGACGCCGCCCAAGCGGCCTTGGGCAAAATCAGCCTCAAAGTTGGTGCCATGCAGGTCGCCGATCTGTCACTGGATGGCCTGTCACTCGCCGCCATCTACTTCCTCGCCGCCATCGGCCTTGCCATCACCTTTGGCGTGATGCGGGTGATCAACATGGCGCATGGGGAGTTTATCACTATGGGCGCCTATACCGGCTATGTCGTTCAGCAATTCGTCCCGAATTACACCGTTTCGTTGATCGTGGCCTTTCCGCTGGCCTTCGCCTTCACCTTCGCGGCCGGGGTGGCGATGGAGCGTCTGGTGATCCGCCACCTCTACAAACGCCCGTTGGAGACCTTGCTGGCCAGTTTCGGCATCTCCATCGCGCTGCAACAGTTGTTCAAAAACATCTTCGGCACGCAAGCCCGCCCCCTGACCTCGCCCGACTGGCTGGGCGGGGCGCTGACCTTCAACGACGTGGTCTCCATCTCGTATATCCGGATCGCCATCATTGTTTTGGCTGCCCTGTGCCTTGGCTTTTTTCTGTACATGATGAAGCGCACAAGGCTGGGGCTGGAGGTGCGCGCCGTCACCCAAAACCCTGCGATGGCCGCCTCCATGGGCATCAACCCCGACCGCATCAACATGCTGACCTTTGGCTTGGGCTCGGGCATTGCGGGCATCGCAGGGGTGTCCATCGGCCTTTACGCAAAAGTCACTTCGGAACTTGGCACCGACTATATCGTGCAAAGCTTCATGACGGTGGTGGTGGGCGGTGTCGGCAATATATGGGGCGCTTTGGCCGGGGCCGTGATGATCGGTGGGCTGCAAAAGGCGATCGAGTTCCTGAACCCCTCCAACACGCTGGCCGCGCAAACCTACATGATCTTGTTCATCATCCTGTTCATCCAGTTCCGACCCCGGGGGATCATCGCCCTCAAGGGCCGCGCGGCGGGAGACTGACATGCGCCAGACCGTGCCATCCTTAGCAAACGACAACTCCGGCCCCAACACACCTGCGGTTTTAGAAGCTGCGTTTGTCGGTGGTGGCGTGATCACCACTCGGAACCAATGCCATTTCCGGCTGCGTATCGCCGCCGCTCTCAATCGCTGTTCGGCAGGAAGGTGACATGACCAAAACCGCCCCGGCATCCCGCAAGACTGAACCGGCGTCTCTCGCTGCCTCACGGCCAAATTCATCCTCCTTCAGATCTCTGGGGGACCCGGGCAGCGCCCCGCAGTTTGACGCGCTCGCAACTCAACGGTTTTTCAAGCGCAATCCTTCGGTCCTGTGGTTTCTTTTGATCCTTGGACTGATTGTCCTGACCGTCACTGTCCTCAGTCCGGTGTTCGGCTCCGGTGCCATGTCAACCTCTTTCGTCAAGACCCTTGGCAAGACCCTGTGCCTTTGCCTTGCCGCTTTGGCGATGGACATCGTCTGGGGCTATACCGGTATCCTGTCCCTCGGCCACATGGCTTTCTTCGCGCTTGGTGGCTATATGATCGGCCAGTGGCTGATGTATGCCCGTACGCAAGAGATCGTCGTGCAGGCCCTGTCCACCGCCCCGTTGCCCGCCACCGCGCAAGAGATCGCCCAAGGCGTCGCCACCCAGATTTTCGGCGTCGTCGGCGGATCGGACATGCCCCTGATCTGGAGCTTTGCGCATTCGCTTCCCGCTCAACTGGCCCTTGTGGTCGTCGTCCCCGGTATTCTGGCGCTGGTGTTTGGCTGGCTTGCCTTTCGGTCGCGCGTCACCGGGGTCTACTTGTCGATCCTGACCCAAGCCATGACCCTGGCCCTGTCGCTGTATCTGTTCCAGAATGACAGCGGCTTGCGCGGCAACAACGGCTTGTCGGGCCTGCAAAACTTGCCGGGCCTGTCGGACGCTTCGCAAGACCTCGTGTCGATTGCGTTCTTCTGGGCCTCGGCCTTCGCCCTTGCCTTTGCCTACGTGGCCCTGTGCTGGGTCACCTCCGGCAAGTTCGGCTCCGTGATCCGTGCCATCCGGGACGACGAGGCGCGGGTGCGCTTTCTGGGCTACCCGGTTGAGTCCTACAAGCTGTTCGTCTTTGCCGTCACTGCCGTGATTTGCGGCGTGGCGGGGGCGCTTTACTATCCACAGGCCGGCATCATCAACCCCGCCGAACTGGCCCCCATCGCCTCGATCTACCTCGCCGTCTGGGTGGCCATCGGGGGACGGGGGCGGCTTTACGGATCGGTGATTGGGGCGGCGTTTGTGTCGCTGCTGTCCTCGGCCTTCACCGGAGGCCGGGTGCCCGAAATTCCGTTGGGCTTTTACACCATCAACTGGGTGGACTGGTGGAAGGTGCTTCTGGGCCTGTCGTTTGTCGCCGTCACCCTGTTCGCCCCCAAGGGCATCGGCGGGATGTTTGACCGCTTCCAGGGTTTGCACACTCCGGACCGCAAAGGCGCTGCGCTTGGCCCGGATGACGGCAGCTTGCAGGAACAAGAGGCCGTGGAATGAGCGCGCTTCTGGAAGTTTCCGGTGTTTCGGTCAGCTTTGACGGCTTCAAGGCGATCAACAACTTGTCGTTCTCCATCGGTTCCACGGGCTTGCGCGCCATCATCGGCCCCAATGGCGCTGGCAAAACCACCTTCATGGACATTGTGACCGGCAAGACCAGACCTCAATCGGGGACCGTCATCTGGGGCGAAAAGGGTCTATCCCTGTTGAAGATGTCAGAGGCCGCCATCGCCCGCGCAGGTGTTGGCCGCAAATTTCAGCGCCCCACGGTGTTCGAGGATCAGACGGTGGCCGAAAACCTTGTGCTGGCGCTGAAATCCCCGCGCAATCCCATCGCTGCGCTGAGGTTCGCCCTCCGGGACGAGGGTCGCAGCCGCGTCGAACGGCTGGCCAAACAAGTCGGCCTGTCCACCCATCTGCCACGCAAGGCGGGCGAACTTTCGCATGGCCAGAAGCAGTGGCTGGAAATAGCGATGCTGTTGGCGCAGGAACCCAAGCTGTTGCTGGTCGATGAGCCCGCCGCTGGCATGACCCTGGCGGAACGCGAGCAGACCACCGCCATGCTGGTCGAGATTGCCAAGACCCGCGCCGTCGTTGTGGTGGAACATGACATGGAGTTCGTCCGCCGCCTGGAGTGCCGGGTGACCGTGCTGCACGAAGGCTCGGTTCTGGCCGAGGGCTCTTTGGATCACGTCACCAAAAACCCGCAAGTCATCGAAGTCTATCTGGGCCGCGGTTGAAGGAGCGACACTGATGCTGGAAACCAAAGGGCTGACGCTGTACTACGGCGGCTCACAAATCTTGCACGGGATTGATTTTGTGGCCAAATCCGGTGAAGTGACCTGCGTCATGGGCACCAACGGCGTCGGCAAAACCTCGCTTCTGAAGGCGCTGGCAGGCACCCACATCCGCTCCGGCGGGGAGATCATTCTGAACGGTGAAACCCTGCCGCGCCTGCGCCCGCAAGACATGGCGGCACGCGGGCTGGCTGTGGTGCCACAAGGCCGGATGATCTTTCCGCTGCTGACCGTGCGCGAGAACCTTGAAACCGGCTACGCCCTGCTGCCGAAAGCGGAGCATAGGATCCCCGACGAAATCTATGACCTGTTCCCGGTGCTGAAAGACATGACGCGCCGTCGCGGCGGTGATCTGTCGGGCGGACAGCAACAGCAACTGGCGATCGCCCGCGCGATGATCATGAAGCCGAAGGTGCTGTTGCTGGACGAACCGACCGAGGGTATCCAGCCCAATATCATCCAACAAATCGGTCGGGTGATCACCTACCTCAAGTCCAAGGGTGACATCGCCATCGTGCTGGTCGAACAGTATTTCGACTTTGCTTACGGCCTCGCCGATCAATTTTACGTCCTGCGCCGGGGCAGCGTCGCGATGCACGGCAGCCGGACAGAGTTGACCCAGGACGCCCTGCGCGCCGAAGTTTCGGTCTGAACGGCCGGAAATGTGGACCGGACGCATCAGAAGCGTCGAATTCGGGCCTTTTTCCGGGCCAATCCAAGCAAACGCATGGACTTTTTCCACAAAATCATCTTAAACTCGTTTCAATAAAAACCAATGACCTGACCTCGGACACAAGATCTGGGGCTGGCGAGCAGTAGAGCAGGCAAATATCGTGGTGACCTTAACGGGCTCGTCGGGGAATGATACCCTGACCGGAGGAAGCGCGTCGGATTCCCTTTCCGGGGGCGACGGCAATGATCTGCTGTATGGCGGCGCAGCTAACGACCTGCTGTTCGGCGGCACCGGCAATGACACGCTGGTCGGCGGCAGCGGGGCGGACCGGCTGGACGGCGGCAGCGGCATCGACGTCGCCGACTATTCGACGTCGGGTGCCGGGGTAGCCGTCAGCCTGACCACCGGCCTGGGCACGGGTGGCGATGCGCAAGGCGATGTTCTGATCGGGATCGAAAACCTGACGGGGTCGGCGTTCAATGACACTTTGACCGGGGATGCCGGGTCCAACACACTATCAGGCGGTGCGGGCAACGACATCCTGGTGGGCGGCGCAGGTGCGGACCGGCTTGACGGCGGTTCGGGCATCGACATAGCGGATTATGCCGCCTCGACCGCTGGCGTATCAGTCAACCTTGCCACCGGGGTGGGGGCTGGCGGCGATGCGGCGGGCGATACGCTGGTCGGGATCGAGAACCTGACCGGTTCGGCCTTGAATGACAGCCTGACTGGCGACGTGAACGCCAACGCGCTTTTTGGGGGCAATGGCGATGACACGCTGGCGGGTGGGGCCGGGGCGGACAGCCTTTACGGTGGCGCTGGCCTTGATATGGCCGATTATTCGGCTTCCGGTTCCGGGGTCACCGTCAATCTGACGAGCGGGATCAACACGGGCGGTGACGCGCAGGGCGATCTGCTGTCCGGGATCGAGGCGGTCACCGGATCCGCCTTCAACGACAGCCTGACCGGCAGCGCGGGTGCTGACAGCCTTTATGGCGGCGCAGGCAATGACACTCTGACCGGCGGCGCGGGGGCTGACCGGTTGGACGGCGGTACCGGAAATGACACGCTGAATGGCGGAGCCGGGGCCGACCTTCTGGACGGTGGCACAGGCCTTGATACGGCGGATTACGTTGGCTCAACTGCGGCGGTTTCCATCAATCTGACGGCAGGCACCGCTTCGGGCGGCGATGCGACCGGCGACGTGCTGATCAGCATCGAGAACCTGATTGGCTCTGCCTTCAACGACAGCCTGACCGGCGACGCCGGGGCCAATGCGATCTTTGGCGGGGCTGGCAATGACGTGATTGCCGGCGGCGGCGGGGCTGACAGTCTTGACGGCGGCACGGGCATCGATACGGCAGACTACTCCGCCTCGGGTGCTGCGGTGGCGGTCAACCTTGCCACGGGCTTGGGGTCGGGCGGCGATGCGCAAGGCGATACGCTGCTTGGGTTCGAGAATCTCACCGGTTCGGCCTTTAACGACATCCTGACCGGCGATGCGGCCAACAATATGCTGATTGGCGGCTTGGGTGACGATGCGCTGTATGGCGGTGCCGGCACTGACAGCCTGTCGGGTGGCGATGGCAATGACACCCTGTCGGGCGGCAGTGGAGCGGACACGCTCTACGGCGGTGCCGGGATGGACTATCTGGACTATTCCACCTCGACTGCCGCAGTCAGTGTCAACCTGACCACCGGGGTGGCCTTGTACGGCGACGCGCAGGGCGATGTGTTGGGCGGCGATGACGGCATCTTCGGATCGTCCTTCAATGACACGTTGATTGGCTTTGACGGCTTCAGCGTCAGCGGCGACGTCTTTACCAACATCTTTTACGGCGGGCTTGGAAACGACTATGAAGACGGTTTGGCGGGCAATGACATCCTTTACGGCGGGGGTGACAATGACACGGTCTATGGCGGCGCGGGCGACGATTCCGTCTATGGCGATGCGGGCAATGACGTGGTCAGTGGCGGCGACGGCAACGACCTCGCCTCCGGAGGCGATGGCCACGACACCCTGACGGGCGACGCCGGAAACGACAGCCTCTACGGCGACGCGGGCAACGACAGCGTGTTTGGCGGCACCGGCGACGACGCGGTCTATGGCGGCACCGGCGACGACACGCTCAGCGGTGACGCGGGCAATGATTCCCTGAGCGGTGGTGACGGCAACGACACTTTGTACGGCGGCGACGGCAACGACTACGTCACCGGCGACGCAGGCAACGACGTGTTCTTTGGCGGCGCGGGCAATGACACCCTGATCGGCGGTGACGGCAACGATATCTTCCACGGCGGCATCGGTGACTTTGTCGATGGCTCGGAAAACACCGGCGACAACGACGTTCTGGATATGTCCGGCCAGCTGAACTACCGCATCATCCGCGACGCAGCCAACCCCGAGGATGGCCATGTCAACTATTTCGACAGCCATGGCCACATCATCGGAACCCTTGAGTTTCGCAACATCGAGACGATTGTCACCTGCTTTACCCCCGGCACCCTGATCGCCACACCGACCGGTGCTGTTGCAATCGAGGCATTGACGGCGGGTGATCTGGTCATGACCCGCGACCATGGACCGCAACCGATCCGCTGGCTGGGCACCAAGACGATCAACGGGGCGCAACTGTCGCGCGACGCCAGCCTGTACCCGATCCGCATCAGGGCCGGCGCATTGGGACAGGGCCTGCCGTTGACGGATATGATGGTGTCGCGCCAGCACCGCATGCTGCTGACCGGCCCGCGTGCCGAACTGCTGTTCGGTGAGGATGAGGTGCTGGTGCGCGCCTGCCACCTGACCCATCTGGCCGGGGTATCCTCGGTCCTCGTGCCAGAGGTGACCTACCTGCACCTGATGTTTGACCGACACGAGGTGGTTGTGGCCAATGGCGCGTGGAGCGAAAGCTTCCAACCCGGCGAACGCGGCCTGGGCGGGCTGGATCAGGCCGAACGCTGCGAGTTGTTCAAGATTTTCCCCGAATTGTCAGACCAAATCCCCGCCCAATTCAACAGCGCCCGGGTAACGCTGAAAGGGTTTGAGGCGAAGGTGTTGCTGGTGGCGTGAGCCGGTCAGCGTATTTGGTATTCGGCAACGGTCCGGTAAAAGGCTTTCGGCTGCGATCAGGAATGCAAGATACCCTAGACTGAGATTTGATGGAAGCGCTACACTCTCCCTTTACGCGGGACGTGCCGCTGCGCCAATCTGCCCGGCCCGTTGCTGCCTGCACTGCCTTTTGTCCGGACCAGCCCGCTGCTTTTTGGCGCATTTTTGCGCCCTTAAAACCGCGCATCCCCCAGCCCGCAGAAGGCATCCACCGGGCTGATCGGGTTCCACGCAGAACGCCCCAACAAACACTCCACCACCGCCTTCTGCATTGAGGGCATCGTGGCATAGGCGTTGACATAGGTGGGCGCGCGTGGGGCATCGTACAGGTAGTAAGGGTAGCCGAACGACACCATCAGCGTCGGAATCTCATGCCAGTGCCGCGCCATTGCAGCGCCAAAATTTCCCGTCAGTTTCAGCCAGTCGAGGAAGATGCGGCCCCTCGTCAAAAGGGTTTCCTCGCCAAACAGATAAATCATCAGGTCAAAGTCTGCGGGCGAGGGGACAAGGCCGGGCACAGCCATTGTCACTTCAAACCCCTCGGCGCGCAGCATGTCGGGCAGGTCAAAGGCGATCGGTTGCGGGAAAAACGGCACGATGATGCCAGAGGTTACCACCAGCACGCGGCGGTGCTTGCGCGGCGACAGCGGCAGAAGGTGTTGCACATCCTTGACCAAGGTTGGCGCGCGTTGGGTGACGGCCATGGCCGCAGCCTTGTGCTCTGGCCGCGCCAAACCTGCCCGGTCAACCTTGGCCACCCCCTTGTGCAGCCCCGCCCACGCCTTCAGCCCCAGAACCCGCGTCAAAGCCTGATCCAGCCGTTCCGGGCTGATCCGTCCATCTGCCACAGCCTCGGTGATCAGCGCCACATCCGCCGCCGCATCGCGCGAAAACAGGATGATGTCGCAGCCGTTTTCTATCACCTCCGGCAGCATGTCACGACGCGGTGCCCAAGACCCGAACCCGGCCATCGGCGTTGCATCCGAGACGATCACCCCGTTGAAGCCCAATTGCCCGCGCAACAGATCTAGGTTCAGCGCCTTGGAGACAGCAGCAGGCCGGTACGCCTCCACCCCGGCATCAGGGTTCTGCGCGAGAATATAGGCCGGTAAAGCAATATGCGCCGACATGACCGACATCACGCCCGACGCAATGGCTGCGCGGTACAAGCGGCCAAAAGTCGCCTCCCACTCGGCCAAGGACAACGGATTGATCGTGGTAACCAGATGCTGATCGCGGTCGTCGTACCCCTCACCGGGCCAGTGCTTGACGGTCGCGGCAACCCCTGCCGCCTGAAATGCGGCAATCTGAGCCAGAGACTGCGCTTCGATGACGTCAACAGAGGCGCCAAACCCCCGGGTCGCCACGATGGCGCTGCGAAACGCCTTGTTGATGTCGATGACCGGGGTGAAGGACCAGTTGATCCCGATGGCCCGCGCCTCTTCTGCCATGATGCGGCCGATGGCAGTTGACGCCGCCACGTCGTTCACCGCTGCAAGTGCCAAGGGGTTGGGCACCTCGGTTCCGATGGCCAGCGACATCCGGCTGCCCTCCAGATCGGCCGAGACGAACAAGGGCACCTTGGCAGACCCTTGCAGGGTGTCGATGAAATCCGCCTCATACTCCAGATCGGGCGAGAAGTTCCGGGTGATCCCGGCGGGCTTTAACGCCGCCAGCCGCGAAAGTTCACCGGGGTCTTTGCCCATCGAGTGAAAGACGAACAACTGCCCGACCTTTTCGGCGGGGGTCATCGCCGCTTTGGTCGCCTTGACCCAGTCCAACCCTGACTGATCCAGAGAAAACGGCGCTTTGCGGAGGAGGTCTGTGCTGTCCATGGCTCTCACTGGAATTGGTGTTTCAGTCAGTATTACACCCGTTATGTCCGGATTTGCAAAGAGGTGAGGGGTTGGGGGCAGATGTCTGAACGGCTGCTGTCAGACGCACAGGCGACCCGACATGAAGGCAACTCAAAAAGCGATACCGGCTGGCGCATTGCGCTTTCTGCCAAGCCAGATCACCGTCATCGCGCAGGAAGTCGTGACGCTGAACCCGGCCACAAGCTGTTCGAAAGGACGTGAAAAAAGCCCTCGCGGCAGATGTCTCGTCGCTTCGAAGCACAGCCTATATCTGCAAAGCATAGGTGGAGGCGGGTATCGGAATCGAACCGATCTTCACGGATTTGCAATCCGGTACGTAACCTCTCCGCCAACCCGCCGCCGTCAAGGTGGTGCTTGCATAGCGCCAGTTGCCGGGCATGGCAAGGGGCGGTCAGTCGGCCAAATCACTCCCCTCTTAGTCAACTGCGATCTCTGGTCCGGCGATATGCACCGCCAACAGGCAACCGTTCGGGGTGTAGGAGTGATGCTCGCTGCCGTCGCGGTAAAACACCAGATCGCCGGCCTTGAGGATGCGGCCATCGGATTCGTGCAACTCGCCTTCAAGGATCAGGAATTGCTCATGTCCGTTGTGGCGGTGGCCGCGAGTCGTCATCCCGGCGGGCATGCGGTAGACGTGAAAGCCGGTGCCCAAAGGGATGCCGGTGTCCAGTTGCAGAATGGCATCGCCAAGCGCCAGACCGTCCGGATAGACAAAGTTCTGGAAGGCAGCGTCGTGGATATTGGCAATCTTGCGGTCAGTTTCAGTGATGTCGCGCATTTCGGCTCCATTGGGTTGGGGAATTGTGTAGGGTCTGGCCCACACATCGGCATTGATCAAACCTGGGTCGGCGGTCATTCTGACCCCCTTTGCAGGAGGGTTTGCGTGTGGCTGAAAAAATCTGGCTGAACCCGCCCGACTTCGCGGCCCATGCCGACGGCGTGCTGCAGGTTGTCACCGGGGATGCGGGCGATTTCTGGCGCGACACCTGGTACGGCTTTCGCCACGACAACGGCCACGCGTTGTTGCAGGCTGTGGAGGGTGCGTTCACCTGCGAGGTTACATTCTCCGCCGATTTTCAGGCGCAATACGATCAGGCGGGCCTGATGATCCGCGCGGATGCGGCCAACTGGATCAAGGCCGGGATCGAATTTGTCAATGGAAGCCCTTGGTTGGCCTGCGTTGTGACTGTGGATAAGTCTGATTGGTCGCAGATGCCTTTGCCGGGGTTCAACGGGTCTCTTGGCCTGCGCCTGACCCGGATTGGCGATGCGGTCTGGGTACAATACCGTATTGAGGATACCTGGGTGATGTTCCGTCTTGCTTATTTCCCGCCCGACTTGGCGGTTTCGGCGGGCCCAATGACCTGCTCGCCCTCCCGCGCCGGACTGGCCGTGGCATTTCGCGATCTCTACCTTGGCCCGCCCAAATCTTTGCAACCTTACTGACCTAACCAAGACGCAAAGCCTCCAACTTTGGCCAGTCATCGGCGGGAATAACCACCGCCGTTTCGGTCACATGCGCCGTCCAGCCATACAAGGCCAGAAAGGGCGTCGGGCCAACCTTGGTGGCGTGCGGCCGGTTTGGCGCATTCCAGACCGGCACATGGGCGGGTTTCACATTCAGCGGCGTCTGCGGCCCGAAACGCCAGCCATGCGGGCCGGTCAGCGGGGCGTAAAGCTCTGGTGCGGCATGGTGATGGTCGCGGTACAGAAGGTGCGGGGCAATCAGAAAGATGCCAAAGTCGCAGTCGCGCGCCGCAATCGTGGCGTTTTCGCCGATCAACGAAGCAAAGGCATGACCCTGCGCAAAAGCCTCGCCAATCTCGGCGACGGGATAGAAATCATAAGGTTTCCACGTCAGGTGGGGGGCGGCTTGCGCAATCGTCTGAGCTAAGGACGGATGGGTTGCGACCAAGGCGGCCAAGGCATCGCCCAGATGGGCTGCAATCACCGGGTTGGGGCGCGGAGCAAGCGTGACAGGACCGGCGCGCCACTGGTTCAGCTTTGCCCGAACCTCGGCCACACCCGGGCCGTGCAGGCCAGATAGATAGCGGTCACACTCTTCGATCAGACGACGGAAGGTCACCTCGCCTGAAGTGGCATTTGACAGCGGGGCCAAACCAACCTCTGCCAGCATTGACGCCGGATCCTGACCATCAAGCGCAGAGGATATCCGATAAATCTCCAACACTTGCGGGCTGATCTTGCCAGTCTGGTATAGCGCCATTGCCGCCGCATACCGGGCGCGACCGGAACCTTTTGACCCAAGTGGCAGGGAAATATCGCTCATTCGTTCGCCCTGTAGGCCAATCTTCGGTCTCTTTCGCGGCGCATCTCGGCACGGTTCATCACGACGCCCGCGCTGATCACGCAGACGCCGACCACCAGCACGATCAGGGTGGCGAGCGCGTTGATGTCTGGCGTCACCCCCAGTTTTACCTTGCTCCAGATCATGATCGGCAGCGTCGTAGTGCCCGGCCCGGTGGTGAAATTGGTGATGACCACATCGTCCATCGAGATCGTGAAGGCCAGCAGCCAACCCGATAGAATTGCTGGGGAAATCACCGGCAACGTTACGTCTTTCATCACCTGCCAAGGGCGTGATCCAAGGTCCATCGCCGCTTCCTCAATCGCCCGATCGGCAGACAACATCCGCGACTTTACAATAGTGGTTACGAAAACCATGGAAAAGGTGATGTGCGCCAAGGTCACCGTGGTAAAACCGCGTTGCGCCGGCCAGCCTACAAATTGCGCCATCAGGATGAAGAAAATCAGCGAGGAGATGCCGGTGATCACCTCGGGCATGATCAAGGGTGCGGTGACGAGGCCAGAAAACAGCGTCCGCCCGCGAAATTTTGAAAACCGCGCGAGGGCGATGCCAGCCATTGATCCCAGGATCGTCGCGCAAGTTGATGAAATAACTGCGATTTCCAGTGAAAGCACCAAAGCCTTGCCCACCGCATCATTTGCGACCAAGGCTGCATACCATTTCGTCGAAAATCCGCCCCATACGGTGGCCAGGCGCGAGACGTTGAAGGAATAGACCATCATCGACAGGATCGGCACGTAGAAAAATGCAAATCCGAAAGCCAGCATGGAAACGAGGAACGGGCTGCGGCGCTTCATGTGTCGGTGTCCCGTGCCTCTGCGCGCGCCTCGAAATGCGAATAGATCATCATCGGCCCGACCATCAGGATCAGCAGCGCCACCGCCACAGCAGAGGCCATCGGCCAATCGCGAGCGGCGGTGAATTCGTCGGAGATCACCCGTCCGATCATGGGTGAGGATGCATCGCCGACCAGCGTCGGGATCACGAGTTCACCCGCAGCGGGGATAAAGACCAACATGCCACCCGCGATAATGCCGGGGATGGATTGCGGCAGGGTGATATCGCGGAACACGGCAAACGGGCGACTGCCAAGATCCATCGCCGCCTCGTTCAATGTCTCATCCAATCTCTCAAGATTGGCGTACAAGGGCAGGATCATAAAGGGTAAATAGGTGTAGACCATCACAAGAACGACGGCGAAATTGGTGTGCATCATCGGGACCGAGGGAACCGCCCAATCCAGTGGCACCAGCCAGTTCCACCCCGCCGTAACCAAGCGGTTGAACCACGAATTTGACCCCATCAGACCCATCCACGCATAGACCCTCAGCAAAAAAGAGGTCCAGAACGGCAGGATCACCAGCATCAAAAGGATGTTGCGCCACGCTTTTTCAACCCGCGTCAGGCCCAACGCCATCGGGTAGCCGATGCACAGACACAGCACCATCGCTACGGAGGCATTGCCCAAAGAGGTGACGAACGCGCGCAGATACAGCGCATCGGTGAACAGGCGGGCGTAGCCGGTCAGGTTGAACATCGGGTTCGCGCCACCAAAGCCAAAGGGGGGTGCTGTGGCGGTGCGGGTGGCGAAACTCATCGCAAGCACGATCAGAAACGGGATCAGAAAGAAGATCAAAAGCCAGACATAGGGCGCGCCGATCACGATGTCTGACCAGCCCCGACGGTTGAACCAGTGTCGGAGCATGGGCCTATTCCGTCAGGATGATGGCAGAGGCGGCGTCGAACGACAGCCAGACCTTGTCGTACCAATCGGCGACCCTGGCATCCTCCGCGCCGCGATTGGCATTGACCGCGTGAACCGAGACCAGCGCGTTGGGCAGTGCAATCCGGTACAGGCTGTCCTTGCCGAAATAGGCCAGGTCCTTGACCTCTCCCGCCAGCACGTTGGGGCCGATAACCGGACTGCGGTGGATGGTGATCTTCTCGGGCCGCACAGCCAGTTGCACGGTTTGCCCCGGCGTTACATCCACCGCACGCGCTTGGATTTGCTGGCCCAGAACCGGAACTTCAACGGTCACCACCTCATCAACCGAAATCACCTCCGCCTCCCAAGCATTGATGGAGCCCAGGAAATTCGCCACAAAGCGCGATTTGGGGAACTCGTAGACCGCACCCGGAGCGCCTATCTGCTTGACCTCGCCCTTGTCCATCACGGCGATACGGTCCGACAGGGTCATCGCCTCTTCCTGATCATGGGTGACGACGATAAAGGTCACGCCGGTGCGTTCCTGAATGGACATCAGTTCAAACTGCGTATGTTCACGTAGTTTCTTATCAAGTGCCGCTAAAGGTTCATCCAGCAACAATAATTTTGGCTGCCGGGCCAAGGCACGAGCCAGGGCGACCCTTTGTCGCTGGCCGCCCGAAATCTGATGTGGCTTGCGGGTGGCATAGGGGGTCAGTTGCACCAGATCCAGCATTTCGCGCACCCGGGCCTGCCGGTCGACCGCGCTCATCGCCTCATGTTTCAGGCCGTATCCGACGTTTTTCTCAACGCTCATATGCGGGAACAGGGCATAGCTTTGGAACATCATGTGAACTGGGCGATCCCATGGCGGCACCTGACCCATATCCTCCCCGTCGATGAAGATGCGGCCGGTGGTCGGCGTCTCAAACCCCGCAAGCATCCGCAGCAACGTGGTTTTCCCGCAGCCAGAGCCGCCCAGCAGTGAAAATATCTCGCCCTTTTCAATCGCCAGCGTCACGTCCTTGACCGCCTGAAACGTGCCGAAGGATTTCGACACACCCTCGATTCGCACCAAAGTTTCGGCCATTTTTTAACCCGCCTTGATATCGGCCCAGGCACGGTTCAGATCGCGCTCCTGCTCTTCGGACATCGGGGCGGGGGTGTACATCCGCTTGAGGGTCTCGGCATCCGGATAGATCGCCGGGTCGGCTGCAATCGCCGGATCAACCAGAGCGGTGGCGGCCTTGTTGGCATTGGCATAGCCGGTCAGGTCCGAGCATTTGGCAACCACCTCAGGCCGTAGCATGTAGTCGAGGAAAGCATAGGCACTGTCGACGTTCTTGGCATCGGAGGGCAGGCACCACAGGTCAATCCAGGCGGGTGCCCCGGATTTGGGCACGAAATACTGCAGGTCCAGTGTCACTCCAGCATCCTTGGCGCGCGCTTTGGCGACACCGTAGTCGCCAGACCAGGTATTAGCTACACAGAGTTCTTTGTTCGGCAGGGCGGTCAGGTAGTTGGAATTGTCAAATGTTGTCAGATACTTGCGGATCGGCTTGAACGCAGCAACCATCTTTGCATAGTCATCCGGCCCAGCCTTTGCAGGATCAATCCCCAGCCACGACATCACCATATAGCCAATGTCGGTCGGGCTGTCCAAAAGCGATATCCCGCAATCGGCCAGTTTGGCGGCGTTCTCTGGCTTGAAGATCACCGACATGTCGGACAGATCGACGCCGGGCAGACGCTTGGTAACCATGTCCATATTAAAGGTGAACCCGACCGTGCCCCACATATACGGGATGCCATACTGGCTGCCCGGGTCAAAACCTTCCATGATCTTCAGGATCGCCGGATCAAGGTTGCCGTAGTTCGTCAGTCTGGTCTTGTCGATCTTCTGATAAATCGCCGCCTTGATCGCTTGCGGCAGCGCCAGACCGGAATGGATCACCAGATCGTAACCGGTTGATCCGGCAAGCATCTTGGCCTGCATCTCTTCGGCACTGGCATAAAGGTCATAGACGACATTGATGCCGGTTTCAGTCTGAAAATCTTCTATCGTCGTCTCACCGATGTAATCGGACCAGTTGTAGACGTTAAGGCTGCCCCCTGCGGCGTAGGACGGACGCACGAAAGGCATGGCGACCGAGGCGCTTAAACCCGCCAGTAAGGTACGACGTGACAGCATCTTTCTGTTCTCCCCGTTGCGGCCTTTGGCCATTATGTCAAGCCTGCGTCACTGCGGCGGTTCTGCCAAGCATTTCCGCATTGATCACGGCGATTTCATCCTCTTTTGGCGCGGCGGACTGTGTCATGACCGGAAGCAAGCGGCGCAAACCGTCGTGATGACAGCGCACGCCGTATTCCAGATCGGACAGATGAAAGCCTTCAAACGCGGTGGATTTCATCGACTCATTTGACCAGATCGACAGTTGCTGGTCTTCGGCAGAAGTTTCCCGGTCAATCCGGGCCGCCAGATAGCGGGCCAAGCGTTGTTCGCGGGTTTCATTTGGTCTGCGATAAAGACGCCCGGCAACGCGGGTTTGCGAGGGTGAGATCGGGATGTCCTGATAGAACTGGATCGCTTCGGGGGTAAAGGCAAAGACCGCGTTGGGGAACAGGCCAAAATAGCTCCACGCTTTTTGCAAGTAATTCGGTAGATGAGGGGCTTGCGGGGCGATCTTCACGTAATGTCTCACCGACCACAGCCGCCCCGGCGCATCGCCGAAATAGCCCAAAGACAGGTTCAGCCCATCTTTCATCATCAGATCGCTGTAGTTTCGTCCGTAAAGATCTTGCAGACCGGGGTGCGCCATGGCGACGTGGTAGCCTTCGTTGTCAACGTCGCGCACCGATTTCCAGTTGACCGGCAGGTCTGAACTCCAATCCAGATCGCCGGTGGGAAGCACGGTTTCCAGATCATAGGCGGCGAAGGCATCGTTGTAGGGGGCCAGCAGGTCCGCGACGGCAGGTTGCGGACCGGGATGAAAGCGGATGAACAGGAAGCCGTGAAAAATCTCCAACTCCACCGGTTTCAGGCCGAATTCGGCGCGGTCCATGGTGCCGAAGCTGGTGGGCATCGCAGCGCCGCGCAGGGTGCCGTCGGTGTTGTAGACCCAGCCGTGAAACGGGCAGACCATCGCCCCCCGGCATTGCCCGCGCGTGCCCTCGACCACCCGGGCACCCCGATGCCGGCACAGGTTGTGGAAAGCCCGCACCACGCCATCGTGACCGCGCATGATCAGGCCGCGCTCTCCCAACATATCAAAACTCAGCCAGTCGCCGGGGGCCGGAATGTCGGAGGTATGGCCCGCAACCTGCCAGTGCGTCAGGAAAATTCCGGTCCTTTCCAGTTCGAACATGGCCGGGCTGTGATAGGTCCATGCGGGCAGGCCGCCGCGGTCCCAGTCATCAGGAACCGTCAGGATGTCAAAGGGCAGGTCGGTCATGGCGTCTCCAATTCTGGGTGGAACCGGTCGTGATGGAAGGATCGCACATTCAGATTTCCGGCAGTGGGCTTGTGGGGAATGGGGTGAGGTTGGTGGCGGGCAACGCCATTTGCCTCCGGTTGCGTTAGACTTTGGGCAAAGAATGAAGTCGTGGCAGCGACATGGCCGGGCAAGGCAATCTTCGGTCCTGAAGTGAAGGTTCCAAGGGGAAAATCGGGGTCACGGCATCCTCAAAAGCCAGGTCGGCGCATAGGTTCTTTCGTTCCGCAAATCGTCGCAGGATATTGACTGGATTGTCAATCAGAATACTTATGGTGCCGGGGCGAAAGTTTTCGTCCTGTTTTCTGATCCATCAATTGGGTAGCGTTGACCATAGACCGGAGTTTACATGACCGCAGCCAAATTGACCGCCACCCAGATCCCGACCGAGCCGGATAACGAACCTGCGCCGCGCAAGATGGGGCGTGAGGCGCGGCGCACGCAGTTGATCGAAGCCACGATTGAGACCTTGGCCTTGCGCGGCTATGCCCGTTGTACCTTAACAGAGGTGGCACGCACCGCGGGACTGTCGCATGGGCTGGTGAACTTTCACTTCGAGTCGAAGGAAAAACTGCTGTCCGAGACTTTGGCTTATCTGGCGGCCGAATACCGGCTGAACTGGCTGGCTTTTCTGGAACAGGCCGGCCCTGTACCTGCGGCGCAACTGGCGGCCTTGTTGCTGGCCGATTTCAACCCGAAGATTTGCACGCCGGGGCGTTTGTCGGCGTGGTGCAGCTTTTGGGGTGAAGCGCAAAGCCGGCCGCTTTATCAGGCGCAATGCGGGGCCAACGATGACGCCTATAATGCCGGTCTTGAGGAAATCTGCGCACGGCTGATCGCCGAAGGCGGCTACAGCGGCGATCCGGCCCGCATCTCACGCGTGTTGCGGGTGACCACCGAAGGCGTCTGGCTGGAGATGATGACGATGACGCCGCCCTACAGCGTGCAAGAGGCGCAGGCGACGGTCCACACCTGTGCCGCTGCCTTCTTTCCCCGGCATTTCGGGGTGGAGGGATTGCTTTAAGCGCACCGCGGATCGGGACGGAAGGGCTGTCTGCTTTCCCGGACGCTCCGTAGACAGACCCTCCCGATGTGACGGGGCCGCTGTGATGGGGGCGATGTGACGGGGGCGATGTGACGGGCAATGGGCGTTGACATCGCTTTGGGTGCGCGGCCAAATGTGACAGGAGGCGCCATGACACCGCTGGACAAGGTCAAATCACTACCGATCTGGAGCGGCGATGTGATGCCAGTGCCGTTGGGTGGCGGCATCACCAACCTCAACTTTATGGTGCAGGATGGCCCGCGCCGTGCGGTGGTGCGGGTGGGCGATGACATTGCGGTCCATCAGATCCTGCGCTTCAATGAACTCGCGGCCAGCAGGGCGGCTTATGCGGCTGGTGTATCGCCAAAGGTTTTGCACCACGAACCCGGGGTTCTGGTGCTTGACTTCATCGAAGGGCGCACGCTGTCCGCGTTGGATTTTCGCGACGACACGGTGCTGGATCAGGCGCTGGATCTGGTGATCCGGGTTCACCGCGAGGTGCCAAAGCACCTGCGGGGGGCCAGTCTGACGTTTTGGGTGTTTCATGTGATCCGCGACTATGCGGCCACTTTGGCCGAGGGGGACAGCCGGTATCTGGACGCTTTACCGGGCTTGCTGGCAGAGGCTGCGGCATTGGAGCGTGATGTGGGGCCGATCGACATGGTGTTTGGCCACAACGACCTGCTTCCCGCCAACTTCCTGCATGACGGCGACCGGATGTGGCTGGTGGATTGGGATTATGCCGGCTGGGGCTCGCCTTTGTTTGATCTTGGCGGGTTGGCTGCCAACAACGCCCTGACAACAGCGCAGGAACGCCGGATGCTGAACCGTTACTTTGGCGCAGTAGGCCTTGGGCTGATGCGGCGCTATCTGGCGATGAAAGCGGCGGCTGCGCTAAGGGAGGCGATGTGGTCGATGGTGTCAGAACTCCACTCCACGCTTGCCTTCGACTATGCCACCTATACGGCAACGAACCTTTCCACCTACCGTTTGGCGCTGGACGCCTGCGGTCAAGCCTGAGGATACCATGGACCTTCCCACCAGCGCAAAAGCCGTCATCATCGGCGGCGGTATTGTCGGCTGTTCGACCGCCTATCACCTTGGCAAGCTTGGCTGGACCGATACCGTCGTTCTGGAACGCAAAAAACTGACCTCCGGCACCACCTTTCACGCGGCAGGGCTGGTCGGGCAACTTAGAACCTCGGCCAATATCACGCAGCTTCTGGGCTACTCGGTTGACCTTTACAAGCGGCTGGAGGCCGAGACTGGCCTGCAAACCGGCTGGAAGATGAACGGCGGGCTGCGGCTGGCCTGCAACGCGGCGCGCTGGACCGAGGTGAAGCGGCAGGCGACCACCGCGCATAGTTTCGGGCTGGAGATGCACCTTCTGACCCCGCAAGAGGCGCAAGACCTGTGGCCCCTGATGACCATCGACGATCTGGTGGGGGCGGCGTTTTTGCCAACGGATGGGCAGGCCAACCCCTCTGACATCACGCAAAGCCTCGCACGGGGGGCGCGGATGGCGGGGGTGAAGATCTTCGAAGACACACCCGTCACACGGATTATCGTGGAAGACGGGCGGATCAGGGGGGTGGAAACCCCGCGTGGCCCGATTGAATGCGAAAAGGTTGTGATCTGCGCCGGGCAGTGGACGCGGGTTCTGGCGGCGTCGGTGGGGGTAAATGTGCCTTTGGTCTCGGTTGAACACCAGTACATGATCACCGAGCGGATTGCCGGTGTCACCTCCACCCTGCCGACGTTGCGCGATCCGGACCGGCTGACCTACTGGAAAGAGGATGTCGGCGGTCTGGTCTGGGGCGGGTACGAGCCTAACCCCAAGCCCTGGGCCACGGGCGGCATCCCGGAGGGGTTTCATTTTGAAACCCTGACGCCCGATTGGGACCACTACGAACAGTTCATGGAAGACGCCATTGCGCGCGTCCCCGCTTTGGCTACCGCTGGCATCAAGCAACTGCTGAACGGGCCGGAAAGCTTCACCCCCGATGGCAATTTCATCCTTGGTGAGGCGCCAGAGCTGACAAACCTGTTCATCGGTGCGGGGTTCAACGCCTTTGGGATTGCCTCTGGCGGCGGTGCCGGCATGGCTTTGGCCGAATGGGTGGCCAAGGGTGAGGCGCCCTACGACCTGTGGCCGGTCGACATTCGCCGGTTTGGCGCGGTCCACCGCTCCACCGATTGGGTGCGCACCCGCACGACCGAGGCTTACGGCAAGCACTATACCATCGCCTGGCCGAGTGAGGAGATGACATCGGCAAGGCCGACCCGCCGGTCACCCCTTTATGCCCATCTGAAAGCGGCTGGGGCGTGCTTTGGCGAAAAGCTGGGATGGGAGCGGCCGAATTGGTTTGCCGGTCCCGGTGAAGAGCCTGTCGACCGCTACTCCTATCAACGGCCCGGCTGGTGGGACGCGGTGCGGCGGGAGCATGTGGCAGCGCGCGAGGCCGCCGTTCTGATCGACCAGTCCTCTTTCGCGAAGTTCACCGTGAAAGGCCCGGATGCGGCAAAGGCCCTGAACTGGATTTCTGCGGGCAATATCGAAAAGCCGGTCGGTAGCCTGACCTATACCCAGATGCTGAACGACCGCGGCGGGATCGAGGCTGACGTTACCGTCGCGCGCGTGGCGGAGGATGCGTTTTACATCACCACCGGCACCGGCTTTGCCACCCATGACTTCCACTGGATCAGCCGGAATTTGTGCGGCAATTGCCAGATGGTCGATGTGACCTCTGCCAATGCGGTGCTGTCCCTGATGGGTCCGCAGGCGCGGGTGGTCTTGCAGCAGGTTTGTCCGGATGATCTGACCAACGCGGGCTTCCCCTTCGGTCAGGCCCGGTGGATTTCGGTGGCGAATTGCCCGGTTCTGGCCTTGCGGGTGACTTATGTGGGTGAGCTTGGCTGGGAGTTGCACGTGGCCACAGAAATCGCCGTCACGGTCTATGAAGCGCTGATGGCGGCAGGGCAGGGACTTGGGCTGATCAACGCCGGCTACCGCGCGATAGAAACCCTGCGGCTGGAAAAGGGCTTCAGGGCCTGGGGCTCTGACATTGGCCCTGATCATACGCCGCTGGAAGCGGGCCTTGGCTGGGCCGTAAAGCTGAAATCCGGCGTGCCGTTCAAGGGTCGCGAGGCTTTGACGGGGCAGCTTGAAAATGGCGTGAAAAAGCGGCTGGCGACGTTTACGGCTGCACCGGAGGTGATTTTGCTGGGCCGCGAAACCATCTACCACAATGGCGAGCGCGTCGGCTGGCTGTCCTCCGGCGGGTTCGGTCATACTTTGGGGCGGGCGATCGGGATGGGATACATCCGGCGAACCGGGGTGGATGCCGATTATCTGGCCTCTGGCATTTGGGAACTGGAGGTCGCCTCTGAACGCGTGCCCTGTCAGGCAGGGTTCGAGGCGCTGTATGATCCCAAGGGGGCAAGGGTGCGACAATAGCGTGCTCTGCGGGTCAGACGGCCAAAATCGTTTGACCATCGTTGTCTGAAACGCTTGCTGGTTAAGCCAACTGTTGCTTGGCCTTGCGGCGGAGTCCCAGGACCAACAGCCCGGCCAAACTCGCCAACCCCATACCCGTCGCTGCAGGAACCGGGACCGGCGCGAGGTTTGAAATACTGACATGGGTCACTGTGGCGTAACCGAATGCCTCATGCCACAACCCGCCTTCCCGGTGGCTGTAGGTAAATGAGGCGTAGCTGTCGTGGGTCGGGTCAAAGCTGTACGGCGTGGTCAAATCGTGCGGCAAGCCCAAGCTGTCATCAAATACTCCTGCCGAGACAAAGTCATAGAACGGCGAACCGCCATTTGAGTATGATTGAGCGCTAATCTGATTGGTTGCCGTCCCTATGTTATATCTGTTCAACACCTGACTAGACCAAGTGCCAAGAGTTGTCTCACGGTGTCCGGCAACCTCAACCGTTGCAGTCATGGTGTTGCCATAGCCATTGTCAGAACCGCCGTAGGCGCTTGAAATATTGGGAAGGTTATAGCCCCCCCCGGCATTCAAATCATAAACAAAGGTCATCTTCACGGCCTGCCCAGCCAGCGGTCCAACACTGCCAAAAATACCGGTAGAGTCATACGCCGTGGAAATGACCCCAGTATAGACAGCATACATTAGAGTGGCTTGGGCGGGAACCGCCACGGCCGCAAGAAACCCCGCTATGATGATCGTCTTAAACATTATACACTCCGGCTTTGGGCGGCCTGGCATTGGTGTTGGGCCTAACCTCACAACGACCATTTGAAAAAAGATTCGCGTCATTTTTGCGGCCAATCAACTTCAATATTTAGTCATATTAAAAAGCCGTGAGGCGATTTGACGTCATTGTTTCGGAACGATTGTAAATACGCGTCTATCTTGGTGATTGTAGGTCGATAAGAAATGTCTTTGTGATCGGGCTCATCGATGAAAAACGCAGAGAGCGATGCTTTGCGTCACCCCAACACGTTCTCCTGCATCCAATCCCCTGGCGCCCGATTTCATCCGCTATCCCGATCTGATGCGTGGGAAGATCGGATGCGCCGCCTCCACCGGCAACGTGGGCAGTTAGAGCAGCAAAGTGTAAACCCTCGGCCCAGCAGTCAGAAGACCCAAAAGTGCGCCGATGATTGTGCCAAGGCATATACCTTCTTCATCTTTCGGTGGTTACGCAGTGCGCGGGCAGGGCAGGACTTTTTGGGCCAAAAAACAGGCATCCCGGACCAAACCAACCCAGATCAGACCCGCAGACGGCGCATCCTCACGATTTGTTGGACCAGACCCTTTGGCGGTATGGCGCGGAATAGGTCGCGCATCATCAGGACATCGCCCTTCACGCCGACCCAAAAGCCGTATTTGGCGGATTTGAGCGGGCTTTTCACGCCGGGCAGGCGGACCACAGCCAGCGGTGCTTGGGTCGTCAGAACCAGTGAGTTCAGGAAAACCTCAAACCCGAATTTCGGCAGACGCCGCAGCGCCGCGTCTTGCCCATCCAAGAGGTCGCGCTTCAGGGCACGCTCTCCCGAAATATAGTCAAGCCCGATCCAGCGCCACAGGAGGGGGGCATTGTCGCGCAGGCTGATCGACATGGCCGCCTGTCCGGATTTGACCGGGGCGATCAACGCCGTCAGATGGGCCCGGGAAAGCCCTGTCAGATCGGCGTCGATCAGCAGGATGAACTCTGACGTGGTTTCGGCAAAGCCCCGGGCGAGGGCCGCGGTCTTGCCGCCGTTTTTGGACAGCGTGATCAGGCGGGCGGCGGGATAGCCCTGCACCACGGCAGAAGTACCGTCGGCAGAGCCATCATCCACAACCAGCACTTCGTCAATCTCGGGGTGGCCGAGGACAGTTTGCAGGACGGCGGCAATGCGGGCCTGTTCGTTATACGCGGGGATGACGCAGGTCAGGCTCACTTTCGCCGCCTTTTCCAGACGATCAGCAAGACCATCGCGACCGCGATGATCAGCACCAGTGACAACCGCCAGATCCAGGTGTCAATCGCGGCATAGGCAGAGCCGAGGTACCAGCCGATGGCCACGAAGAACGCGGTTTTCGGCAGGGTGCCCAACACGTTCCACAGCATATAGACGGTGAAGTTCATCCTTGCCGCACCCGAGGCCAGCATGATCGGCAATCCTGCCGAATGGGTCAGTTTGCCGACCAGAAGCGTGCGGCCGCCCTTTTCGGCAAAATGGTCTTCAAGGGCCAGTTGGCGGGCGTGCGTGATGCCGATCTTCGCAAGCCAGCGTTCGGGCAGCAGGCTTGGACCGGCGCGACCGATCCAGTAGTACATCGCATCGCCGATCAGATCGCCAAGGACGCAGACGATATAGACCCCGAACACCGTCATATAGCCCAGCTTCGCAAGATAGGCGGCGATGACCGTGACGATGGGGCCTTCGATGATCGCCATCGGGCCGACCAGCCACAGCCCGTGGCTTTGCATCATGTCCAAAACGGCTTGCTGGGTCATTTACGGCCTTTGGACGGGCCAGACGTTTGGCTTTTCTTTGGGCCGGAGGGTCGGGACACGGGCCCGTCGGCACCCGCACTGCGTTGCGCGTCGGTTGCCTTGCCTTCGCCCGCCTTAACTTGGCCGTTGTTGATATCCCCAGACTTGATGTCGTCCGCCGTCATTGCATTGCCACGCCATTCGAACGAGTTTCCTTGCCAGGCCGCCAGCCAAAGGACAGGCAACATCGCGTCCCGCGTGACCCATGCCGCAAGGTCGGCGGGGCTGCGCGGCCAGTGGCCTGCGGTGGCAAGCGCGTATTCCGGAAGATACCAAAGGGCCACAAAGGCCGGGATTGTCCACACCGGGCTGCCAAGAGCCGCCATCGTCAGGACGGCCAGAAAGGGCAGGGCGGCCCCGGCGAAAACCTCGGGCAGGAAATACAGGATAAAGCCCAGGCGGCGCACTTTGGCCCAGCGGACCTGACGGCTCCACACAATGGCACGGTCGCGCGGACCGATCGGTTGTTCAAAAAATCTGGCGGGCAGGCGCACCATCTTGCCTTGCGCCCGCACGATCTTGGTGGAGGCGACGTCCTCTGCCATCTCACGCCCCAGAACGGCGATCCCTCCGGCGGCCTTCAGCACTTTTGCGTCCCAAAGCAGCATCTTGCCTTGGGCAAAGCTGTTGCCAAGCGCCGAGGACGCCATCTGCCAGCGCGCCTGAAACGTGTTCAGAAAGGCACATTCAACCCGCGCCCAGAAGCTTTGCGCCCGGATGCCGATCGGCGGCGACGACACCAGCCCGGTCGGACGGCAGCCCGTATCAGGGCTGAACTCTGCCATGCAGCGGCGCAGGTAATCGGGTGGCAAAAGCACGTTGCTGTCCGACATCAGCACATAGCCGTAGCGTGCCGCGTGCCAGCCTTTGACCAGATTGTTCAGCTTTGGGTTGCCGGAAACCCGGTCATCCCCGGTGAGGATCTGCGCCGCGACCTGCGGGTATTTGGCCATCAGGCGTCTGACCAAAGGGATCGCAGGGTCATCCGCGCTTGCCGCACAGAAGATCAGTTCGAACTTGGGGTAGTCGGCGCGGAAGGTGGTTTCCAGCGTCTCTTCCAGAAAAGCCTCCAACCCGCAGATCGGGCGCAACACGGTCACCGGGGGCAGGGTCATCGGCCCAATGCCGGGCGGGCGCCACAAAGCAATCAAGGCAAGGCCCACGCCAGCCCATTGGACGACCATGCAGAACCCAGTGAAAAGTGTAAGCCAGATCAGGGCGAGGCCCATGCGTATTGCCTATCAGGTCCGGTGGGACCGCCCTCAGATACCGTCGGCGGTCTTTGCAAAACCCATATGCACGTCTGCAAGGCTCATTTCCAGTCCGACTTTTTCGACACCCTGTGCAGCCCAGTCGATCAGCCTCAATCGTCCGCTGGAGGTTTCGACCAGGGCCGTGGCGTTTTCCACCCAATCGCCGCAGTTTGCATAGGCGACGCCATGGTCCGAGTTGAGCGCAGGCTTGTGAAAATGGCCGCAAATGATGCCGTCGGTGCCGTGGGCGCGGGCAATATCGGCCAGACGCGGCTCGAACGCGTCCATGGTCCTCACAATGTCGTTGAAGCCTTTGACCAAGGTCTCAGCCAAATTCGACTTTGCCCAACCGAGCTTGGCGCGCTGCTGGTTGACCCAAGCGATCAGGCCACGCACGCCGCTGTCAATTCTGGTGCCAAGGCGCGACAGGCGGGGGAAGTTGCGGTCAAACACATCGCCCTCGTCGCCATGCACCACAAGATAGCGGCGGCCATCCGCGGCCTGATGAACAATGCGGTCCACCACTTCGATCCCAAGCATATGATTGCCGATGAAGCGGCGAAAGAAGGCGTCGTGGTTGCCCGGGGTATAGACCAGCCGGGTTCCATTGCGGGCTCGGTCAAACAAAATGGCCAGAACCTGATGCTGCGCCGGGGTCCAATGGGCACCCAAGGGCAGCCAGGTGTCGATGATGTCGCCGACCAGATAGATCACGTCGGCCGTGTGGCCTTGCAGGAAGGACAGCAATTCTTCATCCCGGCAGGCGCGCGAGCCCAGGTGCAGATCCGACAGAAACAGCGATGGAAAGTGGCGTTGCGGGCCGATGCTAACAGGAGGCGGTTCAAAAGCACCGGCAGGCAGAAAATCTGTCCCATGCATCGTCATCGTTCTGTCCCCTTTGCGCTCCGACGCCCTATGCTGGGCACGTCTGCTCTTTTTGAGCTTTGAACGTTCTACGGCGGGTGCGTTGATTTCCGTCGCACCTCAATGACCCTGTGGATAAGAGGATTCTGCAACGGCGATATGACACTTAGGCGACGGCTAGGCTACAAGCGATTGGGTTTTCATGATCACACACCCCCATTGAAAGGCAAGTCTTGCATAGGCCTTGGCCGTGCGCACAAGATGAAAACCGCCGATACCTGCAAAATGCCGCAAATGCAGCATCCTTTTACGCCAAGCGCGACAGCCATGTCAGAGGCGATGACGGCGCCCGAGATTTCCGCCCGACTGCGCCGCTATCTGGCATGCCGCACCCGGCCGAGAATCGCCCTCAAGCCGCTGCGGCTGCGATGCGAATTCAGTTTTCAGGTCTGAATTCAGGTCCGAATATCCAGCGGTGCTGCTACGGATAGATTGACCTTTGTGCAGGATCGCCGCAATCCCAGTGGGATAAGCGCTGACCTCCCGCCTGCAAAGCCGCCGCGGCACATAAAAGGCCGCGCTCTGCAAGGGCCGCCATCCGGTGGAGTTCGGATTGCAGCTCATCGCCGACGAAGTGATCACCGCCTTTGGCCGCACCGCCGCCAGGACGGGCCGCGCCACCAAAAAGCCGGCAGACAAGGCCGTGACCGCCAGGATGCAATCCGTGGCTTGCAAGACCGATGCCATGGTCCGGGTATCTGCCAACACCATCATCCCGTCACCGCCGCTGATCGTTTCGGAAGCTGAAGTTGCAACCCTCCTTTCCGCCCGCGACGCCGGGCTTTCCACGGCCCCGGCTTCTAGAAATATCGGAGATTTTTGCTAAATGAGCGATTTTGCAACCCTGCTTGGCACCAGGGCGGGCCTGCCATCAGGCTGGGCGCGCCAATGCCAACCGCCTCGCTGCTGCGGCCGTCGGGTCAGTCTGGCGCGGTGGACTGCGGTCTTCGGGTGACGCGGGCGTTGGCGGGTCAGGGCCTTGCGCTGAAAGTGTTGCAAACCTTCGTGATCCCCCATCTGCAGTCCGACCATTGTCTGGCACTTGAGCCTTGGCTGCACACCGCCTGAACCGCTGGTCTGCAAACGCCTGTCGACGTCTATGGCCCGACGGATTTGACACGCTATTGGGACGGCCTTCTGGCATCCATGCACAACGACATCGCCACGCAGGTTAAGGATGAGGGCCGCCCGGAGCTTGGTCGCTTGATCACGTCACGCCCTGTCAAGCCAAAAGAAAGCGTGACCCGCGGCCCGGTTATTCTCGGTCCGGTTACCCTTGATACGATCCAAAGCCTGCATCCGCCCCTGACCCAAAGCCTGTCCCTGAGCTTGCGAACGACGGGCAAAACCGTGGTGTTTTTGGTGACACCGCGCCCAATCCTGCCATCGCAACTTTCGCGCAAGGCGTTGTCCTCTTGATCCACAGGGCGATACCGGAGGAGGCGCTGGCCCCCCTTTCGGCCCGCATACGCCACGGCGGTCGTCGGTTGCTGCGGCATTGGCGGCGGACGCATACGCTGGCCAGCGCCGCGGCTCTGACGGCGGACGATGCCGATGTAAAAGCACTGGCGTTGCGCCACCTGATCGCCTCGGATGACCCGATTATGACGACTGCAATGCCGCGAATAGCCGCGAATCGATGGGATCGGCGATGCGAGACATTGATGCGATCCTTGCATTCGCCGCGAATATCGCGCGCCAATCGGCCCAACTCAACGCATTTATGCGCATTTTTTGCCCTGCTTTCACGCTACAATGATCCCCTAACCATAGGAGCCCGCATGGGACCGTTTCCGCACGACGCCCCCAAAGTCGCGATCTCGACCGAAAACCCCGCCGGCACCGATGGGTTCGAGTTTGTCGAATTTGCTCACCCCGAACCGCAAAGCCTGCGCGACATCTTTGCGGCCATGGGGTTTGCGCTGACCGCCTGCCATAAAACCAAAGCGGTCGAGCTTTGGCAGCAAGGCGACATCACCTACGTGCTGAACGACGAACCCGGAAGCCATGGCCGCGATTTTGCGGCACTTCACGGCCCCTGCGCGCCCGCGATGGCGTGGCGTGTGGCCGATGCGGGGCAGGCCTTTGATCATGCGGTGGCGATGGGGGCAGAGCCTTTCGTCGGCGCAAAGACGGTAGATTGGCCTGCCATCGTCGGTATCGGCGGTTCGCTGATTTATTTCACCGACGTGTATGGCGCCGACGCCAACCCCTATACTGACTTCAATTTCATCGCTGCACCCAAGCCTGCCGGGGTTGGCTTTCACTACCTCGACCACCTGACCCACAACGTCCACAAAGGTCGCATGGACCTGTGGTTTGATTTTTATCAACGCCTGTTCGGCTTCAAACAAATCCGCTTCTTTGACATAGAGGGCAAGTTCTCCGGCCTGCACAGCCGCGCGTTGACGTCGCCCTGCGGTCGTATCCGGATTCCGATCAACGAGGACCGGGGCGAAACCGGGCAGATCGTCGAATACCTCAAACGCTACAATGGCGAGGGCATTCAGCACATCGCGGTCGGGGCGAAAGACATCTACGCCGCCACCGACGAGATTGCTGCACGCGGCGTCAAGTTCATGCCCAAACCGCCGATGGCCTATTATGAAGTGTCCAAAACCCGTGTGGCAGGCCATGCCGAACCGTTGGACCGCCTCGCCCGCCATGGCATCCTGATCGACGGTGAAGGTGTGCTGAACGGTGGTGAAACCCGCATCCTTCTGCAAATCTTCTCACGCACCGTGGTTGGCCCGATCTTTTTCGAATTTATCCAACGCAAGGGCGACGATGGCTTCGGCGAAGGCAACTTCCGCGCGCTTTTTGAAAGCATCGAGCAGGATCAGATCGAACGCGGCACCCTGAAGGCTACCTGAAGCTTAGCCAAAGGTAGGATGGGCAATCTGCCCATCTTGTCCGGTCAGTCGATCCGTCAAGCGATCCCTGGCAAAGGCCAACCCGACCATCGCCGACGCGAGATTTTCCGCCCAATTCGCAAGAAACCTCTTCTTGGCGCCATCACCAGCCCGAAGTCACCGTGCGGATGTCACCGTGCGGATGTCACCGTGCGGATGTCACCGCGCGG
Source organism: Rhodobacterales bacterium (assembly GCA_038231395.1). Lineage (GTDB taxonomy): Bacteria > Pseudomonadota > Alphaproteobacteria > Rhodobacterales > Rhodobacteraceae > Stagnihabitans. Next base: position 78,433 of record JBBRLL010000003.1, read on the forward strand.
ATGTCACCGCGCGGATGTCACCGGGGCGAAGGCGTCCAGGGGTTGCGCCTCGACCTTGCGCAGCAGGGTGATCACGTCGGCCACCATCTTTTCTGCCGTGGCGTGACCCTTGGCGGCGGTCGCCAGATGCGCCTCACCCACCGGGCCATGCGGGTTCAGGTCAGACGCGATCCAGCCGTAGCTGACACCACCGATCGGTGAGATGGCAGAGGTTTCGGCGGTTGACCGGAAGTCCTGCGCCGAAGCCATGTCCACCGTTTCAGGCCGGAACGCCAGCACCAATGAGGTTTCCACATCGCCGCCATGGATGCCGTAGGTGGTTTCCTGTGCCGAATACATCCCCTGAGGCGTTCCGTAAGCGCCCCAGCCCAGTTTCACCACAAACATGCCGGCCTGCACCCGCAACTCTCGCCCGACGATAGAGATCAGGTCAACGTTGCCGCCATGGCTGTTTAGGATAACCAGTTTGCGCACCCCCGCACGGGCGACCGACAGGCCAATCTCGGTCCAGGCCGACAGGGCTGTATGGGCGGTCAGGGTCAGGGTGCCTTTGGCCCACAGATGTTCATTCGATTTGCCCACGGCTTGGGTCGGCAAAAAACGCAGGTCCATGTCATGCGGGGCGCGAGCCTTCAAAAGGGCCTGCATGCCGTGCGAGATGATGGTGTCGGTGCCCACCGGCAGATGCGGCCCGTGCTGCTCAATCGCGGCTGTGGGCAGGATGGCTATGGTCTTCATCGGGTCGATCGCACCATATTCGGTGGTGCGGTAGTCTTGCCAGTCCCAGCGTTTCATGCGGTCCTCTTGCGGTTGGTCAACTTGTCCATCGCGGTGGCGACGGCGCTCAGATGTCTGGTGCGCGTTTGCGGCGTTGAGGCGTCCATCAGGTAAAGTGCGACAAAAACCTTGCGGGCGCGCGGCGGGCAAAGCCAGCCGACGCCGCGCAACAACTGGCGCTTGCCGGGCGCACCAACCAGAAATGTCAGCCAGCGACTGGCGCCGCAGGTGGTGAAAACGCCGATTGTCTTGATGTGCAACAGGCCGGGGCGGATCGTGGAATTGCTGTGATCGGGCATCAAAAAGGCCACATCGGGCAGCAACACGCGGTCAAGCCAGCCCTTCAGCATCGCAGGCAGCCCATACCACCACGTCGGATAGACAAAGATCAGGGTGTCACACCATTCGACATCTGCGCAATGCGCCGCAACCGGAGCGCGGTTGGCGGGGCAATTCAGGTAGTCCGCCAGTTCAGGACCGGTCAGAGCAGGCGAAAAGCCTTCCGCATAAAGATCACGGGTGCGGACTTCGGCTTGGGCTTCGGCCAGTTTTGTCAGCACCACGTCGCGCACGGCAGCATTGAAGCTTTCCGGTCGGGGGTGGCAATAGATCACCAGGGCACGCATCAGAAGGCGTCCATCGCGCTGCCGACCTTGGTCAGAAACGTCGCGCGCTGTCTGGCGGTGGCGTTGTTCATGTCGTGCAGGGCCAGGTACTGCGTCGGCCCGGTTTGCGAGATGAAGCGCAGCGAGCGGGTGACGATCTTGCGCGGCGGATCGCCGGCCAGGAAGGTTTTCAGCCTTGTCCCGCCATAGGTGGTGACTGCGGCCAGCTTGGTGATGTTTTGCAGACCGGGACCAACTTTGCCGTCTTTGAGGTGGAAAGACACGCCGGGTAAAAACACCCGGTCAAAAAAGCCTTTCAGAATGGCAGGATAGCCGTAATTCCACACCGGAAAGACCAAAACCAGAGCATTGGCCTGTTGCAGACGTTCGACGTAAGCCTGCACCGGGGATTGGTTGGTGGCGGTGTCATGATAGCCGCGACGCTCGGCCGCAGACAGAACCGGGTTGAACCCCTCGGCATAAAGATCACAATCATCGACCTGCCAGTTTTTCGCCAACGTGGCTGTGACGGTCTGATGGAGGGCCGCAGAAAAGCTGTACTCACACGGGTGGGCGAAAATGACCAGAACGCGCTTCATCGTCCTCTGCCGCCCTGCAACGCCAAATCGGAGGTATGTGAACCGGCTGAAGCGGCATTTTGACGGGACTCAGCCAAAAGGATTGTCGCACGCAGCGTCATGGGTGCAATTTACTCCGCCGCCTGCCGCATGCCGGGCCAGGCGTACATGGTTTTGAATTGCCAGTCCGGGTCATCAAAGGCGATCATCTTGCCGGGGTTCAAAAGGCCCTTGGGATCAGCCTCGCGCTTGAAGGCCAGTTGACGCGGGTCAGCGGATTGGCGACCGCCCTCCTCCAGAGTATAGCGGTGCGGGTTGAAGACCATGGCTCCCATCGCCTCGTGTTGACGGACAATCTCGTCCAGCCGGGCCTCTGTGGTGAAGCGAACAAGGGTCAGCCCCCCCAACCCGATGGCGCCCCCGTTGCGGGTCACCTCGATATGCTGGATCAGTTCGGGGCCAAAGGTGGCGCGCACTTTCTCTACCAATGCCAAAGGGTTATCGGTGCCGTAGCCCACTTGCAGATAGGTGATGGAGGGGTCCACTTTCAAAGCGCGCAGGGTGGTGTGGTTCCAGCCATATTCAAAGACATGGCCGGGATCACGCTCCCACGCCGAGGTGTCAGAACGGTAGATGATCTGGGCCGTCGCATAGCGGGCGCTGAAGGTTTCAAACGCGCCCATCGCGTGCGGCGCAACCATCAGGGCCACCAGCGCCTGACCGGGTTTCATATAGGGGCTGACGCGCTGGAAGTAGTCTTGCGCAATGGGCGGCTCAAACACCGTGGCCAGTTTGATCAGGATGCCGTCCTGATGGGCGAGGTCGTAGGCGAAATGGTTGGCGGAGGGGAAATCGGGGAAGCTTGCGAACATGCCCACCCAGTCGTAAGCCGGAGCGAGGGGCATTTCCAACTCGGTGATGATGCCGTTGGTGCCGTAGGCGTGGCTGACGCGGTGCAGTTCCTCGCCGGTGAAGTCCAGGATGCGCGGCGTGGCCTCCATCGTCGCCACCCGCAGGCGGATGATGTTGCCAAGGTCGCGCAAACCGCCCCAGCGGACGGAGCCTACGCCACCAGAGCCGCCAGCCACGAATCCGCCGATGGTGGCGGTGGCCCAGGTCGAGGAGAACATCCGCAGTTCTTGCCCGGTGGCGTTGCAGGCGGCATCGACGTCTTTGAGCAGGCAACCCGGTTCCACGATGACACGGCCGGGATGGATTTCCTTGACGGCGTTCATCTTGTGCAGATGCAGGATGCACCCACCCGCCAGCGGCATCGCCTGACCATAGTTGCCGGTGCCGGCCCCTCGGGTCGTTACCGGCACGTTGTGGGCGTAACAAATGCGCAGAACTTCGATCACCTCCGCCTGGGATCGGGGCGAGACGGCGAAATCGGCAGTAAGGTGGTCAAGCCGGGCCTTCAGAACCGGGGAATACCAAAAGAAATCCCGGCTTTTGGCGCGCAGGGAAATCGGATTGGTGTCAAGGTCCAGATGGGCGAGGGCGGTTTTGGCGGCGGCGATGTCGACTGTCATTTGGGTCCCATCAGGTCATCGGGTGCGGCATGTTGCGGGGCGAGGTGTGGTCATCTGGCCCCGATCAGATCATCGGGTTCGGCTTGGTCAGTCACAGTGCGGAGGCGCGGTCATCTCGCACCCATCAGGTCATCAAGTTCGGCGTAGTCGGGCAGGGTGCGGTCAATCGCGCGGCCTTGGCGCAGCACGATGCGGTCCGATTGCGGGCGGGCGAAAAGCTCTGTCCATGTGCGGGCGCGGCAAATCACCAGATCGGCGGGAGCACCGGGGGCGAGGCTCGGCGCAGGAAAGCCGCAGGCTTTGGCGGGGTTGGACAGGACAGCGGCGGTCCAGTCGGGGTCGGAATGGTCAAGGTGGCCGATCCGGGTCGCCTCGCGCATCACCTCCAGCATGTCCAGATCGCCGTAGGCGTAGAACGGATCGCGTGTGTTGTCCGAGGCGAAGCTGACGTTGATGCCGCGCGCCTTCATCTCGTGCACCAGCGTGATGCCACGGTTGCGCGGGGTCCGGCGCGGATGACGGTCTTGCAGGTACAGGTTGCACATCGGCAGGCTGACCACGTTGATGCCGGCTTCGGCGACCAGATCCAGCGTGGCCATCGCCTCAGCCTCTGGCATGGTGGACAAAGAGCAGGCGTGACCAACCGTGATCGGGCGCTTGAAATTGCGGCTCAGCGCCATTTCTGCGATGACGAGAAGGGTGTTGACGGTTGGGTCCATCGTTTCATCAACGTGGAAATCAACCTCCAGATCGCGTGCCTCAGCCGCGTTGAAGAATGTGGTCAGGTGGTCGTGCAGACGCGGAACCGGGTAGGTGACCACGCCAAGAACGCCTTGGCTTTCCGCCACAATATCAGCGGTCTGCAGGAATCCTGCGGTGTCGGCGATGTTGTCGATGCCCATCAGGCAGGCGGCCTGCAGGGCGATTTTACCGGCCCATCTGGCGCGCAGATCTTGAAAGACCGGGAAGCTGATGGCGGTTTGCGGCGGAACCGAATCCAGATGGGTGCGGATGGCAGAGGTGCCGTGGGCATAAGCACAGCGCAGGGAAAACTCCATCCGGCGCGCCACGTCCTGCGCCGACCAGCTTGCCATACGGTCACTGCCCACCGCACCCAAAGCCCCGGCAAAAGAGCCGTCCGGGTTGGGCGACCGCGGCCAGATGTGGCCCTTGTCCAGATGGGTGTGCATGTCAACGAAGGTCGGAAAGGCGATGGCGCCCTTCATGTCAACAGCGACGGCGTCGGTGCGATCCGCGACGATGTGGCCATCAAACAGCGTCAAGCTGCCTGAAACGAGGTCTGAGGCCTGGCCAGACAGATAGCCGGGCAGGGTCAAATTCTCCAGCCGGATCACGGGTGCATCGGGCAGGGTCTTGAAATCGCTCAACTTAACTCTCCCGTTTGATGGCGCTTTCGTGCCATTTGCGCAGCAAGACCCAGTTGAGCGTGGTGGTCGCCATGAAGATCACCACCCCCAGAAAGGCAATCAGAAAGAGGGCGGCGAACATGCGGGGGATGTTGAGGCGATACCCCGCCTCCAAGATGCGGAAGGCCAGACCCGATCCGATGCCGCCGGTGCCCGCCACATATTCAGCAACCACCGCGCCGATCAGGCTAAGGCCGCCCGCGATCCGAAATCCGCCAAGGAAATAGGGCAGGGCGGACGGCAGTTGCAGGTATCTGAGGCGTTGCCAACGACTGGCCCGGTAAATCATCATCAGGTCGCGCAGATTGTGGTCGGCAGATTTGAGGCCAAGCGACGTGTTGGCCAGGATCGGAAAGAACGCCACCACCCAGGCGCAGATCAACAGAGCGACCAGTTTGCTGGTGACATAGATGAAGATCAACGGGGCCACCGAAACAATCGGCGTGACTTGCAGGATGACGGCATAGGGGAAAAACGCCATCTCGAAAAACTTGCTTTGGGTGAACAGGATCGCCAGCGCGACACCACCCAGAACCGCCACCGTCAGCGCCATCAGAGTGATTTTCAGCGTGACCAGCATCGAGGGGAACAAGGTGCCCCAATCGCTGATCAGGGTTTGCACGACTAGGCCGGGCGAGGGCAGGATGTAATGCGGGATGTGATTGAGTGCCACCACCCGGTCCCAGCCATAGACCGTCAGAACCACGACGAGCGTCGGCAAAGCCCATTTGCCGAACGTCTCCAGCCGTTGGGCGCGGGCGTGGCGGGCTTCGTCGGCGTCAAATTGAGCGCCTTCGACGACGGTTTCGCCTTCGGCGCCGGTCATCAGAAGATCTTTCGCCAATGAGCGATTTTGCGCAGTTTCGGGATTGGTTTGATCCGCAAGGCTCATGCGGCCTCCTCTTCGCCCATCGCGGCCATCAAAGCCTCAGACGTTTCGCGGGCAATCTCGCCGTATTTGGCGGAGGTGCGGAAGGCGAGGCCACGCGGGTAGGGCTCGCTTACCGTGATTTCCTTGACGACGCGGCCCGGGCGCGGCGCCATCACAAGAATACGGTCAGACAGGAAAACGGATTCGAAGACCGAATGGGTCACGAAAATGATCGTGCATCCGATCGCGGCCTTCAGCGCCAGCAGATCGTTGTTCAGCTTTTGCCGGGTGATCTCGTCCAGCGCGGCGAAGGGTTCATCCATCAGGATCAGGCGCGGGTTGGTGACGAGGGCGCGCGCGATGGACACGCGCATCTTCATGCCACCCGACAATTCGCGCGGGTAAGCGGCGGCGAAGTTTTCCAGACCAACCAGTTTTAGCGCCGCCTCAATCTGGCTGCGCACCGAGGCGAGCGATTTGCCACGCAGCCGAAATGGCAGCCAGACGTTTTGCATCACGGTCGCCCACGGCATCAGGGTCGGCTCCTGAAACACCACACCAAGGTCATCGGCACCCTGTCCGCCCTCCCATGTGATACGGCCTGAAGTGGGGCGCATCAGACCGGCGATCAGCCGCAACACGGTGGATTTCCCGCAACCAGACGGGCCGAGCAGAGAAATCAGATCGCCCTCGTTCACCGTCAGCGACATGTGGCGCAGGGCGTTAATCTGACCGTTGAAGGTCTTGTCGACGCTTTGCATGCGCAGGATGGCCGGGCGAGTGCCCAAAGGTTTGATGTCGCGCATCGGCTGTCCTTTCGGGTTGCTCAGCGGGTTGAGTTGCTTTGCAGGTGAGGGCGTTCAACGATTCAGGGCGTTCAACGATCCAGGGAGTCAGTCCCAACGGTTCGCGTGACGCTACAGTCACGCGAACCGTTCTTTTCTGAGGACCGGCGCGCATTTCTGGGCATTCCGTCCCGCAAGCGCGTCACCAGCCTACTTCTTCAGGTCTTTGCCAACACCCTGATCGACATAAGCCAAACTATAGGCTTTCTTGATGTCGATGCCATCCTTGATCACCGCGGCCTTCACCATATCGCCGTAGAACTGGGTCATCCGCGCCTCCGTCATAGCCCCGATGCCAAGCTTGTCGGTGTCGCCCGAATCCACGATGCCGTATTTTTTCAACGTCGCAATCGAGAACGCGATCTGTTCATCCGACATATCCGGATTGTCTTTTTTGATCATGTCGTTGGCGGCTTTGTTGTCACCGTAAAGGTAATTGTACCAACCCTTGATGGAGCCATCTACAAAGCACTTCACCACCTCGGGCTTGGTATCGACGGTGGTTTGCATGGTCTGGATCATGGTCGAATACGAACTGTAACCATTGTCGGCCAAAAGCCAGATATCCGGGTCCCAGCCAGCCTCTTTCTTCACGGCAAGCGGTTCGGAGGTGATATAGCCCTGCATCCCCGACTTTTCATCCGCAATGAAAGGGGCGGCGTTAAAGGTGTAAACCTTGCGCTGTTCTTCGGTGAAGCCAAGGCTTTTGATCATCCACTGGTAATAGCCGGAATAGCCACCGTCAGAGATAAAAAGATTAAGCCCCTTCAGGTCAGCAAACGTTTTGGCCACACCCGGATGGGTCAGAATGACTTGCGGGTCTTTCTGGAACATCGCGGCTACGTCCACCAAAGGCAGGCCCTTGTCGACGCCATCAAAAGCGTCCAGCACGCCACCCATGTAGAAATCCAGCTTGCCCGCCAGCAATAGCGCCTGATTGTTGACCGAAGGGCCGCCGGGCACAATGGTCACGTCCAGCCCGCAGGCCGCATAAGTACCGTCGGCAACGGACTGATAGAAACCGCCATGTTCCGCCTGTGCCACCCAATTGGTGCCATAGGTCACGGCAGTGTTGGCGGCCATGGCTGGTGCGGCCAAAACGGTCAGGAGCGCGGAAAGCGCGCGTGTGGGCACGGTCGCAAAGTACAGGGTCGCAGAGTGTGACATCATATGCCTCCGATGATTCTGATGGTTTAAACTTAGGGGGCGGCGCGGTCAGGGCACGGGTTTCGCAGCATTTTCCAAGGCAGGAAGCCTCCGGTCGCCTTATTTTGCGACATTTTTCGGTAAGAATGCAAATAGAATAGGCGGTCGGTGATTTCTTTGCGGACCTGCGGACGAAATCGGGGCACCCATTGGCAGGCGGCCTTAAACCAAACCTCACCGCTATCCGGAGATTTGCTTGTGAAAGACCTTTACCCCGCCACCATTCGTCGTCCGTTTGGCCGCTATGCACACGGTGTCGAGGTGCCGGAAGGGGCGCGATTTGTGCTGACCTCGGGCCAGTTGGGCATCAGGCCGGATGAGACGGTGCCTGAAAGCGCTGCCGAGCAGACAAAGCTGTGCTTTGCCGCCTGCGCTGCGATTTTGGCAGAGGCCGGAATGGGGCCGTCCGACGTGGTGCGGATCAACGCCTTCGTCACAGACCGTGCCTTTATGCCGGAGTATATGGCGGCGCGCGACGCATGGCTGGCCGGTGTCAGCCGGTTGCCTGCGTCCACGTTGGTCATTGTGTCGGGCTTCACCCGGCCCGAGTTCAAGGTTGAAGTCGAAGTGACAGCTGCACAGGTAAGTTCACTTTAACATTCCTGCCTAAGCCGTTTTAAGTAAAGAGAAACTTTCTATTGACGCTAAGCCAGGACCCCCGAAATACCGCGCAGCATCGACTGCGCGGTCGAGGTGACGGATACCGATACAAAACCATTGCCGTTGTCGACGTCCTTGAAGAAATCGCCCTGCAACACCGCCAGATATTCGGTGATCAAACCACGGGCATCGGCCTTCAGCCTGTCACGCTCGCCAACCGCAGCGTTGACGATTGCGTCAAGCTTGGCCTCCAGTCGGGCATCCAGTTGATCGATGTATTTGACCAAAGTGCCGGCAACCTCAACCACACCGCCCAATTCCGCCGCATCCAGCGCCTTGGCAATCGCGGTCTCCAGCTTGGAAAGTTCGTCATGCAGGGTCCGGCGGGTGGCGATCCAGTTCAGTCGGGCGGTGGCAAGGGGTTTGACCTCTGGCGCCACGTCGGCTTCGTGGGTCGAGGGTGCCGCTGCACCCGCTGTGATCATCTCTTCAACGCGGGCAAGGTTTGCCATCGCTTTGGCGTGATCGCCGGCGGGCACCGAGTCCGCGACGAAATTGAACAGGTTCATCATGGCGTTGACGTCGGCAACCTTGCCCGCAGACGCGGCATTGGCGACCAGCGGGGCCAGCCGGTCAACCTCTGCCTGAAGCTTCAGCCCGTCCGACACGCGCTTGAGGCCGGACAGCGCGGTTTCCGCCTCACCATGTGCGATCGCATCCAGAACGGTGTCGAGAACGCCGATCAGGGCATCTTGCGCATCGCCAGCGGTCTGGCTTGCCACCTGGGCGCGCAGCGTCGCCTCAGCCCCAGTCAGCTTTGCGAACTTCGGGTCGGCCGTGACATCGGGCGTCGTTGCGCTCATAACCTTGGCAAGGGCTGTTTCGATCTGGCCAATCGCCGCCATTGCCTGGGCCAGAACGCCGGTTTTCAGAAAATCGACGGAGGATTGGTACATCTCGGTCAGTTTTTCCCCCAAAGCGCCCGGAGCGTTGGCAAGCTGCGGCTTGATCAGCCCAAGACGCCGGATAAGGTCTTTGGGGTCAATCAGTGCAGCAGGTTCGGCCGCAACTTGCGGGGCGAGCAGACCCAGCAGGCTGGGCAAAGCTTTCAAGGCGGCCTCGAATTGCGCGGAATTGGCCTTGCCGAGCACAAAGTCGCGCACCGCTGTGATTTTGGCCGCAGCCGCATCGCCTTTTGCAATCGCTGCGGCAACCTTTGGTTCGGCCACACCCCAAGCGTTGGTCCAATCGGTACGGGCTTTGTCGTCGGTCGCAGGTTCCGCGATTTCGGGTTCGTCTTGTGCAGAGGGTGAGGCGCCTGGCGCTACGGCACCGGGTGCGCTACCGACGGCAGCGTTGCCCTTTTCATCCTCGTCATCGTCTTCGTAGTTTTTGCCATCTGGTCCGACGATCGTGATTTTCATAGGCAAATCAATCGACTTGAAGAACTTCTTCAAGGTCTTTGCCAACACCAGCGGCGGATCTTCCTCACAAGTCAGTTTGGCCTTTACCCCCTCGACCGTCAGAACACCGCAAGCGGTCTTGGGCGTCTCACCAGCGGCCTTGGCCTCGCGCATCAGGGCTGCGGGGTTGCGGACACGGTCGAGCCGGATCTCGATGGTCTCGGGCTTCTTGCCAAGACAGATGCCCATATTAATGGGCTTCTGCTTGGCGGCGGTGATCATCGCCTTGATGTCCTTGATCTCTGCTTCGCTTTTTCCCACGTCATTTTCCTTCCGGACCGAAGATCGTGAATTTCATAGGCAAATCAATAGACTTGAAGAACTTCCTCAAGGTCTTTGCCAACACGAGCGGTGGATCTTTCTCGCACGTAAGTTTGGCATTTACCCCCTCGACGGTCAAAACACCGCAGGCGGTTTTGGGCGTCTCACCGGCGGCCTTTGCCGCGCGCATCAGCGATGCGGGGTTGCGGACACGGTCAAGCCTGATCTCGGTCGTCTCGGGCATCTTGCCGATACAGATCCCCATGTTGACGGGCTTCTGCTTGGCGACAGTGATCATCGCCTTGATGTCCTTGATCTCTGCGTCGCTTTTTCCCACGTCAAACGCCCTTCATGTCATAGGCTAAAGCTGTGCGGCACCCGATTCCGGTCAGCTTAACAACAGCCGGACGATCCGCCTACAGGTGTCAGCGCTTTGCGACGCGGATAATATGGTAGAAGTAACGCGACAGCCGGGCCAGAACCGCAGGCATCACCACCTCAAAAGAGCTTTCATAGGTCGGGTCCGGCTTCTTTTCCGCTGACAGGCTGTCCCCGCCCAGATACTGCTCCGCCACCCGGCGATTGGAGGCGGCGTAGCTGTCCATGATCAGATCACGCTCCAACTCGCTCAGCACATTGGTGTCCGGATTGCCATTGTTGATCCGGGTGGAGGCATCCGCCAACACCCCGGCCAGGCTTTGGATCAATTCGGGGGGGGAGCCTTCAAGGTGAAAGTTCATCGCCCGTTTCAATTGGAAAACGCTTTTTTCCAGGCTTTGGTTGATCACCCGCGTCGGGCGGTCGGGCAGGGCAATGGCAAGGCCGATGGCATCGAGGAAATCGGCCACGATGTCGCGATCAATCAAGGTGTCACGCTCATAGACCCGGGCAATCACGCTGTCATCGTCACGCAACCCGGTGCGGATCAGTCGCAAATAGCGTTCGTAATTGAAGAACTTCGCAAAGCGGGCAAAGGCTTGCGCAGTGCTTTCGGTGGTGATGCCGAATTTGACGATCTGGTTGTAGAAGGACGAAAACGCATCATCCTGCCGGCGCAGATAGACAATGACCTTGATGTCGTAGTCGGCAAAAACCTCGGTAACGGCGGCGAAAAAATCTCTGGTCTTTTCGTCGTCCACCACATGCAGCTTTTCGGTCGACAGGATGATGCTTTTATCGCCCGCAGAATCGCGCATCGTCTCCAGCAAAGTGCGCAGATTGCCGCCGGTTTTTTTGGTCAGGTCATCGTGTTGAAAGCTGTGGGTGAAGCGCGGCAGATAGGTGTAATTGCGCTCGTTCAGTCGGGTTTCGTTGGAATGCAGGGTCTGTTGCAGCGCGGTAGAACCTGTCTTGTGGACCGGAAGATGCAGGAAAAGGCCGGGTCTTGGCGCCATCTGTTACGCTTTCTTTACCTTGGTATCCGCAGAAGTATCCCCTGACGCATCCGCAGAGACCACCGTCAAGACAACGTCGGCATGACCTGCCGGAACAACGGTAAAGCCATCTGGCAGGTCCGCAATTTCGGCGTCAACCTCATCATCTTCCAGCTCAATTGCCGCCCAAAACACCCGGGCACTTTCAATCGGCACCTGAGACAAGGGGATGTTCATGCTTTTGTCGAGGCTCCAGTTGTTCAGCGAGGTCAGCATGGGTTGCACGACATCGCTTTTAAGCGACCAAGCTGTCATGCCGAACATATGGTTGTCGAACAGGAACAGCCGCGGCAAAGCGCCCGTGATTTCAATGCCAACGCGAAAGGCCCCGCGCACGATATTCAGCATCAGCGTTGTGGACCAAAAGGCCTCATCCGTCGTGCCGGGGTCAAGGACGATACCAGCGTCGGGATTGATCACCGGGACAGGCTTGCCATCCTCTCCCGTCAAAACGTCCTGTTTCGGCGCCAGTACCGAGTTTGACGCAATGAAACCACCGCCGAACTGGCCCGAAACCCGGATCGATTCCTGGCTGATCGGTTCAAAGATATTGCGGAAGATGCAGAAAAACGCAGTGTCGTTGATGGCAACCAGCGGTGCCGCGGTTTTGGCCAAGGGGGCGATGCGGTTGTCTGCCACCATGATGCCGGCGCAATGACCGATCGAGCAGACGGCCCCGCCCGCAGCCCCGTTGAAATCGTTGCGCTCCACCCAGACGCCGCGCGTGCCTTCGGCGAGGATCGCCACGGCGTCGGTGCGGCCAAAGCGGTTTTCAAGAATGCGGATGTCGGTCGGATGGGCATGGGTCAGCGCATCGCGGCCCGGTTCGTCCGGGTTGAGGGCGGCGTAGCCCAAGGCCACCTTGGCCTCTGCCAGATGGATGAAGGATACTGCGGTCGGGCCGTCAAATTGCGATTGCAGGATGACCACATTTGCCACCTCGCCCATGGCTTTCACCGAAACGCCCGCATTGCGCACGAAAATTGACCGGTCGATCAACACCCGTTTGCTGCCACCGGTGAGCAGGATGCCCGCGCCGAATGCGCCCGACACCACGGCGCCTGAAACGTCAATATCCTCGCAAGTGGTGATCTCAATGGCAATCTTGTGAACTTGAGTGACCTTCAACCCGCGCACCGCGATTTTGCGAGAGTTTTGCAGGATCACAAGCGGTTCATGCGACATGGCCACATCAATCCGCAGGTTTGTCAGATCCAGCACCAGTTGGTTCGCCCGGTCAATCCGCAGGCCACGGTCACAAGAAATCGCGCCGCCAATGACCAGCCGGTGCGGACTGCCGCTGGCAATGGCTTCATCCACGGCCGCCTGCACTTCGGCCAGAGTTTTGACACGCAGGACACGCAGCTTGGGTGTGGCTTCAAGGTCATCCCCGCCAATGCCCAAGGCCGCCGCACGGCTTTGCCCGGCCGCAGGTGCCACCGGACCCGTTGCCACAAAGAACGCCCGGGCCCGCACCGCGTCATAATCCAGAAGCGCCTGATAGCGGTCAGGAAGTGGCACCGAAGAGCCGTGGGGTTCCCATGGCGGCGGGGCGTTCAAAAGTTTGACTACATCAAGCATCGTTCATCATCCATGAATTCAGGGCATGTGCCTGGGTCAGGTCATCCAACTCGCCCCCGGTCAGCAGAGACGCGGTCGAAACAAACGGCGCAGTGGTGGCATTTACCGCTTTCTGACCCGCAGCAATCTGCGCCAAACCAGCCTCGTAAAGACCGAACAGCTCTTTCAGGTGATCCTCCATCGAGCGGAGTTTCATCGCGGTATCCCAAAAGCCGGACAAGGGAACGTCACCGGTTTGCAAGCGGCGCAACGTGTCGGCAAACCCCTCGTGAGAGCCTGCGGCAAAGACGAAATCCGGGTTGCCGCCCAATTCCTGCGCGCCGCCTTTGTCAGAGCACAGAACCGGGACGCCGTGGCTCATCACTTCAAGCGCCACTTGCGGCAGGTTGTCCTCCCACAAGACCGGCACCACACCCAGATCAACGTCGGCCAGCAAGCGCGGCAGGTCGGTGTGTTTGTAGCCGTCGATATGCTCCAACCCGGCGAAACGTGGGCGCATTTCGTTGATGCGCCGGAAAATCGACCCGTCGCCGTTCGACTTGGCCGCAAACTTCACCCGCAGCTTTTGCGAGATGCTGTGAGGCAGCCGCTCCAGCGCTTCAAGCAGGAAGAAGAAGCCTTTGTCACCGCGCATGTAGCCCAGATAGGCGATCGACAACACATCCGGGTCGGCGAGGGTTTGCCGCTTTTTTGCCTTTTCCAACAACTGGCTGTGCTTGGTGCCAATATAGGACACATGGCAGGACGCGGCGTTGACACCGTAGCTGGACAGCACGCGCGCCACCCGTTCCGACACGGCAAGGTGCATGTCGACCGACCGGTTGAGGATCTGAACCGCCAGCCTGCGCCTGCGGGCAAAGCTGTTCTCCTCCTCCGGTTTGACCGGCATCCGGTCTTCGCGCAGAAAATCCTTGTGCCGCGTGCGGGCTAGGTCCGACAACAACCTTGGCGTGCCACTTTCCGTAAAGGCGCGGGCGAAGGCCGGCGAGGTGGCGTTGACACCATTGGTCTTCAGAATTGTGGACAATTGCTGGGCCCCGAAGATTTCCTCTTTCGGCGGCTTCCAGACCAGACAATCGACACAGGACTTGCCCCGGTTGAAATCCTCGCAATGCGCCTTTTCATGCGACCACAGATTGACCTGCGGGCAGATCGGGAAATAATTGTGATGCGAAAAGACGACGAGGGTCTGCGGGAATTCGTCTTTCAGTTCCAGAAACGTAAAGGGGATGCCCTCGACGTTGTTGAAATGCACGATGTCGTAGGGGCCTTCTTCGCGCAGGAAAGCGTGAAAAACCTCCAATGCCGCGCCCTTTTCAAACAGCCGGTCGTTCCAGCCAAAGGCCGAGTGGCCGGGCGACATCACCGGAGAGTTGACCAACTGAAAACTGCGGCATTCCGGGTCATGGTCATTGGTCGTGCGGCGGATTTCGGGCGTCATCGACTCGACCGAATAGGCGAGGCCAGACGATAGGAAATCGACCTTTATCTGTTGTTTGACAAGGGCTTCGATCAGGTTCCTTTGATAGACCGAAACCCCGCCACCGCGGCCTTCATCGTCATCAAACGGCACCCAGTTGTAAAATAAAACTTTCAAGTCCTGTCGCATACGGACCCTTCCTGATCAAACCCCGGATCGCTGTAACATGCCTCCTACCTTGGCGCAACCAAAGAGGCCCCGGCGGAGGCCCGTTGATGGGCTGGTGAGGTCACGCCGCCACGCAATTCTGGCCGAACCGGTTTTTGCGCAACGTGCCGAAGGGAAATAAGGCGAAAATACAACGGAGATAGGGTCTTACTAGGATGTGTTCAGCTTTTGGTTGAAGACTTCACCCCGCGCCCCAAACACCCGATCCGCCCGGAAAGCTGAGGTTGCACCGCACGTCCAGCTGGCCCAAACGCCGAAGCTGCGGCACACTGCAGATGCGAACCGGCCCCAAACCCAAGCCTGATCAGGGGGCCACGCGAGCGCTGGCTATCCCGCGCATCTCTCGCCCCGGACCGCAAGCACATTCAAGGGCAGTGGACTGCAAAGGCACCCAGGGTTTGGCACGCGTAAGACCTTGCTGGACCAAAAGATCAAGGCTGATGAACGGGGTCACGGCTGCGGTCTGTTGCGGGTAAGGGCTGTCGGCAAGTTGGGCGCGCCACGCCCGGAACCCGGTGCCATCGCCCGCGCCCAAAGCGGCGCAAGTCATGTCACAGGTCGGACCACCGCCCTGCACCACCACATTGCGGTGAAACGCGGTGGAGGGATACTGCGTCGAACACCCCACCGTCAGCGCCTCGCCCTGCGCCAAAGCCTGGGTGTCAGCAAGGTTGATCCGGGTTCCGCTGTCCACCCAAACCACACCTTTCGCGCCCTTCGCCGCACATAAGGCCTCGGCCAGGGTCAGCGCCGTCTTGCCGGCATCGGCTGCGGAAATCGCCGCAGAGGCGATCAGCAGATTGCCGGGTTTGGTAGCGCTGGTTCCGATGTCGCTGCACTCCAGAAACGCGGCTTTCAAGCCCTGACCGGCGGCCGTTACCTGATCCAGCGGGGTTTCATGGGCAACCTCCACCCCTTGCAAGGCGCTGCCGGGGGCAATGGCTGTGGCCGACAGGCAATAGGATTTGCGCGCGCCGCCGCCTGCCACATTGCCCGTCCCGCAAATCGCATCGCAACTTTGCCCGAAGTCCGGGCTGTCGGCCTTGACCATCTGCCCCGAACTGCCGCCGTACAGCGCGTCGCGGGTCTGGCTGGCCTGCATCACCTCTGCCCCCCAGGATTCGTACAGCACGAACTGGGCGCTTCCATGAAACGGATCAACGTAATACATGGTGTTCCACAAAGCGCCCTGATCCCACGGCGAGTCATTCGACAGGTCGGGCACCCAGGTCTTGCTGGGCGGCGCTTTGGCAGAGACGTCCAAAGCCCCCGCCTTCGCCGCATCCAACAGGGTGGACAGGCCGGACAGCGCAAAAAGTTTGGCATGTTCCGGGAAATCGCGGGTGGCGGGATGGTCGGGCGTGTTATCCGCCACCATGTTGAAGTTAAGCGCGAAGATCAGCCGGTCATTACTGCCGTTGCCGAAGGTGAAGCTTTGCTTTTTCCACACGGTTTCGCCCTGTTTGGTCCAGGCTTTAAGGCTCGTGCCGTCCGGCACTTCTTCGTGCAGCACCCGGACGGGTGGCTGGAACTGCGGCTGGCCTGCAACATAGGTCAGCTCTTGCAACACAAAGCCGTTCCACCCCGCACACGCCGCAGCCTGATCACCCCGGCACATATAGCCCAAGACCAGACGCCCCTTGGTGCTGTCGAAATAGTCCGGCGCTGTGGCAGGACCTTCGGTGACCCGCGTCAACCCGGTCGGCTTTTGGGTGCCCTGATAGCCGGGGATTGACTGGATCGGCTTGGTCCACAGCACCTTTTGTGCCGCGGGATCAAACATTTCCATAAAGCCCAGATTGTCGGCGCCGTTCTTGCTTTGGCTTCTGGCCTGATAGGTCACGAGGATCTTGCCGTCCCACGCCGTCATTGCGGCATTCAGCACCCCCTTCGATCCTTTGGGCGGCACGATGCTGAACACCTGATCCGGCACCGCCTGCCATGCGCCAAACGGGGTGACGGTGGAGCCATCGCTGAACTTGTCCGCCGCAATCCGGGCGAGGATCAAACGGTTGCCCTGCTCTATCTCACGCTCGGCCCGCATCAGGGCATAGACGTAAGGCACCCCGTCCAAATCCAGTTGCGTCAGGGTTGGATTGGCCAGCGAGCGTTCAAAACCATGGGCGGCGTCAAACCGGACCGCAGCGATATTTTGGGCTACGGTGGAGAATTTGGGCGCAGCGGCGGTGATCGTCACGGCGGGAAGGTCGGGCACCGCAAAGCCATCGGCCATGGCACCTGTCGCCCAAAGCACCAGAACGGCGAAGCTGAAAGATCTGAACATGCGGTACACCTTTTGGCCAATGTCAAAACCCAGATTTGGGCCCAAACCGATTCCCTTCAGCATAGTGCATGGACAAGCTGGCTCACCAACACTGATCTGTGTGGCGCTTTGAGCGGTCTTCTGAAAGGCGGGCATCAGCCCCCGGTATGGCTCATATGACGGCTGACCTGACCGGTTCCCTTGGCGCGGGAGTAGTCAAAGTCGTGGCCCTTGGGTTTACGGGCAATCGCAGAACGGATTGCGGTTTCCAGAGCCATGTCATTGCTGCTGGCGCGCAGCGGTGCGCGCAGGTCGGCCATATCTTCCTGACCGAGGCACATATACAACTCTCCGGTGCAGGTCAGGCGCACGCGGTTGCAGCTTTCGCAGAAATTGTGGGTGAGGGGGGTGATCAGGCCGATCTTTTGCCCGGTCTCGGCCAGCCGCATGTAGCGCGCCGGGCCGCCGGTGCGTTCGGGCAGATCCACCAGCGTGAACCGAGTGGCCAGACGGGCGCGCAGATCATCCAGGCTCCAATACTGGTCGACGCGCTGCGCCTCGCCCATGTCGCCCATCGGCATGACCTCGATAAAGGTCAGGTCATGGCCATCGCGGGCGCACCAGTCGGCCAGCGTGAACAACTCATCCTCGTTAAAGCCCTTCAAGGCCACCGCGTTGATCTTGACACGCAGCCCGGCTTCCTTGGCCGCAGCGATCCCGTCCAGCACTTGGGCCAGCCGCCCCCACCGGGTGATTTCGGCAAATTTCTTGTCGTCCAGCGTATCGACCGAAACATTGATCCGCTTGACGCCGCACGCCGCCAGATCCCCCGCATATTTGCGCAATTGAGAGCCGTTGGTGGTGACCGTCAGCTCTTTCAACCCAGAGCCGATCTGTCGCCCCATCGCCTCGAAAAACGACAGGATGCCCTTGCGCACCAAAGGCTCCCCGCCGGTGATCCGCAGCTTTTCCACACCCATCCGCACGAAAGCGGAGCACAAACGTTCCAACTCCTCAAGGCTGAGAAGCTCGGCCTTGGGCAGAAAGGTCATATGCTCGGTCATGCAATAGGCGCAGCGAAAATCGCAGCGGTCCGTTACGGAGACGCGCAGATAGCTGATGGCGCGGGCGAAGGGGTCGATCATTGGGGCGGTCATGGGGTAAGGATAGGCGCTTGGCGCGGGAAACGAAAGCCTGCAACCGATCAATCCCGGGGAATTGAAGCTGCAAATACGCCAGCGGTTCAGGCTCAAAAGCTGCGGGTCGGGCGGTCAAACACTTTGCGCCCCATCAGACTGCCCACCAGATCGACCATCAGCTTGGCGGTTTTGCCACGTTCATCCAGAAACGGGTTCAACTCCACCAGGTCCAAAGAGGTCACCAACCCGGATTCGTGGAGCAGTTCCATCACCAGATGCGCCTCACGAAAGGTGGTGCCGCCGGGAACCGTGGTGCCAACGGCGGGTGCAATCGAGGGGTCAAGGAAGTCCACATCCAGTGACACATGCAACATGCCGTCTGCGGCTTTCACCGCCGCCAGAAACTCCCGCAACGGTGCCACAATGCCACGTTCGTCCAGCACGCGCATGTCATTGATGGCGATGTCATGGGTCAGCAAGGCCGCATGTTCGGCGGGGTCCACCGATCGGATGCCATAAAGGCAAATCCGTTCGGCAGGGATGATCGCCGGAAAGGCCGGGAAGGCGTCAAACCCCGCGCGCCCGGCGATATAGGCGACCGGCGTGCCATGCAGGTTGCCCGATGTTGTGGTGAGCGGGGTGTGAAAATCCGAATGCGCGTCGAGCCACAGCAGAAACAGTGGCCTCTCCACCGCCTTGGCATGGGCCGCAGCCCCTGCGACCGTGCCCAAAGCCAGCGAATGATCGCCACCCAGCACGATGGGCAACCGGTTCGCCTCCAATGCCGCGACGACGGCAGCAGACAGAACCTCGGTCCAGCCAAGGATCTCGGGCAACGAATGGACCGCTGGATTGGCACAAGTGGCCGGTTTCAGGGCGGGCAGGGCAAGGTCGCCGCAATCTTCAACACCGTGGCCCAGTTCGGACACCGCCTGAGCGATCCCGGCGACGCGGTAGGCCGCAGGCCCCATCACGCAACCGGCCCGGCGCTGGCCTGCATCGATCGGCGCGCCGATCAGGGTGACCTTGTTCAGGGCTGTCTGGGCCATCATGTCCTCCACGTTTGGCGCACTATCCCGGCTGACGCGCCTTGCGTCCATGGGCAAATTGCCGGACCATACGCGCCGCATCCCGCAATATGCGCAAGCGCCCTGACAGATCGCGCGCAGCCGCCTGTCCTGAGGATCTGCGCCGCTTTGGATTTGGTAGGATGGGCCATTGGCCCATCTTGGCGCATCAGACCACACCCCATTGGATCGGCCCGAAAATCGGCCTATGTTCCCCGCAAACCCAATGGAGGCTGCCGTGATCGTAGAGCTTGGACATTTCGCCCTGATCCTTGCCTTTGTTGTGGCGGCAATTCAGGCGGTCCTGCCGATGATCGGGGCGCAGCGCAACGATCCGGTGCTGATGGCAGTGGCAGGGCCCGCCTCCACCGCGCAATTCCTGCTGGTGGCCTTCAGCTTCGGTGCCCTCACCTATGCCTTTGTCACGGACGATTTCAGCTTGCGGCTGGTGGTAGACAACTCGCTGGTCCTGAAGCCGATGCTCTACAAGGTTGCCGGAGTTTGGGGCAACCATGAAGGCTCACTTCTGCTATGGGTGCTGGCGCTCAGCCTTTACGGTGCCACAGCCCACTGGTTTGGCGGCCAGCTTCCTGCTCGGCTGAAAGCCCGGGTGCTGTCGGTGCAGGGGGCGATTGCGGTGGCGTTTCTGGCCTTCATGCTTTGGACGTCCAACCCTTTTCTGCGGCTGGCCTACCCGCCGATGAACGGCCATGACATGAACCCCTTGTTGCAAGACCCCGGTTTGGCCTTTCACCCGCCGTTCCTGTACCTCGGCTATGTCGGGTTGAGCATGGCCTTCGCCTTCGCCGTCGCAGCCTTGATCGAGGGCAGGGTGGACGCCGCCTGGGGCCGCTGGGTCCGGCCGTGGACGCTTGCCGCCTGGCTGTTCTTGACCATCGGCATCACCATGGGCTCGCTTTGGGCCTATTACGAACTTGGCTGGGGCGGCTTCTGGTTCTGGGACCCGGTGGAGAATGCCTCTTTCATGCCGTGGCTGATCGCGACAGCGCTTTTGCACTCCGCCATCGTGGTCGAAAAGCGTGAGTCGCTGAAGGCCTGGACCATGTTGCTGGCCATTCTGGCCTTTGGGTTTTCGCTGATCGGCACCTTTATTGTGCGGTCCGGGGTGATCACCTCGGTCCACGCCTTTGCATCGGACCCGACGCGGGGCATGTTCGTCCTGGGCATCCTCGCGGTGTTTGTCGGGGGCGCGCTGACCCTGTTTGCCTTGCGTGCCGGACAGTTGGAGGCGAAGGGCGTCTTTGCCATGGTCAGCCGCGAAACCGGCCTTGTGGTGAACAACCTTTTGCTGACGGTCGCGTGTTTCGTGGTCTTCATCGGCACCATCTGGCCCTTGATTGCCGAGATCCTGTGGAGCCGCGCAGTCTCGGTCGGCGCGCCGTTCTTCAATGCGGCCTTCATGCCCTTCATCATCGCTTTGGCCATCGTGCTGCCGATCGGCGCAGTCCTGCCGTGGAAACGGGCGGAGCTTGGACGGGCGATGCGCCCCTTTGCCGGGGCTTTGGCCTTGGCTTTGGCGGCAGCCCTGTTGGCCTACACCCTGTCCAGTGGAAAGTCGCCGCTTGGCCCCTTGGGCGTGGCTTTGGCGGTCTGGCTGGTGGCAGGTACGGTGGTGGACGTGATGCAACGCTGCGGACGCGGCGGCCTTGGCCAGCGCCTTGGACGTTTAAGCCGATTGCCCCGCGCCGATTGGGGCCGCTTCACCGCCCATGCAGGTCTTGGCGTGATGATCTTCGGCGTGGTGGCGCTGACCTCGTGGGCGGTAGAAGACATCCGCGTGGTCAAAGAGGGTGAGACGTTCACATTAGGCCCCTATCAGGTGCAACTGACCGACGTGCATGATCAACAAGGCCCGAACTATACCGCGCGCGTCGCCGATATGCGGGTGACCAAGGCCGGGGCAGAGGTGGCCATCATGCATCCTGCCAAGCGGACCTATCCGGTTGCAGGCATGGCCACGACCGAGGCTGCGATCCGACCCGGCATTTTTGGCGATATCTATCTGGTGGTCGGTGACCCGCAAACCGGAGGCGGCTATGCGGTGCGGTCCTATCTGAAACCGTTTGCCGATTGGCTGTGGCTCGGCGGTTTGATGATGGCTGCGGGTGGTGTGCTTAGCCTGACCGACCGCCGCTACCGCGTGGCTGCTGGCGCGCGCAAACCAATCGGAGTGCCAGCGGAATGAAGCGCGTTTTGTTCGCCGTTGCGCTGGCTGTGCTGGCCACCCCGGCCTTGGCGGTGCGCCCGGACGAAGTGCTGCCAGACCCCGCAATGGAAGCCCGCGCCCGTGACCTGAGCCAAGGCTTGCGCTGTCTGGTCTGCCGAAACGAAAGCATTGATGACAGCGATGCCGATCTGGCGCATGACCTGCGGGTTTTGCTGCGGCAAAGGATCACGGCAGGGGACACCGATGCGCAGGCGGTGGCCTATATTGTCGCCCGCTATGGCGAGTTCGTTTTGCTGAACCCCACCACCAAAGGCGCCAACCTGATCTTGTGGCTGGCGGGGCCACTGGCCTTGCTGGGCGGCGCGGTGCTGGCCTTTGGTGTTGCCCGCCACCGTTCCAAAGCGCCGGAAGCGGCGGGTCTTTCGGCAGAGGATCAGGCGCGGGTGGCCGACCTGTTGAAGGAATAGCGGAGGGCTTCCGCCCCCCGCACCCCCTGACCAAAAGGGCCTGAACGGCCCCTTTGGGAACCCCTTGGACGCCGCGTGCCCTCAGACTCCGCCTGCCCTCAGACTCCGCGAGACAGCGCCGCGATTCCGGTGCGGGCGATTTCGCGCAAACCAAGCGGCCGCATCAGGTCTGCGAAGGCGTCGATCTTTTCCGCGGTGCCGGTCATCTCGAACACAAAGCTTTCCAGGGTGCTATCCACCACGTTGGCCCGGAAAATCTCGGCCAGACGCAGCGCCTCGATCCGGAATTCACCTTTGCCAGCCACCTTGAACAGCGCCAGCTCGCGCTGCACCGACGGCCCTTCGGCGGTCAGGTCATGCACTTCATGCACCACGACCATCCGTTCCAGCTGCGCCTTGATCTGGGCGATCACCTGCGGCGTGCCGCGCGTGACCACGGTGATCCGGCTCAGATGCCCCTCATGGTCGACCTCTGCCACCGTCAGGCTTTCGATGTTATAGCCCCGGCCCGAGAACAACCCGATCACCCGCGCCAGAACCCCGCTTTCGTTGGCCACCACCACGGCGAGGGTGTGGCTTTCGATCACCTCCCCATTGGGGTCGCGCAGGTCATAGGCCGAATGGCTTGAGGAGCCGCGTTTGATGTTGAGAGCGTTCATTGCACCACCCATTTTTGTTCAAGGCCCACTATCGGCGCCATATCTGTTTCATTTCTTGATCAAACCAGAGTTCGCAATCAAACCGAGGACCAGCCGTCGAACGAAAGCTAAGGGCATTCGGGTAGCGAGCCAGAAGCCAAGACCGAAACGCCTCAAAGGGAGGCATGTCGGCTGTCGAATCATATTTGACCTGCCGAGCCCAATCGTGAACTACCCCGCGCACCAATCTCTCGGAATCACCTTTGGTCAATTTTCATTTCCATTACACCAGCACCGCCCCTTTGGCACCGATCACCCCCGCCGTATCCGCATCTCCCAGCAGCATCTCGTTGTGCGGTTTGCCGCTTGGGATCATCGGGAAGCAGTTTTCGTGCTTTTCCACGCGGCAGTCGAAGATGAACGGGCCATCGTAGTTCAGCATCGTCATGATGGCGTCGTCCAGATCGGCGGGGTCTTCGATGCGGATGCCTTTGCAGCCGAATGCCTCTGCCAGTTTCACGAAATCGGGGAGGCTTTCGCTCCACGAATGCGAGTAACGCTCGCCGTGCAACAATTCCTGCCACTGCCGCACCATGCCGAGGCGCTCGTTGTTCAGGATGAACTGCTTGACCGGGGCGCGGAACTGCATCGCGGTGCCCATTTCCTGCATGTTCATCAGCCAGGACGCTTCCCCTGCGACGTTGATCACCAGGGCATCGGGATGTGCCACCTGAACCCCAATCGACGCGGGCAGACCGTAGCCCATGGTGCCAAGCCCGCCGGAGGTCATCCAGCGGTTCGGCTCCTCAAAGCCCAGAAACTGCGCGGCCCACATCTGGTGCTGGCCCACCTCGGTCGTGATATAGCGGTCGCGGCCCTTCGTCAGCGCCTCCAGCCGTTCCAGCGCGTATTGCGGCTTGATCACCTTGGTGGAGCCTTTGTAGGTCAGGCACTTGACCGCGCGCCACTGGCCGATCTGCGACCACCATTTGCCAAGACCCTGCTGGTTGGTTTTCGACCCCCGCGCCCGCCATTGGCGCAGAACCTCCTCCAGC
Organism: Rhodobacterales bacterium; assembly: GCA_038231395.1. Lineage (GTDB taxonomy): Bacteria > Pseudomonadota > Alphaproteobacteria > Rhodobacterales > Rhodobacteraceae > Stagnihabitans. Next base: position 102,077 of record JBBRLL010000003.1, read on the forward strand.
ACCACGGCCACATCGCCAATGATGCCAACGTCGACCCGGATTACCTTGTTGATTGACGACGGATCGATGTCGATATGGACCTTTTTGGAATGGGGCGAGAAATCCTTGATCCGGCCCGTGATGCGGTCATCAAAGCGCGCCCCGATGTTGATCATCAGATCGCAATCGTGCATCGCCATATTTGCTTCATAAAGCCCGTGCATCCCCAGCATCCCCAGCCAGTTCTTGCCAGAAGCCGGATAAGAGCCAAGGCCCATCAGGGTTGAGGTGATGGGGAAATCGGTTTCGGCGACCAGTTCGCGCAGCAACGCGCTGGCACGGCGACCAGAATTCACCACGCCACCGCCGGTATAGAACACCGGACGCTCGGCTGTCTCCATCATCTCAACCAGCTTGGCAATTGCCGCCTCATCGCCCCGCACGCGGGGTTGGTAATGCGATACCTTGGCCTCGCCCCGCGGCGTGTAATGGGCCGTGGCAAACTGCACGTCCTTGGGGATGTCGATCAGCACCGGGCCGGGACGGCCATGAGTGGCGACATGAAAGGCAAGGTGCAGGGTTTCGCTCAGCTTGGCGGTATCCTTCACCAGCCAGTTCATCTTGGTGCAGGGCCGGGTGATGCCGACCGTATCCGCCTCTTGGAAGCCATCAGTGCCGATCATGAAGGTGGGCACCTGACCCGAGATCACGATGATCGGGATTGAGTCCATCAGCGCATCGGTCAGGCCGGTGACCGCATTGGTGGCCCCGGGGCCAGAGGTCACCAAGGCCACGCCGGGCTTGCCGGTCGACCGCGCATACCCTTCCGCCATGTGGACCGCACCCTGTTCGTGGCGCACCAGTATGTGGCGGATGTCGTTTTGCTGAAAGATCGCGTCATAGATCGGCAGCACGGCCCCACCGGGGTAGCCGAAAACCACCTCGACGCCCTGATCCTTCAAGGCCTGCACCACCATATCCGCCCCGGTCATCTGCCGCATCGTCTGTTCCTTTATTCCAACACTCAGGCTGGCATTTTCATTCAATCCTATGGGCCAACACGTTGGATACGCCACCTTTTTGGGTACGCCAACAAAAAGCCCCCGGGAGGTCCTGGGGGCGCATGGTCACCGACTTGGGTTTGCCGTTACCGGCCCATGCGCCAACATCTGACTGATACTAGAATGAGAACCATGTCCCGCCCCGTTTCCCGTTTCTTTCGCGAATGCCATTTCACGTGACGGGGACATTATGGTCGGCTGAAAGGGGCGTCAACCGCAAATCGACATGTAAAATGTCGCCGTGGTAGGTTTTTTTGAACTAATCTTGCGACAGGGGGTATGATTTCGCAACTTCCGGCAAAATCGACGCATCAGGGCAGGGCGCTGCCGGCCAAATCGGCGGAAATTGGCCTAATGTAAATATGTGTAACATGGCATCTTGAACGGACCACGGGTGGGGGCCATCTTGGGTCCATGTGAAAAGCCTTCACATTCAACCGTAACACCAACCTTAAGCCAAGGAGAGCAACGCCGATGTACAGTCAGTTCCAAACCCGACCCGTGATGCGCGGTCCGGGTGGCATTTTCACCATGGCGCGCAATGTCGAAGCCTGGCTTGACGATCGCGGCAAGCCGGCATGGATCGCCGCTATGGTCCTGTCTTTCATCTTTGTCTGGCCCGTCGGCCTCGCCCTTCTGGCCTATATGATCTGGAGAAAACGTATGTTCAACCGTTCGACCTATGGCGACAGCCGCACGACTGACTCTCGCCAATCCGAATCCCGGGGCGGCCCATGGGCCAACCAGTTCGGCAGCCAGTGGGGCGGCAAATCCTGCGGCCACCGCTATTCGGGCTTCCGGTCCTCGGGCAACTCGGCCTTCGACGCTTACAAGGAAGAAACGTTGCGCCGCCTGCAAGACGAGCAAGAGGCCTTCCAGTCCTTCCTGCAACGCTTGCGTGAGGCCAAGGACAAGACCGAGTTCGACAATTTCATGGACGATCGGGCCCGTCAGGCCAAATCGCCCGAAGCACCGACCGACGTGACCGCCGCCAACCCGACCGACGGAAACGTCAACTGATACCGTAGCACCCCTGCGGCCCCGAACTTGCGGGGCCGCATCTTCCCCGAAGGGAACCCCCGATGTACGCCGACAATTCCAAGACCATCCACATGATCCCGCAAGACCTGCTTTATGCCGATGTGGTGCCGCGCCGTGCCATCGCCTGGTTGATCGACACGGTGATGATCGCCCTGCTGGTTGGCTTGTTGATCCCGCTGACCGGGTTTCTGGCCTTGTTTTTTCTGGGCGGGCTTTATCTGGTCGTCAGCTTTGTCTACCGCTGGATGGGTCTGGCCCGCGCCTCTGGCACGCTTGGCATGCGGCTGATGGGCCTGACCCTGCGCGACCGCTTTGGTGCCCCGGTCGACGGTTTGACTGCTTTTTTGCACACACTTGGTTATACGCTCTCGGTGGCGTTCGTCTTCCCGCAGGTGATCTCAATCCTTTTGATGGCGTTCACCCGCGCCCATCAGGGCGCCAGTGACATCGTGCTGGGCACCGCATTGGTCAACCAAGCTGCCTTTCGCTGATGCAGAGCGGCGCTGACCCCACCAAGGCCCTTGGCGAGAGCCCCGGGCCTTGCTAACCTGTGGCCTGACCTCGCATAAAGAAGCCCATGCGCCACACCCTGCCCATAGCACCCCAGTTCTACGTGACGGCCCCGCAACCTTGTCCTTATCTTGAGGGCAGGATGGAGCGGAAGCTGTTCACCGCCTTGCAGGGTGAATATGCGCAGCGCCTGAATGACGCGCTGTCCAAGCAAGGGTTTCGCCGCAGCCAGAACGTCCTGTACCGGCCATCCTGTGCCGAATGTTCCGCCTGCCTGTCAGCCCGGATCCGCGTGGCCGATTTTGAGCCCTCTCGCACCCACAAACGCGTGATGAAAGGGGCGGCTCACCTGCGCCGCAACGCCACCTCGCCTTGGGCGACCGAGGATCAGTTTGCCCTGTTCCGCCGCTATCTGGATGCGCGCCACGCCGATGGCGGCATGGCCGATATGGATGTCTTCGAATTCGCCGCGATGGTCGAAGAGACCCCGATCAAATCCCGCGTCATCGAATACACCCGGCCCTCCACCCCCGGAGAGCGCGGCCGACCGCTGGCCTGCGTCAGCCTGACCGATGTGTTCGACGATGGCCTGTCGATGGTCTATTCGTTCTATGACCCCGATTTGCAGGCGCTTAGCCTTGGTACCTTTGCCATCCTTGACCATATCGAAATCGCGCGTGAGGCCGGGTTGCCCTATGTCTATCTGGGCTACTGGGTGCCCGGCAGCCGCAAGATGGGCTACAAAGCCAACTTCTCGGCGCTGGAGATTTACAAGGGTGGCGCATGGCAACCGATCGGTGACCCCGCCGCGCACCGTGCCGAACTGCACCCGCTGTCCGTCGAACCCATCGCCGAACAGGTCGCACGCATAGCCCTTCCCGAAGCCCGCTCGGTATGAGGCAGGTGGCTTGAGGATGGGTGTGTGAGGATGGCACTATGAGGCTGGCGGCTTTCTCGCTTCTGGTGCCCGACTATGACGCCGGGATCAGCTTTTTCTGCGCAGGGCTTGGCTTTACTCTGACCGAAGATATCGACCAGGGTTCCAAACGCTGGGTCACCGTAAAGCCACCAGAGGGCAATATCCGCATCGTCCTCGCCCGCGCCGATGGTGCAGCCCAACAAGCCGCAGTTGGCAAGCAAGCCGGCGGCCGCGTCTGGTTGTTCCTGCACACCACCGATTTTGCTGCCGATCATGCGAGGATCATTGCAGCAGGGGGAACCTTTGAGGAAGAACCACGCCACGAACCCTACGGCACCGTCGCCGTCTGGCGCGACCCCTTCGGCAACCGCTGGGATTTGATCCAGCCGAAAATATGACCCCTTCCATGCGTTCACAAAAACCCCAAGGGGGTCCGGTTGTGTGAAACGCCCGCTCTTTGGCAACAAACGCATCAGCGCCAAGCATGGCCCTCAAGCAGGAAAATGTGCAATCAGACCGACCCGATCCGCGCCAAGGCCATCCGCGCCGCCATCCGCAGGGCCGCAACCGTGCTGTCGGGCCGGGCGATCCCCTTGCCCGCAATGTCAAACCCGGTGCCGTGATCGGGCGAGGTTCGCACAAAAGGCAGGCCCAATGTCACGTTGACCCCGCCGTCAAAGTCCAGCGTCTTGATCGGGATCAACGCCTGATCGTGGTACATGCAAACCGCCGCGTCGTATCCGGCCCGCGCGCGGGCGTGAAACATCGTATCGGCGGACATCGGGCCGTTGAGGTCAAACCCCTCGACGCGAAGGCGTTCCAGCAAGGGGGCGATCAGGGTGATTTCTTCGATTCCCATCGCACCACCTTCGCCCGCATGGGGGTTCAGGCCCGCTACCGCCAACCGTGGCCGGGCGATGCCAAAATCCCGCGTCAAACCAGCGGCGGTCAGGCGGATGACTTGCTCCAGTACAGCGGCCGTCAAAGCCCGAGGCACGTCTGACAAGGCAATGTGGATGGTGGCAGGCACCACCCGAAGGCTGTCACAGGCCAGCATCATCACCACCGGCACATCGCGGCCCAAGGGCAAACCAGCAAGATGCGCAAGATATTCGGTATGGCCGGGAAAGCCAAACCCCGCACCATCCTTCAGCGCCTTTTTGTGGATCGGCAGCGTGCAGATGGCCGAGGCAGCACCGCTTTGCACCAAACCCACAGCGCGGGCGATCACGTCGATCACCCCTTGCGCGTTGCGCGGGTCAGGCACGCCCGCCACCGCATCACCGTCAAAGCGGTGCGGCAGGACGGGCAGTTTTCCGGCAGGAACCAGCATCGCCTGCGCCGGTTCGTTGATTTCGGCGAAAGCAGCCCCTTTTGGCAAATGCCTTGGATCGCCGATCCAGAAAAAGGGCAGGTCGGGCAGGGCGGATCTGGCGGCAATGGCAACCTCCGACCCGATCCCGGCAGGCTCGCCGCACGTCAGGGCAATCGGCGCGAGAGACGAGGACGCATCAGGCTTTGGCACGGTGTTCGGGTCTGCTTTCAAGATGAGGTTGCGCCAGCTTTCAGGTCTGATTTTGGGTTGATCTGCGGACCGATGCGGGCATCACGTGGCGCGCTGGTTTTCATCATTGCTGAACGATGATCGCATCAGACCGCAACTCCTCCAGATAGGTTGACGCCAACAAGGTGACCTTCTTGTTGACCAAAGTGTTGCGCACATCGTCGCGTGAGGCTGCGACCAAGGATTGTGGGGTGCGGGCGCACAGCATCACCAATTCCGCCGCCCCGTTTGAGGCTGTCAGGATCACACTTTCCCCGGCGTCCAGACCGGCTATCGGCCCCCGCAAGGCCGGCGGCAATGCGGCCTCTGGCACAGTCTGGCGCTGCAAAGCCTCGACCGGAAGGCCACGGGCGGCGGTGTTCAGGCCGCCGCAGGTGTTCAGGCTGGCGTGTAGTCTGACAAGATCAGCGCCAACCGGTGGCACAAAGACCGCATAATCCACCAGCGTCACCGATTTCGCCGGCCCGCTGCTGACGCTGACATCGCGCAGAAAATACAGCGCCTTCGCCCCCGGTTGCGGCAGCAGTTGCGACATCTCACCGGGTTTCAGCGCGGTCAAAGCCGCAGCCACGTCGGGCGGCAGGGCGGTCACCTCGATCCAGTCCAGCGCCCCCCCGTTGGCAGCCGTGTTCACTTTGGAGAAAAGACTGGCCTCCGTCGCGAAATCCGCCGCCGATTTCACCTTGTCGCGAATGCGCTGAAGGATGCCTGCCACATCGGTTTTGCCATCATCCACCAGCACGATTTCGGACAGCAAAAGCCGCAATGCCCCACCCGAGGCGGCACCTGCGGCAATGGCGCGGTCAACCTCGGCATCGGTGACATGGATCTGTCCACCGAATTTGGCGCGCAACGTTTGACGCCACAGGATCCCGGCTTTGACAAAATCCCGGAAGGTCTGCGGCTCCACCTCAGCTTGCGCGATGGTGTTGAGGAATTCCTCGGTCGTAAGATTGCCGCGTGCGGCGAATTCATCCATTCCGGCCTTGATATCGTCAGGGCTGATGGTGACGCCAAAATGTTTGGCCGCATCCATCTGCAAACGGTCAGAGATCAGGCCGTCCATCGCCATCTGCGCCAGATCGCCCTGCTGGTTCAAAACAGTCAGAAAGGCGCGGCGCTGCGCGACCTCGTACCGTGTGATCACTGTGCCGTTGACCGTCACGGCCGGGGCGAACAGATCAGATTGTGCCTGAACCGGCGGGGCCAAAGCAGTGGCAAAGCCAAGGAAGGCCAAAGCCATCCCAAACCGCATCAAAAGTTCCACACTCCGCTTCATCCGCATGTTCCCGTCTTAAACCTTACCGTCATTTGCGGCACACCCGCCCCGGCACATTGGCCGAACTGCCGCCAAAGCCCAAAAGTGCCAGCGACAACCCGAAATCGGTGCTGGCGCGTACGCTCGTCGACGTGGTGTATTGGCGCGAGAGAGAAATATCCACCGAAAGACACTCGTTCTGGAAGTTGAGGTTCAAGCCGGCTTTTGCCATCTTTGCCGCCACCAGATCATAGCGGGTGGTGACGTTGGCTTTCCAGTACCGTGTCAGATCAAAGGTGCCGTTTAGCACCATTTCGCGCACGGGCAGGCTACGGTTCTCGGCAGTGTCGGCGCGCAGGTATTCATAACCGCCCGACAGCACCAGTTTTGGTCGGTTCAGGTTGAAACGCATCTCACCTTTGGTGGCACCATAGGTGTCGTCCAGCAAGGCACGCGCCGTCAGGCTCAGGCCCTGCACACCCGCCAAAGACAGCGCCACCAGCCAGTCAGAGGATTTGCCCCGCAACCCGGAGGTGGCGCTGAAGGCGTTGGGGTTGGTGGCCCAGAACACGCGCCCCGCCGTCAGGCCCGCTGTCCAGCCCGATGCAGCAGTGCGCAGATAATTCACCCCGAAGTTAAGCCTGGTCCCACCCTCGAACGCATCGGCACCGGGGTACCGGTTCAACGCGAACAGGTTGCTTTCGTCAAACTCCACCAGCGCGGAATCCTCATTCGGGATGGCAAGGCTGGGTCGTGGAGCGGTGACCAGTTGCACGACAGGCTCGATCAGCTGGCTGGCACCGGACCGGCTCACTTTGACCCAAGGCCAGCGCAATTCGATGCCAGTGGTTCCGGTGCTGCGGACCGGATGACCGGCAAAGACCGCATCCTGGGCGATCGTGTAGAAGTCGGCGCGCAGATCAGCCTCGGTCGAAACCTCCATCCCGTTGTTCAGGGTCCAGTTGCGCCGCCAATCCCCCTTGAAGGTCAGCCGCGCCATATCTCTGCCATCGGTAATGCCGTCGCCATTGGTGTCCAACGGGTCGGTCGAGGGGCGGTATTGGCTGTGCGTCTGAATTTCAAAGTCGCCCTCGCCACCCAGCAGGGCTGGCAGAAAGCGGCGGTGAAACTCCATGTCCGTCAGGAACGACGGCTGGGTCGAATTGCTTTCGCCGGCCCGGATCCACCGCAAGCCAAGCGCCGAAGCCGAGAAATACAGGTTGCGCTGCACCTTGGTGACATCGACGCGAGAGTTCAGAAGGTCCGCATTGGAGATGGCATAGTCTGACAGATAGGCGGAATCGCTGGCGGTCAGGGCATGCAGGCCAAGGTGAAAGCCGTGGCCCAGATCGAAACTGCCGGTTGCTTCCAGATAGCCGCGCAGGTCGGCAGCCGTGATAGTGTCATGGGTCAGCGCCCCTTCCACCTCCAGCGTGCCATGGGCAAAGGCCTGCCGGTAGCGCAGGTCCAGCGTCTGATCGTCGCGGTTGGTGAAATAGGGGGTGATCAGCAGATCGCGGCTGGGTCCAAGGGTGATGAAATACGGAAGCTTAAGCCCGGTTCCAAGCAAGGAGGTGGAGCGCAGCTTGGGGATCAGCAGGCCGGTCGCGCGTGACAGCGTGGGGTCCGGCACCCGCAACACAGGGATATAAAGCACCGGCACGTTGGCAAACCGCAAAGTGGCGTCCGAAAACCAGATTTGCTGGGCCAGTGCGTCATGCACCACTTCGCGCGCCCTGATCTCCCACAGGGGCGTGGTCGAGCCCTGGCAGATCGTGCAGCCCGACGCCACAACCCGACGCATCGCCGTATAGCGCCCGCCATCCGTGCGCAAAACCTGAGCAGCCGCCAGTTGCAGCCGTTGGTTCATCACCACCCGGGCCGAGGTCAACAGCCCCTCGGTCAAGTCCGCCGACAGGTCCGCCTGATCAGCCAGAACCACGACCTTGCTGCCATCCTCCACCCTGATCGGCCCGGTGATCGTCAGCCGGTCGGCGGCACGGTCATAGATGACGGCGCTGGCCGTCAGGTGGCGGTTTTGAAAGAACACCTCGACATGACCCTTGGCCACAAGAACTGTCGGGGATTGCAGGGCAACGCTGTCGGCCACCAATGTCGTGTGGTCAGTTGGCCCGCCCGCGGCTGGCACGGCTTCGGCCCGCACCATCCAGGGCATCATCAGCAAGATAAGGATAAGCCAGCGCATCAGCCGTCCTCTACATGCAACAACAACCCAAGCGCCAGCATGGTTGCGGCGAGCGGCGGAATCCAGGCGGCCAGATCGACCGGAATTTGGCCGTTCTCGCCCAATATCTGGCCAAAGTTGCGCAGAAAGAACACCGCAAAACCGCAGAGCAGCGCCAGCAGGACCAAAGTTCCGGTCTTGGTCATCCGCCCGGGCCGCATCGTGAACCCGGCCGCAATCAACACCATCGCGCCAAACAACAAGGGCTGTGCCAGTTCAATCTTGAACCAGACCTGATGGCTGCGGGCCGAAAAGCCTGCGCGTTGCAATTGCGCGATATAGGCGGGCAGCGCCCAGAAACCGATGGCGCTTGGCGTGCCGAAACTGTCGTGGATGCGGTCGCGCGTCAACTCGGTCCCCAGCAAATACCCCTCTGGCAAGGCGCTGACATGGCGTTCAGGGTTGGCCTCGGTCAAAGGCCAGACCTTGGCGTCCTTCAGCGCCCAGTTGCCGGGGTTCAGCGTCGCTTCTTCAGCCTCGATCCGCTGCAACGGCGTGCCCGCAGGGTCAAATGTCAGGAAGCTGACCTGATAAAGTGCTGTGCCGTCCAGATTGGCGCGCTTGGCGGCGATGACGGTTTGCCCGGCCTCTGACCCTTGGCGCAGCCAAAGCCCTGCACCAGAGCCGGTGGCAGAGATGGTCAGAACCGTGCCGCCCCGCGCATGGCCGGCCGACAAAGTATCGTAGTGGCGCGAGGTGGCGGCGACCATCGGATCCAGCACAGCCACCGCAAACACCCCGATCATAAAGGCCGTCAGCACCGGCCCCGCCAGAAATGACAACCCTGACCGCCCCGCAGCCCGCACCACCACCAGCTCTGATGACCGTGCAAGGCCGACGAACAGGGCAATCGCGGACAGGATCATGATCAACGGCATGATCCGGTAAATCGTGGCCGGCACGTTGTAAAGCGCCAACTGGAACGCTTCGGTCATGCTCAGGCCCGGGTTGGCAAACCGGCGGATCTCGTCGATCAGGTCGATCATCAGCATCAGCGCAAAGAAGCCGAAAAACACTTGAAGGAACAGCTTCAAAAAACGCCGGGCGATGTAGAAGTGCAGGATCATGCAGCCGCTCCCATCGGTCCGGGTGAGGCCGAAGCGCGTTGAATGTTGGACCTGGACCTTCCGGCCCACCACAACAGCCCGTAAGCCATGGCCAGCCCAACCGCCGGGGCCAGATAGGCCAGCACCCACCGTTGCGCCCATCCGGCGGTGCCACGTTCGGCCAGATTGGCGGTGTTGGTCGACAATCCCTGCACGACGATCAGCAATGCCACGGCCATGGCAATCTGACGCCACAGCCCAAACCGGCTGAACCCGCCAACCAGCAAAGACGCAAATCCCACCAGCGTCACCGCCACCGCCAGCAAGGGTTCGGCAAACCGGTTGTGGCCTTCATAGCGCAGCCGACCCTGCGACTCGCCCGTCTCAACCGCCAAGGCTTCGGTGGGCCATAAAAGCTCCGCCGTCGAAAGTTCGGCCATAGACCGGTTCGGGCGCACGGCTGCCGTCAGCATCGCACCAAGGTCAAAGGTGAAATCGACAAAGCGCGTCACCGACAAAAGATGGCTGTCGCCATTCAGAACCTGCGCCATCCCGTCAAACATGATCAACTTTGGCCCGGCATCACCGCGCACAAACAGCGCCCTTTTGGCGGTGTAGATCGTGCTGACGCCTTGCGTGCGGTCATCAGCCAGAAACAGGTCCAGGAGCTCTCCCTTCGGCGAGATATCGTGAAGATAAACGGTGACATCGCTGGAAGGATGCGCAAACTGCCCGGGCGTCAGATAGCGCGCTGTGATGTTTTCCGACATGGTGGCGCGGGCTGACACCAAAGCCGCCCGGCTGGCCGGCACCAGAACATGCCCCATGACGGACATCATCAGCCCGACGATAACGCCGAAATACAAAACCGGACGCGCCAGCCGGTAGTTGGAAAACCCGGTGGCCTGCATGACGACCAGTTCGCTTTCCAGGATCAACCGGTTGGTGCCATAGACCGTGGCCACAAAGGCCGCGATCGGCAGCACCAGTTTGATCACAGAGGGCAGCGTCAGCAATGAGAACTCCAGAAACACCAGCGCGGACTGACCGTCGCTGATCAACTGGTCAAACAGGTCCACCGCCTTGTTGATCCAGTAAACCCCGACCAGAACAAGCGCGAAAAACCCAAAGAGTTGCAGGAATTGCGACAGAAGATAGCGGTCAATCCGGGGCAACGTGGCGTCCATTCTGGTGTCATCGGCCCGTGTTCCATGGCCTTGATTAAACGGCCTCGCGTGAACGGACCTTTCGCAACGCGGCGACCCTAGACCGAAAGCCGGACGGGGAAAACTCATATCTGGCCATTCCCCGATCGCGGGGCTAGCGTCACCCGAAATCCGCCACTGGCCACAACCCGGAGCTTTCGCATGACCGACGTCCTTTCGCCCCATCTGCTGCCCTTTGATGCCGAGGCTTTGGCCCTGCATGTCGGACGCATTGTCCTTTTGGTTGATGGCACAGCCCCGTCAGGTGTGGCGGCGCGCCGGGTTGACCGGCTGACCCGTGGGGCGGTCAAGCGCCTGATGGCCAGCGAGGGGTGGGCCAAGGTCAAACCCGGTGAGGCGATGGACTTGGCCTATCCCGCCGGTCTTGCCGCCGAGGCCGTGCAGGTTGTGCGCCTGCCGCGCCGCGCCGAGGTTGCCGATGCCCGAAAAGCGGGCGGCATGATCGCCAAAGCACGAGGCACGGCACCGGTCCTTGTGCTGGCCGAGAGTCATCCGCGCCAGAACGACCTGATCTTCGGGCTTGTGGTGCGGACCTATGACTTTGACCTTTATAAATCCGCTGAGAAGAAAGCGCGGGGACCGGTCAGCCTGATGGTGGCCGATGTGGCGGCGGCCACGGCGGCTTTGGCCACGGCCAGTGCTTTGGCGCAGGGGATTTTCTTCACCCGCGATCTGGTCAACGAGCCGGCCAACGTGCTGACCACGATGGAATTTGCCCATCGTCTGACCGGCTTGCGCGAGCTTGGCGTGCAGGTCGAGGTGCTGGAAGAGGCAGACCTGTCGCGACTAGGCATGAACCTTTTGTTGGGCGTGGGTGTGGGCTCGGAATGCCCAACCAAACTCGTGGTGATGCACTGGAAAGGCGGGGCCGAGGGCGAAGCGCCCTTTGCTCTGGTTGGCAAGGGCGTGTGCTTTGACACGGGCGGGATATCCATCAAAGGTGCTGGCGGGATGGAAGAAATGACGATGGACATGGGCGGGGCAGGGGTGGTGGCCGGGGTGATGAAAACTCTGGCCCTGCGCGGGGCCCGCGCCAACGTCGTGGGTCTGGTGGGACTGGTGGAGAACATGCCGGACGGTCGGGCGATGCGTCCGGGCGACATCGTGACGTCGATGAAAGGTGACACGGTCGAAGTGATCAATACCGATGCCGAGGGGCGTTTGGTGCTGGCCGACGTGCTGTGGTACGCGCAGGAAAAGTTCGCACCCAAGGGGATCATCAACCTCGCCACCCTGACCGGTGCGATCATCGTGGCCCTGGGCGCGGAACATGCCGGGGTGTTTTCCAACGACGACGCCTTGTGCAACGGGTTCCTGAAGGCCGCGAAGACCGAAGGCGAGGGTGCGTGGCGGATGCCGATGGGGGCAGCCTATGACGAAAAGCTGAAATCCCGGCTGGCAGACATGATGAATGTGGGTGGCCGCGATGGCGGTGCGATCATCGCGGCACAGTTCATCAAACGGTTCATCAAAGACGGGATGCCTTGGGTCCACCTGGACATTGCTGGCGTCACCCTGGCGAAGGGCGACACCGCGCTTGCGCCCAAAGGGGCGACCGGGTGGGGGGTGCTGGCCCTGAACCGTTTGATCGCCGAGATGTTCGAGGGCAAATGAAGGTGAAGTTGGCGGCGGCCGTGGTAGGGCAGGTTGCGCGCGACGAAGTTGCGCGGGACAAAGTTGCGGGCGAGGCGAAAACTGTGGCGGCGAAAGCGTGGTTGCAATGACGGCGACTGCGGTTTTCTATCACCTGATCCGCGCCTCGTTGGATGACACGGTGTTGACCACGGTGTCGCGGGCCTTGGGCGCGGGATGGCGGGTGATGATCCGGGCACCCTTGCCGGGGCTGCTGGAGCATCTGGACACCAAACTGTGGCTGGGGCCGGAGGACAGTTTTCTGGCCCATGGCTTGCAAGACGGGATGAGAGACGCGTCTCAACCGGTGCTTCTGGGGTCAGGGCCGATCACCAACAGCGCCAGGGGGCTGATGCTGCTGGCCGGGGCGCAGGCTGCGCGCGATGAGGTGACGGGACTGGAGCGGCTGTGGGTGCTTTTCGACGGCGCCGACCCTGAGGCAGTTGCGGTGGCCCGGAAGAGGTGGACGGAGTTCACCGGCTGGGGTCTGGCGGCGCAATACTGGAGCGATGAGGGTGGGACTTGGGTGAAAAAGACCGAACGTCCGGCGGGTTGACGCGCCCTTCGGGACTTGCCCCTGCGGGAGCGGGGTGCCGCGATAAATCGCGGCACAACGTGAGTCCGGGTCTTGCGGTTTGCGCGCTGATTGGGAGGGCTTTTGAATGACGTTTTGATTTCGCGGGGCTGAGGGGGGGTCAGGGCACTTTTCGTCGCGTCTTTGGCGTGGCTTTCAGGGTTCGAACTCTCGCCCCATATTGCCCGCTATCCCCGCAAGGCCTTGGCTTCAGCGGCCAGCGTCCTGATCATCGCCCAATCGCCCTTGGCAAGCGCATCTTTTGGGGCGACCCAGCTGCCACCAACGCACAGGATGTTGGGCAGGCTAAGATAGTCTCTGGCGTTTTTCAGCGAGATGCCGCCGGTCGGGCAGAATTTGACCTGAGGAATCGGCGAGCCTATGGATTTGAGGTAGGCAGCACCGCCGGCTTGTTCGGCCGGGAAGAACTTTTGTACGGTGTAGCCCTTTTCCAGCAGCGCCATGATCTCGGACGCGGTGGCCGCACCGGGCAGCAGCGGCAGGTCGTATTCGGCGCAGGCATCCAACAAACGCTCCGTCGCGCCCGGGCTGACGCCAAACTTGGCACCGGCGGCTTTGGCGGCTTTGACGTCCGCCGGGGTCAGCAGGGTGCCCGCGCCCACCACACCGCCTTCAACCTCTGCCATGGCGCGGATCGCGTCGAGGGCCACTGGAGTGCGCAGGGTCACTTCAAGCGCTGGCAGGCCACCTGCGACCAAAGCTTCGGCCAGTTTGCGCGCGTAGGCAAGGTCATCGACCACGATCACCGGGACCACGGGGGCGAGGCGGCAAATCTCGGCAGCTCGGCTGGATTGTTCGGCGGGGGTCATGGGGTGGGGATCCTGTCAACGGGTCAAGGGTGGGGCGTTGCGGCCCCGAGGTGAGAGTATTTGGCCGGAGTTTTTGGCCGGGAGTGTAGGGCCGGGAGTGTAGGGCCGGAAGCGTTTGGACAAGAACGTCAAGTGTAGAACAGTTCTGCCACAGCCAGCTTTTAGTACAGGCTTGAGGCCCCCTCGGTCGAGGGGCCGACCTGGGCGCGGAAGGCTGCGAACAATTCGCGGCCAAGCCCCCATGCGTTGTGGGAAAGGTCGGCGGTGGCGAGGGGGCGTTCGGCAAAATCGGGGGCCAGTACCGTCAGGGTTCCGGCAGTGGCATCAAGGCGGACGATGTCGCCGTCGCGCAGTCTGGCGATCGGGCCACCTGCGGCGGCTTCGGGAGAGACATGGATGGCGGCGGGAACCTTGCCAGACGCGCCGGACATGCGGCCATCGGTGACCAGCGCCACTTTCAGCCCGCGTTCCTGCAGGATCGAAAGCGTGGGCGTCAGCGAATGCAGTTCGGGCATGCCGTTGGCCTGCGGGCCCTGAAAGCGCACCACGACGATGGTGTCGGTGGTGAATTCGCCGTCCTTGAAGGCGGTTTTCACGTCAGATTGATCGTGAAAGATACGGACCGGCGCCTCGATCACGTGACGTTCTGGCGCCACGGCGGAGATTTTGATCACGCCGCGCCCAAGGTTGCCGGTCAATTGCTTTAACCCTCCGGTGGTGGCGAAGGGGGCGGCGACCGGGCGGATGATCTTGTCGTTGAGGGTTTCCTTGGCACCGTCCTGCCAGATCAGCCGGCCCATATGCAGTTTGGGCTCTTTCCGGTAGGCGGCAAGGCCCTCGCCTAGGATGGTCTTGGCATCCGCGTGCAACAGGCCCGCGTCCATCAACTCGCGCATCAAAAGGCCCAGACCGCCAGCCGCGTGAAAAGCGTTCACGTCGGCCATGCCATTGGGATAGACCTTGGCCATCAGGGGAACGATTTCGCTGAGGTCGGCGAAGTCTTGCAGGTCCAGCAGCACACCCGAGGCGCGGGCCATGGCGGGCAGGTGCAGGACAAGGTTGGTGGAGCCGCCGGTCGCCATCAGGCCGACAATGCCGTTGACGTAAGCCCGCTCGTCCAGAATCTCACCCGCCGGGCGGAAATCGTTGCCAAGAGCTGTGATGGCAGAGGCGCGTTCGACGGCGGCGATGGTCAACGCCTCCCGCAGGGGGGTGCCGGGGTTGACGAAGGAGGAACCGGGCAGGTGCAGCCCCATGAACTCCATCAGCATCTGATTGGTGTTGGCGGTGCCGTAGAAGGTGCAGGTGCCGATGCCGTGATAAGAGGCCATTTCAGCCGCCATCAGCGCGTCACGGCCAACCTCGCCATTGGCGAAAGCATTGCGGACCCGGGATTTTTCCTCGTTGGGCAGGCCGGTGGACATCGGGCCTGCGGGCACGAACACCGCTGGGATATGGCCGAAGGTGGCGGCGGCGATGATCAGGCCAGGGACGATCTTGTCGCAGACGCCAAGGTACATGGCGGCATCAAAGGTGTTGTGGCTCAGCGCAATCCCGGCCGCCATGGCGATGACATCGCGAGAAAACAGCGACATCTCCATCCCCGGTTGGCCCTGTGTCACGCCGTCACACATGGCGGGGACGCCGCCCGCCACCTGAGCCGTCGCCCCGACGCGTCGGGCGGTGGCCCGGATCAGGTCGGGGTAATGCTCATAGGGTTGGTGGGCCGACAGCATGTCGTTGTAAGCGGTGACGATGCCGATGTTGGGCACCCGACCATCCGCCAGTGCCGCTTTGTCCTGCGTCATCGCGGCATAGGCGTGCGCCTGATTTCCGCAACTCAGATGCGCACGCACCGGACCCTTGGCAACCGCCTGTCCGATCCGTTGCACATAAAGGCCGCGCGTCTGGAGAGAGCGTTCGCGGATGCGGTCAGTCACACGGGCGATCGTGGGGTGAAGGTCCATGGAATCCTCAAGGCTTGCGGCGGGATGATCGGATACTACCAAACTCTGTTAGCGCTAACAACCCAATTTAAATCGTGGCGACAGTTTGCACCGCCATCTTCCTGACGGGGTGACAGCACAACACCTCTAACAAACCTTCGTCCGAATGGCAGTGCCTGAATGACGCCATGGAAATAATGACCCTGAATTTGCGAAAATTTCAGCCCAATTTGGTCACAATGGCCGGGCAATTTGACGTTGAAAGTTAAAGGGCCGCGGCCTTGGGAGTACCTTATGCAAATCAGTACATCGACGATGGCGTTGGCTGCGGTTCTAGGCCTGGCGGCTTGCGGCTCATCGCAATCCGTCAGCCGCAATGAAAGCACGGATCGCCCGCTGATCGGCGCATTTTCGCACACCATGATGCTTAGTTTCACTGCAATGGACGTGGTGGAGACCTCTTATAACGTCGTCAAGGTCAACGTGACGGTGCCGCAGACCCTGCGGGTGTCAGAGGCGAACAGCTATGTGCCGATGGCGGATATCGTCTGGCACGGTGATCCGGCAGGCGACCGCGCAGGACAGGTGCAAGCCCTGTTGACCGAAGCTGCGACGAAAGCCACCAAAGACATGACCAGCGGGCCGAAGGTTGAAGTGGACTTGGTGCTGACCCGTTTTCACGCTTTGACACCCAAGGCGCGCTATTCGACCGGCGGCAATTTCGCGACCCGTTTCATCATGACGGTGCGCGACGTGACCTCTGGGAAGATCATCGACGGGCCGCGCCCGGTGGTCGCGGATTGCCTCGCATCGGGCGGCAACCGTGCCATGCAGGAAGAATCCGCCGGGATCACCCAGAAGTCGGTCGTAGAGGAACATGTGGCGAAGATTTTGGCCCATGAACTGACGCTTCATCTGGCGCCGCGTGGACCAGTGCTTGCGATGGCGCAGGACGAGGTGTCTTTGACCGACCGCGGCTTTGGCATTGTCAGCCGCAGCAAGTTTGTGCCGGGGTCTTTGACATTCGGGCGATAGGTAGGGCAAACGGCCGGGGCAGGGCATCCGGCCCCAAAATCCCAACCGCAAATCGCAAGCACAAACCTTAGGCCGCAAATCGGCTGGTGTCGGTGACAGCGCGGCAGAACTGAGGCCAAAGCCAGGCATGTCCCTTGCAGGCCGGGCCTTTCCAGATCCGGCGGAACACCGTAAAGGGGGGCGATGTGCCCTGCATCCCCCCTCTCTGACGAGCCCGAATTCACCCCGGCCCCCGACCCCTCTGTGGCCCGGACCCATAGCCGTCCTGTCGTGCGCCTGCGCCCGAAGGCCGAAGCACGCGCCGTTCGGCTGGGCTTTCCCTGGGTCTACGAAGATGAACTGGTGGTGGACCGGCGCACGGCCGCCCTCGCCCCCGGTGCCTTGGCGGTGCTGGAGGATGGCGACCGCCGGCAAATCGGTCTGGTGACGGTCAACGTGAAATCCAAAATCATCGCCCGTATGCTGGACCGCGATGTGACGGCCCAGATCGACGAAGCGTGGTTTGCCGCACGTCTGACGACGGCTTTGGCCTTGCGGGAACGCTTGCACGACGCGCCGTTCTACCGGCTGATCCATGCCGAGGCGGATGGCTTGCCCGGCGTCATCATCGACCGTTTTGGCGACGCCGCCGTGATCCAGCCCAACGCCGCCTGGGCCGAGGCGCATATTGACGCTTTGAGCGCCGCTTTATGCCGGGTGACCGGGGTAAACACTGTTGTCAAGAATGGCACCGGTCGCGCGCGGGGGTTGGAGGGGTTGAAGGATGAAACCGTCGTCATGGCCGGCGCTTTGGCCGGCCCGATTGCGGTGCCGATGAATGGCGCCACCTACCTCGCCGATCTGGAGGGCGGGCAGAAGACCGGGCTGTTCTTTGACCAGCGCCCGAATCATGCTTTTGCCGCGAAGCTGGCCAAAGGAGCACGGGTGCTGGACGTGTTCTCGCATGTCGGCGGCTTTGCACTGGCGGCTTTGGCAGGGGGTGCGGTCAGCGCCTTGGCGGTGGATTCCTCGGGCTCTGCTTTGGCCCTTGCCACCAAGGGCGCCGAGGCGTCGGGCTTTGCGGGCCTTACCACACGGCAGGGCGACGCTTTTGACGTGCTGGAAGCATTGGGCGTCGAGGGGGCGAAATTTGATCTGGTGGTCTGCGATCCGCCCGCCTTCGCCCCGAATAAATCGGCGCTGGAGGCTGGGTTGCGCGCCTATGAGCGGGTGGCCAAACATGCGGCTGGCTTGGTCGCGCCGGGAGGTTATCTGGTCTTGTGTTCGTGCAGCCATGCCGCCGACCTCAGCGCCTTTCGCAACGCCTGCGCACGCGGGATCGGCAGGGGCGGTCGCAAAGGCCAACTGATTTACACCGGATTTGCCGGGCCTGATCACCCGATGCTGCCGGTTCTCGCCGAAAGCGCCTACCTCAAATCGCTGTTCTTCCGGCTTGACTGATGCGGGTGGTTCTGGACGCCTGCGTGCTATTCCCCACCGTCCTGCGTGAGCTTTTGTTGGGGGTTGCAGCGCGCGGCCTTTATGAGCCGCAGTGGTCCGACCGGATATTGCGCGAATGGGTGCTGGCTACGGCGAAACTTGGGCCTTTGGCGCAGGCGATGGCCGAGGGAGATGCTGCCATGGCGCGCGCCGCCTTCCCCCGGGCCAGCGTGAAAGAGCAACCCAATATCGAGGCGCGGCTTTCTCTGCCCGACCCCGATGACGTTCATGTGCTGGCGGTCGCAATCGGCGGCCACGCTGACGCCATCGTGACCTTCAATGCGGTGGACTTCCCCCGCCATCTGCTGGCCGACGAGGGGATAGAGCGTCGCGATCCCGATGGATTTTTGTGGGAGCTGTGGTCGAAAAACCCGGCAGAGGTCGGCGGGGTTGTGGCAAGCGTCCATGCAAAGGCCGAAGAAATGGCTGGCCGCAGCCTGCCCCTGCGCAGCTTCCTGAAAAAGGCGCAGCTTTGGCGCCTGGGCAAGGCTTTGGAGGCTGAGGCTTAGGGGAAGTCTGCGGTGGCCCAAACCGGGCTCGTTAAATCGCGGTCATTGTTGGAGCGCAAATCTACGCCCTTGGGCCTTTCCATCACCTGGCAGCGTTTTGCCCTTCAGGCGTTGACAAGTGGTTTGATCAAATTCCCCGCGATTTGACCGACCGGCGGAGCAACAGCAATCCGCCAAGTCCGGCCAACATCAAACCTCCACCAGCGGGCAGCGGAACGGCTACTGCAAAAATCTGGATTCTGCGGGTGTCCAACCCCAGCAACGTCTCACCATGGAAACTGGATTGGGCATCGGTCAGAACCACGTCGAACAGATCAACGGAATCACCGAAAGCCAGTTGATCGATGGGCGTCGTCAGGGCAAACGGCACCGGAAGATCGGTGTAGGCGTGCAAGGCCAGCAGAGTGGTCGCGATATAGCTGCCAAAACTGCCAGTGCTTGCGTCGGTCAACAGATAGTGACCGGGATCGATACTATCCGGCTCCAACCCCAGCAGGCCCATGTCAAAGGCATAGGTCTGATTGTTGATCTTCAGTGCAGCCGCAGTCGTGGTGGTGGAAAAGCCGCCGGAGGGCAGGGACGCAATCCCGCTTGACGGGAAGGAGAAGTCGATCTGAAAGGCCTGTCCGGTCAGATTGGCCCCAACCGCGCCAAACAGGCCGATACCGTCGACGTCGGTGATATCAACCGTTCCCAGCACGAAACCGGAAATGCGACCATAGGTGGTTGCGGCCTCGGCTGCCAAGGTAGACCCCGCAAACAAGGCAGCAATGGTAAGGATACGAATCACGAGAAGACTCCGATGCTATTTCCGGTTGAATGGAATTTTGCATAACGACTATTAAAGGTTGATTAATGGCAGAAAGTCAGCGGAAAGATGTTTCGTGCAGCGCAGTGCCGCAGAAAACTTGCATGACCCAAAAACCACATGAGCGACGCGGCATAACCGACTGTTTCAGTTGGCTTCTTCCACAACCACCAAATCGCGCGCACTGGCACCTTTGGCGAAGGACATCGCTTCGGTGTAGGCTGCGGAATGATAACACTCCACAGCCTGTTCCAGACTGGGGAATCGGGCGACCACATTGCGCGGGTGGCCGCCGCCTTCCAGTTGCACATAGCGGCCACCGCGCGCCAGAAAGACGCCGCCATGAGCCGCAATCGCCACCGTCGCGCGCTTGGCATATTCGCCGTAAGCGACGGGATCGGTGACGGTGACATGGGCAATCCACAGGGCAGTCGGCATCTACGCCTCCAATGCGGCTTGCACCGCCTTCAGGGCTGCGTCGGCAAGCGCGATATCATTGCCACCGGCTTGCGCCATGTCCGGACGACCACCGCCGCCCTTGCCGCCGAGGGCTTCAGCCGCAACCTTGACGAGGGTGACAGCGCTGATGCGCCCGGTCAGGTCCGCCGTCACACCCGCAGCAACAGCAGGCTTGGCGCCGGTATCCGCAATCAAAACGACGGCGCCAGAGCCGAGCCTTGCCTTCATCTCGTCAATCAGCGCGGGCAAGTCCTTGCCGGACACCCCGGTAAGGACCTGAGCAATCAGCTTTATCCCGTTGATTTCCTTGATGTCCGGCCCACCAGACGCACCACCGATTGCCAGTTCGCGGCGCAGCGTCGCCACTTCATTCTGCAAGGTACGGCGGTCGGCCATCAAGCCCTTGACCCGCCCCGCAAGCTCGGCGGGCGTGGCACCTATCGCCTGGGCCGCTGCGTCCAGATGGGCATAGTTCTCGCGCACATCGCGCAAAACACCCTCGCCGGTGATCGCCTCAATCCGGCGAATGCCCGAGGCAGAGGCGTTTTCGGACAGGATCAGGAACGAACCGATGTCGCCCAAACGAGCCACATGGGTGCCGCCGCACAGCTCCAGCGAATAGGTGCGCCCATCGACACCTTTGCCGGAACCGTCCAGCTGGCCCATCGACACCACGCGCACCTCGTCGCCGTATTTCTCCCCGAAAAGTGCCTGCGCCCCAAGGCCGCGCGCGTCATCCGGCGTCATGATCCGGGTTTCAACCGGCATATTCTGCCTGATCAGGGCATTGACCTCAGCCTCCACTGTGGAGAGTTCAGCCGGGGTCATGGCATGCGAATGGGCAAAGTCAAAGCGCAGCCGATCCGGGGCGTTCAGGCTGCCGCGTTGTGCCACGTGATCGCCCAAGGTGCGGCGCAGCGCCTCATTCAACAGGTGGGTGGCAGAGTGGTTGCCCTTGATCTGCGAACGTCGCCCGTGGCTTACATCCAGTTTTGCAGGTTGGTCCTTCAGGATCGAACCCTCAACCACATGGGCCAAATGGATGAAGACCCCGGCGGCCCGCTTGGTTTCGGTCACTTCTGCCAAACCGGTCTGGGTGCGGATAAAGCCGGTATCGCCGACCTGACCGCCGCTTTCACCATAAAACGGCGTCTGGTTCACCACGATCTGCACGGTTTCGCCCGCCGCAGCAGACGCAATTTCCGCGCCGTCCCGCACCAGGGCGTTGATCTTGCCCTCCGCCGTTTCGGTGTCATAACCAAGGAATTCCGTCACACCATGCGCTTCGGCGAGTTCGAACCAGATGTTGGCATCTTTTGCATCGCCAGAACCGCTCCACGCCGCGCGGGCCTTTTTGCGCTGTTCGTCCATGGCGGCGTCAAAGCCCTGCACGTCAACCTCACGGCCCTGTTCGCGCAGGGCGTCCTGAATCAGGTCCAGTGGAAATCCGTAGGTGTCATAAAGTTTGAACGCGGCAGCGCCGGGCAGGGCTGAGCCTTCCGGCAGGCGCGAAAGTTCATCGTCCAAAAGCCGCAAACCCCGGTCCAATGTGGTGCGGAACCGGGATTCCTCCAGACGCAACGTCTCTTCGATCAGGCTTTGGGCACGGGTCAGTTCAGGGTAGGCACCGCCCATCTGGCGCACCAAAGCAGGAACCAGCCGGAACATCACCGGGTCTTGCGCACCCAACATATGGGCGTGGCGCATCGCGCGGCGCATGATCCGGCGCAAAACGTAGCCGCGCCCTTCATTCGACGGCATCACGCCATCGGCAATCAGGAAAGAGGTCGAACGCAGGTGATCGGCAATCACGCGGTGATGCACCTTGCCCGCGCCATCCGGGTCAGTCGAGGTGGCATGGGCCGAAGCCTCGATCAGGGCGCGCATCAGATCGGTGTCATAATTGTCATGCTTGCCTTGCAGCAAAGCGCCAATCCGCTCCAGCCCCATGCCGGTGTCGATCGACTGCATCTCCAGCGGCACCAGACGACCGTCGGCGAACTGCTCGTTCTGCATGAACACGTTGTTCCAGATCTCGATGAACCGGTCGCCGTCCTGATCGGCACTGCCCGGAGGTCCGCCCCAGATATGGTCACCGTGGTCATAGAAAATCTCGGTACAGGGGCCACAAGGACCGGTCGGCCCCATCCGCCAGAAGTTGTCATCCGAAGCGATCCGGATGATCTTGTTGTCCGCAAAGCCCGCAACTTTCTTCCAGATAGCCGCCGCCTCATCATCAGTGTGGTACACCGTGACGCACAGCTTGTCCTTGTTCAGGCCGAAATCCTTGGTCAGCAGCTCCCATGCAAAGGCAATCGCCTGCTCTTTGAAATAGTCGCCGAATGAAAAATTTCCCAGCATTTCGAAGAACGTATGGTGCCGTGCCGTATAGCCCACGTTGTCAAGGTCGTTGTGCTTTCCGCCCGCCCGCACACATTTTTGCGCCGTGGTGGCGCGCTTGTAGTCCCGCGTTTCCATCCCGGTAAAGCAATTCTTGAACTGCACCATGCCGGAATTGGTGAACATCAGCGTCGGGTCGTTGCGCGGCACAAGCGGAGAGCTTTCCACGACTTTGTGGCCATTGCGGGCGAAAAAATCCAGGAAAGTGGCGCGGATATCGTTCAGCGATTGCATGAGGGGCTTAGGTCCTTTTGCGAAAGGCACGGAGGGTCGGCCCTCCGTTTAGACCGATGCGGCGGGCCTGTCCATTCTGAATGCAAAGCGGGCCGCCTGATGGGGGCGGCCCGATGGATTTGGTGTCGGTTTTCGGGAATTTGACCTAAAGGTCTTATTCGTCAAGGACGTCCTCACGCGCCTCTGCCGTCATCGAAAAATCCAGACCGGAGGCGGCGCGGATCTTGTCTTCAACTTCCTTGGCGGTGGCCGGGTTGGCTTTCAGGAACAGTTTTGCGTTTTCACGGCCCTGTCCGATCCGCTCATCCTTGTAGGAATACCAGCTGCCGGACTTTTCAACGACACCGCATTTCACACCAAGATCGACGATCTCACCGACTTTGGAGATGCCTTCGCCGAACATGATGTCAAACTCCACCTCTTTGAACGGCGGCGAGACCTTGTTCTTGACAACCTTGACCCGGGTCGCGTTGCCGATCACATTGTCGCGGTCCTTGATCGAGCCGATGCGGCGGATGTCCAGACGCACGCTCGCGTAGAATTTAAGGGCGTTGCCGCCGGAGGTGGTTTCCGGGCTGCCGAACATGACGCCAATCTTCATGCGGATCTGGTTGATGAAAATCACCATGCAGTTTGATTTGCCGATCGAGGCGGTCAGTTTGCGCATCGCCTGGCTCATCAAACGGGCCTGACTGCCCATCTGCATGTCGCCCATGTCGCCCTCAATCTCCGATTTCGGCACCAAAGCTGCCACGGAGTCGACCACGATGGTGGTGACAGCACCGGACCGGACAAGCGTATCGACAATCTCCAGCGCCTGTTCGCCGGTGTCGGGCTGGCTGATCAACAGCTCATCCAGATTGACGCCCAATTTCTTGGCATATTGCGGGTCCAGCGCGTGTTCTGCATCGACAAATGCGCAGACGCCGCCCTTTTTCTGCGCTTCGGCCACGACATGCAGGGTCAGCGTGGTTTTGCCAGAGCTTTCCGGGCCATAAATCTCGATGATGCGCCCTTTGGGCAGGCCGCCGATCCCCAAAGCGATGTCCAGACCCAGCGAACCGGTCGAGATGGCTTCGACGTCCATCACCGGATTGTCGCCCAGCTTCATGATTGAGCCTTTGCCGAACTGCCGCTCAATCTGCGCCAGCGCCGATTCCAGAGCTTTGCTCTTTTCGGCTGCTTTTTCTGCGGCCTTTTCAAGGTCTCTTTTGTCCATTCCGCGCTTTCCGTCCAGTTCGAAGAGGTTTGCAACAGCCATTCTATTCCCCTTATTCCACAGCCGCGACCTTGCGGCAATCGCCGGATGCGTTCCTGCTTTGTTTCGCATATATGCGATCAAAACGAGAACATTTCAATCAAATTCGTCTGAAACCACCATTTGCAAGAAAGATTAAGGAAAGGTTGAGGAAGTCGGGCAATCCCGCGTGTTACGCGATTTTTCCCGCTTGACGTCGCTGTCACCCATAAGAGGCCGCACTCTGACCCATCCGATGCGTACCGAACGGGCTTTCTGATGGGAAGTTCGACCCGTATGTGCTGAGCGGACGCTTGCCGAATTTACACCACCGGATCAACCGGGCGCATGTCGTTTGGTATCATCGCAACTGTGGCCAAGGTACAGCGAGGTTTGATCCGGGAACGGACAATCGCCGGTCTGAAACCAGCCAAGGTTCGCGCGCCAAACGGGCGGCTGACATTCAGTCTCCTCAAAGCTGACGTCCTTTGGGCGCCGCTCGACATGACCAATTTGACACACCTGTGTTCTTTCCCGCCGCACAGATCGGTGCCAAGGCCGTCATGGTCTGTCGCAGCGTCATTTCCACCTGCAGCCTGCTCAGGCCTCGGAATCAGGTTAAATCACCGGCGCTTGCTCTTATGTCCTTTTCTGCGTCAGGATCCAACCCGAACCAAACTCGCCAGTGTACTGCCTTGTGTGGCGCAGAGATGATCATCGACAAGGATTTAGAAAATTGCGACCGCTGATAAATACGTCACCCGGCGCATTCAACGGACAAACCGCCGCATCAGGCGCTTCGTTCGGGAACTTATTGCAACTGACCCTGGACCATCGCCGTCAGATCGCCCAGCGAGAACGGCTTCGGCAAAAAGACCGAATTCGGGATGCGCGCCTGGTTTTCAGACAGAGCCTCTTCTGCATAGCCCGAAACGAAGATCACCTTCACATTGGGTCGGTCCTCCAGGGCACGTCTGACCCAGGAAGGGCCATCCATCCCCGGCATCACCACGTCAGTCACGAAAATGTCGATGGTCAGTGACGGGTCTTCCAGCGTCTTCAACGCCTCTTCGGCATTCTCCGCCTCTAACACGGTGTAGCCGCGCATACGCAGCGCCCGGCTGGCGAATGCGCGCACCGGTGCCTCATCCTCGACCAGCAGAACCACACCCTCGCCCTGGCGCAAGACCACCCTTTTGGCCGCCTCTTCAACAACCTCAGCGGGGCCGGCATGGATCGGGAAGTAGAGTTGGAAAATCGAACCCTCATCTGGAGTAGAGTCTACAAATATGAAACCGCCGGATTGCTTGACAATGCCGTAGGCGGTCGACAGGCCCAATCCGGTGCCCTCACCGACCTTTTTGGTTGTGTAAAACGGTTCAAAGATCTTCTGAAGCCGGTCTGCAGGGATGCCAACGCCGCCATCGGCGACACGGATTAAAGCATAGTCGCCGGCAGGTACGGTAGCGCGGTCACGGTTCAGCGGCTCGGTAAGCGTAAGCGCTTCGGTCTCAATCTTGATCGTTCCGCCTTTCGGCATCGCATCACGGGCATTGACGACAAGGTTCATCATCACCTGCTCCAACTGCCGCTTGTCGGCCCGGATTGCACCGAGGCCCGGAGCGTGAGACAGTTGCATTCTGACCTTTTCGCCGACCAACCGGTTCAAAAGATGTGCGAGATCAGACAGCACATCCGCCAGATCCAGCCTTTCGGGCTTCAGCGTCTGCTTTCGTGAGAAGGCCAGCAATTGTCCCACCAACGCGGCCGCACGATTGGCGTTTTGATGGATTTGCACAAGATCGGCGTAGTCCGAATCTTCGCGGTCATGCCGTATCAACAACAGGTCGCAATGACCGGAAATTGCCGTCAGCAGGTTGTTGAAATCATGCGCAACCCCGCCTGCAAGTTGGCCGATCGCCTGCATTTTCTGGCTTTGGACAAACTGCGCCTCAAGTGTTTTAAGGGCCGTTGCATCCTGCAAAACCGCCAAAACTCCGGGCCGCCCATGTTCGACGATGCGGCGCAGGGTGACCTGCAGAAAAATTTCGCCCTCAACCTTTCGCGCGCGCAGCATCTCTGATCGTGAGGGGCTGCGTTCACTTACGATGTCGTCAAGCCAGTCCGAAACCGGGCGACCAAGCCCTTCGAACAGGTCATGGAACATCGCCCCGGGCTCTCCCGACAGGTGCAAAATCGTCCGCGCCGCTGCATTGGCCATGGCCAATTGTCCGTTGGGCAGGAATTTCGCCAGAGGTACCGGCACGTTTTCGAAATCCGCCATCGCGGTTGGCAAGGGTGCGTTGGTCGGCATCGGCAGCAAATAGATTTCGCGCCGTTCACCGGTGCCATCCACTTCGGCCAAAATCGCGCGGACCGGGCCATCAATCCCTGAAACCTCGACCTCTTCGCCGGAATGCAGGACCGGGCTGGTAAAGACCCGGTCCAACCGCTTTGGCCGCCCGCCCAGAAGCCTGCGCATCGCTTCATTGGTGTAAAGGACCACGCCCGCCTTGTTGGCGGTCAGCATGGGCAGGCTAAGGGCATCGGCCCCTCTGGCATTGCCGCCGCGGTCCTGAAACTCTTCCAGCCGCCACAAAAAGTGCTGATCGTTGATCTTGTGCACCGACAATCGGGTATGGCCACGCCGCGTTACCACATCCTCGCGCCCCGCACCCGCATGTCCCGCGCGGTTTTGCAGCCGGTACAAGATCGACGACGGCGATGCAAAGTGCTGACCAAGTGCCGAAACCAGCGTCGCCCCGGCTTGCACCTGAAAGCGGGTCTCTGCGCTCGCGTTCTGATACTGGATTTGCCCGACATGATCGGTCATGAAACAGGGCGTGGCATCCTGACCGACCAAAGTGATCAGGTTGCTGCGGCGTTGCACCGCGTCCCGGTTGGCAATCGTGGACCGAAGTTTCAGCCCCAGCACGACAAAGACAAACGTCAGCCCAGCCAGTCCAGACCCCGCGCGCACCAAAGCTGTTGGCGCAAGCACCACGGCCACCACGCAGGCAACCGACGCCGCCAGCAGCAGCAACGAGGGAGACATCTTTTGACGCCTGTCAAATGCGCTGCTCACGTCAGCCCCTTTACCGATCACCGCAACCCCCCGGACTCGTCGTTCTGTGCGCCATGCCGCCTATAGCGCGACAGAAGTGTTAAGCATGACTTAACCGCCGCCTGATCGTGGCCGAGATTGTCCCAAAAAACAACTAAGAGTTGCGCTTACGCGGTTATCCGCGCGTCAAGGTCGCCAAAAAGAACCCGTCGCCCCCCGAAAGCGGAGAGAATCGGCGTTGGGTTTTCAGTGTCCATCCCGGATTGCGGGTCTGAAATGCGGCGATCTGATCCTCGTTCTCCTCTGCCAGCAGCGAGCATGTGGCATAGGCCAAGGTGCCGTCATGGCGCACCATGGTCACCACGGCGTCAAGGATTTGCGCCTGAATGACGGTCAACTCCGCCAGACGCGCTGCGGTCAGCGCCCATTTCCCGGCAGGATCGCGCCGCCACGAGCCAGAACCGGAACACGGCACATCTGTGAGGATCAGGTCATAGGGCTTTGTTTCTTCGGGGTTTTGCGTGATCATGACCCGCAGCCCCGCACGGGTCGCGCGGTCGGGCAGATCTGTCATCCGGGCCGGATAGGCGTCATGCGCCCAAACCTTTGCCCCCCGTGCCGCAAGCGCCAGCGTTTTGCCCCCACCGCCCGCGCAATAATCCAGCACCTTGGCATTTGGCGTCAGATACAGGCTGGCCACCACCGACTGGCTGGAGGCGTCCTGCAATTCCACCAATCCGGTCAGGTAGGCTTGACTGGTTTGGATTTTCCGAGCGTTCTGTGTGATTTCCAGCGCGGTGTTCACCCATTCCACTGGACTTGAGACAATTTCATCGGATAGCAAGGCCGCCTGCGCCGCCTCGCGCTTTCCCTTGACGGTGTTGACGCGCAAAAAGACCGGGGCACGGCGTTGCAGGGCCTGCATCACCGGGACAAAATCAGGGCCCAATGACGCTTCAAGCCGGGGACCAAGCCAATCAGGGCAGTCAAGGGCTGCATAACCCTTGGGCATGGTACCGGCTTCATCGGCGACTTTGGCCGGGGCGTGGCCTTCACCTGAGAAGATTGACGTAACCTCTTGACCAGATGCACGAAAAGCGCCCAGCATCAGGCCGCGCCCTGTCAAGCCGCCACCCCAAGCGGCAAAGGAAGCCCGGCAACGCAGCGCCGTAAAAACGTGGTCGCGTATCGCCGCACGGTCGCCTGACCCGGCATAGCGGTTGGCCCGGCCCCAGTTGGTCAGCGCCACTTCGGCAGAGGCGCCTGACAGGATCAGGTCCAAGACCTCAATCGCGCCAGAAACACGTGCGGCGGGGGTCACGCCTTGCGCTCTTGCAGGATATTGCCACCATCGACGACAAGAGTGGCGCCATTCACATAAGATGCGCCAGCTGAGGCGAGGAAGGCCACCACATGCGCCACCTCTTCCGGTCGTCCGGCGCGGCGCATGGGCGATTTGCGTGCGGCGGCAAAATTGCCATTCTTGGTCGCTTCCGTCGCAATCCAACCCGGTGCCACCGCATTGACGGTCACGCCGGCGGCGGCCACCTCCAACGCAAGGGCATGGGTCAACCCAACCATCGCGGCTTTCGCGGCGGAATACGCACTTGCGCCGGGGTCCGACACCAACGGCCCGGTAACCGAAGCCATCATGATGACCCGACCGTAGCCGCGCGACACCATCCCAGGCAGCACCGCGCGCGTGACATTCACGGCTGAGGTCAAAGAGATGTCCATGGCTCGCCGCCATGCCTCAGCCGAAATGTCGAGGAATTTTGTGGCCGTCGCAGGCTCGTCCTGCGTGCCCATTCCGGCATTGTTGACCAGCACATCCACCTGACCCGCGATCAGGGCAAGCCGGGCGACCTCGACTCCTTCGGTCAGATCGCCCTGATGCGCCACCACGTCAAACCCTTCCGACACGAGTTCAGCATGCCGTGCGAAGATACGACCAGAAGCACCTGTAATCACAAGGGAATAGCCATCCCGCCCCAAAGCACGCGCGCAGGCCATGCCAATGCCGCCCGAAGCACCAGCTCCTGTGATCAGCGCGCGCATCAGCCGACCCGGTAGTTGGGGCTTTCGCGGGTGATCTGCACGTCGTGGACATGGCTTTCCTTCAAGCCCGCCCCGGTGATGCGCACGAACTGACAGTTCTCGCGCATCGCGGCAATCGTGCCGTTGCCGGTATAACCCATCGCCGCCCGCAAACCGCCGACCATCTGGTGAATGACGGCGGCGGCCGATCCTTTGTAGGGCACCTGACCCTCAATCCCCTCTGGCACCAGCTTGTCAGAGGCGGCATCTTTCTGGAAATACCGGTCGGCGGAGCCGCGGGCCATGGCACCCAAAGACCCCATGCCGCGGTAAGCCTTGAAGGTCCGCCCCTGCCACAGGATCACCTCACCCGGCGACTCGTCGGTGCCCGCCATGGCAGAGCCTACCATCGCACAAGATGCACCCGCAGCGATTGCCTTGGCAAAATCGCCGGAAAACTTGATACCGCCGTCCGCTATGACGGGAATATCACCGGCTGCCTGTGCCGAATCCATGATGGCGGTCAGTTGCGGCACGCCCACTCCGGCCACGATCCGCGTGGTGCAGATGGAGCCCGGCCCGATCCCCACCTTCACCGCATCGGCACCTGCGCCGATCAAAGCGCGCGTGGCCTCAGCCGTGGCCACATTGCCGGCCACCACTTGCACGGTGTTTGACAGCCGTTTGATCCGCTCGACCGCTCGGGCCACCCCATCGGAATGGCCATGTGCGGTGTCTATCACCACCATATCGACGCCCGCATCAATCAACGCCTGCGAGCGTTCAAAACCTGCATCGCCCACAGTAGTGGCCGCAGCGACCCGAAGCCGTCCCATTTCATCCTTGCAGGCGTGCGGGTTCAACACCGCCTTTTCGGTGTCTTTCAGCGTCAACAGCCCGGTCAGATGACCATGCGCGTCGGTCACCAGCAGCTTTTCGATCCGACGCTGTTTCATCAGGCCGATGGCAGCGGCGCGGTCAATCGGCTCGCGCAGCAGGGCCAGGTTGTCCGATGACATCATGGCGCTGACCGGCGTGCGGTCATCGCTGGCAAAGCGCATGTCGCGGTTGGTGACAATCCCCACGACCCGGTTCTGCTCATCAACCACCGGAAAGCCGGTGATGTTGTAACGGTCCATCAGCTCTTTGGCGTCGGCCAGGGTCTGATCGGGGCGCAAAGTGATTGGCGCATAGACGACACCGGACTCAAACCGCTTGACCCGCCGCACCTCACGCGCCTGCGCCTCAAGATCCAGATTGCGATGGATCACGCCTATTCCGCCCGCCTGCGCCATGGCAATTGCCATCCGCGCCTCGGTTACCGTGTCCATCGCGGACGACAGCAAAGGAATGTTCATCCGGATCGATTTGGTGACAAACGTTGACGTATCGGCATCCGAAGGCAGGACAGAGCTTGCCGCCGGAACCAGTAGAACGTCATCAAAGGTCAATGCCTCGCGAATCTCCATGAAAGCCTCCATTCGGGTTGGGCGGGAGTGTTCGTTTGACGGCTTGCCTTTTCACTTCGCGGTTGGAATGGCAAGTCCAATCGGGCCAAATGGGGTTGAAAGCGGCGACCTGTTCGACAGGATGCGGGAATCGGGCAAAGAGGTGGCAGATGCGGGTGGCGATTGTCGAAAATACGAGGGTGACCCACCATGGGCAGGTCGGCGTGGCGCTGCATGAGGTGGGGGCGTTGGTCGATATCTACCGCCCATGGCAGGATGGCATTCTGCCGGACGGGTGCTTTGACGCGCTGATCAGCTTTGGCGGCGAACAATCCGCCCTTGACGACAGGGTCCACCCCTATCTGCCACGGCTGGCAGATCTTCTGGCGAACGAGGCCGCGAAGGGCACAGCCACCCTTGGCATCTGCCTTGGCGCGCAGCTTCTGGCACGCGGCCTTGGCGCCACCAACCATCTGGGCACGGCGCGAGAGTTCGGCTGGTGCAACGTGACCGTTTTACCCGGCACCAACGACCCGGTGCTTGCAGGGCTGCCCGACCCGTTTCCGATTTTCGAGTGGCATTCTGACACTTTCACCCTGCCGCCCAACACCGCTCATCTGGCCAGCACCGCCAAAGCAGCCTTGCAATGTATCCGTCATGGCCGTGCAGGCTATGGGATGCAGTTCCACTTCGAAGCCTCTCGCGCCGTGGCCCGCGATTGGGCGCGGACCTTTCCGGAGGCATCAGAGCGGATGTGGCCGGGCTGGCTGGCAGCCCTGCCACAGATGGAGCAAACCCAAGGAATAAAGGCCGATGCGCATGGCTTAGCCATCGCGAGGGCTTGGGTGACACTGATATGACGAGACCGAGCGGCCCAATCCTTTGGCCTTTGGATCGCCAATGAGGAACACGCGCCCGCACTCTCTGGTTCAGGGCAAGCATCTGAGGTGGCCGCAGTTTCCAAAAGCCAAAGCCAGACACAGTCGCCGTGCCGCACCCGATCCTTGACCCTTTTGTCCGACATTCATCTTCAGCAAGGTTTGCTTTCAAGCCGTCGGGTTTCATACCACTGGACCCCACAGCCCCGGATCAGCCGCGCAGCACCGGGAACCAATCCTCGCGCAGGCGCTGTCCTGCCACCATGCCGTGCCCCGGATAGGGGGGAGAAGTCGGGCCGGGGCGTTCGACATAGCGTGCGTCCTCGCCGACCAGCCGCAACGAAAAGGCCCGCCGCCGGGTGCCGGCCTGATTGCCGCGCGCGCCGTGCAACGTCAGGTAATCAAAGGCCACCGCGTCGCCCGGCTCCATCTGCCATTCGCGAACCGGCATGTCCTGTGCGTCGGGGTCCGGCACGTCCATGTATTTCTCCGGGTCCGGATAGAACGAGGTGTCCGACAGCCAGCGCTTGGGCAGCACCTCTTTCGGCCAGAGGTGAGAGCCCGCAACGCAGCGCAACGATGCCTCTTTCACCGGATCCACCGGCGACCAGAAACTGACCGTCTGGCGGCCTTTTACGAAGTAATACGGCCCGTCCTGATGCCACGGCGTAGGCTTCGACGTGCCGGGTTCCTTGACCAGCACATGGTCGTGAAACATCTGCACGCGCGCGGAATGCATCAGCTTTGCGGCGACCTCTGCCACGTCGGACCCAAAGATCACCTCGCGGAATTCCGGTATCCGGTCCCAGTTGCAATAATCATCAAAGAAACGGCCAGGTTCGCCGGGTTTCAGGTTTTCGGCCGCATAGGGCCCCGGTTCGGCCATGTTGCGCTCGATCCCGGCGGCAATCTGCGGCACCCAGTCTTTCCAAAGGCCCTTGACCAACACCACGCCTTCGCGCTGAAAATCGTCGATCATCTGTTGGGTGACTTCGGTCATCTGCCTGCTCCGCTTTGGGCTGATCCTTGAAGTTCAGGTTTGCCACGGGATTGGCGGTGTTACAAATGATACCTTTAGCGCGGTCATTGCCGCCGCCGGACGTGTCGCCCTTCGCCGGACTACCGCGGTCCGAGGTGCGGCAGACCAGACTGCTGGCTTTGCAGGCGCACCAAAACCAACTCCCGTTCACGCAAGATCACGCCCGATCACGTCGCGCACTCCGAGGGTAGCGACCTGTAACGCCAACATCGCACCTGCCGACGCGCCAATGCGCCCAATTCGGCTTTTCGGTCGGAACGGCGTAAAACCAAAGGGAGAACCAGATGACGACGACGAATTTTGAAGGAAACGTCTTCCGCCTGTCCGGCCTGACCTTGGGGGCCGGAGGTAAAATCCCGACCGGCACCACGCTGGAAAAGGTTGTGCTGACCACCCGAGACCTTGAGCAAGGCGGCAATGATGGCCTGTCGCTGACCTCGGGAGAGGCTGCGAACCTGCTGATCAACGGCACATTGATCGCCACAGTGGTCCCGGAATTGCGCGCAACACTTCTGGTGACAGAGGCCGGCAGCTTTACGGTTCTGGTGTTTTCGGTCGGCGGCAACAGCTACGCCCTTGCCCCGTTCAACACCAACTTCGCCGCAAGCACCCACACCTCCGCCAGCGCAACCCTGAACATCGGCGCTGTCGACCAGATTTCGCCGATCCAGTATGGACTGCAACCCGAAGACGCCAACACCTATGCCGCTCAGGTCTTTTCGACCCAGGCGTTTGGCAGTCAGGTGCTTTCGGCCGGCGTCAGCACAGTGCATCTTCTGGACACCGATCTGGTGCGCGGCAATGCGGCGACACCTGCACAGGAACTGATCACAAGCGATGTCGGCGCGACTGTGACCCGGGACGTTTATTCCTCGACCGGGTCGTCTTACAGCGAATCCCTGACCACGCTGCAATTCAAGGATGGTTCGGTTCTGGGTGCGGTGGAGACGCTGCAAAGTCTGAGCTATTCCGGCTATACCAATTTCGGCAGCTACTTCTTTGACAAGGCCGCCCTTGCCGCCTCGGGTCATACGATTGCCGATGTGGCCACGGTTCTGAGCAGCGTGGCCTTTGACCACAACCTGAGCTGGGCTCAGGTCGGCTTTACCTTCCAAAGCGGGCCCGTCGTCAATGGTGGAGGCGACAACGTCCCGCCACCGCCGCCCTTGCCCTCGATCAACGTGATCAATGGCACCGCGCGCGCCGATGTTCTGGTTGGCACCGCAGGCAGCGATGCGATCCGTGGCTTTGACGGCAATGACCGGCTGACCGGTGGCGCCGACCGCGACGCCTTCATCTTCGGCACCGACAGCCGCAGCGGCGTGCGCAGCATCGACCATATCACGGACTACCACGCCCACGAGGACGTTGTGGTGCTGGAGGCGGGGGCGTCGGTGAAATCCATCATCGACAATGGAACGGCCATAGTGATCACGCTGGTTGGCGACGGCGACAAGATTTACGTCGATGGGGCAGCCCTGAACGTCAGCGATATCACGTTCCAGGAAACCTCCGGATCCTTCTCGATCTTCGTCTGATCCATCACAAAGGCCCGGCGAAAGGAACCGCCGGGCCTTACTTCTTCCCTGAAATCTTTGTGCCAACGGTTGTGACAATCGGTCCGGTGCCTTCGGGCGCGGCGTCAAGGTATTCTATTACGTCACCATGGGTCTGGGTCGAACAGCATGCCTTTCGTGGTCAGGTACACTGAATTTCCCCGATATCCCGACCGATTTCGGTCCCGCACCGGCGCTGCAGTCGGCAACCTGCGCAGAAGCGATCTGCCCAATACCGTGCAAATCGTGCTTTCATCCGGAACGTTGGCTGGGGCGCTAGGCTCCAGACTTCGGTAACGGGGCCGTCCCTGTCAAGCGCTTTTCGGCGTGCGGAATCGGCCGCACGATGGCGGGTCTGGTGATGGTTTCGTTCTGAGCTGTCCTGCTGACACTGCCGCCTTCGTCTGAGATCATCCCG
>JBBRLL010000004.1:0-126090 GCA_038231395.1 Rhodobacterales bacterium
CTTTCGCGACCAAGGCAGTGCGGCGCGATGGTTGCCCATTGGGTGTCAGTCAGAACGGTGCGGATCAAGGTTGCCTCCCATGTTGGCAACCTTGAATCAGTCAGCAGGTGATTTGGGAATCCTCAAACGTCAACAGACCCTGGTGAACTGACGGGCGAAATGCCGGACATAGGTGAGGGATTGGCACGCGGATTTGGCGATCTGTGAAAATCCGCAAAGGCATAGCAGATCACCTGATGCCGAACGCCGTTTTCATGCAACAAAAAGGGGCTAGCCTTTTCAAGCTAACCCCTTGATTTAGTTGGCTCCGGCGGTAGGGATCGAACCTACGGCCAGCTGATTAACAGTCAGCTGCTCTACCGCTGAGCTACGCCGGAACATGGGGTTGCTATAGCAAGGGTGTTTGGAGGCGGCAAGAGGGGTTGAGGGGAAAAATGCGGCCTGTGGCTTGGTCCTGCCGGAGCATAGGGGCAGGTGGCTGCGGCATTCACGCGCGGCTTACGCCAAGGGCAAAGCGGCGGTCGATGAAAGGCCGGGGTTCAGCGTCCGGCGCGGCGTTCACAACTCCGCGACTTTGCAGGTCGATCAGATGAGCCAGGACATTGCGGGCAGCGGCGGGCAACAGCGCCGGCGGCGTGGTGGTATAGATGTGCAGAGCAAGCTGTATTGCCGTTGCCGCGCCGCTGGCGGAAAGCGCTTGCACGATTGCCGCTTCACGTCCCAGCCGGTGGGCGATCAGTTCGGACAGGCGGGCCATCGGGTCGGTGATAGGGGCGCCGTGGCCAGGCAGGAACTGCGCCCAGTGCCGCAGGTCTGGTTTGTCGGTGGCCTGATTGGGCGGGGCCGGATTGGGCGGGGCCGGATTGCGGCCGTCCAGATTGCGGCCGTCCAGATTGCCGGCCTTCGGTTCAAACTCCGTCAACTTGGCCAACGACCGCATGTAGGCCCCCATGTCGCCCTCTGGCGGCGAGACGATCGAGGTGGACCAACCCATCACGTGATCGCCTGACAGCAACGTATCGTCCAGCGCCAGACAGATGTGGTTGCCCATGTGGCCCGGCGTGTGGATCACCTGTATCTGCGCGCCCGCGAGGTGCAGGATCTGGCCATCCACCACAGTCCGGTCCGGCACAAAGGAATGGTCGCAACCCTCGCCGCCTGTCAGACCCTCGGCGGCAAGCTGGCGCATCAAGGGGCTGATCCCGGCCTCTGCCCCGCCAAAAGCCAGAACCTCTGCCCAGGTCAGGTGAGCAAGGCGGGGGACAAGGGCCGTGTGGTCCAGATGCGCATGGGTGACAAGGATTGCCGCAACCCGGCGACCGGCAATCGCCGCCAGGATCGCTGCCAGATGGGCCGTCACGTCCGGACCGGGGTCAACGACAACCACCTCATCGCCGCCGAGAATATAGGTGTTGGTGCCTGCGCCGGTGAAGGGGCCGGGGTTGTTGGCGCGCAGAGTAAGGATTGCAGATGCGGGCATGGGCGGCGTCCTTTCGGGTCACCGCACGATTGCGCGGTTGGTGGGTCATCTCAAGCGCAATCGGCGGGTCCCTTTAAACCCGATGGTTCTTGCCCGGAACGGAGCTGGCATATCTGCGGCGTTCAGAATGCCCCAACCATCCTTCACGCGACATCGTAAAAGCGGTTCCCCCTACCCTGCGATTTGGCTAAGATTAAAGCTATGGCGTTCCAACTCAAATCCTACTTGCCGCGCAGCCTGTACGGACGGGCAGCACTTATATTGGTGGTGCCGGTGGTGGCGATCCAGCTGATCGTTTCGATCATCTTCATCCAGCGCCACTTTGACGGGGTCACCCAGCAACTGTCGCAAGCCGTGGCCTTGCAGGCGCAATATCTTGTGGATGAGGTCACCTCTGCCCCGGATCTCGCCGCTGCCGACGACAGCGCGCGCAAAGTCGGTGACGCGTTTGAAATGGTGGTATCACTGCCCGCCAAAGGCCAGCCGCCACCCGCCGACCTGCGTGACTTCTGGGACCTCTCCGGGCGCGCGGTTGGATCAACCATGCACGACGCCTTTCCAGAGTTGATATCGGTTGACCTGCAAACCAACCCGCGTGAGGTTCAGCTTTGGATATCAACGCGGTACGGCGTCATGCTTGCGCAAATGCCGCGCATCAGGGTTTCGGCCAGCAATCCGCATCAGCTTTTGGTGGTGATGGGCCTGGCCTCGGTCCTGATGACAGCGGTGGCCTTTGCCTTTCTGCGCAACCAACTGGTGCCGATCACCCGGATGGCTGCGGCGGCAGAGGCCTTTGGGCGCGGCCAAAGCGTGCCTTACAGGCCGCGCGGCGCTTTGGAAGTGCGGGCAGCGGGCACCGCGTTTCTGGACATGCGCGCCCGGATCGAACGCCAGATTGAACAGCGCACCCTGATGCTGTCCGGCGTCAGCCACGATCTGCGCGGGCCTTTGACGCGACTGAAGCTGGGACTGTCTTTGCTGGACGAAGACTCCGAAACCCGGGCGCTGAAGGGCGATGTCGAGGATATGGAGCGGTTGGTAAACGAATTCCTTGCCTTTGCCAGAGGCGATGTGATGGAAAACTCCGCCTTGGTGGACCCGGCGCTTCTGGTCGATCTTGTGGTGGAAAAGGCCCGGCGCGGGGGTCTGGCGGTGACGTTGGGGGCCTGTCAGGGCAGCGGCATGGTCCGGATGCGCCCGCAAGCGGTGGCGCGCGCGCTGGAGAACCTTTTGGGCAATGCCGTGCGCTATGGCAGCCGGGGGGTGATCAGCTATGCCCTGACAGAACGGACCCTGCGGCTGGTGGTGGACGATGACGGCCCGGGCATCCCCGAAGCGCGCCGTGAGGAGGCGCTGTTGCCCTTCACGCGGCTGGACGCCGCCCGCAATCCCAACCGGGGCGGTGGGGTCGGCCTTGGCCTGTCGATTGCCGCTGACATCGCCCGCACCCACGGTGGCACCCTACGGCTTG
Source organism: Rhodobacterales bacterium (assembly GCA_038231395.1). Taxonomy (GTDB): domain Bacteria; phylum Pseudomonadota; class Alphaproteobacteria; order Rhodobacterales; family Rhodobacteraceae; genus Stagnihabitans. The sequence continues at coordinate 2,952 of JBBRLL010000004.1, forward strand.
GCCAAAGTGAGATGTTGGGGGGGCTGAAAGCAGAGCTGGTTCTGGCGCGGTGAAAGCGTTGTGGCACGCGGGCCCGCTTGGGCAGCCTTTGCTCGTTACCGGTGACTGCCGGGCACGGTGAAGGGGCGACGAAGCCCGGCTTCTGTCAGGTCCAAGGCGCTTTTCCCCTCACTTGCAGCACCCGACCGCGCCTGATAGCCCTTGCCGTGAAATCGCCCAAGGACCTGCCCTTGCCCAAGCCGCCGCGCCTTGTCGTTCAATCCCTGACCCGCAGCTATAGCGGTCGCGCTGTGGTTGATGACCTGTCGTTGACGGTAGAGGCGGGGCAGGTGACCTGCCTGCTTGGCCCCTCTGGCTGCGGCAAATCCACAACTCTGCGGATGATTGCCGGGGTAGAGACGCCCGATCAAGGCCGCATCCTGATTGACGGCGCAGAGGTGTTCGGGCCTGCCCGCAACACCCCGCCCGAGGCGCGTGGCGTGGGCCTGATGTTTCAGGATTTCGCCCTGTTCCCGCATCTGACCGTGGCGGGCAATATCGCTTTCGGCCTGCGCTCAGACGCCGCCACCCGGCAGCGGCGCGTAGGCGAACTGCTTGAAAAGGTGAACCTTTCAGGCTTTGGCGTGAAACACCCGCATGAGCTTTCGGGCGGCGAACAGCAGCGCGTGGCTTTGGCCCGCGCCCTTGCGCCGCGCCCGCAGGTCATGCTGATGGACGAGCCGTTTTCCGGCCTGGACAACCGCCTGCGCGACGGCATTCGCGACGCCACTCTGGACCTTTTGAAAGAGGAGGGTGCCGCCGTTCTGCTGGTGACCCACGAGCCGAACGAGGCGATGCGGATGGCTGATGAAATCGCCCTGATGCGCGCCGGTGTCATCGTGCAAAGAGGCGCGCCCTATAACATCTACAACGCCCCGGTGGACCGTGAAGCGGCGGGCTTTTTCAGCGATATCAACGTGATCCGTGGCACCTCTCGCGGGGCGCTGACCGAAACTCCGTTCGGTGTGTTTCTGACGCCGGGCCTTGACGATGACGGCAAAGTGGACATCGTGATCCGCCCGCAGCATCTGAAGATTGACTTTGACCGGGCCGGGCGCGGCCCGAACCCTACGCCGCAGGATGGCACCGCCGCACGTGGCACAGTGACCCGCGCCCGTTTTCTGGGGCATGAAAGTCTGGTGGAGTTTCGGATGGAATTTGACGGCTCTACCCTGACGACGGCGGTTCCCGGGGTGTTTTTGCCCAAACCCGGCACCGCGCTTTGGCTGATGATCCGCCGCGACAGGTGCTTTGTCTTTGCCGCTTGAGGAGCATGCCCGGCGTGCGGGACGGGTGTCAGGATTGAAGGCGGTGAGATTGCTTCAGTTCAAACCGCTGACCGGTCTGGCGCGTCCGCGTCAACATATGTCGGTGGCGCCGTTTGGGGCGAAGGTCTTTGTCATTCCACGATGCCGGTTCCCCTTACCCCACCATCGCCTGCCATTTGCGGAAATCGGCCAGTCGTTTGCCGGTTTCACGCGGAAAGGTCTCGCCGCGCGGGACGATGTCCAGCAAACGATCCAGGCCGAATTCCGCGAACTCCGCTTTGGTTTCGCACCAGGTGGCCAGCGTCCAGACCCGGCCTGACAGCGAAAGGGCCAAGGGGCGGATGTCGCGTTGGGTCAACTGGCCTTGGCCATCCAGAAGCACCACAGTCAAACGTTCGGATTGGCGGATGGCCTTGCGCAGCACGGGCAGGTGCGGGACGGATCGGACCGGTTCTGGTACGCGGGGGGCGAAAATATCCTCTCCTTCGGGATCGTCGCGTGAACCGGGCGCTAAAGTTGGCGCCATGATCGCAATCTTGGCGGCGAGGGTGCGGGCAGCGCTTGCCATAGGCTCCGCCCCCTCGGCCACCAGACGGACCCCGTGGCGCAGCGCCAGCATCTCGGCCGGGGTCAGCATCATGGGCGGCAAGGTGATCGGGGCGCGCAGAATGTAGCCCACGCCTCGCTCCCCCTCCACTGGCATGCCAGAGGCCGACAGCACACCCATGTCGCGCCAGATGGTCCGGGTTGATATCTGCAAGGCCTCCGCCAGATCGGCCGCACGGTGCAGCCGCCCGTCGCGCAAGATCTGGATCAGGTCAAACAGGCGGTCAGAGCGGGCCATGGCGGGCGATTACCTTGATTTTGGCAGCATGAAAGATCAAACAGACTGTAGATTTGGGCATTGCAGGCATTTCGGCTTTTGGTTTCCCTGATCCGCAGACTGGATAATCCTGCGGCATGGTCTGGGCACCACTTCGATTGCAGGAGGCTACTGACATTTTTATGGCAGTAAGCCCGGTAAAAGCCAAGACCGCCGCGTCATCCGGCTTGCACACCGAGGCGGCTTGGCCTCTGCTGGCCAAAACAACCGCCGCACCCCGCGGCCTTCCGGAGGAATTCTCATGCACGCTATGGGCCCCATTCAGCTGATCGTCATCGCCGCCGTGGTACTGGTCCTGTTCGGCAAGGGCAAAGTCTCGTCCCTGATGGGCGAAGTGGGCAAGGGCATCACGGCCTTCAAGAAGGGCATGGGCGAAGGCGCCACTGAGCCCGTCAAAGAGCCCGAAGCCGGTGAGGTCATCGTCGTCAAAGACGTGACCCCGGTGGAAGACAAGACCAAAGTCTGATCTGACAAAGCATGTTTGATCTCAACTGGGCCGAGCTTATTCTTATCGGGTTCGTGGCGCTGATCGTGATCGGCCCCGAAGACCTGCCTGACATGTTCCGCCAGCTTGGGCGCTTTACCTCCAAGCTGCGCCAGATGAGCCGCGAGTTTTCGCGCGCCATGGAGGATGCCGCAAAACAATCGGGCATGAAAGAGGCGGCCGATGATCTGAAGGCTGCAACCTCTGCCAAGTCACTGGGGCTGGACGCGGTGCGTGAGGCTGCCAACAAGTTTGAAAAGTGGGATCCGATCAAGAACGCCGCCCGGCCCTCGCCGACCGGGGCCGCGACCATGCCCGCCCGCAGCATGACGCCGCCGCCGATCCCGGCCACGCCGAATGCAGAGGCTGCCGATGATCTGGCAGCCCTTGTGGCGGACCCAGAGCTTACGATCCATGGCCCGGCCACGCAGGCCCTGATCGACAAACAAGCCTTGCGCACGCAGGTTCTGGCAGAGCAAACCGAAAAGCTGAAGGCGATTGAAGCTGGCACTTATGTCGCTGCACCGGTGGTACCTGTCACGCCGGTCAAGGCCGCGCCCGCACCACTCAAACGGGCGGCGAAACCCAAGGCTCAGGCCAGGGTTTCCACTGAAGAGATCGCCACAGGACCCGTTCCCGACGTTGAAAAACCCAGGAAAGCCGCTCGAAAACCGGCGAAGAAGGCAAAAGACGCATGACCCAGACCGATGAGCTTGAGGGCAGCGCCGCCCCGCTGATGGAGCATCTGAAAGAGCTGCGCAACCGGATCATGATTTCGATTGCCGCCTATATCGTGGCGTTTTTCATCTGCTATCTGCTGTGGGAATACGTGTTCGCCTTCCTGTCCAAGCCGATGTGCAACGCCCTTGCGGACCTGCATCAGGAATGCGGCTTTGTGCTGATCAAGGTGCAGGAGGGCTTTTTTGTCACCCTGAAGATCGCCATGTGGGGCGGCTTCGTGCTGGCCTTTCCGGTGATCGCCTTCCAGATGTGGCGGTTCATCGCGCCGGGCCTTTACAAGAACGAGAAAGGCGCGTTCCTGCCCTTCCTGCTGGCTTCGCCCATCATGTTCGCCTTGGGCGCGGGCTTTGCCTATCTGGTTGTGCTGCCCTATGCCTTTCACTTTTTCCTGGGCTTTCAGGACAGCTTCAAAGTGGCCATGCAAAGCGCCAATCCATTGGCAGAGGTGCCCAAGGGCGTCGTCTTCCAAGGTTCGGTTGAAGCGTTTTTCGCCCTGACCATGCAGTTTTTGATGGCCTTCGGTCTTTGCTTTCAACTGCCAGTCCTGCTGACCCTGATGGGCCGTGCCGGGTTGATCGGATCCAAAGGCCTGAAAGCCACCCGCAAATACGCGGTGGTCGGCATCATGATCCTGTCCTCGATGATTGCCCCGCCCGATGTCACCTCGATGATGATCCTGTTTGGCGCGATCTACCCGCTGTACGAAATTTCGATCTGGATCATCGTCTACTTTGAAGCGCAGCGCAAAAAGCAGGCGATCCTTGATGGGACATGGGAGCCGGAGGACGACGCATGAGCCCCGGCCGGATCGGGACGCTTGAACGCATCGCGGCGGCGCTGGAACGGTTGGCGCCGCAGCCGCTTGGCCCGCCCGATTTCACCGCCGCAGCCTATGTCTGGCATACGTCTCCTGACCGGTTGGAGCCTGTGGCCAAAGTCTCGCGCGTTGATCTGGGCCTGTTGGTTGGCATCGACCGTTCGCGCGACACTTTGATGGAAAACACCCGGCACTTTGCGCGTGGCCTGCCCGCCAACAACGCGCTGTTGTGGGGCGCGCGGGGGATGGGCAAATCCTCTCTGGTCAAGGCTGTTCATGCCACGGTGCGGGCCGAGGGTTATGACTTGAAAATCGTCGAACTCAGCCGCGAGGACCTGCCTTCGGTTCAGCGCCTGCTGTCGCAGCTGCGCGCCAGTGCCTGCCGGTTCATCCTGTTTTGCGATGACCTGTCATTTTCCAACGACGACCAGCACTACAAATCCCTGAAAGCGGTGCTGGATGGCGGCATCGAAGGCCGCCCCGAAAACGTCCTGTTCTACGCCACCTCCAACCGCCGCCATCTGATGCCGCGTGAGATGATCGAGAACGAACGCTCCACCGCCATCATGCCCGGCGAAGCGGTGGAGGAGAAAGTATCGCTTTCCGACCGTTTTGGCCTATGGCTGGGCTTTCACCCCTGCACCCAGGACGACTACCTTGCGATGATCGACGGCTATTGTGCGGCCCATGGCCTAAGCATCCCCGCCGACCGCCTGCGCGCCGAGGCGATCGAATGGCAGGCAACCAGAGGGTCCCGGTCTGGCCGCGTCGCCTGGCAATTCTTTTGCGACCTTGCCGCACGTGAGGGCATCAGTCTTTGACACCCCGCGCCAAGGCTTTTTCAACGGCGGCGCTCACCTAATCGCCATCCAAGTCAATAGGTTGCGCAGCATTCTTCGTGTGAAATCCCGTCGCAATTTCATTCCGCGGAACGTGCGCCTTGGGAAATACCTAGCAGGGGGTCTACGGGCGACGAAAGCCCAAGCCGCAAGGCCCCTATCGAAGATAGGTCATCGGGTCCACCGATTGCTGGCCTTGCCGCACTTCAAAGTGCATCTGGGCCGGTGAGCCGCCTTTGACGGTGCCGATGGTCTGACCGCGTTTGATCACGGCATCTTTTTCAACCGAGGCCGAGTCCAGCCCGGCGTAGACCGTCAGCAGCCCGCTCTCATGGCGCAGGATGATGATCAGTGCGCCGGTTGCCGGATCATGCGTGATCACGGCCACGGTTCCAGCCTGGGCCGCATGAACCGGCGCGCCTGCTGTGGCTGCAAGATCGATGCCCTGATTGGTTTTGCCGTCATAGGGTTTGATGATCTTGCCATCGACCGGCATCGCCATCGCCGCAGCCGAGGCCGTGGTGCGGCCCGCGCTCAAATCCGGGGCGGGCAGGGTTTGCTTGGCGGCGTCGGCGGCACTGACGGTTTTTTCGACCGGCAGGGGCAGTTTGGTCGAGGGTGGCATCGGCGTCGTCGATCCCTGACCGGGCAAGGATGTGGTATCGACGCTGTCCCCAGTCGGCAGACGCTGCACATCGGCAGGGGTCGGAATGATCAGATATTGGCCTTCGCGCACCGAAAGGTCCGGTCCCAGCCCGTTCCAATCCGCCAGCGCCTTGGCCGAGATGTTGAAGTTGCGCGCAATCGTAAAGGCCGTCTCACCGCGCTTGACCTGATAGCGCACCGGCACCGGACCGGAGCCTTGGCTGGCAAAGGGCAGGTTATTCGCAGCAGGGGCTGCGGTTGTACCCGTGGTGCCGCTGGTCGAACCGGAGCCGACCTTGTCCAGGGCCGAGGTTGCAATCGCCGCCACATCAATTCCGCCAGCCGCAGGCTCGGTTCCGCTCAGGTTTTCCGCAGGCAAGGCCGCCGGGTCCGCCGAGACACGCACCGGCAAGGCCAGAATCTCACCTGCACGCAGCGGATCACTGGCCCGCAACGCGTTGTACGACCCCAACTGATCGGCCGAAATGGCCAGCCGCGCCGCAACCGATGTCACCGTATCACCGCGCCGCGCCACCACGACCTGATAGCCGGGATAAGAGATCACGCCATTGCGGTCGGCACTGGGCCGGGCGGAGGAGGCCTGCTCCACCGCCGCGCTGGTGGCGCCATCGTTGTTGCGCATGTCCCAGTCCAACGCGCCTCTGTTGGCGCAGGCCGAAACCAGAAGGACCGCCATCACCGGCAGCCCCATCCAAAACCGCGACATTTCAAATCCAGTCAAAGAACGCATTGCAGTTCCCACCCCAACCCACGCCAGACTTTCGGCAATTCCAAGCCTATTTCAAGCCAAACCCAATCCCAAGCCCGGGCACAACCCAAGCCCAAGCCAATTCCAAGCCCAAGCCAAACCCAAGCCGATCAAAGGCAAATTATTCATCTGCCTCACCTTGGCTTTATTCGGTTCCCAATCCCTCGACCAGCGGTACAAAGCGCACCGGGCGAAGTTCTTCGTAATCGTAGCCGCTTTGCAGCCGCGTCACCTTGATCAGGCTTTGCACCGTATCTGACTGCCCCACCGGCACCACCATGATACCGCCGATCTTCAACTGCGCCAAGAGGGGACCCGGCGGGTCTTCTGCGGCGGCGGTCACGATAATCCGGTCAAACGGGGCCTGTTCTGGCAGGCCAAAGCTGCCATCGGCGGCGAAAGCAGTGATGTTGACCAAGCCCAGATCGCGGAAGATATCCTGCGCCTCGCGCACCAGACGGCGGTGGCGGTCAACGGTGTAAACCCTGCGGCACAGCAGCGACAGGATGGCCGCCTGATAGCCCGAGCCGGTTCCCACCTCCAGCACCTTGTCGCGCGGTGTCACGTCCAGCGCCTGCGTCATCAGCCCCACGACCGAGGGCTGCGAAATGGTCTGGCCGCAAGAGATTGGCAGCGGCATATCCTCGTAAGCCCGGTCGGCAAACAGGCCACGCACAAAGCCGCCACGGTCGATCCGCTCCATCGCGTTCAGGACGCGGATGTTGGTCACGCCATGACTGCGCAGCGCGAACAAAAAGCGCATCTTGCGCTCTGCCCCCGCATCCTCTGCCGCATCGTCATGGGGTTGACCCGCGTCATTCATGCCAAGGCGGCCGCAAGTTCAGACAGGCGGTCATGCGCGGTCAGGTCGGCGCGCAGCGGGGTGACCGAGATAAAACCATCGACAATGGCCGTGACATCCGCGCCGGGCAGCGTGGCGCGGCCTTGTTCGGCGCCTTTGACCCAAAGAAATTGCCGACCCGTCGGCGACAGATGCGGCTCCAGCGAAAAGGCGGAATAGCGACGGAAACCCTGATTGGCGACCTTGGTGCCCTTGACCTGATTTGCGGGGACGGCGGGGAAATTGACGTTGTAAAACAGGCAGTAATCCTCGGTATCCCACAGGCCCTTATCCAACAGACGCTGTACCACGGCAGCCCCGTGCGCCACAGAAGCCTCAAACGGATTGGCGAGGGTGGCATTTCCGGGGCCGAAGAATTGCGACAAGGCGATGGCTTTGACGCCGTGCAATGCCGCCTCCATCGCGCCGCCAATGGTGCCGGAATAAAGGACATTTTCGCCCGCATTGTTGCCCCGGTTGACGCCGGACAGCACAAGGTCGGGCTTGGCATCTTTCATCACGTGGAACAAGCCGGCCAGCACGCAATCTGCCGGCGAGCCTTCAGTGGCAAAGCGGCGTGGCGCGAGTTCCGAAATCAGCGCAGGGTGGCTGTAGCTGATGCAATGGCCGACGCCGGATTGTTCAAACGCCGGTGCTACAACCCAAACCTCACCGTCCGGCCCGGCCACGGTTGCGGCAACTGCCTCCAGCACCGCAAGGCCTGCGGCGTTGATGCCGTCGTCATTGGTGATCAGAATGCGCATGAAATCCCCTTGTGTCCCGGCCACCTTGACCCCTGATAGACGAGGGGCGCGAACGGGGCAAGCGACTGGGTTGACACGATTGGCCGGTGGCACGGTCGTCTGAGCGAATGCGGCACGCGGCGGATACCGGTGGCGATCTCAATCCAATCAGTGCCGGATCACAAACATCACCTGAGCTAAAAATCCCCATTTTTGTTTCTCTATTGGAAACAAAGGGAAATTTTCTGGGAGGTTCAAGTCAAATATTGCCCCGATGCAGTGCAAAATCAAAAAGATGCTACCGAATCGATTGAGTCGATGATACTGACAATGGTGTTTTTACGGCTTTGAACAAAACAGGAGGAAAAAATGACTAAGGCACTTTGGCTTGCGGCAGCGGCATTCTTCGCTTTTGCTGGCACCGGACAGGCTGCGACGATCAGCATGATGATTGGCGACAACGATGGCTACGGCGAGGGCATTGCGGACAATGCCAACGTTGTAACGATGACAAACTTCCCTGCAGATCAGCGCAGCGCTACCGAAATGGCTGCGACCGATGGCTCGGAACAGACCGACATCAACTCTGCCCTTTACGCTCCGGTCAGTTCGACCGCCCTGTTCAAGTTTGCATTCGTCGGCAATCTGACGAACGCCATTTTGACCCTTGATATTGGCGGAATTCAGGATGGCGTGTTCGGGTCGTCAACCCTTGCCTCTTTCAATGGCGTGCTTCAGTCGGGTCTTCTGGCGCTGCAACAGGGCGTGACCGGGACCAACGTTCTCAATTTCGCGCTGTCCGCCGGGCAACTGGCGCAAGCCAATTCGGATGGTTTCGTCTCGTTGTTTCTGGATCGCAACGGCAACAGCGACGCGATTTTCATCGACTATGTGGCTTTGAATGGCAACACGACCTCTGCCGTTCCGGTTCCGGCATCGTTGCCGTTGTTGCTCGCCGGGATTGGCGGATTGGTGGCCCTGCGTCGCCGCAATCGCGCTGACGTCTGAGCGTATATCGCTGAATGACCCAAGAAAGGGCACCCGCGTGGTGCCCTTTTTCCATTGGGGCGCCAAACAGGGCTTTTCCTGCCAAGTCTACGCCGCCGCGAAAGGTCCGGATGGGACAGCACGGCTCGCGTGGTTTGCCGGCAAAGAGAATGCCGAAAAGGTGTTGTTAATCTGACGCATTGCGTTGTTGATGACATGGGCCCTGTCGTCAATCGCATTCAGGATCCTGGCGATAACCGTGTTGCCGTCGTGCGGTTGGGTGATTGGCCCGTTGATCCGCAGTCCGGCTTCGCCAATGCGCGCACTTTCAACCCGGCCCATCACGGTGATCGTTGCAAGGCTTAGCATGGCGCGGCGCAATTCAGCGCTGGCTTCATGGATCTTGTTGGCCATATCCACGGCTTCGGTGAGCGATTGCAAAGCGTTGGCGTGGTAGCGACGCGCCAGCTTTTCCAGAACATCAATCTCTTTGGCGGAGTTGATACCAGAGCCGTGCCAATCCTCGCGCCGCATAGCCGCAAGCGTTTCAGTCTGCAACTGCGCGCAGGTCATCAGGAACACCGCCTGTTCGAAGCGTTCGGACATGCGCTTGCAGAGCGAGGTTTCACCCTGCGAAAACGCACCGAGTTTGCCGAAAATATCTTCGGAAATCATCAGGTAGATGTCCGAAATTGCCCCTACCGGCCCGCCAGAAGGTTCCAAGCGGGAGGCGAGGATGCGCATGTTCGTCGGCAGAATGCGCAGGCGTTCAAAGTCGTTCACCAACGCGTCCTGATCGGCGATCACCTGTGACAGGCTGGTTCTGATGCGGTCCACGTCCGTTTCGGCCGAATTTGCGACGAAGGTTGCGGCCGCCGCAAACCCGTTTTCTTTGGCAGATTGGGTCAAGGCGCAAGTGCGGGCCGCGGTTTCCTCAGCCAACGCGTGGCGCATGAACTGGCGATAATCCGCAAAACCCACCTTTCGCAAGGCGGCCAGAAGGCTTGCTTCCGCTGCCTCGACAGACAGGCCAGAGGCTTCGGCGGCGCAAAGATCTGCATAAAGCGGCAGGGTTGCAGCAAACTGGCTGGACGTCGGCTTGATCCGAACCGAAAGACAGCGTTCGTCGGACGGCAGCAGGATCGCCAGCACCCAGTAGTGCTGCCCATCCGCGTCCAGGTTGCAGACATAGGCCGCCGCAGGTCGCCTTTCCTTGATCGCCGACCACAGGATGCGGAGCACGGTTTTGGGAGTGGCCGGATGGCGCAACAAATTGGGCGGCGCGCCGATCAACTGCGGCCAATCGTATCCCGACACCCTTCGAAACACCGGGTTCGCGGCGACGATGATGCCACGGCTGTCGGTGCGGGCGTAAAGCAGTTCTCCCACCCCGAAGGACACGTCTGCACTGGCTTTGATGGCTGGGATTTCAATCTGGCTTGCGATCGCACCACTTGGATCAAGAACTGGTACAGCACCGTTTAGGCCAAGGTTCCTGACAAAGATTGAGTGGGGTAAGAAATTTTGCCGGGACTTTGGCGCTCTTTGCCACCCTTTGCCGTGTTGCGCCATGCCAAGGGTGCTTTCCCTTGTGCGACGGCCCGGGTGGTTTTGCACAGGCCTTTGCAGGGACGCCTTGCGCGGGTTTCAGATCAGGCTTTGCAGCCCCACGACGGAACCGCCGGCGGCTTCTGCGTCCTCAATGTCGTGGGTGACCAGAAGGGCAGGAATGCCACGGCGGCGGATGTGGTCGAAGGTAAAGGCCCGGATCTCGTCTTTCAGTCCCGCATTCAGCTTGGCAAAGGGTTCGTCCAGCAACACGGCCAGCGGTTCGGCCAGCAACGTCCGCATCAGGACCGCGCGGGCACGCTGGCCGCCCGACAGGGTGGCGGGGTCGCGGGTGTATAGGCCGGACAGCCCGGCCTGCTCCAGCGCCTGTTGCACAGCATCGTGGCGTGCGACGCGGCCTTTAAGCTGGAACGGCAGACCGAAAGCGAGGTTGTCGCCGACGGACAGATGCGGAAACATCAGGGCATCCTGAAACATCAGGCCGATCCGCCGCGCCTCTGCGGGCAGATTGGTGACGTCGCGGCCGTTCAGGGTGACAGCGCCTTGCAGGCGGAAGCCGTGCGCCAAATGGCCGCCGACGGCATCCAGCAGGGTGGATTTGCCAACGCCAGACGGACCCATCACCGTGGCCACCTGACCGGGCGGCACATGCAGGCTAAGGGGGGCGAACAGCGGGCCGGTGGCCGTGCTGACGCTAAGGTTGGTCAGGTCAAGGCTCATGTCCCCGCTCCGGCAAGATCGCTACGGTTGCGGTGGACAAAGGCCGGGATGACGAAGGCCAAAGTATAGAAAGCTAAGGGCAGGGCCGCTTGCAGGGTGGCGTAAACGCCGGTGACCCGGCGATCAGCACCTGACGACAGTGCCACGGCCTCTGTCGTCAGGGTGGCCACCCGGCCAGCGCCAATGAACAGCGTCGGCAAGTATTGCGCCACCGACACCGCACAGCCTACGGCGGCGGCGGTCAACAGGGGGCGCAGCAGGACCGGCAGCTTGACGCGGGCCAGCCTGCGCCACGGTCCTGCCCCCAAAGCGGCCGCGGTGGCGATCAGCCTTTGGTCTACCGCGCGCCACGGATCCGACAAGGTGATCATCACATAGGGAAAGACGAACAGGCTTTGCACCCAGACCACGGAAGCGATCCCGCCCGTCATGCCCGGATGCAGGAAAGCGACATTCAGCCCGTACAGAAAGCCGATCTGCGGCACCAGCAGCGGCAGATAGATCAGCGCCTCGGCCCAGACGGGGCGCAGGTTGGCAAGAGTCGGGCGGCCTCGATCCTCCCCTTCCAGCCAGCCGATGGCGAGGATCAGGGACAAGGCAGTGGTCAGCGTGGCGAGGATCAGGGTGTTTGCCAGAGCCGCTGACCACAGGCCAAACGGATCGGTCCAGGCCTGCCACGACCAACGCTCTGGCCACAGACGCGGGAACGACCAGCGCCACGTCAGTGACCAGAAGGCCAGTGACAGGATGGCGAAAGCTCCGCCAGCCATCAGCAGCAGGGCCATGGCGCTGGCCAGCCACAGGCCCGGTCCGGCGGACAGGCCGCGCCCGCCGCGTCTGATCCACCACAGGCCAATCGGGCGCAGGGCATGTTCCCCCGCCCAGAAGGCGGCAATCGACAAGGCCACGAGGATTGCCTGTAGTAAAGCGCCGGCGGAGGCGGGCAGGATCAGCGTGGGATCAGGGTTGGCGAACCAGCGCATCACCGCCACTGCAAGGGTCGGCGGGTTGGACGGGCCAAGGATGATTGCCATGTCGACGGTGGACAGGGCATAGGTCAGCACCACCCAGACCGGCAGCCGGATCAGCGGCCAGATCTGCGGCATGATGATCTTGATCCAGACCAGCCCGCGCCCGTAGCCCAAAGCCCGCCCCGCCGCCATCTGCCGCGCCACGGGGATCTGGCTTTGCGCTGACAGGATGACCAAAAGCAGGAATGGCACCTCTTTGACCATCAGGCCGATCATCAAAGCCACCCCCCGGCCATCGTGGACGGTGGCGAGGTCAGGCGGCTGGGTCCACCCCTGAAAGGGGGCTAGGAGGCGCGCGATCCAGCCAGAGGGGGCCATCACAAAGGCCAGTCCCACCGCCATCGCCGCATGGGGCACCGCAAGGAACGGGGTCAGCAGCCGTGCGGCATAACCGGGCCGCAATCTGCCATGGACGCTGGCGCAAAACCCCACCGCCAGCGCCAGCGACACCAGGGTGGCGCCAAGCCCGGTCACCAGCGTCAATCCCAGACTGGTGCCAAAGCCGGGAAGGCTGACCAGCCGCCTCCACGGGTCCAGCGACAGGGTGCTTTGCCCCAGTGCCGGCAATATCCCGAAGGCCGCGAGGAGGGTCTGCCACAATCCCAAAGCGATGGGCGCAACCAGGCCAAGGGCGACCACCCCCGCCACCGCCACGCGCAAAGGCCGGCCTTGACGGGTCACCTGCGGCCCGGATTGGTCACGTCGGAGCCAAGTCGTTGACTAGGCCCGGAGCGTTGACGGGAGCCGGAGCGTTGACCGGAGCCGGAGCGTTGACCGGAGCCGGAGCGTTGACCGGAGCCAGAGCTTTGGCCGGAACCGGCGTGTGGACCGTGGCGAGAACCGGAGCTTTGGCTTTGGCCGGAGCTTTGGCAAGAGCCGCCTGTCGGTATCACGAGGCTACTCATTTGGTGTAACGTTTTGCCCATTCTGCGGTGAGGCGGGTCATCCAGCTGGCGTGCGGCTCCAGCAGTGTCGGGCCAAGGTCGGCCAAAGTTGGCAATGCGTCTGCCTTTGGCAAAGCGGCGAAAGCGGCTTGGGCAGGCGCATCCAGCTTGGCCGGGTCCAGCACGGCAAAGCTTCCCAACACCTCAATGTCTTGCATATGGGCTTGGGTGGCGGGGTCCAGAAGGAAGTTGGCCACCACTTCGGCCCCTTCGGCATGGGCCGCGTTGAACGGGATCGCCACAAAGCTGATATTGCCAATCGAGCCTGCATTGGGCACGAAAACCCGCGTGCTGTCTGGCAAAAGCCCCTGTTTGATCGAGGCTGCGGCAGAAGCCGGGTCAAACGACATCGAGATATCAACCTCGCCGTCCAGCAAAAGCTGATCCTGCGCCGATTGGTCGGCCGGGAATGTAGCACCCTTGTGCCAAAGATTGGGCCGCAGCGCGTCATACCAAGCCCAGAGGGGGGCTGTCGCTGTCGCAAAGGCCGCATCGGTGACAGGCTTTTGCAAGGCGGCGGGGTCAGGGGTCAGTTCGATCAGCGCTTGTTTGAGGAAGGTCGCCCCCATGAAATTCGACGGGTCCGGATGGGTGAAGCGGCCCGGATGGGCAGCGGCCCAGGCTGCCAGTCCGGTCATGGTATTGGGCGGGTTGGGCACTTTGGCCTGATCATAGGTGAAGACGAATTTCGCCAGCCGCCACGGGCTTTCCATCCCCTCAACGGCTTCGGTAAAATCGACCGAAGCGGCGGACGAGACGCCAAGGTCCAGATATTTCGCGTTTGGCATCTCGGCCACAAAGGGCGCATGCAACAGGCCCTGCTGCTTCATCGCCAGAAAGTTCGGCCCATTGATCCAGATCAGATCGACCGAACCGCCCGTGGTCTGGCCCGCCGCTTTCTCTGCGATCACCCGGGTTACAGCCTCTGCCGTATCGGCAAGCTTCACCTGCTGGATTTTGACGCCGTACAAAGCCTCGGTCTGCGTGCTGGCCCAGGCGATGAAAGCGTTGGTGCGGGCGTCGCCGCCCCAGGCGTTCCAGTAGACGGTCTGGCCTTTGGCGGCGGTCAAGGTGGCCTGCCAATCGGCGAGGGCGGGGGTGGCAACGGTCAAAGCAACAAAAGCAAGGATCAGACGTTTCATGGGCGCTCCAAAGGGTGGGAAAAGGCGGTCCAGCCCTGATGCCAGCGCAACAGGGTGGTGACACAACAGGCGGCGGCGAACAGATAGGCAAGGATCGGGAAAGCGATTGGGATCAGGCACATCAGAGTGAAGACGGCGATCGTCTCGGCCCCTTCAGTCAGGCCGCCAAGGTAGTAGATGCCTTTGGCGGGGTAATCGGCGGCGGTGGTGCCGCGCAAAGCGGCTATGGTGGCGAAGGCCAGAAAAGATGACCCCGTGCCAACAAAAGAGGTGATAAGAACCGCTGCGGCAAGAGCGTTATTGAAGGGATCAGCAAGGGCAAAGCCAAGGGGGAACAGCGCGTAGAACATGAAATCCAGCGCCACATCCAGAAAAGCGCCGCGATCTGAGGGCACCCGACCGGGAAGTCCTTGGCCAGATGTTGCGGGGTCCGCCGCTCCGCTATCTGCCGCTTGGCCCGACAGCGCTTGGCCCGACAGCGCTTGGCTGGACACCCGCCAGGCAGCCGCCCCATGATCCAAAGCCTGCCGACCATTGCCCACCGAAGCGCGCGCCACCTCGCCGTCCAGACCATCTGCAAGCCGGTTCAACAGCAAAAACATCAGCGCCAGACCATGTGCCCCGAACGCCAAAGCAGGAACCGCCAAAGCCCCCACCACAAACCCGCCAATCGAGATATGGTCGGCTTGCACACCCAACCGCGCCAGAACATGTGCCGGGGGGGCCAGCAGTTGACGTTGCAGGGGCAGCAAGCGGGCGTCGATCATCCGCGCCTCCGATCCGGATAAGCTTCGCCGGGTTGGGCTGACGCTATGAAGGCCAAGGTCGCCAGTGGCCGCAGGTTTGTGCGGTTCACGAGGCTTTGCGCATAGCGTGTTGAATAAAGGTGCCCGTCGCGGTCCGACTCCGGCGTTGCAGACAATGGCAGGTTTGCCCCGGTCATCCGCGTCTCCACTGGTGGAACCGGGCCGACAGACGCAGGGCGAGCGGGTTCACGTGCGCTTTGCGCCAAACGCCTGCGGCGAATTTGTTCGCCTCCGCCAAGGTGGGATAGATGTGGATGGTGCCAAGGATCTTGCCCAGCCCCAACCCGTGTTTCATCGCCAGCACAAATTCCGCGATCAGGTCGCCGGCATGCTCTCCCACCAGCGTCACGCCAAGGATGCGGTCGCGGCCGGGAACCGTCAGCACTTTGACAAACCCCTCGGTGGTGCCATCGGTGATCGCGCGGTCAAGGTCGTCAAGACCGTAAAGTGAGACCTCGTAAGGAATGCCCTTTTCCTTAGCCTCGGCTTCCGACAGGCCAACCCGGGCCACTTCGGGGTCACAGAAAGTCGCCCAAGGGATCACCCGGTAGTCCACCTTGAAGCGTTTGACGCTGCCGAACAAAGCGTTGACAGCGGCAAACCAGGCCTGATGGCTGGCGGTGTGGGTGAATTGATAGGGTCCGGCCACGTCACCGCAGGCGAGGATATTGGGGTAGATCGTCTCCAGATATTCGTTGGTTTCGATGACGTGGTTGACGCCAATCCCCAATTCCTCCAGCCCGAAGCCGGTCAGCCGGGGCGCGCGACCGATGGCCAGCAAAAGGTCGTCGAACGGCAGGCGGGAGGTTTGGCCAAGATGCTCAACCTCCACCCACTTTTGCCCGTCGGACACACCGCAGGCCACGGCCTTGTGTCCCGTCAGCACCTGCACACCGTCGCGTTCAAGACTGGCCTGAACCAGCGCCGACACTTCGACATCCTCACGCGGCAACAGGCGCGGCCCGGCCTGAACTTGCGTGACCGCAGAGCCTAGCCTTGCAAAAGCCTGCGACAGTTCGGTGCCAATCGGTCCGCCGCCAAGGACGACCAGCCGTTTGGGAGGATCGGTTCGGCTGCCCAGCTTGTCCCACAGCGTGTCAGAGGTCAGAAAATCCACCGCCTCCAACCCCGGAAAGTCCGGTACGACCGGAGCGGCACCGGTGGCGATGATGACGGCGCGGGTGGTCAGGCGCTGCATCTGGCCGCCCGGATCGGTGATTTCCACGGTCCACGGGTCGATCAGGGTGGCGTGGCCCAGCAGAACCTCCACCCCCAGTTCGGTATAGCGCGCCACGCTGTCATGCGGTTCGATGTCTGCAATAACACGGCGGAGCCGCTCCATCACCTTGGCAAACGACAGGTGAGGGGTTGCAGGCTCCAACCCATAATCATCCGCGTGCCGCATCTGATGCGCCAGTTTCGCGCTGCGGATCAGGGCTTTGGAGGGCACGCAGCCCGTGTTCAGACAATCGCCGCCCATCAGGTGCGCCTCTACCAGCGTGACCTTGGCCTTGGTGGCGGCGGCAATATAGGCCGAGACGAGGCCTGCGGACCCACCGCCGATCACAATCAGATTGCGGTCGAATTTCGCAGGCTTGGTCCAACGGGCTTGTGCATCAGCGTTGGAAACGGGGCGGTTTGGCCAAGCCATGCGGTTCATCCAAAGTAACGGTGCCATACAGGGCAAGGGCCAGACCTAGCGCAGACGGGCTTGGGCGGAAAGGCCCTTGGGTCGGACCGTGGACCGCAAAAGCCAACCGGCTCATGTCAGGCGGTTGCAGCCCCCAATGCCGTATTCATCAGCGCCTTGATCTGCTCGACGCTGGTGCCGTCGAGAATGCGGCCAAGTTCGGTCTTGCCTTTGAGTGCGACAATCGTGGATCTGGCCGGGATTTGCAGCGCCTTGGCCAGATCGCCGTCGGCATAGATGTCCCAATCGACCGTGATGAAGGTCATCGCCTTGTCATAGGCCGGATTGCCGTCGCGCAGCTTTTCGATGACGCGAAGCTGGGCGGCGCAGGTCGGGCACCAGTTGGTCCAGAAGTTGATGAAGATCACCTTGCCGGCGTCCATGGCTTTTTCGGCAACTCCGGGTGTGTAGAACACCCGGTTCGCAGCCCAGACAGGCCGCGGCATGGCAAGGGTGACGGGAAGCAGGCTTAGAAACTCACGGCGTTTCATGGGATTTCCTTTCGGTGGGTATCAGATTTTCGGTGGGTATCAGATTTTAGAAAGCCAGATGTGCGGATGACAAAACGGCAGGATGCCGGATCAGAGGACGACAGAGAAATCGACCAACCAAACCGGCAGGATCGACAGGACCCACGCCTCGATCGGGCGGTTGAGGTGGAAGAACAGCGCGGCCCCGACTGCGAAAAACACAATCCCCATGATCGGCTTGGCGCGGCTTGCCACTTGGCGCAGCACCGCCTGCCTGCGTTTGAGGGCGGCACGCGCGCCGTAGGCAAGGCCAAGGATCAGCGTCGAGACGCCCAAGGCAAAGGCCACCATCGTCGCTCCGGCCTGAAGAACGCTTTTGCCTTGGGCGGCAAGACCTACGGCAGCCCCCAAGGTCGGGCCGATGCAAGGGCTCCACACCGCACCCAGAAGGGCACCGCCAAGAACCTGTCCGGCCAGGCCCGCATCGGACGAGGCCGAAATTCCTGCGTCGGCCCGCGCGGCAAAGCCTGCGGTCGCCGTGGCAAACCGCTCTCCCAAAGCTGGCGTCAAAAGGACGACGCCGAAGACCATCATCATCAGCGCGGCCGCACGCGACACCGTCTCACTTCCCAGCCCAAGTGCCGGTCCAAGGGTGGCCACCGCCAAACCCAGCACCACAAAACTGATGCTCATCCCCAGTGCCAAGGCGATTGGTGCCCGCCGGTCCGCCCGCAGGCTGGAGGTCAGCACGATGGGCAAGATTGGCAGGACGCAGGGGTTGATCAGCGTCAGAAGACCGGCAAGATAGGCAAAGATCAGGAACATAGCGTGCTCCGGTTGGGGTCAGCCATGGGCCATGGCCGATTTGGGCCACAGCCGGTAGATCAGCGCATCAACCGAGATTGCACCACCGCCGGTCACCATCAGCACCAGCATCAGGCTGCTCCACAACAGGCGTTGATCAAGGATCAGGCCGTAGGGGTCGCCGTCAAACAGGGCTCCGATGGTTTTGGCGTCAATCCCGTGGCCGTAGATGTCAGTCAGGCTCATCACGACGAAAAAGCCGATCATTCCGAACGCGGCCAACCGGGTGGCCACGCCCGCCACGACCATCAGCGGCAGGATAATTTCGCCCAGGGTGCCCGCCAGAACCACCAGATACAGCGGCCACGAGATGCCGGACGCGTCATAGCCCAATTCCTCGATCTGCTTGGGCAGGATTTGTGCATAGGCCCCGATGGACAGGCCGGAACCGTCAACCTTCGTCAGGAATGAGTTGACAAAGAACTGCAGCAGGACGGAGGCGAAGATCAACCGCGCCATCAGCGACAAGGCAGACCCCAAATTGGGCGACACTTCGGCGGAGGGCGAGAACAGCATGGCCAGTTTGTTCAGCACGGGGAATGTCCTTGAGCAGGGTTGCGTATAAGTGAGTTCGGCGGAAACTAGCCTTTGTTACATCTTTTATAAAGGCATAAGCGGCCCGCAGCGTCATGCCAGCCGTTTCAAAGCGATTTTGGGCGTGTATGGCAGCGCCGGTAGCTTGGTCCGCCGGCGCTTGGTTTTTGGGTCTGACCGGGTCCCGGAACATTCCGGGCATCACGCATTCAAAAAGCAATCGGGCGCTGCAATGGCTTGCAGCGCCCGATTTCGTTGCGTTCAAAGTGCGGAGGTCAGGTCCACATGAAGTCGGTGATCGTCATCTGCGTGGCATCGGTCAGGCCGGTCATCGTGATCGTGATGTCCGTCGTGGAGTTGCCGTCCACGTCGACCCAGACCTGGTTGCCGACCACACGGGCTTCGGAATGCAACCCGCCGGAGAAGGCCGAGGCCCCCACATAGGCGAAGGTGCCGACCAGCAGGCCGCGGAAGTCCAGCACGTCGCCCTGCGCCGGGTTGCCCAGGAAGTCAGTGGCCAGGTGGCCGCTGAAGTCGGTGATGGTGTCAACCGCGCCCGGGTTGACCTGGGTGAAGACAAAGTGATCCGCTCCGGCACCGCCTGTCATCGTATCGTTGCCCAGCCCGCCCGTCAGCGCGTTTGCCATCGCGTTGCCGATCAGGTTGTTTGCAGCGGTGTTGCCGGTTCCGTCGATCACGGCTGTGCCTGTCAGCGTCAGGTTCTCGAAGTTGGCGGCCAGCGTCCAAGTGACGGAAGAGTTCACCGTGTCGATGCCGCTGCTGGTCGCTTCGACCAGAACGTCGTTGGCAGAGTCGACGATGTAAGTGTCGTTTCCGCTGCCGCCATTCAGCAAGTCGTTGCCGGTGCCGCCATCCAGAGTGTCATTGCCGGAACCGCCGTAGATCGTGTCATCGCCACCTGCGCCGCCAAGCACGTTGTCGCTGCCGGTGCCGGTGATGGTGTTGGCCAGACCGTTGCCGGTGCCAAGGAAGGCAGAGGTTCCGGTAAGGATCAGGTTCTCGAAGTTGCTGCCCAACGTCCAGCTGACAGAGCTTTGCACGGTATCGGTGCCATTGCCTGCCGTTTCAGTCGCAACATCGGTGGTCGAGTCGATGACATAAGTGTCGTCGCCCGAACCCCCTGCCAGTGAGTCATTTCCGGTGCCGCCATCCAGCGAGTCGTTACCGGCCCCGCCGAACAGCGTGTCGTTTCCGACCAGACCGAACAGCTTGTTGTCCAGAAGGTCGCCGGTCAGCACGTTGTTCAGCGTGTTGCCCGAGCCGTTGAGCGCAGACCCGGTCAGGATCAGGTTCTCAACGTTGGTGGCAAGGGCATTCAGGGTAATCGACGACGACACGGTATCGGTGCCTGCCGCCAAAGCCTCGACCACGTTGTCCGAGATGCTGTCAACGAAGTAGGTGTCGTTGCCATTGCCGCCGGTCATCTGGTCGTTGCCGGTGCCACCGTCCAGTGTGTCAAAGCCGTCGCCACCGAACAGGCTGTCGTTGCCGTCAAGCCCGGAAAGGAAGTTGTTTCCGGTGTTGCCGGTGATCACGTTGGCCACGGCGTTGCCGGTCGCGTCCGTACCACCAGTTCCGGTCAGGGTTAGGTTTTCCGTGAAATCGGCCAAGGTCCAAGTGACGGACGACTGCACGGTATCGGTGCCGCCGGTGGAGGTCTCGACAATCGCGTCGTTGATGGTGTTCACGACATAGGTGTCGTTGCCATCGCCGCCGATCAGGCTGTCATTGCCGGTGCCGCCGTCAAGGGTGTCGTTGCCTGCGCCGCCGTAAATGGTGTCGTCGTTGGCCAGACCGGCCAGAAGGTTGGCGCCCGCGTTGCCTGTCAGGATGTTCGCCACGTTGGACCCGGTGCCGCTGAGGGCGCTGGTTCCGGTCAGGGTCAGGTTCTCCACATCGGCGCTGAGCGTGAAGGTGGCTGACGAGATCACGCTGTCAGTCCCGGCACCCGAAGCTTCGAAAATGATGTCGGTGGACGAGTCGACAAGGTAGGTGTCGTCGCCGGTGCCGCCGATCAGACTGTCGTTGCCGAACCCGCCATCCAGTGTGTCGTTGCCACTCAGACCGAGCATGGTGTCGTTACCCGCCCCGCCGGCCAGAGTGTTGTCCGAGGTGTTGCCGGTGATCGTGTTCGCAGAACCGCTGCCGATGCCGCTGATGACCCCGGCGGCGAGTGTCAGGTTTTCGATGTTGAGCACGGTGGCCAGCGAGTAGTTGATTGACGCCACGATCGTATCGGTGCCGCCGATGGTAGCCTCGGTGATCACGTCGGTCAGGCTGTCGACGATGTAAGTGTCATCACCGTTGCCGCCGACCATCGAGTCATTGCCGGTGCCGCCGTCCAGAGTGTCGTTGCCGTCGCCGGCTATGATCGTGTCGTTGCCGATACCGCCGGACAAAAGGTTGTTGCCGATGTTGCCGGTCAGAACGTTGGCGACATCGCTGCCGGTGCCGTTGATGTTGCCGGTGCCGCTGAGCGTCAGGTTCTCAAGGTTGACCCCCAGAGTGTAGCTGTAACCTGCCACAACCGTATCGGTGCCAGCGCTGGCCCCTTCGACGATGATGTCGTTGGCGTTGTCCACCACGTAGGTGTTGTTGCCGGTGCCGCCGATCAGGCTGTCATTGCCTGCGCCGCCATCCAGCGTGTCATTGCCGGTGCCGCCGCTCAGCGTATCGTTGCCGTCCAGGCCGAACAGCGCGTTGTTGCTGCCGTTGCCGGTGATCACGTTGTCGTTGGTGTTGCCTGTGCCGACAATGGCCGTGGCCAGGGTCAGGGTCAGGTTTTCGACAAAAGCCGACAGCGTGTAGCTGACCGAGGCGTTGACCGTGTCGTTGCCGCCGCCCGAGAGTTCGATAACCTGATCGCCCGCGCTTTCCACAATGTAGGTGTCCGAACCGCCGCCGCCGGTCATCTGGTCGTTGCCCGAGCCGCCATCCAGCGTGTCGTTGCCGCCACCGCCATACAAGGTGTCATCTCCGGACAAAGCCATCAGCAGGTTGGCGCCAGAGTTGCCGGTCAGAACGTTGATGCCGGTGGTGCCGGTGCCGTTGATGGCAAGCGTTCCGGTCAGGATCAGGTTTTCAAGGTTGTTGCCAAGCCCGTAGGTGATCGAAGAGTTGACCGTGTCGACGCCGGTGCCGACGCCGGACAATTCAGTGATGACGTCGGTGGATTTATCGACGAAGTACGTGTCGTCGCCCAGTCCCCCGGCCATGGTATCGTTGCCCGAGCCGCCATCCAGCGTGTCGTTGCCGGCACCGCCGCTTATGTTGTCATTGCCGCTCAGACCGGTCAGAAGGTTGGCAGCGCTGTTGCCGATCATGACGTTATCGGCCACGTTGCCTGTGCCGTTGACGGCATCGGTACCGGTCAGGGTCAGGTTTTCGACAAAGTTGCCAAGCGTGTAGGCGAGGGCCGTCTGAACGGTATCGACACCCTCCAGTGTGACTTCGACCACGACATCCGTGGCGCTGTCGACGATGTAGGTGTCGTTGCCGATACCGCCGACCATGCTGTCATTGCCGGTGCCGCCGTCCAGGGTGTCGTTGCCGCCCATGCCCATCAGCGTGTCATCGCCGCCCAGACCCTGCAGAAGGTTCGCTCCCATAGCGCCAAAGACGATGCCGGTGCTGGTGTTGCCGATGATCAGGTTGTTGGCGGCGTTGCCGGTGCCGGTCAGGTCCGTGTTGCCGGTCAAGGTCAGGTTTTCAAAGTTCGTGGCCAGCGTGTAGTTGAACTTGGATTGCACCGTGTCGGTGCCTTCGCCGGCATTCTCAACCAGAACGTTGGACAGGACATCCACGACGTAGGTGTCATTGCCGACGCCACCGTACAGCGAATCCGAGCCGGCTAGCGAGTCCGCGTTGCCCATCGCGGTCAGGGTGTCATCGCCGACGCCGCCGAACAGCTGGTTGACAATGCTGTCACCCTGCAACGTGTCGTTGAAGGCCGAACCGATGACATTCTCAATCCCGTGGACGTTGTCGCCGGTCGCGTCGCCGCCATCGCCAAAGCCGGTAAAGAGGCTCAGGTTCACCGCAGCGGTCGAGCTGGCATAGGACAGGGTATCGACGCCTGCGTTGCCTTCGATCGTGTCCGAACCAGCACCACCGATGATGAAGTTGGCGCTTGCGTTGCCGGTCAGGCTGTCCGCGCCGGCCGAGCCGGTGATGTTGGAGATGCCGGTGAACACGTCGCCATCGGCGTCGCCGCCCGAAGCGGTGCCAGCCGTCAGGTCAATCGAGACCCCAAGCGATGAGGTGCTGTAGCTCAGCGTATCGACGCCGCCACCACCGGTGATGCTGTCAGCCCCGGCGCCGCCCGTGAAGGTGTTGTTGTTGGTATCGCCGATCAGCGTGTCGTTCAGGGCAGTGCCCACAACGTTCTCGATGCTGACAAGCGTATCGGTGCCTTCCGAGCTGCCAGTGGCGGTTTGCGTCAACAGGTTGACCGTCACAGCGGTGGTCGAGCCGCTAAGGTCATACGTGTCCGACCCGAGGCCGCCGTTGATGATGTCGTTGCCTGCGCCGCCGACAAACCAGTCGTCACCTGCGCCGCCAAACAGGCTGTCGTTGCCCGCGCCACCCAAAAGGACGTTGTCGCCCGCGTCGCCGGTGATGTTGTCGGACAGGGATGATCCGATGATCTTCTCGATGGTGAACAGCGTGTCGCCTGCCGCGTCGCCGCCGGTGTTGATGTTGGTCAGCAAGTTGATTGTCACGGCCGCAGCCGAGGCCGAATAGTCTGCCGTGTCAAACCCGGCGCCGCCGTCAAGAATGTCGTTGCCCGCTCCACCGATCAGCGTGTCGTCGCCAATGCCGCCATAGATCGAGTCGTTGCCGGTCAGACCCGACAGCAGGTCATTGCCGTCGATCCCGGTGATCAGGTCGTCGCCGGCACCGCCGGTCAGAATGTCGTTTCCAATAGTTCCTGGGATAATCGCCATTTTGGTTCTCCATGTGAAGGTTGGGACGCCGGGATGTTGGCGTGCAGCTTGACGATGGGATACAGACCGGTTGAGGCGGAAATTTGGCTGGTCCTTTGCGGAGCGTCGGCAAATCGGGCACATTTGCGGCACCCTGCCTTTATCTAAATTTATGGGAATCAACCCGAATGCGGTCTGAAAAGGCGCGTGTTCTGCAACAGTCCCGCCTATTGAGCCGGACTGTCAAAGGTTTGGTCTTTGAACCCCGGCATGGACGATCGGCAGGTTTTGCAGTACGAGCGCGGCTAAAGCCACAATCTACCCAAACGGAGACAAAAGGCGTGTCGGCCAGCCCTGAACGATTCGGAAATCCGGCTGTGCCGACGGGAAAAGCGGGGCCCTCTGCAGGTCACGATGCGCGGTCCGTTGCTGCGGCGCACCGCCTCTCTGTCGCCCCGATGATGGACTGGACCGACCGGCATTGCCGGGTCTTTCACCGTCAGATGACGCGACGGGCGATGCTGTATACAGAGATGGTGACCGCTGCCGCCGTTTTGCACGGTGACCGCGATCGGCTGCTGGGTTTTGCCGGGGTGGAGCATCCTGTGGCCCTGCAACTCGGCGGCTCTGATCCCGGCGCGCTTGCGGCGGCGGTGCGCGCCGCCGAACCCTTTGGATATGACGAAGTGAACCTGAACTGCGGTTGTCCGTCAGACCGGGTGCAATCGGGCTGCTTTGGCGCGGTCCTGATGGAGCGTCCGGCGCTGGTGGCCGACTGTGTAGCGGCGATGCGGGCGGAGACCGATGTGCCGGTGACGGTCAAATGCCGGATCGGGGTTGATGACCAGAACCCCGCCGACGCTTTGCCGCACTTTGTGGAAACCGTTGCCGGGGCAGGGGTGTCGCATTTCATCATCCATGCCCGCAAAGCCTGGTTGCAGGGCCTTTCGCCCAAGGAAAACCGCGAGATCCCGCCGCTTGATCACGCCCTCGTGCTACAGATGAAACGCCAGTTCCCGCAGCTGACCATCTGCCTCAACGGTGGGGTGACGACCTTGGCGCAGGCGAAAACGCTGCTGGATCAGGGTCTTGACGGTGTGATGGTCGGGCGCGCCGCCTATCATGACCCGGCCTCGATCCTGATTGGCGCGGATAGCTTGTGGGGTGACGATTTTGCGCCCGATGCCTTTGACGTGGTGACAGCGATGCGGCCCTATATCGACGCGCACCTGGCCGGGGGGGGGCGTCTGCACCAGATCACCCGGCACATGTTGGGCCTTTTCACCGGGCGTCCCGGCGCGCGCGGCTGGCGGCGCGTGCTATCCGACGGCGCCAACCGCCCCGGTGCCGGGACCGACCTGCTGCTGGAGGCCTTGGCGCAGGTTCAGGCCGCAGTCCGCTCCGCCGCCTGAGGGCAACTTGGCATGAGGTGGACGTTGGCTGGCGTTCTGCGTCTGCAACACCCGCAACTCGGGGTCTCCGTTCAGGACGCGTTTGCCATCTGACCGGACCCCGCCGTGGGTTTTGGTACCACCAGCGTCAAAACCAAAGTCACCAAAGCGGCAAAAGCAATGCCGCCGATCATTGGCGTCGGACTGGCCCCAAGCCACGGTCCAAGTGCCACCACCAGCATGCCGCCGACCAGCATCTGCAACGTGCCGCCCAAGGACGAGGCCAACCCGGCCTTGTCGCCCTGATCGTCCAGCGCCATCACCATGGTGGCGGGGATGATCAGCCCAAGGCAGCTGTTGCCCAACGCCAGCCCGATGATGCAGGTGGCAAGCCCAACTTGCCCGGCCAAAGCCAGCGCGAACAACCCGCAGGTTGCCACCGCAAAGCCAAGGCTCGCCCATTTCAGCACTGTCATATTGCCAAAACGCACGACCGCCTTGCTGGCCCCTTGGCTTGCCCCGATGAAGGCCATCGCGTTGACCGCAAAGGCCAGAGAGAACTCGGTAGAGGTCAGTCCGAACCCCTGTTGATAGACATAGGACGCCGCCGCCAGAAAAATGAAGAAGCTGCCAAACCCGAAAGCGCCAATCAGCGTCAGCAGCATGAAGGTCTTGTCCAGAAACAACGCGCCGCAGCCCCGCAGCAGGAAGCCCATGTTGAACGGGCGTCGGTTGGTTGGGCTTAACGTCTCGGGTTGTGCGAAGGCCAGCAGGGCGAGGCTTGCGACAGAGGCGACCAGCAGGGCCGCAAATATTCCACGCCAGCCGGTGATGACCAGCAACGCAGAGCCTGCCAATGGGGCCAGCATCGGCGAGACGGAAAAGACCAGAAACAGCCGCGACATCATCCGCGTTGCATCTGCGCCGGTCATCATGTCGCGCACGATGGCACGGGGCACGACGCCCAAAGCAGCCCCGCCCAACCCCTGCACAAACCGTCCGGCGATCAGCCCCGTCGCACTTTGCGCGGTCAGGCACAGCAGGGTGCCCAATACGAACATCCCGATCCCGGCATAAAGCGGCAGCTTGCGACCGGACTGATCCGCCCATGGCCCATAAAACATCTGTGCCACGCCGAAAGCGGCGAAATAGGCGGTGATCGTGCTTTGCATCAGTTGAGGCGAGGCGGCAAGCGCGTCGCCAATCACCGGCATGGCCGGCAGATACATGTCGATCGCAAACGGACCGAGACAGGACAAAAGCCCCAGAATCAGGGCGGGGCGGGCCAATGAGCCGGACATGAATAACCTTTCGAATGGGATCGGCCTTTGCTAACGCCCGGGCAAAGGAAGGGCAAGTCCGCAAAAGTTCTGGCACTGGCCCTTTTGCTGCGTCGCGGCTAATCTTGTGAACAAGCCGTGTGAGGTGATGATGGACTACGCAACCCTTTTGCCGATGTTTGTGCTCTTGTTGGCCATTGGCGCGGCCACCGGGGTCATTGCGGGCCTGTTGGGCGTGGGCGGTGGCATCGTTCTGGTGCCGGCCTTCTTCTATCTGTTCGGCAAGCTTGGCTTCGGGTCTGAGCATATCATGCAAATCTCCATCGGGACGTCGGCTGCCACCATCGTGGTCACCTCAATCCGCTCGGTCCTTTTGCACAACAAGAAGGGCGCGGTGGATTGGGGGATTTTGCAAAGCTGGGCACCGTTTCTGGTGTTTGGCTCGATCCTGGGGGTGGCCGCGGCCTATTCGCTGTCGACCACCACTCTGAAAGCGATCTTTGGCGGTCTGGCGATGTTGGCCGGGCTTTACATGGCGTTTGGCAGGGCTGACTGGCGGCTGGACACTCAGATGCCGCAAAACCCGGTGCGGGGGGTCGAGGCTACGATTCTTGCATTCTTCTCGACCCTGATGGGCATCGGGGGCGGGACCTTTGGCGTGCCCCTGATGACGTTGTACGGGTTGCCGATCCACCGCGCTGTGGCCACGGCTTCGGGGTTTGGCGTGCTGATCTCGGTGCCCTCGCTGGTGGGATTTCTGTTTCTGTCGGTGCCCGACGCGCCGCCCCTGTCGATTGGCGCGGTCAGCCTGCCGGCCTTTGTGGTGATTATCCCGATGACCCTGCTGACCACGCCCTATGGCGTCAGGCTGGCCCATGCAATGGACCCCAAACCGCTTAAACGCGCCTTCGCCATCTTCATCACCCTCGTTGGCGCCAATATGTTGCGCAAGGCGGTGGGGCTGTGAAAGCGGGTCGGGTCCTGAAATCGGGTGGAGCTGTAAACGCGGTCAAGGGTGTGAAAAGGGGGAGGCTGTGAAGGCGGGAGGGGCTGTGCAGACGGCTAGGTTTGTGAATTCGGGTGGGGTTCTCATCGGAGCGGGATTGTGAAAGGCCAAGCAAGCCTCAGCCTGTCGTCAACCGGCTGGCAGCGTCTTGGCCCGACGCCCGGCATCTCCGGCTGGGCTTCGGCCGCATTGCCCTTGGCGATAGACGCCCTGCAAACCACGCCCGAGCCTTTGCGCTGTGGTGGGACCTGGGCCGTCGGGCTGGACCTGCTGCCGAACGATGCAAATGGGCGGATCGGCGGCGTTGATCTGCCGTGGGCCGACCTTGGCCTGACCCCGCAACCCTTGCACAGGGCGCAGCTGTCGGCCATCTATCCCGGCTACCCGCAACCCTCGCCCGACGAAACCGCCGCTGCCTTCACCTTCCGCCGCACCCGCGACGCCGCCCATCTTGACGGGCTTTTGCCGATAGGACCGAACAGACAGCGGATGGTCAAAGAACCGCACGCGTGGATTGTTGGCATGACGCTAACCCCCGGCACCGCCGCCCCTTTGGTGGTGTGGGAGGGCAGCCATGACATCTTGCGCGCCGCGTTGACGCAGGCCCTCGCGCCGCATCCGCCCGAGACTTGGGGGCAGATCGACGTGACCGAACCCTACGCAGAAGCCCGCCGCCAGATATTTGACACCTGCCGCCGCATTGAATTGCCCAGCCACCCCGGAGAGGCCATTCTTCTGCACCGCCTGACCCTGCACGGTGTTGCGCCTTGGGCCAAGGATGCAAAGGCCTCGCCGGAAGGCCGCATCATCGCCTATTTCCGCCCGCTGTTACCTTCGGTGCAGGACTGGCTGACCAATCCCTGACCCCGGTTTCCTTGTGTCATGTGCGGCGCATAGGCCGGGCGGGTGGCAGATGAAAGTCCCAGGCGAGAACAGCTCCCGCTTAGGGGACGATGCCGAGCGTCCTGCGATATGCGCGCGGTTGGCAGGGTGTCCTGCAAGGTTGCGGCCAACCTACTGGCGCAAAACCATCTTGTCCCCGGCAATCGTGATCTGAAAGCGGCCCAGATACTCCATCCCCAACAGCGAAATATCCATCGGCGCTTTGTTGACCGATGCGCCGAGGCTATCCTCGTGAAACGGCCCGAACGCCACGTTCGGCAAAGACACCCGCGCCGTGCGCACCATGCCATTCGCCGTCGAAGCCTCGCCGATATAGGCCAGACTGTCAGGATCAATCCCGACCCGTTTGGCGTCCTGCGGCGTCAACACGACCGAGGAGGCCCCGGTGTCGGCCATGAATGTCACCGTCACCCCGTTGATTGCCACCTGCGCATAATAGTGCCCGTCCGGCGCGCGCGGCAGGGTGACCTCTGCCGTCCCGGAGTGTTGGCTGGGCCGAAAACCGCGCTGAATGTCACCCCAAAGCCCGTAAACCGCCATCAAACCCAGCAAAATCATCATCCAGGCCAAGGCCATCTTCAGGGTCCGGCTGAAATTGCGCCGCAGTTCCACCAGCGCCCAGCCCGACAAAGCCACGGCCAGAAGCCCCACATAAACCATCTGCATCACGGTGTCGGTTGACATTACGAGGCCGTGCCAAGGCTCAACAATCCGGTCCCCTTGATGCCGTCCAGAACGAATTGCACCGCCAAAGCCGCCAAAAGCATGCCCAGAAGCCGGGTGATCACGATGGTGCCGGTGCGACCCAACAGCCGCTCTATCGGTGGGGCGGCCAACAGAAATATGAAGGTCGCCACCATCATCGCCCCCATCAGCCCAAGCACCGCCAGCTTGATTGTCCAATCCGGCCCGGCCTTGCCCATCAACAGGATCATCGAGGCAATCGCCCCCGGCCCGGCAATCAGCGGTATGGCGAGGGGGAAGACCGAGGGGTCATGGTCAGGGTCGGCGTGCTGCCCCTCACGCCGTTGGGTGCGGCGTTCAAACAACATGTCGAGCGCGGTCAGAAACAACAAAAGCCCACCAGCGATGCAGAACGCCGGCATCGAGATGCCGACAAAGCCCAGCAAGGCTTCACCCAGAATGCCGAACAATGTCAGCAGGATAAAGGCAATGATGCAGGCCCTGCGTGCCATCGCCGTCCGCCGCTCTGATGCCATCCCTTGGGTCAGCGCAATGAACAAAGGCACCAGACCGGGCGGGTCGATGACCACGAACAGGGTGGCGAATGCGGTGATCAGAAAGGGCGTCATGCGGCCACAGTCGGGGTTTTGCCGGTTGCGGTCAATGAGGATCAAGCGGCAAATTCTTCGCCCGTGTGACGCCCTTTGACCGGACTTAAGCCGCCTGCGCCTGTTCCAGCTTTTCCGACGCCGTAACCCACATCGCCTCGGCGCGGTCCAGCGCGTCCATCACCTCGGCGTATTTGCGGTTCCAGGTTTCCAGTTCGCCAATCCGGGCTGTCTCATACAATTCAGGATCGGCGAGCTTTTTGGCCAGTTTGTCGCGCATGTCGTTGATCTTTTCCAGCCGCTCTTCCGATTTGCGAACTTCGGCGCGCAGGGCCAAAAGATCATCCCGGCTGAGCTTCTTCGGTTTTTCAACGGCTTTGGCTGCGGGTTTTTCAGTTTCTTCGCCGGCCAGCAGTTGCCTGCGATAGGCGTCAAGGTCGTCGGTGTAGGGCGTCACGGCGCCACCCTTGACCAGCCACAACCGGTCGGCAACCAGCCCCAACAGGTGCATGTCGTGGCTGACCAGAACCACCGCACCTTTGTATTGCGTCAATGCCTCCACCAAAGCCTCGCGGCTTTCGATATCAAGGTGGTTGGTCGGTTCGTCCAAAATCAGCAGATGCGGCGCTTCGATGGTGGCCAACAGCAGGGAAAGCCGGGCCTTTTGACCACCCGAAAGCCGCCCGACAGCGGTTTCGGCCTGATCGGGACCAAGGCCGAAACCCGCCAGACGTGCGCGCAGCCGGGCCTGCTGCTCCAGCGGTTTGACGCGCAGGATGTGCTGCAACGGCGTCTCGTCGATGTGCAACTCGTCCACCTGATGCTGGGCAAAATAGCCGATGCGCAGCTTGGAGGACCGGGTGATCTTGCCATCCGACGCTTGCAGTTTCCCGGCCAGCAGCTTGGACAGCGTCGATTTGCCCTGTCCGTTGCGGCCGAGCAAAGCGATCCGGTCATCCTGATCAATCCGCAGGTTCAGCTTTTTCAGGATCGGCGGCCCGCCATACCCCACGGCGCACGCGTCCATGTTGATGATCGGCGGGGCGAGTTCCTCGGGTTCAGGGAAAGTGAACACCACCTGACGCGCCTCTTCCGGTGGGGTGATCAGCGTCATTTTTTCCAGCATCTTGACGCGGGATTGCGCCTGTGCGGCTTTGGAGGCTTTGGCTTTGAAGCGGTCAACGAAGCTTTGCAGATGGGCGCGGCGGGTGTCTTGCTTGCGCGCTTCGGCCACCTGATTGGCGCGGCGTTCGGCCAGCTGGCGCGCGAACTGATCGTAGGGCCCGTTCCACAGCGTCAGCTTTTTTTGATCCAGATGCAGGATCGCGCCGACCGCCCGGTTCAAAAGCCCGCGGTCGTGGCTGATGATTAACACGGTGTGAGGATATTTTTGCAGATAGCTTTCCAGCCACAAAGCGCCTTCAAGGTCCAGATAGTTGGTCGGTTCGTCCAGCAAAAGGTAATCCGGCTGCGCAAACAAAACCCCTGCCAAAGCCACCCGCATCCGCCAGCCGCCGGAAAAATCCGAGCATGGCCGCCGCTGCGCCTCTGGTTCAAAGCCCAAGCCGCGCAGGATAGAGGCGGCACGGGCCTCCGCACTCCACGCGTCAATGTCGTTCAACCGGGCCTGAATGTCAGCGATGCGGTGGGCGTCATGCGCGGTCTCTGCCTCGGCCATCAAAGCCGCGCGTTCGGTATCCGCTGCCAGAACGGTGTCAATCAGCGACACATCCGAGCCGGGAACCTCTTGCGCCACGCCACCAATCCGTGCCCGGTTCGGCATGGCGATAATGCCACCTTCCAGCGCCAACTCGCCCTTGATGATGCGAAAGAGCGTGGTCTTGCCCGCGCCATTGCGACCAACGATGCCAACCTTGTGCCCGGTGGGAATCGTGGCAGAGGCGCCCTCGAACAGGGGGCGGCCTTCGACGGCGTAGGTGATGTTTTCAATTTTCAGCATGCGCAGGGCCTTGCCCTAAGGCGGGTCCGGGGTCAAGCGGGGAAGGGGTGGGAAACCGGGAGGCGGGCGTGAAGATTGCTGTAGTTTCGCGCGGTTCGGATGATTGCAGCGGTCTATGATGCGGATTTTAGCAGCGTAGAAATCGAACTCCTTGCCGAATACGGTGCTTAATTGGCCCGGATCGCCGGGGCTTGGATGGAAATGCCGGGCTGGAAATTACCGTTAGGACCGATCGCTTGGTCAAAGTGCTGACCTTAGCTGCCACCGGTTTGCAAGCTTTGGCAAAAGCCCCGCTCACATCAAATTCTGCGCCCGAAGCCGGTTTTCCAAAGTGCGGCGCAGCTTGATCAGGAAGGGGCCGGAGGGGCGCAGCTCTAACGCGGCGGTGACCAGACGGTAGGCGGATTTGGGCGCGCTATGCTCCAAAGCAATGGCCGCTGTGCGCAAATCTTCCACGGTCAGCACGGAAGGAAAACTGCGGTCCCGGGTCAGGGCCCGGATCACCGAGGTCATCACACCGTCAACCTCGGGCGGGTTCCATCCATCAGATGCGGTGTCGGGGTAGTCGTCAAAGTCATCGGGAAAGAGGTCAGGAAAGGTCGAAATCCCCAGCCGGGCGTTCAGACGACGGTTGCTGTCGCGGTAGGGGTCCAGAAACGCCTTGGCTTGAGCCACCGAGGGCAACAGCCGATCCGTCGTGGCAGGCAAAGCGTCCAGCAAGGCGGTGGTCACCACGTCATTTGCCAGCAACCCATTGGCGATATGACCAATTTTCGCTTCGACCCGGCCAAGGGCTGCGTTGGCGTCAGGCCGCCGGTCCAGCCCGCCATGATCAATGCCCATCACACCCAGCAGGTCGGTTACGATATCGCCACCCTGCAACAACGCACGGTCGAACAGCCGCACGGTCACATTCTTGGTCCCAAAGGCATTTTCCCAACGGCCGATGCGCCGGTCATAGTCGAGGTAAAGCTGATGGTGGGCGGCTGGCAATGGCAATGCCGTCAGCGCATGGCCCCAAAGTTGCCCTTCCAGCGGACGGTCCGGCCGCGCGCCTTCCAGATGGTGCGAGATGGCGTGGCGGTCTTGCCGGCGCAGGTAGGCCACAATGCGAATGTCATCAAACTGCGGTTTGAGCGCCGCCGCCAGATCATCGACCGCGTCCTGATGGAAGAAGAACGAGAAATTCTCTGACGAGCCGAAGACATGATCGGTTTCGCAATGCGCCAGATCATGTGCCAGAACCGCAGGGTCGCGCACCCGGTAGCCATCCGGAATCGGCGCATCGCGGTTGACCCAGTCAAGGTAGCTGTGCAGATGCGGCAGGCCGCTGCCTTCTAACAGGCTCAAACCCCGGTCTCGCAGCAGACGGGCATTTTGCATCAAGGTCCATTGCACGGACGTGGTGCCGGTCTTGTGAGAACCTATGTGGAGGGTCAGGCGTTTCATGCAGGTCTGTCGCTAATTCCAAAATCGTTGTCGCCGCAAACCGAATTAAATCGACGGGCAGCCGGAAGACTAAGGTCATCCGGGTGCCTTCGCAACCCGAACGCTGTTGGATTTAACCGAAGGCTGTCAGCGGCTTTTCACATCCACATAATCGCGCTTGGCTGGTCCGATGTACAACTGACGCGGACGGCCGATCTTGCTATTCTCGGCAATCATCTCTTTCCACTGAGAAATCCAGCCAACTGTCCGCGCAATCGCGAAAATCGGCGTGAACATCGCAGTCGGGAAGCCCATCGCATCAAGAATGATGCCGGAATAGAAGTCGACGTTCGGGTACAGCTTTTTGGAGATGAAATAATCGTCCGACAGGGCGATCTTTTCCAGCTCTTTGGCAACTTGCAGGGTTGGGTTGTTGTGGATGCCCAACAGCTCCAACACTTCATCAGCCGATTCTTTCAGCACGGTCGCGCGCGGGTCAAAGTTCTTGTAGACCCGGTGTCCAAAGCCCATCAGCTTGACGCCCGAGGACTTGTCCTTGAATTTGGCGATGAATTCCGGGATGCGGTCCACCGTGCCGATTTCGCGCAACTGTTCCAGCGCAGCTTGGTTCGCCCCGCCATGTGCCGGACCCCACAGGCAAGCGATGCCAGCGGCGATGCAGGCGAAGGGGTTGGCACCCGAGGAACCTGCCAGACGCACGGTCGAGGTCGAGGCGTTCTGTTCGTGATCGGCGTGCAGCATCATGATCCGGTCAAGGGCCTTTTCCAGAACCGGGTTGACGACATACTCCTCCGCCGGAACCGAAAAGCACATGTTCAGGAAGTTGCCCGCATAGCTGAGGGAATTTTTCGGGTAAACGAAGGGCTGGCCGAGGGAATATTTGTAAGCCATCGCGGCGATTGTCGGCAGCTTGGCGATCATCCGGATCGCGGCAACCTCGCGCTGCCAGGGGTCATTGATGTCCAGCGAGTCGTGATAAAACGCGCTCATCGCGCCAACGACGCCCACCATTGTGGCCATCGGGTGACTGTCACGGCGGAAGCCACGGAAAAAGTTGTGCATCTGTTCATGCACCATTGTATGGCGGGTCACCCGACCACGGAAATCTTCAAGTTCCGGCTTGGTGGGCAGTTCGCCGTATAGGAGAAGGTAGCACAGCTCAATATAAGAGCTTTGCGCCGCCAGTTGTTC
Organism: Rhodobacterales bacterium; assembly: GCA_038231395.1. Classification (GTDB taxonomy): domain Bacteria; phylum Pseudomonadota; class Alphaproteobacteria; order Rhodobacterales; family Rhodobacteraceae; genus Stagnihabitans. The sequence goes on from JBBRLL010000004.1 coordinate 37,196, forward strand.
AATCGGATAGCCGCGGTGCAACAGTTCACCCTTGTCGCCGTCAATGAAGGTGATCGCGCTGTCACAGGCGGCGGTGGAGGTGAAGCCGGGGTCGAAAGTGAAGACATCCGCTTCGGCATACAGTTTGCGGATGTCCAGCACGTCAGGCCCGAGAACCGGGGAAATCACGGGAAGGTCATAGACATTCCCGTTCAGGCTTAGCTTGGCGGTATGGTCAGCACACATCTGAAGTCCCCCGTTGGGAGCCCTGACCCGTGGCAGCGGGTGAGGGCGGATAAGGTTCGGTCTCAGGTGGGCATGTCAGCGCACCCAGGCCAAAAAGGCGTCAGCCAGCCGCCTCATTCAGCCGCGCAATCGTTTCGTCTCGTCCGATGACCAGCATCATGTCATAGACGCTAGGTGTGGCGGTTCGTCCGGCAAGGGCTGCCCGCACAGGCTGTGCCAGCTTGCCAAATCCGATACCGGCATTTTCTGCGGCGGCGGTCAGGATAGCCTCCAACTCCGCCTTTTCCCACGTAACATTTTGCAGCTGCAGCGTCAACGTTTTGAGCATGCCACGGGATACCGCATCCAGCAGCGCCGCCGCAGCCTCGTCCGGAACCACAGGCCGCGATGTCAAGGCGAATTGTGCCTTTTCAAGCAGTTCCGGGAAGGTCTTCGCCCGATCTTTCAGGCAGTACATGCCCGCAAGCATCAACGCGTGTTGGCTTTCGGTCAGCGCCGGTTTGCCGATAACAGCAAGGTAAGCCTCGATTTCATGCAGCAGCGCAGCATCGTCGGCGCGGGCGATGTGCTGGCCGCAAATGAACTCCAACTTCTTGAAGTCCAGCCGGGCGGGGGCGCGACCGATGCCGCCCAGGTCAAACATCGCCTTGGCCTCGTCCGACGTGAACACCTCTGCATCGCCATGCGCCCAACCAAGACGGGTCAGATAGTTGCGCATTCCGGCGGCGGGGTAACCCATCGCCTGATACTCTTCCACCCCAAGCGCGCCATGGCGTTTGGACAGTTTCTTGCCATCGGGCCCGTGGATCAGCGGAATATGCGCCCAGACCGGAACCTGCCACGCCATGCCATCATAAACCATCGTCTGGCGGGCCGCATTGGCAAGGTGGTCGTCGCCCCGGATCACGTGGGTGACGCCCATGTCGTGGTCATCTACCACCACAGCAAGCATATAAGTCGGTGTCCCGTCTGAACGCAAAACTATCATGTCGTCCAGTTGATCGTTCTTAAATGTAACTTTTCCCTGAACATGGTCAAAAATAATTGTCTCACCGCTTCGAGGCGCCTTCATCCGGACCACATAGGGCAGGTTGGGAAAGGTCGCAGGGTCGGCATCGCGCCAAGGGCTTTGAAAAACGGCATAAGTTCCCGCAGCTTCGGCCTTGGCACGGAACGCCTCGATCTCCTCTTTGGTCGAAAAGCACTTGTAGGCGGTGCCGCGTGCCAGCATGTCATGGGCCACTTCTGCGTGGCGATCTTTACGGTCAAACTGGCTGACGACCTCGCCATCCCAATCGAGGCCCAGCCATGTCAGGCCGCGCAGAATGGCGGCGGTGGCCTCGGGGGTGGAGCGTTCGCGGTCGGTATCCTCGATCCGCAGCAGGAATTTGCCGCCCCGGCCACGCGCGAAAAGCCAGTTGAACAGGGCCGTCCTGCCGCCGCCGATGTGCAGATAACCGGTGGGCGAGGGCGCGAAACGGGTAACGATTTGCTGGGACATCTGGGCTCAACTGTAGGGCGTGTTAACTTTGTGGAAACCATGTTGAGCCTAGGCTCGGCGCAGGTGTAGGCAAATGCGGGGGGCAAGACAAGGTGGGCAACAGGCTGACCGGCAGGCTGACAGGCAGGCTGACCAGCAGGCTGACAGGCAGGCTGACCAGCAGGCTGACAGGCGGGCTGGTCGGCAGGCAGATCGGTCAGCTGATCCGGGCGCTGGCAGGTTTGGCGGAGTCTCCGGTCGATTTGTTCCTGTTTGTGCCGGTGTTCCTGTCTATCGGGATCGGGCTGTGGTTTTCGGTATCGGTGGAGCCGGGAACCGCCTTCTACGCCGAATTGGGCGGCGCTGTTTTGGTGTTGCTGGTCTTGGCGGGGTTTGGGCCTTGGGCACTCCGGCCCTATGCCGTGGCATTGGCGTGCGTCTGTCTGGGCGCATTGACCTGTGGGGCAAGGGTCTGGGCGGTGACTTCTCCCATGCTGGCCGTGCCGTACTATGGGCCGGTGCAAGGCCGGATCATCGACATCGACCGCTCGCAATCCGATGCGGTCAGGCTGACGCTGGATCAGGTGGTGTTGTCAGAAGTTCCACCTGACGGCATCCCTGCAACGGTTCGCGTCGCGCTGCACGGTCCGCCGGTCAAACGCTTTGAACCCGGCACGACGATAGAGGTAACGGCCCGGTTGGCCGCCCCGGAAAGCGCGTCAGAGCCGGGGGGGTTCGATTTCCGCCGGATGGCGTGGTTTGAACAGCTGGGCGCGGTGGGCTACACCTCCAGCCCGGTGGTGACATGCGCGCCGCCGGGACTATGGGATGCTTCGGTCAACCGGTTGCGCAACAATTTGTCGGCGAGGATCATGGCGGCGGTGCCGGGCGATGCGGGGGCATTCGGCTCCGGCGCACTGACCGGCGACAGGTCCGAGATTTCGGCGGCGGTTGTGTCGGATTTGCGCATCTCCTCGCTGGCACATTTGCTGGCGATTTCAGGGATGAACATGGCGTTTCTGACCGGCTTTGTGTTCGCGCTGGTCCGCTATGGGTTGGCGCTGATCCCGCCGATATCCTTGCGGGTCAACACCAAGAAAGCCGCGGCCTATGTCGCGTTTGGCGTGGCGCTGTTCTACCTGATCCTGTCGGGGGCCAACGTCGCCACCACCCGAGCGTTCCTGCAGGTTTCGATCATGCTGGGCGCAGTGGCTTTGGACCGGCGGGCGCTGACCTTACGCTCCGTGGCGTTGGCCGCCCTTTTGCTGCTGCTGTGGCAACCCGAGAGCCTGCTGTCACCGGGGTTTCAGTTGTCCTTTGCCGCCACCATCGGCCTGATCGCCGGATTTCACCCGGCACAGGCCTTCATGACGGCGCGCGGGATGCCGGGATGGCTGAAGCCGATGGCGATGCTGACCACGAGTTCGCTGTTGGCGGGGCTGGCCACGGCACCCTTTTCGGCGGCGACCTTCAACCGGCTGACCGGCTACGGCTTGATGGCCAACCTGCTGACTGTGCCGGTGATGGATGTGCTGATGGGCGCGGGTGCTGTGGCGGCTTTGCTGGCACCCATCGGTCTTGCGGGGCCCGATCTGGCCGTGATGGGCTGGTCATCGTGGTGGATTTTGTTCGTAGCCCATTGGGTCGCGGGTCTGGACGGAGCCATCACGCCGGTGCCGCAGCCGGGGCCTTGGGTGGTGCCGCTGATCACATTGGGGATGCTTTGGGTCTTGCTGTGGCAGGGCAGAGCGCGATTTGTGGGATTGGCGCCGGTGGTCTTGGGGTTTGTGGTCTGGGCCATGGTGGTGCGGCCGCCGTTGCTGATTTCATCGGATGGCGTGTTGGCGGGCGTTTTGGGGCCGCAAGGCCGGGCCTTGTCCTCGCCACACGGAGCCGGGTTTGCGGCGGCAAGCTGGCTCGCCGATGATGGCGATCTGGCTGATCCCAAAACCGCCGCCGCGCGCCCGGGTTTTGAAGGGCCCAAAACGGCTGCGATGTTTGTGGTGGCGGGCGTGACCGGGCTTGTGTTGACCGGAAAAGGCGCGCTGTCGCAAGTGTCTGATGCCTGTGGTGCCGCCGATCTTGTGCTGGTGCCGGCGCGGTATGGTCCGGTTTTGCAACCCCCGCCGGGCTGCACGGTGATTGACGCGGCCTACCTTGCGCAAAGCGGTGCCATTGCGGGCGTAGCACAGGCCGGTGGGCTGCTGCTGATCCCGGTCCGGGCTGAGGCGCGGGTCTGGACTGGGAATGCTGTGCCCACGCCCGCCGTGCAGGTCACGCCCAATCCGGACCGGATGGCTGAGAACACAGGGCGATAGGCGATGAGCGATGGGCGGGACGAGCAGTTTGCCATAGTTGGCGTGTTTCGACCCAACCGATCAAGGACTTGGGCGGGCCTGTCACCTCTCAGGCCCACAGGAACAACAGAAATTGCGCCCGAACACCGGGAATCAGGCCAACCAGCCCAGGATCAAAAGGCAAAAGTCGGGCACCAAACCGACAGGTCCGGGATCGGACCCACAAGTCCGAAAGAAGGTGCACCGGCAAGTCATCAAACCTACCAGTCCGGCAGCAGGCGGAACCCGGACCACTGCCATCTGTCAATAACTGCGGATCAGGCCGACCAGTTTGCCCTGCACCTTGACCATGTGGTCGGGGAAAACCCTCGTCTCATAGGCCGGGTTGGCGGCCTCCAGTGCGATCATGCTGCCACGCCGGCGGAATCGCTTCAGCGTCGCTTCGGCGTCCTCGACCAAGGCCACCACGATATCGCCGTTTGAGGCGTCTTCCTGTTCGCGGATGATCACGATATCGCCGTCCTTGATCCCGGCCTCAATCATCGAATCGCCCTTCACCTCCAGCGCATAGTGCGAGCCTTTGCCGGACATCAGGGCATTTGGCACCGTGACGTGGTGCGAGATATGGGCAATCGCCTCGATCGGCACACCGGCGGCGATCCGGCCCATCATCGGAATGTCCATGGCGTTGGCGGCAGAGTTCGGGTCAATCTCAAATGCCGCAACCGGACGCGGTGGCGGGGCAGGGGGCGTGACTTTGGAGCCTTGAACGACGCGGGGCGAGAAGCCTGCTTTCTCCATCGCCTCTGGCAGTTTGACAATCTCAAGCGCGCGGGCACGGTGCGGCAGGCGGCGGATAAAGCCACGCTCCTCCAGTGCGGTGATCAGACGGTGGATCCCGGATTTGGATTTCAGTTCCAACGCGTCCTTCATCTCGTCAAACGATGGCGGGACACCGTCGGCATCCAGACGTAGCCGGATGAAGTCCAGAAGTTCCAGTTGTTTGCGCGTCAGCATTGGTTTGACCCTACCTGTGGTTGGCCGGGCAGCCGGCCTGTGCGACGTGTGACCACCCCCCGGTTGCCACAAGTGTTAATTGAATGTTCTGCCCGTGTTCCCGGTTTGTGTCAAGCCATTCCCGCTTTACAACGGCAGGTAGAGCGCGTTTGTTCCGGCTTTTTGCGGGCCATCGCCCATGGGCCGGATCAAAAGGGCATTGGCTTCGGTCAGAATGCGGATCAGGGCGCTGTCCTGCCGGTCAAACGGGGTAATCACACCCTGCGCCAACCGCGCCCGCATGTAGTGGGTGCGGGGGCCAGTGGCATCGACATCTGCGCCAAGAGCGGCCGCGAAGGTCGGCGGGGCGACATCCGGGCGGCCTTGCATCGCGCGCACCATCGGTAACAAGAACAGATGCGTGCAAACAATGGAGGATACCGGGTTGCCGGGCAACCCCAACATCGGGGTGTCGCCGATCCGGCCCGCCATCAAGGGCTTTCCGGGGCGCATGGCGATTTTCCAAAAGGCGCGCTCCATCCCCAGATCGCTGGCGACCTTGGCCACCAGATCATGGTCGCCCACCGAAGCGCCGCCGATGGTGACAATCAGGTCGGCGTCGGCGGCAAGGCTGATGACAGCGCGCAGGTCCGCTTCCGTGTCGCGGGCAATGGGCAGGATGCGGGCAACGCCACCCTCTGCCTCAACCAAAGCTGCGATGGCAAAAGCGTTGGAGCAGATGATCTGGTCGCGCCCCGGGTCTTCGCCCGGCATCACCAACTCGTCGCCGGTGGCTATGATGGCTACGGTCGGGCGGCGGTGGACCTGCACCTGCGGGATGTTCATCGCCGCCAACAGCGCAAGGTCATGGGGGGCAATGCGTCGTGGGGACAGCGTCTCACCCGCCTTGAAATCTTGACCCATCGGGCGGATATGGCGGGCGGTGTCGGCGTTGGGTTTGAGTGTGATGACGGCGCCGTCAACCGTGACATCTTCCTGGATGATGACACGCGTCGCCCCGTCCGGCACCGGCGCGCCGGTGAAGATGCGCACGGCCTGACCGGGCGACACACTGCCCTGATGCGCTTTGCCGGCCTGAGCGGTGCCATCGACCGCAAAGCTATCGCCGGGGATCGGGTCGCCCTGAACCGCATAGCCGTCCATGGCAGAGGCGGCAAACGGCGGTTGGTCACGCAAGGCTACGGCAGGCTTGGCCATCATCCGGCCCACCGACTGGCGCAGCGCCACAAACTCGGCTGGCAGAGGTTCTACGAGGGCAAGGCAGCGGCCAAGGGCGTCGTCAACTGTGATCATCATCCGCTCCGCTTCGTGTCAGGTCAGGGGAATTGGTCGCGTTCGTCTGTCAGGGCGATCAGCCGCAGCCGATACCTGACCAAAATCCAACCCATAAAACCTAATGTCATACCTTCACTTCGCCTCGTAAAGTCCTGATTTTCCGCCATCTTTCAGAAGCAACCTCACCCCTTCGATCCGCATACCCTTCTCAACCGCTTTCAACATGTCATAGACGGTCAGACAGGCGATCGAGACTGCCGTCAAAGCCTCCATCTCGACCCCGGTGACGCCGGAGGTCTTGACGGTGGCGGTGACACGAACGCCGGGCAAACGGAGATCAGGCACAAGGTCAACGGCAACTTTGGTGATCGGCAAAGGGTGGCACAGCGGGATCAGGTCGGCGGTTTTCTTGGCAGCCATGATCCCTGCCAGCCGTGCCACGCCCAGAACGTCACCCTTTTTGGCGCGGCCTTCGGTGATGTAAGCCAAAGTCTCTGCCCGCATCAGCACCAGACCTTCGGCAGTGGCCACGCGGGCGGTCACTGCCTTGTCGCCGACATCGACCATATGGGCGTGCCCTTGGTCGTCAAAATGGGTCAGTCCGCCGGTGCTGTCAGGATCATTCATGCGCCACCCTGGGCTTTAAGAGGGCGCGACAGGATGGCCTTGGTCGCGGCAGTCACATCGGCCTGCCGCATCAGGCTTTCGCCGATCAGAAAGCACCGCGCGCCATAGCGGGCAAGTTCGGCCAGATCGTCCGCCGTATAAAGCCCGCTTTCCGAGACGATGACCCGCCCCTCCGGCACATAGCGGGCCAGTTGGCGAGTGGTGTCCAATGACACCTCGAACGAATGCAAATTGCGGTTGTTGATGCCGATCAACGGCGAGTTCAGCAGGGTGGCGCGGTCAAGTTCGGCGCGGTCATGCACTTCGATCAGGACGTCCATGCCGTGCGCCACCGCCGCAGCCTCCAGCTCTGCTGCCTGCGTATCGCTGACCGATGCCATGATGATCAGGATGCAGTCGGCGTGCAGGGCGCGGGCCTCGGCGACCTGATAGGTGTCATAAAGGAAATCCTTGCGCAGGCAGGGCAGTCTGACGGCGTGATGCGCTGCGGTCAGGTAGGCGTCGTCGCCCTGAAACGACGGCGCGTCGGTCAGAACAGACAGGCAAGTGGCACCGCCCGCTTCATAGGCGCGGGCCAAAGCGGGTACGTCGAAATCGGCGCGGATCAGGCCCTTGGAGGGGCTGGCCTTTTTGATTTCAGCGATCAGCCCATAGCCTGCGGTGGCGGCCTCGGACAGGGCTTTGGCAAAGCCGCGCGGCGGCGGGGCGGAAAGGGCTGCCTCTTCAACGGTGGCGAGCGGTCGCGCGGCCTTGCGGGCGGCAACCTCTTGCAGCTTGTAGGTCTTGATGGTGTCGAGGATTGTGGCTGTCATGGCCAAGGGAGTACCGCGAAGTGCCGGCGAAGGAAAGGGTCGCAGGCCCTACCTTGGCCTGTAGAAATTGACGACCCAGGTCGGGTAGGCGCCATCCGTCAGCCCGATGCCAACCTGGGTGACCCCGGCCATCAGGATGTTGCGCCGATGTCCGGGCGAGGCGAGCCATAAGACCATCCCGACCTCTGGCGTGGTAAAGCCTTCTCCGGTGTTTTCGGCGGCCAGTGAAATGCTGATGCCGCCGCGCTTCAGACGTTCGGACAGCGTTGATCCGTCACTGCCTTTGTGGTCGATGTCGCGCCGCGCGGCGATTTCGCAGGCGTAGAATTGCGCCACTCTGCTGCCCGATGGCGCGAGGGTCAGTGCCGGCAGCCCGGCCTTGATGCGTTCGGCGTTCATCAGGGCCACCAGGGTTTCGGACTTGGCTTTGGCGTCCGGCGGGGTCGGGCAAGTGGCGCTGGCAGGCCATGGGCGCGCTACTGTCGCATCGGGGGCAAGCGCCGTGCCGGTGGTGGTGACCGTGATGGTGACGCAGCCTGACACCAGAAGGGGGAGCATCGTTTTGAACATGGGGCCTTGCCTGACTGGTTGACCGGATCCTGAAGGCTTTCTGACCGACCTGACCAGAAACGCAATCCCTTTACCGTCCGTTAAGCCCGGACCGATAAGCACAGCAAGTTTGCTTCACTTTTTTCCCCCGCCCTTGCAGCCCCCGGTGCGCGCCACTAAGACTCTGGCAAGGCTCAGGCGATAATGCTTCACGTGACAACAGGCAGGTTTGAAATGCGCGATCCCATCGACACTTACATGAATACACTCGTGCCCATGGTCGTCGAACAGACGAGCCGGGGTGAGCGGGCCTATGACATCTACTCCAGACTGTTGAAAGAACGCATCATTTTTCTGGCAGGCCCGGTGCATGACGGCGTGTCCAGCCTGATCTGCGCCCAGCTTTTGTTCCTTGAGGCGGAAAATCCCTCCAAGGAAATTTCGATGTACATCAACTCGCCGGGCGGGGTGGTGACCTCTGGCCTGTCGATCTATGACACGATGCAATACATCCGCCCCAAGGTTTCGACGATGGTGATGGGGCAGGCGGCCTCGATGGGGTCGCTGTTGCTGACGGCGGGCGAAAAGGGCATGCGCTATTCGCTGCCCAACAGCCGGGTCATGGTCCACCAGCCATCGGGCGGTTATCAGGGTCAGGCGACCGACATCATGATACACGCCCGTGAAACGGAAAAGCTCAAGCGCCGTTTGAACGAGATTTACGTCAAGCACACCGGCAACACCTACGAGATGGTTGAGGCGGCGCTGGAGCGGGACAATTTCATGTCCGCCGAAGACGCCAAGGCCTGGGGTCTGATCGACGAGATCCTCGACAGCCGTGGCAAGATGGACGACAAGGACAAGTAAAGGTTCAGGAATAATTTCCGGGCGGTGGACAGCTGCCGCCCGGGGCAATTTCGGATTGTGGAGGCGCGGGCCTTGGCCTAGACTTCCCTAAATTCGTCCCGTGTGGGGCGCTGGTCAGAGGACGATAATGGCGAACAATTCGGGCAGCGACAGCAAAAATACCCTCTATTGCTCGTTCTGCGGCAAGAGCCAGCACGAGGTCCGCAAGCTGATCGCGGGGCCGACCGTATTCATCTGTGATGAATGTGTCGAGCTGTGCATGGATATCATCCGTGAGGAAACCAAGGCCACGGGGCTGAAAGCCACCGATGGCGTGCCGATCCCGCGCGACATCTGCAAGGTTCTGGATGATTATGTGATCGGTCAGGTCCATGCAAAGCGCGTGCTTTCCGTGGCGGTCCACAACCATTACAAACGCCTCAACCACGGCAGCAAATCCGATGTGGAGCTGGCGAAAAGCAACATCCTGCTGATTGGCCCAACCGGCTGCGGCAAGACTTTGCTGGCGCAGACTCTGGCGCGCATCCTGGAAGTGCCGTTCACGATGGCAGATGCCACAACGTTGACGGAAGCCGGTTACGTCGGTGAGGATGTGGAAAACATCATCCTGAAGCTGTTGCAGGCCTCTGAATACAACGTCGAGCGGGCGCAGCGCGGCATCGTCTACATTGACGAGGTCGACAAGATCACCCGCAAATCAGACAACCCCTCGATCACCCGCGACGTTTCGGGTGAGGGTGTGCAACAGGCTTTGCTGAAGATCATGGAAGGCACTGTCGCATCGGTGCCGCCGCAAGGGGGCCGCAAGCATCCGCAGCAGGAGTTCCTGCAAGTTGACACCACCAACATCCTGTTCATCTGCGGTGGTGCCTTTGCCGGTCTGGAAAAGATCATCGCACAGCGCAACAAAGGTTCAGCGATGGGCTTTGGTGCCGACGTGAAAGACCCCGACGCGCGAGGGGCCGGTGAATTGTTCATGGAGCTGGAGCCGGAAGACCTGTTGAAATTCGGCCTGATTCCGGAATTTGTGGGCCGTTTGCCGGTGATTGCCACCCTGACTGATCTGGATGAAGCGGCTTTGGTCACCATCCTGACCGACCCAAAGAACGCCTTGGTCAAGCAGTATCAGCGCCTGTTCGAGATTGAGGGCGTCAAGCTGACCTTCACGAGCGACGCTTTGGTTGCCATCGCCAAGCGCGCCATCAAACGCAAAACCGGTGCGCGCGGGCTGCGGTCGATCATGGAAGATATTCTTTTGGACACCATGTTTGAACTGCCGGGGCTGGAGAATGTCTCGGAAGTCGTGGTGAATGAAGAAGCCGTCGGGTCCAAAGGCAAACCGCTTTTGGTCCATAGCGAGGTCAAGGGAAAGAAACCTGCCTCTGCCGGGTGAACCTTCGCGTAAAACATAAAGAAAAGGCCGCATCCGATTGGACTGCGGCCTTTTTCTTGTTGGAAGGTTCGTCCGGCTTAAGCTCGACGGATGTTCCCCCAGCATTTTCGCGCTAAAAAGGCCAACCAACCGACCGGACCGCACCGGAGATGTTTGCCAATTTGAAAGGGCTACAGGCGTCCGAGACGCGCCGTCAAAAGCGCAAAGAACCCATCGGCATCGACCGTTCCCATAAACATCGCGTTGGCCGTTCGATCCGTGACCCCCCACCAATCGGCAACTGTCATGCCAAGGGTCAGTTCGGATTGAGTCTCAATTTCCACATTGATGTGCCGCCCGGTGAACAAGCCCGGTTGCAACAGGTAGGCTACCACGCAGGGGTCATGCAGCGGCGCGCCCTCGCTCCCATATTTCGCCATGTCGAACCGTTCAAAGAAATCGGCCCATTCGGCAGTAACCCGGCCGACATTGGTGCCCAAAGCTCGGAAAGCCTCCACTCTTGCGCGGTTGGTCACCACTTTATGCGTGACGTCGAGCGACATCACCACCAAGGGCACGCCGGATTTGAACACGATTTCAGCGGCTTCCGGGTCGACGTAGATGTTGAACTCTGCCGTTGGCGTGATGTTGCCAACCTCGAAATAGGCCCCCCCCATCAGGACGATTTCGGCGATGCGGCCCACAATGTCGGGCGCTTTCTGAAAGGCGGTGGCGAGGTTGGTCAGGGGCCCAAGCGCGCACAGGGTCACCGAACCCGAGGGCTCTCGTCGCAAGGTTTCGATCAGGAAATCCACCGCATGCTGCCGACGCAGGCGCATCGTGGGTTCGGTCATCACGGGACCGTCGAGGCCGGTTTTGCCGTGCACATGCTCGGCCGTCACCAGTTTACGCTGCAACGGCGCATCACATCCGGCAAAAACCTTGACGTCCGGCTTGCCGGCCAGCTCGCAGATGATGCGGGCGTTGCGCTCCGTCCAATTGAGAGGCACATTTCCCGCAACCGCACAAATACCAAGCACATCAAGCTCTTCCGGGCTGGCCAGCGCCATAAGGATGGCGAAAGCGTCATCTTGACCGGGATCGGTGTCGATGATGATTTTGCGTGGACGCGCGTGAGTCATATGGGCACTCCTTTGTCCCCATCCAACACCGCCCCACGCGATTTGTCCATCCGGTCAGGATTCAATCAGCCGTCAAAATCAACATCTTCAATCAGTTTTACAGCGTCCGGGCGGGCTTTGGCAATGTCTGAAAGGTCCAAAGCGTCTGGCGAGAACGCGCCCCAGCTTTGCACCAGCGCCGAACGCGGCACCCCAACCTTAACCGGGAATTCATGGTTGGTTTCGGCGTAGATTTTCTGCGCTTTGTCCGACGACAACCATTGCATCAGCTTCAACGCGGCGGCCTTGTCAGGGGCGGCTTTGGTCATCGCGATGCCAGAGATGTTCATGTGGCTGCCACCGCCCTCAAACACCGGAAAGTCGATGCGGATGGTTTGCGCATATTCCTTTTCGACGTTGTCGTTCAGCATCTGGCCGATGTAATAGGTGTTGCCGATGGCAATATCGCACTCACCTGACCAGATCGACTTGACCTGATCGCGGTCAACTCCCTGGGGTTTGTGGGCGAGGTTGGGCTTCAGCCCCAAAAGCCAGGTCTTGGTCGCCTCCGGTCCGTGGTGCAAAAGATAAGCGGCGGTCAGGGCCACGTTGTAATCGGCAAGCCCGGAGCGCATGCAAAGCCGGCCCTTCCATTTTGGGTCCGCAAGGTCCTCATAGGTCGTGATCTCGCCCGGCTTTACGCGGTCCTTGCTGGCATAAACAACACGAGAGCGGGTCGTCAAGCCGAACCAAAGATCGCCCGGGTCACGGTATTCGGCGGGGATATTGGCCTTCAGCGTTGGGTCATCGACCGGTTGAATCACATCGGCATTGACCAGTTCGACCATGCGCCCGATGTCAACCGTCAGCACCAGATCGGCGGGCGATCGGCTTCCTTCCGCTTTAAGCCTTTCGGCCATGCCTTTGTCAACAAAGGCAATATTCACATTGATCCCAGTTTCAGCCGTGAAGGCATCGACCAGCGGTTGAATGAGCTCAGGCTGCCTGTGCGAGTAGATATTGACCTCATCCGCCATCACCGGACTGGCGAACAAGAGGGCAAGCAAAGCGATGCGCGACATGGTTGAGTCCTTTTGTCAGGTATTGCCCGTCTTAAACCGCGAAATGCGATGGCGGTCAATAGCTGACAAAAACACTTTGATGTGGGCCCGCAAAACTTTTCCGCCGATTTCGACCCTCCACGTCCAGCCTTCCGTGCGAACTTGGCAAGGCCTAAGCCTTTTTGAGCTTGTCGTCGGCCCTGACCCGGTTCCACAAGGCGTCCATTTCGGCCAGGTCCGATTGCGCCGGGGTTTTGCCGTCTTCTGCCAGCCAATCCTCGATCTTGCCGAAGCGCCGGGTGAATTTTGCATTGGCACCGCGCAGGGCGGCTTCCGGGTCGACGCCCATGTGCCGCGCCAGATTGGCCATGACGAACAGCAGATCACCCATTTCTTCAACCACGTCCAGCTCGGTCAAAGTGTCACGCGCTTCGACCAGTTCGGCCATTTCCTCTCGTATTTTGTCCAGAACCTGATCGGTGTTGGGCCAGTCGAACCCGACCCGGGCCGCGCGTTTTTGCAGCTTCACCGCGCGCGTCAGGGCAGGCAGGCCTAGCGCCACGCCGTCCAGCACCCGCGCCGGGCCACGTTCCACGGCCTTGATCTTCTCCCAATCGACCGTCTGCTGATCGGCGGTTTTGTCGCGGCTTTCGGTGCCAAAGACATGCGGATGACGGCTGAGCATCTTGTCAGAGATCGCCCTCGCCACATCGTCAAAGCCGAAAAGCCCGGCCTCTTCGGCGATTTGCGCATGAAAAACCACCTGCAACAGCAAATCGCCCAATTCGCCCGGCAACTCCTGCCAAGCCTGTCGCTCAATCGCGTCGGCCACTTCATGCGCCTCTTCGATCGTATAGGGTGCTATGGTGGCGAAGGTTTGCTCAATATCCCACGGGCAGCCAGAAGCCTTGTCCCGCAGCCGCCGCATGATTTCGCGCAGGCGCAAAATCCCGCCGTTGGGATCCCGCACAAGGTCGTCAGAAGTGTCAGGCATTGCAGCGACCCCGGTTTTCAGGTTTGATCTAAAGGCAAAAAAGGAGACTGCCATGCCCGTCCTCAACCGTATCGCCGCTTATGCCGAGGAAATGAAGGGCTGGCGTCGGCATCTGCATCAGCATCCGGAACTTTCCTTCGATTTGCCGGAGACTTCAGCCTTTGTGGAGGCGCGGCTGCGCGAAATTGGCGTCGATGAGATCCATACCGGCATTGCCAAAACCGGGATCGTGGCCATCATCAACGGCTCTGCGCCCGGCCCCACCATTGGCTTGCGCGCCGATATGGACGCCTTGCCGATCATCGAAATGACCGGGGCCGCCTATGCCTCGACCAATCCCGGCAAGATGCATGCCTGCGGCCATGACGGGCACACCACCATGCTTTTGGGCGCTGCGAAATACCTGGCGGAGACGCGGCGCTTTGCAGGTCGTGTCGCGCTGATCTTCCAACCGGCCGAGGAAGAGGGCGCAGGCGGTCAGGTCATGGTGCAAGAGGGCGTCATGGACCGCTTTGAAATCGCTCAGGTTTACGGCATTCACAACGCGCCGAACCTGGCCTTTGGCAATTTCTACACCACACCGGGGGCCTTGATGGCTTCGGTCGACACGGCCTATATCTATGTCACCGGCAAGGGCGGCCACGGGGCAACACCGCACGACTGTGTGGACCCTGTGGTGGCGGTGGTGGGTATGGTGCAGGCGGTGCAGACCATCATTTCGCGCAACATCTACGCGCTGGATGAGGCGGTGGTTTCGGTCACGCAGATCCACACCGGCACCGCCAGCAATATCATCCCGGAGGAGGCGATGTTTTGCGCCACGATCCGCTCTTTCAAACCTGATGTGCGCGAGTTGCTGAAGAAACGCTTCCTTGAAATCGTAACGGGTCACGCGGCCGCTTACAATGTCACTGCCCGGATCAACTATGAATGGGGCTATCCGGCCACGATCAACACCGCTGAAAATGCCGCCTTTGCCACTGAAGTTGCCGCGGAAATCGCAGGAGCCGACGCCGCCCACGGCAATTCCAACCGTGAGATGGGGTCAGAGGATTTCTCCTATATGCTGGAGGAACGTCCCGGCGCTTATCTGTTCCTTGGCACCGGGCCGGGCGCGGGCTTGCACCACGCGGCGTTTGACTTCAACGACGAGGTCGCCCCGATTGGCGCGTCTTTCTTTGCCCGGCTGGTCGAACGCGCGCAACCTCTGGCTTGATCGGCAGGCCAAACCGGGCAAGATTGGTGGCGATGCGATGAGGTGTAAGATGCGCGTTCTGGCTCTGATAGGCTTTGTCGCTGGACTTTCGTCGGTTGCCGGATTGGCTGTTGCCGACCCCGCCGCTGGCTTTTACCAAAACGCCAAGGGCACGGTATTGCATCTGACGGCTGCCTCGGGCGCGGCCTTTGACTTTACCCTGACCGCAGGTGCCCCTGATGGCGCTGCGACGTGCCCGGACGGTGCCAGCGATTGCCTGCAAATCGACGGGCATGCTTTGGCCGCGGGCAAGGGATTTACCTTCACCGACCCGGGCGACGACCGCTCCCGCGTGTTTTTCGCCGAGGATGGTACGGGGATGCGGGTGCTTTCCACCACCGGGGATTTCGGCACAGGCTCCGCCAACCGCGGGCAGATGCTGGCGCTGACTGGGGCTTATCTGCCGGTTGATGCCAGATCGGACGCTGTGCAAACCGACGGGGCGATGCAGGCTGGCAATCCGCCTGATGCGGCAGCGGACGTCTTGCATTTCTTCAGATCGCCCACCGGCAACATTTCCTGCCTGTTTGACGTGGGCCCATCGGTCAACGTCCGCTGCGACATGCTGAAACTGAACCGCAGCTTCACGACCCCGCCCAAGGATTGCGACCTTGAGTGGGGCGATAGTTTTGGCGTGGCAGCGGATGACCGGCGCGGCGGGTTGGTTTGCCACGGTGATACCATCGCAGACCCCTCGGCAGAGGTGCTGGACTATGGCAGCACGCTCACATTCGGCGGCATCGCCTGTGTTTCGGCCAAAAGCGGAATGACCTGCCAGACCGACAAAGGCCACGGTTTTGCGCTGTCGCGCAAAGTGCAAACCGTGTTTTAAAGCACGAAATAGGCGGCGCTCAGGTCCAGAAGCCCGCTGAGCCTGATCACGGCGTCGGCCAGGCCGTCGCCATTCACATCCATCCCGATCAGGGTTGCCCCCGACGCGTGGATGGCATTCAGTTGACCCGCCACATGAGTAAACGCGGATGAACCGATAAACGTGAAGGCGTCCTGCACCGCTCCGTTGCCACTGACCGCATCAATCAGGGACAGGTCGATGTGATCCTCACCGCGCGTAAAGTCGGTGATGGTGTCGGGGGCGGCAGTTGTGCTGTGGCTGGTCGCGGCAAAGACGAAACTGTCATGCCCAAGGCCGCCGGTCAGCATGTCGGCACCATCGCCGCCGATCAGCACATCATTGCCCCAACCGCCGTGCAAACTGTCAGCGCCGTCACCGCCGGTCAGCACGTCATTGCCAGCGCCGCCGTACAAACGGTTGTCTCCGGCGTTTCCGGTCAGATGATTGGCCCGCGCGTTGCCCAGACCGTTCAGATCGGCTGCGCCTTGCAGGAACAAATTCTCCAACCCGCCATCCAGATGGAACGTGGCCCAGGACAGCACCTGATCAACCCCCGGCCCGGTATCAACAATCCGGGTCAGGGCGCTGTCGACCAGATAGGTATCGTTGCCGCCGATGTCAGAGATCACGCCAGAGATCGCATTGCCGCGCGCATCAACCGTGTCATTGCCCAGACCCATGGCCAGATCGCCGGTCAGATGGCCCGCGAAACTGTCATTGTTGGCACCCAAATCGACATTGCCGGTGATAAGCCCGCTGCCGGTGATCACGTCCACTGCATTTCCCGAAGACAGGACGTTTCCGGTGATCGTGCCCGAATTGACCAGAGTGAAGCCGATATCGGCCTGCACGTCAAACGCACCGCCCTCGCCGGTGATAAAGCCGGAATTGACCACGCTGGCACTGTCGCCTTCAATCAGCACGGCGCTGCCATGGGTCGCCGACAACGTGCCGAGGTTGGTCATCGTCAGACCAAAATCCTCCATAAACACCGCATGTGTGATGCCGAGGATGGTGCCGCTGTTGGTCAGATGGTCGAGGTTGCTGGCCAGAAACACGCCGACGTCAGCGGTGATGGACCCTGAATTCAGGATGACGTTCAAAGCGCCCGAAGTCTGAATCCCAATGCCGTTCAGAACCGAGATGGCGCCTGCCGCATTCAGATGCGCCTGCCCGGTCCCCGCAAAACCCGAGCCGCCAATCAGCAAGCCAGCGCCGAAGCTGTCGCTGACGAACTGCCCGGACTGGGTGATGGTAAAACTGACATTCTTGTCGATCATGACCTGATCCAGATAGACGTAGCCCGCGAAGGAGATCGACGAGGCCGCGCTGGCCCCTATGTCGGTCAGGTCGCCGTCCGGTATGACCAGCCCCGCGCCCGGGGTGACAATAAGCCGGTCTCCGCCGCCAAGGGTCGAAAAGCCAAGCCAGCTTACCGTGTTGGTGATCAGATAGGTTGTCATGGGACGCTCCTTAAAATCCGATGCCGGAAATTAAACTCTTTTTAATGCATTGCGGTTTTGAAACAAGAAAAGCTTTAACAGTTGATTAACAGGTTAAAATGCGCGGATCAGACCCGGCCAGAGGGGATGACCGGGGGGGAAACCGGCACATCAACTGGCTTGACCACCACCCGTTTGGGCTTTGCGCGGGCAGGTGGCGGCACGGAAAGTTTGGTCGGGAAATTGCCGTCGTCGGTCAGCACGATCACGTGGGTGCCATCGGGAACCCGGTCGTAAAGATCCATCACGTCCTGGTTGATCATGCGGATGCAGCCAGAGGAGGCGTTGTGCCCGATGCTGTTCCACTCTGGCGTGCCGTGGATGCGGTAGCCGTAGTCGCGGCCATCGGTCTTGAGGTACAAGGCCCGCGCGCCCAAGGGATTGGCCAGTCCGCCCGGCTCGCCCTTGGCAAACTTGGCAAGCTCTGGCCGCCGCGCGATCATTTCCGGCGGTGGGGTCCAACTCGGCCAGTTGGTGCGCCCGGTGATGTCCGCCTCGCCCGACCAGCCAAAGCCGCTGCGCCCGACCGAAATGCCGTAACGCAGCGCCTGGTTGTTTTCGGTGACCAGATACAGATGCTTGGAGGAGGG
This sequence comes from Rhodobacterales bacterium, assembly GCA_038231395.1. Classification (GTDB taxonomy): domain Bacteria; phylum Pseudomonadota; class Alphaproteobacteria; order Rhodobacterales; family Rhodobacteraceae; genus Stagnihabitans. The sequence goes on from JBBRLL010000004.1 coordinate 55,093, forward strand.
GTCGATGATGATGGTCCCCGGTGGTTGATTGGTCGGGTAGGGCACCTGTTGGCGCAGCATTTCGGGGTCGACCTTGGCCACCTGCACGGCGGGAACGGTAAAGCCATGGTCGGGCTGTGCCGCGTAGTGGGTTTCGGGTGCGCTCAACACCACCGGTGCAACGGCTGGCGTCAGCATTGATGGAGCGTCGCACCCAACCAGTGCCAGCAGTATCATGCCCGACGTCGCCCAACTGGCGCTTTGCACAAACCAACCCATACTCACCCGCCCCATTCAATCTGCTTTGACCAACGCCGCACAGGACATTGTTTCCAAAACGCTAACCCAAGGCTGGGGGAAGGTCAAAGCCCTTTGACAGGGAAAAAGCATGGCCCATGCCATCGAACTCAGGTGCTGATCCGGCAGAGTGCTGCGATTTCCCCCGCCAAAGTCACGACGCAGCGGGGCATTTCAGCCGCACATCACAGCACGAAATCGCTCGCGTCCAAAGCGTTCACACCGAACAGGCGGATGATGCTGTCGGCGACGCCATCGCCGTTCACATCCATCTGCACAAACGCGGTGCCGCCAGCCACGCCGAAACGCAACTCCCCCGCCACACCGTGAAATCCAGCCGTCCCGATGAAGGTGAAGGCGTCGTTGACGCCCGCGCTGGTGCTGTCCGCGTCAATCGAAGCAAGGTTGACGCGATCATCGCCGTGAATAAAATCGGTGATGCGGTCAGCACTGCTATTCGTTTTGCCAGACTGCACCACGGCGGTGAATACAAAGGTGTCGAGGCCCGTCCCGCCGGTCATCGTGTCGCGTCCGGTTCCGCCGTTCAGCACGTCATTGCCGGAATCGCCGTTCAGAACGTCGCCTCCCGCACCGCCGAACAGCGTGTCGTTCTCAAAGCCGCCATACATCAAGTCGTTCTGGGTGCCGCCGGTCATCCGGTCATTGCCGCCTTCGCCAAACAATGTGTCGTTTCCGTCCAGCCCGCTCAGGATGTTGTTGCCGGTATTGCCAAAAAGGCCGTTGGCCAAGGCATTGCCCGTCCCGTTATAGTCATCTGCCCCCAGCAGCGTCAGCAACTCCACCCCGTCACCCAGTTGAAACGACGTTGCGGCATCGACTTGGTCCGCATCGCCGCCGCCCGCGTCTTCCACGATGATCAGGGCCGGAGCACTGGTAAAATAGATGTCATTGCCCGCGCCCCCCGCAACCGAACCATTGAGGATACCGCCCCGTCCGTCATACACATCATCCCCCGCGCCAAGGAAGATGTTGCCGGTGATGGTGCCAGAGTTGACAATCGTATCAACAGAGGCACCGGACGACACAATCGCATCCACCGGGCCGGTGATCATGCCAGAGTTGGTCAGGTGAAAGGTCGAGGCATCCGACAGCAGATCAACCGCAATCACCGTGGCACTTTGCGATTGGATGGTGCCAGAGTTGGTGATCGCTTGCGCCGTGCCAACCACCACGCCCTGACTAAGGTCGCCGGTGACACTCACCGCGCTGTCATTGACGGCAGCAATATCACCGGAATTGGTCAGCGTCTCGGTCGGCCCGTGCAGGGTGACCGCCACCTCCACCGTGCTGACCTGCCCGTAGTTGACCAGCGTGTCGCCGGGTTTGGTGAAATTGCCGTCCACCTCATAGCCCAGAATAGCACCGCTCAAGCCCGCGATGGTGCCGGTGTTCACGATCAGATTGGCACCGTAAATCGCCACCACGGCAACGCCGTTCTCTGCCGAGATATAACCCGCGTTCAACAGCAGACTGCCGCCGTAATTGTTGCCGCCCAGCAGAATGCCGTCCCACGCGCTCAGATAAACCTGTCCGGTCGCTTCCACTCTGACCGTGTCATTGCCGCTGAGCGATATGAAACTCGCGTTGACGGTGCCCGCAATATCAAGGCTCACACCACCCGTGTCAGAATACCAGACATCCCCGCTGGAATCCCAGACGCCCTGTTCCGTAACAGTGACCGTATCCCCCGTCACGAGGTAAAGATACGTGTGCGGGTTGGTGTAAGTGGAAAATACATAATGCGTCATTGAAAACCTCGGCTGCAAAATAGGGTTAGCATCAGCCTACACAGGTAGCGCCGCTCACTATAACACTTTCTTCATTTCTGGCGTGTGACAGGGCACACATTGCCCGATCTAAAGCGTGGTCCGGACCTGCCAAAGCTCCGGAAACAACTCCACCTCCAGCATCTTTTTAAGGTAGCCCGCCCCGGACGTCCCCCCCGTGCCGCGCTTCATCCCGATCACGCGGGTCACGGTGGTCAGGTGGTTGAAACGCCATCTGCGGAAGTAATCCTCGAAATCCACCAGCTTTTCGGCCATCTCATAGGCTTCCCAGTTCGCTTGCGGGTCACGGTACACCTCGACCCACACCTTTAGCACGCCGGGATGGCTGACCCATTGCTGCGACACATCGCGGTTCAGCACGTCATCTGGCACCGACAGCCCACTGCGCGCCAGATGCCGCAATGCCTCGTCATACAGGCTGGGCCGCGCCAGTTCCGCCGTAAGCTTTTCCAGCAGGTCAGGCCGGTGCGCATGGGGCCGCAGCATCGCGGTATTGCGGTTGCCCACGGCATATTCGATCAGCCGGTATTGCCACGACTGAAAGCCTGATGACTGCCCCAGACTGTCGCGAAACGTGGTGTAATCCGACGGAGTCATCGTGCGCAAAACATCCCAGGCGTTGTTCAACTGCTCGAATATCCGGGCGATCCGCGCCAGCATCTTGAACGCCTCCTTCGCGCGCCCCGCAGCAATTGTGCGGCGGGCGGCGTCCAACTCGTGCAACGCCAGTTTCATCCACAGTTCAGATGTCTGGTGCTGGATGATGAACAGCAATTCGTCGGGTGCGGCGCTGATCGGGTTTTGCGCGGTCAGGATCTGGTCGATCTTGAGGTAATCGCCATAGGACATGCGCCCGTCGAACGACATCTGCGCACCATCGGCTGCAGGGTCGTAGGTCATTCGGTCAGCTCCAGAACCATCTGCGCCTCGGTGAATTCAACCCCGTCTCTGGTGACGGTCGCCATACGCTCGACTTGCCAGTCGCGCCGCGTCAGAAACTGGCGGGATTGGTGCGCGGCAAAGACGGTGAACCGGGTCAGACCCGCCGCTTTGGCTCGGGCCATCACCGTGTTGTAAAGCGCTGCGGCGGTGCCATTGCCCATCACCTCGGGAATGACAAAGGCTTCGTCAAGGTAGCCGCTGTGATCCATCGAGAAATAGCCCGTCATCCGACCCTCCTCCTCTGCGACATAACACCAATGGGCGACAAGATGGTCGGGTTTCTCCCAGTCCGGTTCGGGCGCAGGGGCCCATGCGGCGCGTTGAGCGGCAGAGGAATGAGCGACAGTGCCCTCGTGGACGGCGCGGTAAAACACCAGTTCGACCGCAGCGCGGTCTTCTGGGCGATAAGGGCGGATCATGTCACCTGCGCCCTTTGCCGGAACTCTGCCCTGTCCCACGACCCGCTGGACATGATGCGGCTGAGGATGGCCACCGCTCCGTCAACCTCTGCCGCGCCAATGTACAGCGGCGTAAACCCAAACCGCAGGATATCCGGCGCACGAAAGTCGCCAATCACCCCTTGAGCAATCAACGCCTGCATGATGGCATAACCCTCCGGATGGCGGAAACTGACCTGACTTCCCCGCAGGACATGGTCGCGCGGTGTCACCAGCGTCAGGGTCGGGCAAGCGGCCTCGATCCCGGCAATGAAACGGTCGGTCAGGGCCAGGGACTGCGCCCTCAGATCGGCCAGATCGACGCTGTCCCAGATGTCCAATGCGGCATCCAAAGCGGCGAGTTGCAGGATCGGCGGCGTGCCGACCCGCATCCGTTCGATCCCCGCACCGGGGCGATAATCACTGTCAAAGGCAAATGGCGCTTCGTGGCCAAGCCAGCCCGACAGCGCGGGTTGCACAGTGTCCGCATGGCGTGGGGCCACATAGATGAACGCCGGTCCGCCGGGGCCGGAGTTCAGGTATTTATAGCTGCATCCCACCGCAAAATCGGCACCGTCTGCCGCCACATTGACCGGGAATGCCCCGGCAGAATGCGCCAAATCCCAGATGATCAGCGCGCCCGACGCGTGTGCCCGGGCTGACAGGGCCGCCATGTCATGCCGCCGCCCGGTTCTGTAGTCAACTTCGGTGATCATCACCACCGCCACGGTCTCGTCTATCGCCGCCAGCACCGCCTCTGGCGCCACGGTTTTTAAGGCGTAGTCGCCCCCCAAAGTCCGGCAAAGGCCCTGCGCCATATAAAGGTCCGAAGGGAAATTGCCGGTGTCCGACAAGATCACCTTGCGCGGCGACATCTGCAAAGCGGATGCCAGCGCCTGATAGACCTTGATCGACAAGGTGTCGCCCATCACCACATGCCCAGCCTCCGCCCCGATCAGCCGGGCAATCCGGTCACCGATGCGGGCAGGCATCGCCATCCAGCCCGCCTTGTTCCAGCCGCCGATCAGCATCTGCCCCCATTCGGCTTGCAGGGTTTGGGCAACCCGGGCCGCGGCTGCGACCGGCAAGGGCCCCAGCGAATTGCCGTCCAGATAGATCACGCCGTCCGGCAGGTGAAACTGGCGTTTTGTGGCGGCGAAATCGGTGGTCATGGCGCTCTCTCCCTCGGTCAGGCTCACCCGAAAACGGGACTGGCGAAACCGCTATTTTAAGCTTGAAACACCTCTGGCCCGATTGCAAACCTTCCATTGCCGACACTTCATCGGTCAAAGGCGAAAATCTTGCTGCAATGCAGGATAAGGTTGCATCCGGTTTGCGCCATGATATGCCGATTTTGCAGGTTAACGGTGCCGGGGTCCGGGCCGCTAAAGGGGGATATCCTATGAAGATCGGCGCATTGGCAGAGGTTTTTCCGGGCGAAAATCGCGTGGCGATGACGCCGGATTCAGCGCTGGCCGAAATGAAGTTGGGGCATGTGTGCTGCATTCAGGCGGGGGCGGGGGCGAAGGCGGGTTTTTCGGATGCGCTTTATGCCAAGGCCGGAGTGGAGGTTCTGCCCAGTGCCGCCGCTGTGGTGGCGGCCGCTGACGTTCTGGTCAAGGTGCGTGGCCCCGACAATGCCGAGGCGGAGGCATTGCGCGATGGCCAGACGCTGATCAGTTTTTTCTGGCCCGCCCAGAACCCGGATTTGCTGGAGATCGTCAAGGCGCGCGGTGCGACCGTGGTTGCGATGGACATGGTGCCCCGCATTTCACGCGCGCAAAAGATGGACGCGCTGTCGTCGATGGCCAATATCGCGGGCTACCGCGCGGTGATTGAAGCCGGGGCCAACTTTGGCCGCTTCTTCACCGGTCAGGTGACGGCTGCGGGCAAGGTACCGCCGGCCAAGGTGCTGGTGGTTGGGGCTGGCGTCGCGGGACTGGCGGCCACCGGGACTTCGGTGTCCTTGGGGGCCATCGTCTACGCCTTTGACGTGCGCCCCGAAGTGGCGGAACAGATTGAATCGATGGGGGCGCAGTTTGTCTACCTCGACTTTGCCGAAAAGCAGACGGATGGGGCGGCGACCGGCGGCTATGCGTCACCCTCCAGCCCGGAGTTTCGCGACACGCAGCTGAAAAAGTTCCGTGAACTGGCCCCCGATATGGACATCGTGATCACCACGGCCCTGATCCCCGGCAGACCAGCGCCAAAGCTGTGGACGGCGGATATGGTGGCGCTGATGAAGCCCGGTTCCGTCATCGTTGACCTGGCTGCCGAGCGCGGCGGCAACTGTGATCTGACTGTGATGGATCAGAAGATCGTCAGCGACAACGGGGTGACGGTGGTCGGATATACCGATTTCCCCAGCCGGATGGCGGCGCAGGCGTCAACGCTTTATTCCACCAACATCCGCCATATGGTGACCGATCTGACGCCAAAGAAGGACGGTGTCATCGTTCATAACATGGACGACGACGTGATCCGCGGGGCAACGGTGGCCAAGGGTGGGTCGATCACCTGGCCGCCACCACCGCCAAAGATCGCAGCCATTGCCGTGCAAAAACCGAAGGAAAAGGTCAAGGAATTGACCCCGGACGAAAAGCGCGCCAAGGAAGTCGCTGTGTTCAAAGCGCAGTCGCGCAGTCAGGTCGGCATGCTGGTGGGCGCGGGCGTGGTGATGGCGCTGATCGGCGCCTATGCCCCCGCCGAATTCATGGCGCACTTCATCGTGTTTGCGCTGTCCTGCTTCATCGGGTTCTCGGTGATCTGGAATGTCAGTCACGCACTTCACACGCCCTTGATGGCCGTCACCAACGCCATCAGCGGCATCGTGATCCTGGGGGCCTTGCTGCAGATCGGCTCTGGCAACTGGCTGGTGGTGGCTTTGGCCGCCGTGTCCGTCCTGATCGCATCCATCAACATCGTCGGGGGTTTTCTGGTCACGCGCCGGATGCTCGCCATGTTCCAGAAGTCGTGAGGAGGCACCCATGAGCATCGGTATCGTCTCGGCTGCCTATATCGCGGCGGCTATTCTATTCATCCTCAGCCTTGGCGGTCTGTCGGGGCAGGAAAGTGCCAAACGCGCTGTCTGGTACGGCATTGCAGGTATGGCTTTGGCGGTGGGGGCCACGGTGTTCTCGCCCGAGGTGGCGCATGTCTGGGTCATCGCCATCATGGTGGCCATTGGTGCCGTGTTGGGGGCTTTGGTCGCCTCGCGCGTCCAGATGACCGAAATGCCGCAACTGGTGGCGGCGTTGCACAGCTTTGTCGGTCTGGCGGCGGTTCTGATCGGCTACAACGCCGATCTGGAGCTTTCGCGGGTTCTGGCGATGGATGATGCGGGCAAGGCCCTGCTGATCGGTTTTGCCAAGAAACTGGCCGCCAAGGATGCGGTCGAACAATCCATCCTGCATATCGAGGTGTTTCTGGGCGTCTTCATCGGTGCTGTCACCTTCACCGGATCGGTCGTGGCGTTCGGCAAGCTGGCTGGCCGCGTCGACGGCAAGGCGAAAAAGCTGCCGGGCGGGCATTTGTTGAACGCAGGTTCTGCGATAGCCTCGCTGATCCTGCTGGTCTTGTACTTCAACGGCGCGGGGATCTGGGCGCTCGCGCTGATGACGCTGTTTGCGCTGTTCATCGGCTATCATCTGATCATGGGCATTGGCGGTGCGGACATGCCGGTCGTGGTGTCGATGCTCAACAGCTATTCGGGCTGGGCCGCGGCGGCGATCGGCTTCACGCTTGGCAATGACCTGTTGATTGTCACCGGGGCGTTGGTCGGCTCCTCGGGTGCGATCCTGAGCTACATCATGTGCAAGGCGATGAACCGGTCGTTCATCAGCGTGATCCTGGGCGGCTTTGGCGGCACGACGGGTCCGGCGATGGAGATCACCGGCGAGATGGTGGCGATTGACGTCGATGGCGTGGCCTCGGTGCTGAATGATGCCGACAGCGTCATCATCATCCCGGGTTACGGAATGGCGGTGGCACAGGCGCAGCAGGCGGTCAGCGAGTTGACCCGCAAACTGCGCGCCCGTGGCAAGAAGGTGCGCTTCGCCATCCATCCGGTGGTAGGGCGTCTGCCGGGCCACATGAACGTGCTTTTGGCAGAGGCGAAAGTGCCCTATGACATCGTCTTGGAGATGGATGAGATCAACGATGACTTCCCGTCCACCGATGTGGCCATTGTCATCGGATCAAACGACATCGTGAACCCGGCGGCACAGGAAGACCCGAACTCCCCAATCGCCGGGATGCCGGTGTTGGAATGTTGGAAGGCCAAGACGGTCATCGTTTTGAAGCGCGGGCAGGGCACCGGCTATTCCGGTATCGAGAACCCGTTGTTCTACAAAGAGAACACCCGGATGTACTATGGCGATGCCAAGAAAAGTCTGGACGCTTTGCTGCCTTTGATCAGCTGAGGCATGGGCCGACGGCCCATCCTACCTTGTCCAGAACTCACGGCCCCGGTTCGACGCTGGGGCTGTGGTCCTGAAAGGTCATTCGCCGGCCCTGCGCCTCAGATCGTCCAGCACGACTTTTTGGCCCAGACGCGTCAAGCTGCCTAAAGTTCCGCGCCAAGGGCTTGGGACGCTTTGGCGGGGTCTTCGGCATGGCTCAAGTTGCTCTCCTTTAGCGAACGTTAGCCGCAGTTGCCACCGCCGCCAAAGGTCAGCGTTGAGGTGATCTGACCCTTGCTGACCACGGTGGCGCGGTCGCGCGTGCCGGTTGCTCCATTCGCCCCGGTGACCACGGTGTGGCTGGAGCATTGCATCTGGCCGTTGCTGGTCTGGCAGGTGCCGTTGGTCACCGAACTGCCGCGGTTCTGGCCGGTCACGGTTATGGTTTCGGCAATGCCAGGTCCGGACAAGCCGAACAGGACAAACGCTAAGATGGTGGTCTTCATGGCAATCTTCCTTTTTGCGGTTTCTGCCAGCGTTTACGCAGCGCGATGCTTTGTCCCACGCCCCCGCTGCACCTTTTTTGCCAGTCTATCAAAGTATACCAGTAAGGCCTTGTTTCGCCGCCGCTTCTCGCTTTACCTCGTCCACAGCCCGCCTATCTTTTCGCTAATTGCAAAAGGAAAAAGATGCTGACCGACCATCCCCTGCGCTACGCCTTGGTGAACGAGCTTCACGCCCGGCCTTTTCCGGTGCTGTCCGTGCCAAGCACGGCGGCCTTTGTGGCGCTGATGGAGCAGGATGGTGCCGCGCGCGACCGTGCCGCCGACCGTGCCCATTTGCTGGACCTGCTTGACCGTCACGGCTCCACCCATCCGCAACCAGAGGCCACCCATTATTCCGGTCCGATTGGCAGGTCCGAACTGAAATGGGAAAGCCATACCGAGTTTGTCACCTATTCCGCCTTTACGCCGGGCGCTTCGCAACGGCCCTTTGACCCTGCCGAAGCAGAGGTTCTGCCCGAAAGCTGGCGCATGGCGGCGCCGGGACGCTGTGCCACCTCGGTGCTGATCCGCATCGAACACCAGCCCGATACCGAGGCTGAAATGATGGCCAAACTGGACGAGTGGTTCGTGGCCGAAAGCCTTGCCGTGTCAACCGTGGTGGACGGGGCCGCCGTGATCGCTGGCGACTTCCGCATCGACCCGGCTGGCCATATGCGCTTTGCCGTCTTTGTCCGTCCCGGCACCGGCGCGCGCCGGGTCGGCCGCATCGTGCAGCGGCTGTGCGAGATTGAAACCTACCGCGCCATGTCAATGCTGGGCCTGATCCGCGCGCGGGAGTTGACCACTCAGCTGAACGCCCTGGACCCACGGCTTTCCGCGCTGGTGACCGGACTGGATTTTGACAATCGCCCCGCCGAAGCCGCCCTGCACGAGCTTTTGACCATCGCTGCCGAACTGGAAAGCCTTGCCGTGCAAAGCTCGTTCCGGTTTGGCGCCACCACGGCCTATGAGGCTATCGTCAACCAACGCATCGCCGCCCTGCGCGAGGAACGCATGCATGGCCGTCAAAGCTTTGGCGAGTTCATGATGCGCCGCTATGACCCCGCGATGCGCACGGTGAAATCCACCGAAGCCCGTCTGCACTCGATGGCCGAACGCGCCCAACGCGCCGCTGAGTTGTTGCGTACCCGGGTTGATGTGGAGCGCTCGGGTCAAAATCAGGAGTTGCTGGCCTCGATGGACCGCCGCGCCGATATGGCCCTGCGCTTGCAACGCACGGTCGAGGGGCTTTCGGTGGTGGCCGTCAGCTACTATGCGACGTCTCTGGCCGCCTATGTGATGCACCCTTTGATAGAGCCGTTTCATTGGGCCGACGGTGTGGACAAAGCCATTCTGACGCCGGTTGTGGTGCTGGCTGTCTGGCTGTCGTTGCGCCGGATTAGGGCAGGAATGCATTGAAATAAGGTGACCGGGCGGACCTGTTCGGGTCGAACAAGCTGGACCTTTGCGCCCATCGGGGCCCGTTTCCGGATCGGCTCCCCTGAGTTTAGACGTGTGGTCGGCGACGTTCAGGCCAATTCCCATTCGTTCTGGCGCTCTACGCCAATGGCAATCGCATCGCTGATTTTGTGAGGAACCTGACCGGGACGCCCGTGTTGTTGGCCGCCTACATAACCTACTCAGCACTGGACTGACCTCAGCGCCCTCTGATGCGTGGATCCAGCGCATCGCGCAACCCGTCACCGATGTAGTTGACCGAAAGCACAGTTGTCGAAATCGCCAGCCCGGGAATGATCACCCGGCTGGGATAAAGCTGCATGTAATCGACGCCGTCGTACAAAAGCCGCCCCCAGGTCGGGAAATCCGGCGGGAAACCCAAGCCCAGAAAGCTGAGCACACTTTCGGTGATGATTGCTGACGCAATCCCCAAAGTGGCCGCCACCATCACCGGAGAGATCACGTTGGGCAGAATATGCCGCACGATCAGCCGCAGGTTCGGGGTGCCGATGGACCTTGCCGCCAGCACGAACTCACGCTCCTTCAGGGCCAGAACCTGCCCGCGAACGATCCGGGCCGAGGACATCCAGCTGGTCACGCCAATTGCAAAAACGATGAGCAGGAAAGTCCCGCCCTCCGGTCCAACCGATTTGCGGACGGCCTCGCCAAACAGCATCATCATTACCAAAAGCAAGGGCAGCAAAGGCAGCGCCAGAAACAAATCGGTCAGCCGCATCAACGGCCCGTCCAGTCGTTTGAAATAGCCCGCCAGCACCCCGATCGCCGTGCCGATAAAGACCGAGATCAGCATCGCGACCGCGCCCACGGCCAGCGAAATCCGCCCGCCCGACAGCACCCGCGCCAACAAGTCGCGCGCCAGCTGGTCGGTGCCCATCGGATGCGCAAAGGTCGGTGGCTTGTTGCGCCCCATGATCATCTTGGCGGAATCCGGGTTCACGTAAGCGGGATCGACTTGCCACAAGAACGGCCCGAGCAGGATCGCCAGCACGATGAAACACAGCACCACCAACCCGGCCATTGCCCCTTTGTGGGTCTTGAACTGGTCCCAGATGTCGCGGGTCTGCGACCGGGGTGGGGCGAGTTTCTCAACCATCATGGGTTTTGCCAGAACGTCAGTCATAGCGGATCCTCGGATCAAGAATGCCGTACAGAACGTCGGCGATCAGGTTGAAGGCCACAATCAGCATGGCAAAGATAAACGTCAGTGTCTGCACCATCGGCAGGTCGTTGGCATGAATGGCCCCGATCAAAGCCGCCCCGATCCCGTTCACCTTGAACACGTTTTCGGTGATGATCGCACCACCAAAAATCCCCGGTATCCCCAAGGCAATCACCGTGACCACTGGGATCAAAGAGTTTCGCAACACGTGTTTCAGCACCACCGTACCCTCACCCATCCCCTTGGCACGGGCGGTGCGCACGTAATCCTGACCAAGGTTCTCCAGCATCGACGACCGCGTGTAGCGGCTGATTTCTGCGGCATTGAACAAAGCCAGCACCATGACCGGCATTGCCATCTGACGCACCTGCGCCAGAAAGCTTGCCCAGTCGGTGACGTGAAGCGAAGTGTTGTAGATCGACGGGAACCACTTCAGCTTGATCGCAAAAATCACGATCAGCAAAACGCCGGTGAAAAAGGTGGGCACCGAAAAGCCCAGCATCGCGATGAAAGTGCCCAGCTGGTCAAACCATGAATACTGCCGATAAGCCGAATAGATCCCGATCGGCACCGCAATCAGCACGCCGACCACATAGGCCGTGCCGATCACCAGCAAAGTCTGCGGAATCCGCTCGCCGATCACGGTAAAAACCGGGCCGCGCGTTTGATAAGAGATGATGCGCTGCTGGCCCTCAACGACAGAGGTGCCAAACAGCATGTCAAACTGATGCATGGGTTCGACCCAGAAGAACTGCCGCAGCCAAAGCACATAGCGCACCAGAACCGGCTGATCGGCCCCCATCGCAGCCATCATCTTCAACCGCACTTCGGGGGGCACGGTGATCGGTATTTCGGACATCGGGCTGCCGGGTGCAAAATCCACCAGCAGAAAAATCACCAGACTGATGAGCAAAAGCGTGGGAATCGCCAGCAGCAAACGGCGAAGGGTGTAGGTGAGCATGGGCCAAAACGCCTTAGGTCAGAAGCCGGAGGATCAGCGAGGCAGTGAGTGACGAGCAATTGGCAAAGCGCGAAAGCGAACGATTTTTTCACGATCATTGTTTTGCGCAGTCAGGTGCCAAAGAGGGCAAGGGTTCGTGCAAGTGAGGGTTCGTGCAGGCAACGGTTCGTGCAAGCGAGGGTTCGTGCAAGCGAGGGTTCGATCAGGTTTAAAGCCAGGTCAAAAACCGACCTTACCCATGCCGGTCCCGGAAATTCCCATCCGGCAATGCACCGGATGGGAAAGGTAGGATGGGCCATTGGCCCATCTTTGCGCGTCAGATCACTTGGTCCGGGTCCAGTCCTGTACGTTCCACAGTTCCGAATCCCAGACGTTCAGCACCACGCCGCCAAGGGTGTTGGAGGCGGCTGACAACCGGCCCCGGTCGACCAGCGGCACGGTGGCGTAGTTCACTTTGGTGATGATGTCGTTCAACTTCTTGGCCAGTTCCCCACGTTTGGCCATGTCTGCTGTCGCCGACATCTCGTCGCTCAGTTTGTCATAGGCCGGATCGCAGAAGCGCGGCACGTTCTCACCCTGCCATTGCAGTTTGGGGGACGGGATCTTGTCGCACTTGTACTGGGCAAGGAAGGCTTCGGGGTCGGTGCCGTCAAAGTTGTTGGCGAACATTTCGACGTCAGCATAAAAATGCTGGTAGGTGTCAGGTGAGCCTGCATCGCCGCCAAAGAACACCGAGGCGTCGATCGACTTCAACTCCACATCCACGCCCAACTCGGTCCAGACCGACTTGATCAGGCTTTGAAAGTCCTGCCGAACCGGGTTGACCGTGGTCTGAAAAACCAGATGCAGCTTTTTGCCGTCCTTGACGCGGATGCCATCGGCACCGGCCTTCCAGCCCGCATCGTCCAGCAACTTCTTGGCACCCGCCATGTCCTGCTTGATGCAGTCCACGTTGTCGGAGGCGAAAGCCTCTGGTGCCGGCACAATGTTGCAGGTCGGTTTGCCGGCGGTGCCGTAGCCCACATCCACCAAAGCCTGACGGTCAATCGCCATCGACAGGGCCTTGCGCACATTCACATCTGACAGGATCGGATGCGGATGCTTGACGGTGGACCGCTCATCTGCCGGAAGATCAGCCGAAGGGTCGGTCAGGTTCATCTCAAGCCGCTCGGTCAGCGTGCCGAAGGCATTGACGAAATGGCCCTTGCCGCCCGCCGCCATCTGGGTCTGCATCTCTGGGTTGACCTGCGTGGTCCAGGCATAGTCGAATTCGCCGGTCTCCATCACAGACCGCGCCGCCGCCTCGGCATCGCCGCCACCTTTGAGGGTCATGGTGGCGAACGCCGGTTTCTTGGGGTCGCGGTAATTCGGGTTGGCTTCCAGTTCCGTCGTGTCATTGGTCTTGAAGGTGACGACGCGGAATGGCCCGGTGCCAATCGGCTTGGTGTTGGCATCGTTGCAGGTCGGTGCAGCGGCTCCCACACATTTGGCAAACTGTGCCGCCTGGATGATTGGCGCGGTAGCACCCACAAAGGCGGTATAGGGGTTGGGTTTGGCTGCGGCAAACGTCACGACGACCGTCGTCGCATCGGGTGTGTCAACCGACTTCACCCCTTCGAATTTGGAGGCCTGTGCGCAGCCGCCATCCGGGGCTTTGCAATAGTCATAGCTGAACTTCACGTCTGCCGAGGTGACCGGCGTGCCATCCGACCAGAGCAGACCGGGCTTCAGCTTCCACGTGATCGAGGTCAGGTCTTTCGACACGCCACCGTTGTCCACGGTTGGGATATCAACGGCCAGCCGCGCGAAAAGCGCGCCTTTCTCGTCAAAGCCCGCCAGCGGTTCCAGGATCAGCGAAGAAGCCTCCAGATCCTTGGTGCCGCCCGACAGATAGGGGTTCAGGATCGACGGGGCCTGCCAATAGATCACGTTGACATGGCCATCCGAGCCACGGTCGGCAAAAGCGGCGCCTGCCATTGACAGCAAGGCAGCAGCGCCGAGTAAGGTCGCTTTCAATTTCATGGGCTTACACTCCGTGTTGATTGCAGTTGATGAGGGCCGCCCCCGGTTGATCCCGAAAGTGCGGCTGGACTTGGGTAGAGGTGACATGCCACTTGGCGCCCCGGCAGGGCTTCCGTCAAGATGGGGCGTGTGGTGCGGCAGATATCCATCACTTTCGGGCAACGCGTGCAAAAGGCGCAGCCCTTGGGCGGATTGGCGGGCGAAGGCACGTCGCCTTGCAGGATGATCCGCTGGCGGGAGCCTTCGCGGTCAGGGTCAGGCTCTGGCACCGCAGACAGCAGGGCTTCGGCATAGGGGTGCAGCGGGCGCTCATAAAGCGCATCTCGCGGCGACAATTCCGCGATCCGACCCAGATACATCACAGCCACCCGGTCAGCGATATGGCGGACCATGGAAAGGTCGTGGCTGATGAACAAATAGGTCAGGCCCAGGCGGTCCTGCAAATCCTCCAGCAGGTTCACCACCTGCGCTTGGATGGAGACATCCAGCGCCGCAATCGGTTCGTCGCAGACGATGAACTTCGGGTTCAGTGCCAAAGCCCGGGCAATTCCGATGCGCTGGCGCTGTCCGCCCGAAAATTCATGCGGGTAGCGGTTGGCAAAGCGGCGGTTGAGGCCGACCTGATCCAGAAGTTCATAGATCCGCGCAAGACGGTTGGTGGCGTTCATCCCGGAATGTTCGATCAAAGGCTCGCCAATGATCTGGGCAAGGGTCATCCGGGGGTTGAGGCTGGCCTGTGGATCCTGAAACACCATCTGCATCTGCGGGCGTTTGCGACGAAGCGCCTCAGGTGCCAGAGCCAGAATATCGTCGCCGGCAATGGTGATGGAGCCTGCGGTCGGCTCGTAAAGCCGGATCAGCGCACGGCCAACGGTGGATTTGCCGCAGCCGCTTTCGCCGACCAGCCCCAAGGTCTCGCCGGCCATGATGTCAAAACTGACCCCGTCGACTGCCTTCACATCCCCGGTGTGGCGACGCAAAACCCCGGTGTGGATCGGGAAATACATTTTGAGATCACGGACCTGAACCAACGGTGGCGGAATGGAGTCAAGCATTCACAGACTCCGGTCCCGGGGCCGCAGCATGGGCAGGATTGCCCATCCTACCTATGCCATCTGACGGTGCGTTTTGAAGGCGGAGGCGGTCCGGATTGCCGACCCGGATGGAATTGCCACGCAAGTGGGCGGGGGAGCGCCGGTTGGAAGTGCCGTTTTGCCGGGTGTTTTGCCGGGTATTGCCGGGCCTGATGGCACTGTCTTGCCCTCTGGAGTTGGGAATCGGGCTGGCCATGTCTTGCCGGCGAAGAGTGGCGCTCGTCTGGCCATTGGTAGGATGGGCAGTCGTGCCCATGTTTTTTGCAACGAACTTAACCATCCATCGCCTCCCAATGGCAGGCGACATCATGGCCTTGACCCAAAGGCAGTCCGTCCACCGCGCGTCGTACCGGGTTCTCATGGTCACAGCGAAAGAAGGCATGAGCGCAGCGCGGGGCAAAGGGGCAGGCCTTGGGGGCTTCCATCATGATTGGCGGCTGACCCTCGATCACCTGCAACCGTGCTGCCCGTTTTCCGGTCAGCGATGGCACGGTTTTCAGCAAAGCCCGCGTGTAGGGGTGCTGGGGGTTGGCGAAAAGCTGCTTGACCGGCCCATGTTCGACAACCTGACCGCCATACATCACCATCACCCGGTCCGCGATCCCGGCAATCACCCCCAGATCATGGGTGATCCAGATGATCGCCATCCCCAACTTGACACGCAATTCTTTGACCAGCTCAATGATCTGCGCCTGAATGGTCACGTCCAGCGCCGTCGTAGGCTCATCGGCGATCAGCACATCCGGGTCACAGGCGAGTGCAATCGCAATCATCACCCGCTGCCGCATCCCGCCTGAGAATTGATGCGGATAGCTGTCCATCCGGCTGGAGGCATCCGAAATCCCCACCAGCTCCAGCAATTCCACCGCCCGCATCCGCGCCTGTGCCTTTGTCAGCCCCATGTGGCGGATCAGGGGTTCCATGATCTGGAAACCCACCTGAAACACCGGGTTCAGGCTGGTCATCGGGTCCTGAAACACGAAGCCCACCTTGGCGCCGCGCACGTAGCGCAACTCTGCCGGGGTGATCTTCAGCAAATCCCGCCCGCCCATCCAGACCTCACCGGCACGAACCTCGGCCGGAGGTGTCGGCAACAGCCCGATCAGCGACATCATCGTCACCGATTTGCCTGAGCCGCTTTCCCCCACCACACCCAGCAATTCACCGCGCTTCAAGTGAAAGCTGACCGCGTTCACAGCATGCACTTCGCCGCCGCGCGTGCGAAACACCGTCTTCAGCCCCCGAACGTCCAGGACGGCGTCGCCCCCATCGGGCATGAATGTCTCCCCAGGTCTTTTGTTTTGCGACACCACTTGGTCTGTGACGCCGGTTTGTTTGGTCTTGTTGCAGGCGGTTCGGTTGATCGCCACCTGACTTGAACCAAGCTTTCCCGATTTCCGCCAACCGATCAATCCTTAATCTTGCCCGATGACCCCAGGTCCGACGCTAACTTCTGCCGAAAGCGGCGGCAAATCGCCCGATTGCGACAGACGCGATGCCAAAGCCAGCTTTGTGCACCAAAAGCGGGCAACTAACTTACGGGAGGGCGGTGAAAGGAATCCACAGCCGATCCGCCTTTTGTGACCCGGTGATATTGCGGCGGCGCATGGCTTGGGTGAGTATCAGGGACAATGTGCACATCTTGCCGGGCAGTGTCGATGTCCCGTCTGTTGGAGAATTTGACGTGATTGTCCCGATCTCCACCGCCACCCCGATCCACTACCCCGGACCGCCGCCGATTGACGCTGATGTCGTCATCATCGGCGGCGGCATCATCGGGGTCATGACCGCATGGTTTCTGGCCGAAAAGGGCTTCGGTGTCGTCATCTGCGAAAAAGGGCGGATCGCGGGCGAACAATCGTCGCGCAACTGGGGCTGGATCCGCCAGCAAGGCCGCGATTTCGCCGAACTGCCGATCATGATGGAAAGCCTGTCGATCTGGAAAAGCCTGTCGCAAGAGATCGGCCGTTCGCTTGGGTTCCGGCAAGAGGGTGTCATGTACCTGGCCCGCACCTATGGCGAGATGTCGGGGTTTGAGGCCTGGATGGACGAGGCGCGCGGCCACGGCCTTGACGTGGGCTTGCAGTCGACCAAGCAGATCTATGACCGGATCGAAGGGGCGTCGGCGCAATGGCTCGGGGGCTTGTTTACAGCGTCGGATGCACGGGCGGAGCCTTGGGTGGCTGTTCCGAAACTTGCCGAGGGGGCGATGGCGCGCGGGGCTGCGATTGTCGAGGATTGTGCGGTGCGGCGTCTGGACATTCAAGGTGGCCAGATCGTTGGGGTTTTTACCGAAAAGGGCCGGATTGGCTGTGATCAGGTCGTGGTGGCCGGCGGGGCGTGGTCCTCGCTTTTCCTGCGGGCTTGCGGCGTTACGATCCCACAGCTTTCCGTCCTCGCCTCGGTGGCCCAAACCGCGCCGATGCCAGAGGTCTTTGCCGGATGCGCCGCCGATGACCGCTTTGCCTTTCGCAGACGCTCTGATGGCGGCTATACGCTGGCGCCGGGGGCCAGTCATGATTTCTTTATCGGCCCCGATGCCTTCCGCCATCTGCGGCCCTACCTTGGCGTCCTGAAGAAAGACTTCCGCAAGACCAAATTCCGCAGGGGATCGCCCGCCGATTATCCGGATGGCTGGAGCACCAAGCGCGATTGGACGCCGGAGGATGTCTCGCCGTTCGAACGGATGCGGGTGCTGAACCCTGCGCCCAACCTGAATGCCTTGTCGCAGGTGCAGGACGATTTCGCCGGGGCCTTTCCGCAACTTGGCCGCCCGACGTTGCTGCGAAGCTGGGCCGGCATGATCGACACTCTTCCCGATGTGGTGCCGGTGGTGGACCGGGTGGCAGCAATTCCCGGCCTGATCATCGCCACCGGCATGTGCGGCCACGGCTTTGGCATCGGCCCCGGCATGGGCCGCGTGGTGGCGGATCTGGTCGCAGGCCATGACGTGGGCCATGATCTGCGCCGCTTTCGGCTGTCACGCTTCAGCGATGGCAGCAAGCTGACGCCAGGCCCCAGTTTGTAACGTCGCAGGCCTAAGGTGCTGTTTTTGAGATGATTTCTGGCCGTGCCGACTTAAAGGACGGAAAGTTTTGCCTTGGGGATTGCTCAACCCCCCGCTTTGGCGGATCATCGTAGCAAAGGAGCCTTCATCATGCCCGTCAAGAACCGTTTTGCCGATTTGCTGCCAGAGATCACCACGTGGCGTCAGGATTTCCATGCTCATCCCGAACTGCTTTATGACGTTCAGCGCACTGCCGCCAAAGTCGCTGACCTTTGCCGCAGTTTCGGCTGCGACGAGGTGGTCGAGGGCATTGGCCGCACCGGCGTTGTGGCGGTGATCAAGGGCCACAAAAGCGCCTCGGGACGGGTGATTGGCCTGCGCGCCGATATGGACGCCTTACCGATCATTGAACAGACCGGGCTCCCCTATGCCTCCACCACCAAGGGCAAGATGCATGCCTGCGGACACGATGGCCACACCGCGATGTTGCTGGGGGCTGCGCGGTATCTGGCCGAGACGCGGAATTTTGACGGCACCGCGATCTGCATCTTTCAGCCCGCCGAAGAGGGTGGCGCTGGCGGGCACGAGATGGTGGCGGATGGCATGATGGAGCGGTGGGGCATTCAGGAGGTTTACGGCATGCACAACATGCCCGGAATTCCGGTCGGCAGCTTTGCGATCCGCGAAGGGGCAATGATGGCCGCCGCCGATCAGTTCGACATTCTGATCACCGGCAAGGGCGGTCACGCCGCCAAACCGCAGGATTGCGTGGATCCGGTCGTGGTGGCCTCTCACATGATTTTGGCTTTGCAAACAATCGCTTCGCGCAATGTGGACCCGTTGAAACAGGTGGTGGTTTCGGTCTGCGTGGTGGAGACGGACAGCCCGGCGTCGAACGTCATTCCCCAAACGGTACGGCTGAAGGGGACGGTTCGCACCATGGACAAGGCCGTGCAGGATTTCGTCGAAAAGCGTCTGTGCGAGATTGCCGAGGGCACGGCTTTGGCCTTGGGGGCGCTGGCGGCGGTGCAATATGACCGGGGGTATCCGGTGACGGTCAACGCGCCGTACAACACCGTCTTTGCGATCGAGGTGGCCCGCAGCATTTCGGCTTCGGTTGATACCAATGTTGCACCGATGATGGGGGCGGAGGATTTCTCCTTCATGCTGCAATCGCGGCCGGGTGCTTATATTTTTGTCGGTAACGGCGATACGCAGATGGTGCACCACCCGGGTTATAACTTTGATGACAACGCGATTCCCTTCGGCTCCAGCTGGTATGCCGGCATGGTTGAGGCGCGGATGCCGGGGTAAGGTTTGGCCGGGAATTGGGCTGCAGGCGCGCTGTCGGATCGGTGGTTTGATGGCGGATCTGCGCGCAAGGTTTGGCTGGATCGCGCCGCACATCATGCGGTTTGAAGCGGGCGGTTTACGGCTATTTCTGTTTTTGGCGTATGTCGCGCGTATGTTTTGTGTATGTTTTTCGACATCCACGGGGTGCGCCGGGGCAGGGCGATGTTGACCTTGTCTCACCGGCCTGCACGCCGCGCTACTTTGCCTGCGATATATACCGCTCAAACGCGGTCAGAGTTTCGGCGGAGACGTGATGCTCCAAACCCTCGGCATCGTCGCGCGCGGTTTCGGGGCTGACACCAAGGGCGCACAAAAACGCCTCCACGATGTCATGGCGCGCCCGGCTTTTCTGCGCCAGGGCCTTGCCCGCCTCGGTCAGGAAAGCCCCACGATAGGGCCGTTGGGTGATCAGGCCCTCGTCCGACAGGCGCTTCATCATCTTGGCCACGGTGGGCTGCGACACCCCTAGACGAGAGGCAATGTCGGTCTGGCGCGCCTCACCGCCATCCGCGATCAGGTCGGCGACCAGTTCGACGTAATCCTCCACCAGTTCGGTGCGCCGGGCCTTGCGCGCTTTGCGAAAGCTTTCCACCTGAGTTTCGGTGTCCACCAGCACAGCGCGCCGGTCGGTTTGGTCGGTGTCAGGTTCTGGGTCGGCGTGGTCGTCCGTCATCGGGGATACTCGCAAGGGCTGTGAGGTTGTATAGCGCAAGCTAAGAAATATGTAAAACCGTCGCGATTTGCCTTAGGCCGGACTATTTCTTGAAGCCGGTTGACATAAGTATAGCCAAGGCTATTTATGGAGATGCGGAAAGCTGCGGGACCATTTGGGGCCTTGTGGTCTGGTGCCGCCGAAAGACACAGGACTTGCCGTGACGGACGCCCCTGCCAGACTGCCCGACCTGCCGCCGGAAAGGTTGAACGTAACCGAGCGGACCGCCGCCGAAATAACGCTGGCCCTGCAAGGCAAGGGCGGTTGGCGGTCGATGCTGGCGATGGCGGGGCCTGCGGTGGTGGTGTCGATCGCCTACATGGACCCTGGCAACTACGCGACCAACATTCAGGCCGGCGCGGGCTTTGGCTATGCGCTTTTGTGGGTGGTGCTGATGGCCAGCCTGATCGCCATGCTGTTCCAGTCGTTGTCGGCCAAGCTGGGCATCGTCACCGGGCGCAATCTGGCCGAACTGTCGCGCGACCATTTCTCCAAGCCTGTGGTCTACCTGATGTGGGCGGTCAGCGAGGTGGCCGCGATGGCCACCGATCTGGCGGAGTTTCTGGGCGGTGCCATCGGCCTGTCGCTGTTGTTTCACATGCCGCTGATGGCGGGCATGGCGGTGACGGCACTGGTCACCTACGGCATTCTGATGTTTGATGGCCGAGGGTTTCGCCCGATTGAGCTGATCATTGGCGGTCTGGTGGCGGTGATCTCGCTGTGCTTTGTGATTGAGATGTTGATTGCGCCGGTGGATTGGGGTCAGGCCGCGATGGGACTGTTGCCCAGCCTGCCCAATGCCACCGCCTTGACAGTGTCGGTCGGCATCATCGGGGCCACGATCATGCCGCATGCGGTCTATTTGCATTCCGGCCTGACCCAGGCCCGCACCACCGCCCGCAACGCGGGAGAGCGGCGCAAACTTCTGCGCTTTTCCAACCTTGAATGCATGGTTGCCCTGACGATTGCCGGGATTGTCAACATGGCGATGGTCGCAATGGCAGCGGCGGCGTTTCACGCGGGCCATCCGGAGGTGGCCGAGATTGAGACGGCCTATCACACCCTGACGCCCTTGCTGGGTGGCGCTGCGGCGGCGGTGTTCCTGATCTCTCTGATGGCGTCGGGCATCTCAAGCTCGGTCGTCGGCACCATGGCGGGTCAGTTGATCATGCAGGGTTTTACGGGTATGCGGATTCCCCTCTATCTGCGCCGGTTCATCACGATGGCACCGGCGTTTGTGGCGATAGGCTACGGCGTCAACACCACTCAGGCGCTGGTGGTCAGTCAGGTGATCTTGTCGTTCGCGCTGCCGATCCCGATGATCGCCGTGGTGATTTTCAGCCGAAGGAAGGATTTGATGGGCGAGTTCGCCAATACCGCCCTGATCAATGCGGCGGCCATCGCGGGGTCAGTGGTGATCCTGACGCTGAACGTGGTGCTGGTGCTGCAAACCTTTGGCGTCCGGCTGCCGGGCCTGTAAGCCGGGCCGCGTCTGGCCGCTGTCCTTAAGTTCAGCAAAAGTCCGGCCGGAAAAACCTGTGCATTTGCGGCTCATTGACAACCTGCGACGCGCGTCACGTGCATGTCCCATCGGCAGGCTTGCCACAATCAAAGCCGGAACCTCCGATTTTGGTAGGATGGGCAATTTGCCCATCTTGGCCAGGTTGGCCTATCCCGTGCGGCCATCGGGGTATTCGGCGGGGCCTTTGATCTCCAGCTTGTTGCCGAACGGGTCGAAGATGTAGAACGAATGGCCCATGCCGCGCGCGCCGCCATGGGTTGCTTCACGCTCTACCGTCACGCCGTGGGCTGCCAGATGGGCCCGCATCGCCTCCGGTGCAAAGGGTGAGGTGGCGATGCAGACGTGGTCGACATTGCGCCCGCCTGCCACCGGCGGGATAGCCCCTGCGCCGCCGGGATGGCTGATGTCCCACAAAACGATCAGGGCGGCACCGCACCAGACCTGCTCCATCCCCAAAGCGGGATAGGTATAGCCGGGGACGGCCCCCAGCACCTCGGCATAAAAGCGCATGGCGCGGGCCATGTCATCAACCAGAAACACAACATGGTCTATGCCAACCAATGTGAAGGGCGGTCTTGACGTCTCAGCAGGCGGCATAGGGGCCCCTCTTTTCGTGATTGAAGCTTTCCAAGGCGCGGGACCCATGTTAGAGGCCCGGCCAACCTTTCAGCGCGGGAGCCTCGTCCTGCGCCTTGTCCTACGGAGTAAACCAAATGGCCATCGAACGCACGCTATCCATCATCAAGCCTGACGCCACCAAGCGCAACCTGACCGGCAAGATCATTGCCAAATTCGAGGATGCCGGATTGCGGGTCGTCGCCTCCAAGCGCATCCACCTGAGCATGGCGCAGGCCGGGGCCTTTTACGCCGAACACTCCGCCCGTGGTTTTTATGGCGAGTTGTGCGAGTTCATGGCCTCGGAACCCGTTGTCGTGCAGGTTCTGGAAGGCGAAAGCGCCATTGCCAAAAACCGCGAAGTGATGGGGGCCACCAACCCGGCCAATGCCGCCGAGGGCACGATCCGCAAAGAGTTTGCCTTGTCGATGGGCGAGAATTCGGTGCACGGCTCTGACAGTGCGGACTCTGCGGCGCGTGAGATCAGCTTTTACTTCTCGGGTCTTGAACTGGTCGGCTGACCGCGCAACCCTGAACGGATTGATTGAAACACCCGCAGCCCGAAACGGCTGCGGGTGTTTTTGGTTTTGCGGCCTGCGTTACAGAATGAATGTGCCGGTCGTGAGGTCGGCAAGGGCGGTGAGGTCCAAGATCACCTCGCCGCTTGAAAAGACGATGTGAACCGCATCGCCGACCTGATGGGCATGGGCCAGAACAGCGGCATAGCTGGTCACGTCGTCAACTCCGGTCAATCCGTGCAGGTTGATCCGGTCGCCCGCCGCCCGGTTGAAATCGGTAACGGTGTCAGTGCCAAAGCCGTTGGCGAACACAAAGACATCCGCCCCGCTATTGCCTGTCAGCACGTCATCGCCCGCACCGCCCGCCAAACTGTCATTGCCCAGACCGCCCAGCACAAGGTCATTGCCAAAACCGCCGAACAACAGGTCATTGCCGGCGCCGCCCGACAGCAGGTCGTCGCCGTAGCTTCCCAACAGCAGATCGTGGCCCGCGCCACCCAGCAGCGTATCGTTGCCGATGCCGCCGTTCAGGGTGTCCTGCCCAAGGTTGCCGATCAGCAGGTCATTGCCGCCCAGACCCCAGATCAGGTCATTGCCGCCGCGCCCGATCACCTGATCCGCCGCATCAGAGACAAAGGTGATCTCGGTCCGCGACAGGTCCCAGGCTGCCAGATCGCCCAAGGTCACCTGATGGCCGGTCGCCATGGTTCCGTTCGAATAGGACAGCACCGGCAACACGTTCAGCGCGGTCTGGCCGGAATCCGGGTTGCCATGCGCATCGACTGCGTTCAGCCGGGTTGTGGTGATGAAATAGCTGCCGTGGTCCATGCGGGCTTGCAGGGCGGCGTCGGACACTCCGGACAGGTCAAGCACGGTCCCCAAAGCTGCGGCGTCAGATTGGTTGGCGGTCAGCAGCACCAGCCGGTGCGCGTTGGAAAAGCCATGCACCGACATTTGCACCGCAGCGTCGGTCTGTTCAAAACTGAACAACGGGGTGGTGCCGACCAAGGCCGCACTCATCATCCGGAACGCCGCGCCGGGAACCCGGACGTCGAAGGTGGAATTGCCGATCAGGTTGGTCAGGTTGACGGTTGAGAAATACAAGGGCCAGATATCGGCAGAGGTCACGCCGTGGGTGACCATCTCGTACATCATATGCACCATCATGGCGGCTTGCGGCATGCCCCGGTTGTCGGCGGCGATGTCGTTGATGCCGTCGTGGTTGGCATCGACAAAACGCGCCGGGCTCCACTCGGTAATCGAGCGGTCAAGGGTGCCTGCGGTAAAGCCCAACCGCTGCTCCATCGCGGTGAACTGACGGAACAGAAAGGCTTCGCCGTCGCCATCGACCGTGGCAAGACCGCCCGCAGGGACGAAGTGCCCGGTCATTGCGGTGACGAGGTGGGAAAGATCGGTGCCCCCCTCGGCGCGTCCGGTCACCTCATCCGCGATGCGCAAGGATTGCAGCCAGGCGGTGCCTTGACCGGCGATGACGTAAGCCGTGCCGCCCGCGACGGGTTGGGCATAGACCTGCCCGTTCAGCACATAAACGGTGGAGGTGGCGGCTGGCGACATGTAGCCCGCCGCATAAAGGTCTTGCAGGGCGATGCCGGGGCGCGGCTGGCCCTCTGGCAAAGCCTCGTTCAACGCGTCATTCACCGTGGTTAGCAACGCGCAGGCGAGGCGGCCGTATTCGGTGGCCGTCATCTGACCGCCACCCCAGAATTCATTGCCCAACTCGATCATGGTAATATGGGTGCCAGAGGCAACAGCGTCGGCCAGACTGCGTTCGACATAGGCTTTCATATCGGCGAGGTACTGGTCGCTGACCTGACGATTGCCATAGCTGCCATCTGCGAGGGCCGTCGCGGCGCCTTGCGTAAAACCATCTCGGGTTTCCAGGGTCAGGGTCACATCGCACTGCAACTGTCCTGCGGTAGCAAAGAACTGATGTTGGGTGGTGACCGAACTGCCGTTCATCACCGGCGCGTTTTCATGGCGAAAGTCAAAGGTCTGATCGGTGACGGTGCCGCCCGGCCAACGCAAACCGCTGAGGGTCAACTGCTGAAGTGCGGTCACGAGAGCCGCAAGGGTCGCCGGATCAGAGCCGGTGGGCAACTGGGTGGCCAGAAAGTTCGCGCCAAAATCGCCCGCCGTCACCGTTTCGCGCAGGGAAGTGTCGGCAGAGGGGTCGGTGTCATGCACAAGATAAATCGTCATCGGTCAAGCTGCCCTTTTAAGCGTTTGCGGCCAGCCCCCTGCACCTGTTCTTCTTTAGGACAAGTTTAGACAAACTTTCAACATATTTGAGGAAAATAGATCGTTTCGTGTTGGTAAACGGGTTTTGAAAGACGTACTATTATTGTTATTTAACAGATGGTTGGATGAATTTAAGCTGCCAGAATAGGGTTGATTGGCGGGCCGGGGGCTTTCATGGATTTGCCGTGCGCTTGTTTTTAAACGCGGGACATGCGGCGTTGTGGTTCCAGATATCGGCGTAATCCATAATAGGCGGACCTATTGGCCTGAATTGCGAAACAATGGCTAACGTGGTCAAAGATTGCGCGATCCTGAAACCGCGTAAAACCGGAATGCGATTCGGGGAATGCCTCAGCGGGGCTTGCGCTCGACGATGCCAAGGATGTTCAGGGCGGCTTCCAGTTCAGAGCGGCCGGAGTCCTGACCCTCTGCCCGCAGCGCGTCAAACCGCAGGCGCAGCGCCTTTTTCTCTTCGCCCTTGCAGTCGTTCCACGGACGGCCTTGCAGAGCCATGACCAGCACGTAATAGCCGATGAAATGTGCAGGCAGACCTGCTTGCAGCCAGCGGCGGTAGGCTTCGTCGGCGCCCATCTCGCGCAGCGCTTCGGCTGTTGTGATGCCAGCCTTGGCGAAAGACGCCTCTGTTGCGGGGCCAAGGTTGCGGATGGTCGAGATGGCGGACATGATCTCACCTCATGAAAACGGGGGACAGCCTAGCGGTTGACCTCCGGTTTTGCCAAGGTGGCGCGTGTCGGTATTTGATCGCCGGGTGAAGGCGGCAGCGTTCAGATGGCCGCCCAGTCGCGGATCACCGGCTTGGCAGGGGTGCCAGCGGTGGTTTGGGGCGTCGTGCCGGACTGACCTTGTTGTTGCGGTTGCGGCGCCGGGGCGCTGCCTTGTTGTTTGGTATCTTGGGACATGTCCTGCTCCATGGTCCGGTTGCGGCGTTCTGCCTGTTCTTTAGGTAAGCGGGACTTGGGGCCTGATCAGGTCAAATCCTTGGTTTCTTCACGCCATTTAAGCGGACAAGCCCTTGGTTGCAACGGGTTAACGGCTGGAATTGCGGCGAAAGTCCTCACATCTGCGGCACGTGTGCAACAGCTTTGACCGCGGCGGTCGTGGAGGGCGCAAGATTTTTGCGCAGGTTTGTGACATTTCTGCGCAAAAACATGGCATTGTTGCACCAAATTCGCCGTGACCTCTGCAAAACTGCGCAACTTCCGGCGGCGCCTGGTCTGGCCAACCAATGGTCGGTATCTGAAACCGCTTTGACGGGGAAACACCTGATCGACATTAGAAATAAAGAAGGAAGTTCCGAAATGTTTGCGGTAACATAAAAGCGGTTTGAACGCGGGGAATCATCCGGTTGACCGCAGCCTTGCGGCTTGACGGGGCCGCAGGGCAGGCTAGGCTTGCTATCGACAAACAAACGCGGTGGACACGAGAGTGAACGATCTGAGCCTTACCCCGAAGATTTTGCACGCCGACGTGCTGCGACATCTGACCTCGACCTTGGGCAAGGACGCCCCGAACGCCTCGGTGTTCGATTGGCGGTTGGCGCTGTCTTATGCGATCCGCGACCGGATTGTGGACCCGTGGTTCGCCTCGACCCGGCGGACGTGGACCGAAGACCGCAAGCGGGTTTACTATCTGTCGATGGAATTTCTGATCGGGCGGTTGCTGGAGGATGCCACGGTCAACCTTGGTCTGCGCGACGTGGCGATTGAGGTGATGGCTGGCTTTGGTCAGGATTTCCGCGCGATTGTGGAAGATGAGCCGGATGCGGCGCTTGGCAATG
This sequence comes from Rhodobacterales bacterium, assembly GCA_038231395.1. Taxonomy (GTDB): domain Bacteria; phylum Pseudomonadota; class Alphaproteobacteria; order Rhodobacterales; family Rhodobacteraceae; genus Stagnihabitans. The sequence goes on from JBBRLL010000004.1 coordinate 82,000, forward strand.
GCGGCCTTGGCAGGTTGGCCGCGTGTTTCATGGAAAGCATGGCGACGGTCGGTTGCCCGGCCTACGGCTACGGCATCCGCTATGAACACGGGCTGTTCCGCCAGCGCTTTGTCGGGGGCATGCAGGTCGAGGCCGCTGAGGATTGGCTGGTTCACCGCAATGCCTGGGAGTTTGAGCGTCCCGAAAGCGCCTATACCATTCCGTTCAAGGGCACCGTGGAAACCAGGGACGGGCGTGACGTCTGGGTGCCGGGAGAGACCGTCTCTGCCTCGGCCTACGACACGCCGGTGATCGGCTGGCAGGGCAAATGGGCCAACACGCTGCGGCTGTGGTCGGCCCGGCCGACAACGTTGTTTGATCTGGAGCGGTTCAACCGGGGCGACTACACCGCTGCGGCCGAGCCGGAGGCTTTGGCGCGCACGCTAAGCCGGGTACTTTACCCCGATGACACCACCTATCAGGGCAAGGAGTTGCGGCTGAAGCAGGAGTTTTTCCTGACCTCTGCCGCGTTGCAAGACATCCTGCGGCGCTATCTGTCCAACCATACCGACCTGAAGGCGCTGCCGAAGTTCGTGGCGATCCAGATGAACGACACCCATCCGGCGATTGCAGGCCCTGAACTGGTGCGCTTGCTGACCGACGAGCATCACATGGCGTTTGACGATGCGGTGGCCACGGCGCGCGGCTGTCTGGGCTATACCAACCATACATTGCTGCCCGAAGCGTTGGAGCGGTGGGCGACCTTTACCTTCGGCAACGTCTTGCCGCGCCACATGCAGATTGTCGAACGGATTGACGCTTGGCACCGCAACACCTACGCCTCTCGCCCGCATTACGTGGGCATCGTCAAGCACCACGAGGTGCGGATGGGCGAACTGGCCTTCATCATGGCCCACAAGGTCAACGGGGTGTCGGCGCTGCACTCTGATCTGGTCAGGACCACGCTGTTCCCGGAATTGAACACCCTGCACCCGGACCGCATCGTCAACCAGACCAACGGGGTAACACCCCGGCGTTGGCTGAAGATGTGCAACCAGCCGCTGTCGGGTCTGATCTCTGACACCATAAGCTCCGGCTGGGAAGACGACCTTGACCGCCTGAAAGAGCTGGAGCCGCATATCACCCGCAAAAGCTTCCGCACCGATTTTGATGCGGCCAAACGGGCGAACAAGGTGGCTTTGGCGGCTTGGATCAAGACGCAATGCGGCATCACGGTCAACCCGGACGCGCTGTTTGATATTCAGATCAAGCGGATCCACGAATACAAACGCCAGCTTCTGAACGTGCTGCAAACCGTGGCGCATTGGAACCGTTTGCGCGACAATCCCGGTGGCAACCATGTGCCCCGCGTCAAGATCTTTGGTGGCAAATCGGCGCCGGGCTATGCGGTGGCCAAGGAAATCATCCATCTGATCAATGATGTGGCGGCCACCATCAATGCCGATCCGGTGACGGGAGATTTGCTGAAGATTATCTATCCGCCCAATTACAACGTCAGCATGGCCGAACATCTGGTGCCGGCGGCGGATCTGTCCGAGCAGATCTCCACCGCGGGCAAAGAGGCGTCGGGCACCGGCAACATGAAGTTCATGATGAACGGCGCGCCGACGATTGGCACGCTGGACGGCGCGAATGTGGAGATTTTGCAAGAGGTTGGCGCAGACAACTTCTTCTTGTTCGGCATGACGACCGATGAGGCCAACAAACGCCGCGCCGACCCTGACCATTCCAAAAAAGCCATCGAGGCCAGCCCGGCTTTGCAGACGGTCTTGCAGCAAATCGCCGAGGGTCGCTTTTCGGCGGGTCAGGCCGACCGCTATCATGGTCTGGTCACCCGGGTGTGGCACCACGATTATTTTCTCGTGGCGGCGGATTTCGACGCCTATGATACCGCTCAGACGGCGGTGGACACGGCGTTTGCCGATCGCGACCGCTGGACCAAAATGGCTGCGATGAACACAGCCCGCTCTGGCTTTTTCTCTTCGGATCGCACGATCCGCAACTATATGCGCGACATCTGGGATATCCCGTCGGCTTTGTGACGGGTGGCCCGCAGGTAGGCCGCAGACGAAAGGACGCTGAATGACCACTCCCTTCCTCGATTCCGGCGCGGCACAGGCGATAGTGGAGGGGCGTCATGGCGACCCTTTTGCCATTCTGGGCCCGCATCCCATGGGCAAGGATGTGGTGGTGACGGCGTTTGTACCCGGCGCGGTAAAATTGGCGCTGGTGCCTGCGGGCAAGGGGGCCAAACCGGTTGAGGCGACAGAGGTGCCGGGGTTTGCCGGGCTGTTTCAGGCGGTGCTGGGCAAGGTGACCGACTACCGGTTGCGCGCGACCTCATCCTCAGCCGAGTGGGAGTTTGAGGATGCCTACCGCTTCGGTCCGGTTCTGGGCGAGATGGACGAATATCTGCTGGGCGAGGGCACCCATCACCGCATCTGGCAGGTGCTTGGCGCGCATCTGATCACGCATGACGGGGTGGCCGGGGTTCACTTTGCCGTATGGGCACCGAATGCGCAGCGCGTCTCGGTCGTGGGGGATTTCAACATCTGGGACGGGCGGCGCAATCCGATGCGGCGGCGCGGGGCGACCGGCGTGTGGGAGATTTTCATTCCCGGCCTGAAAGATGGCAACAGCTACAAATACGAATTGCGCACTCAGGCCGGGACCATTCTGCCTTTGAAAGCGGATCCGGTGGGCTTTGGGTCAGAGCATCCGCCGGCCAACGCCTCGGTCGTGCGCGATATTTCGCCGCGCAAATGGGGCGATGGCGCTTGGATGACGCGGCGGCAAGCGTTGCAGAACATCGAAGCGCCTATCTCGGTCTATGAGGTGCATCTGGGGTCGTGGAAGCGTGCGCCGGGCAACCGGATGCTGTCCTATCTGGAAATGGCCAAACAATTGGTTGATTACGTGGCCGACATGGGTTTTACCCATATCGAGATGCTGCCGGTTTCCGAATATCCGTTCGATGGGTCCTGGGGCTATCAGCCGGTCGGCATGTTCGCCCCCACCATCCGCCACGGCACGCCGCAGGAATTTCGTGCGCTGATCGACGCAGCCCATGCCAAGGGGCTTGGTGTGTTGATTGACTGGGTGCCGGGCCACTTTCCGACCGATGCGCATGGGTTGGGCCAGTTTGACGGCACCGCATTGTACGAACATCAGGACCCGCGTGAGGGGTTTCATCAGGACTGGAACACGCTGATCTACAACTATGGCCGCAGCGAAGTGTCCAACTATCTGATCTCTAACGCGCTCTATTGGCTGGAAGAGTTTCACATCGACGGGCTGCGGGTGGATGCGGTGGCCTCCATGCTGTACCGCGACTACTCCCGCGAGGCGGGCCAGTGGGTGCCCAACAAGGACGGCGGGCGCGAGAATTACGAGGCGATCTCGGTCCTGCAACACGCGAACACGATTTGCTATGGCGAGGTGCCGGGGATCATGACGGTGGCCGAGGAATCCACCGCGTTTCCGGGGGTTTCACGGCCCGTGGCCAGCGGCGGTCTGGGCTTTGGTTTCAAGTGGAACATGGGGTGGATGAACGACACCCTGTCCTATATGCAAAAAGACCCGATCTACCGGAAATACCACCACCACCAGATGACCTTTGGCCTCGTTTATGCGTGGTCGGAAAATTATGTCCTGCCGATCAGCCATGACGAAGTGGTGCATGGCAAAGGCTCCATGCTGTCCAAGATGCCCGGCACGGCATGGGAGAAGTTCGCCAACCTGCGGGCCTATTACGGGTTCATGTGGGCGCATCCGGGCAAGAAACTGCTGTTCATGGGGCAGGAGTTTGGTCAAGGGGCGGAGTGGAACCACAATGAAAGTCTGGACTGGCACCAGCTTGATCTGCCCGAACACAAGGGTGTGCAAACCTTGGTGCGCGATCTGAACCGGGTCTACCGCGACAACCTGGCCCTGCATGTCAATGACACGCGGGCCGAGGGGTTCCAATGGATCGACGGCAACGATGCCGAGGGGTCCACTTACAGTTGGGTCCGCAAAGGCAAGGCCGGTGATCCGATGGTGGCGATTGTCTGCAACATGACGCCGATAGAACGGCGGATGCGGTTGGGGCTGCCTGCGGTTGGGGTATGGAGCGAGATCCTCAACACCGATGCCGCCATCTATGGCGGTGGCAATCGTGGCAACATGGGTGGCCTTGCGATTGAGGCGGAACCGTGGAACGGCATGGCACAATCTGCCATGGTGACGGTGCCGCCGCTGTCGACGCTTTATTTCCGTCTGGGCTGAAAAGCCGTTCTGCCGCTTACTGACCTAAGCTTACGGCACTGAAGTTACTGCACTAAAGTTACTGCACTAAAGTTATTGCGGCAACGACCGCACCATCTCGGGAGGATGATATGCAGCCTAACAAACCCAATGCACGGCTTTCCAGCCAGGCGATGGCCTTCGTGCTGGCGGGGGGCCGTGGCTCCCGGTTGAAAGAGTTGACCGACCGGCGGGCCAAACCGGCGGTCTATTTCGGCGGCAAGACCCGGATCATCGACTTTGCCTTGTCGAATGCGCTGAACTCTGGCATCCGCAAGATGGCGATTGCGACGCAGTACAAGGCGCACTCCCTCATCCGCCACATGCAGCGCGGCTGGGGTTTTCTGCGGGCGGAGCGGAATGAGTATCTGGACATTCTGCCAGCTTCGCAGCGGATGGACGAAACCAACTGGTACCGTGGCACTGCCGACGCCGTGGCGCAGAACATCGACATCATTGACAGCTACAACATCAAGTATGTCGTCGTTCTGGCGGGCGACCATATCTACAAGATGGACTATGAAATCATGCTGCAACAGCATGTGACGTCAGGTGCCGATGTCACCATCGGCTGTCTGACGGTGCCCCGGATGGAGGCCACAGCCTTTGGGGTGATGCATGTCGATAATGACATGCGGATCACTCAGTTTCTGGAAAAGCCCAAGAACCCGCCCGCTATTCCCGGCGATCCGGACCATGCGCTTGCCTCGATGGGAATTTACGTCTTCGACTGGGTGTTTTTGCGCGACCTGCTGATCCACGACATGACGGACGCCAACAGCCAGCACGATTTCGGGATGGACCTGATCCCGGCCGTTGTGAAGGGTGGCAAGGCGATGGCACACAAGTTCAGCGACAGTTGCGTTAAGTCCGGGCTGGAGACCGAGCCCTATTGGCGCGACGTGGGGACCATTGACGCCTTCTGGCAGGCCAATATCGACCTGACCGACTTTGTCCCCAAGCTGGATCTCTACGACAACGACTGGCCGATCTGGACCTATGCCGAAAGCGTGCCGCCCGCCAAGTTCATCCATGACGAGGATGGGCGGCGGGGCATGGCAATCTCCTCGCTGGTGTCGGGCGATTGCATTGTGTCGGGGTCGGAGGTCAGGAACTCCTTGCTGTTCACCGGGGTGCGGACCCACAGCTATTCCAGTCTGGACAATGCGGTGGTGCTGCCAGCGGTGATCGTGAACCGCAGCGCCAACCTGAAGAATTGCGTGATTGACCGCGGCGTGATCATTCCGGAAGGCCTGGTTGTGGGGTCTGATCCGGTGGAAGATGCCAAGTGGTTCCGCCTGTCAGAGGGTGGCATTGCGCTGATCACGCAGGACATGCTGGATGCGCGGGCGGCCAAACTGGGATAGGGTGAGCCGGAAGGGCGGCAGGTAGCCTGCCGCCTTTTCGGGGTCATCGAGGTTTGCTGGTTCGCGCCAGACATTCAAAATCACCAAGGGTCAAAAGGGGGCATGCGACACATTTGTTGCGGGCCTTTCAAGGGAAAAGGGTTAAACGATGCAGCTCAAGGGCCGGGTTCTGTCGGTAGCCTCTGAATGTGTGCCTTTGGTGAAAACCGGGGGTCTGGCGGATGTGGTGGGTGCCTTGCCGGGGGCCTTGGCGCCTTTGGGTTGGGAGATGCGGGTGTTGCTGCCCGCTTACCGCGTGTTGCGCACCAAGGCTGCGGACTGGCCGGAGGTTTGGCGCGAAGAAGGCTTGTGGGGCGGCGTCGGCCGGGTCCTGTCGGGTTCGGTTGACGGGGTGGCGGTGATGCTCTTGGACGCGCCGCATCTTTATGACCGCGAGGGTGGGCCGTATTCCGGCCCCACGGGCGATTGGCCCGACAATGCGCAACGCTTTGCCGCCTTGTCCTGGGTCGCCTCTCGCATCGCACGCGACGGCACCACCGATGGCTGGAAGCCTGACGTGATGCATGTGCATGACTGGCAGGGCGGGTTTGCGCCCGCCTATCTGGCTTACGGCGGCAGCGCGGGTGTGGGCTCGGTCCTGACCATTCACAACGTGGCGTTTCAGGGCTGGGCCGGGGCCAGCCAGCTTGGCGTATTGCGCTTGCCCGCTGACCAGTTCTACCCCGGCGCTTTGGAGTATTTTGGCGGCTTGTCCAGTCTGAAGGCGGGTTTGGTGACCTGCGACCGGATCACAACGGTCTCTCCGACTTATGCCGCCGAACTGATGCGGCCAGAGTTTGGCATGGGGCTGGAGGGGGTCATTGCGGCCCGCGCCCCGGTGGTGTCGGGCATTCTGAACGGGGTGGATATTGCGGTCTGGAACCCGGAGGCGGAGCCGGTGCCCTTCACAGCCCAGGCCATGAAGGGCAAGGCGCAGAACCGGGCGGCTTTGTGCGGCGAATTCGGGTTGGAGGTGCCGGGGCCTTTGGCCATCATCGTCAGCCGCCTGACCGATCAGAAGGGCATTGATCTGGTGCCGCAAGTTGTGCCGGAGTTTGTGGCGGCGGGGGGCGGCCTGGTCATCTTGGGCTCCGGCGATCCGGTGCTGGAAAATGCGATGCGCGATCTGGCGGCGCGGTATCCGGGGCGGGTTGGCCTGCGGATCGGCTATGACGAGGCGTTGAGCCATCGGATGTTTGCGGGCGGCGATGCGGTTCTGGTGCCCTCGCGGTTTGAGCCGTGCGGGCTGACGCAGATGTACGGCCTGCGCTATGGCACCTTGCCGGTGGTGGCGGCGGTGGGCGGGCTGGCGGATACGGTGATCCATGCCAATCCGGCGGCGATTTCGGCGGGGGTGGCCACGGGCATCACCTTTCACCCGACCGATGCGACAGCTTGTGCCACGGCACTGCGCCAGCTTCTGGCCCTGCACGCGGACCAGAAACTATGGGCAAAGGTGCAGAAGAACGCGATGAAGCAGGACGTGTCCTGGGCCAGTTCTGCCGCCGAATACGGTGCGATCTATGAAAGTCTGATGGCGTGACCGTCGTGAAAAGCAACTTGCCCGGCATTTTGCCGGGTCTAAGCCAAGCCCCGGGCAGGCCATGGCCGATGGGGGCCACGGTCGATGAGGGGGGCGTCAACTTCGCGGTGTTTTCCGCCAACGCGCATCTGATCGAGCTGTGCCTGTTCACCGACGAGGGCCGCCGTGAAATCGCCCGGATGCTGATCACCGAACGTGAAGGCGACATCTGGCACATCCGGGTTGATGGCATGAAGGCCGGCCAGCGCTATGGCTTTCGCGTCCACGGCCCCTACCAGCCCGAAGACGGCCACCGGTTCAACGCACACAAGCTGCTGATCGACCCCTATGCCAAGGCGTGGGATGGCAAACTGCGCTGGTCTGATGCGCTGATGGGCTACCGGATCGGCTCGGCGCGCGGTGATCTGTCGTTTGACACGCGTGACAGCGCCTTTGCCGTGCCAAAATCGGTGGTGGTGGATGAACGCGCCATGCCAGCCCTGCCGCCCGGACCCAACCGCTTGTTGGCCGAGACGGTGATTTATGAGGCGCATGTCAAGGGCCTGACCATGACCAACCCGCATGTGCCCGCCTCGGCCCGCGGGCGCTATGCCGGGCTTTGCCATCCGGCGATGGTCGATCATCTGGTCAAGCTGGGGGTCACGGCGGTTGAACTTTTGCCGGTGCAGGGGTTCTTTGACGACCGTTTTCTGGTGGCAAAGGGCCTGACCAACTATTGGGGCTACAACACCATGGGGTTTTTCACGCCAGAGCCGCGCTATGCCGCCCGCTCTCCACGTGCCGAATTCCGCGAGATGGTGTGGCGGCTCCACGAGGCCGGGATCGAGGTGATCCTGGATGTCGTCTACAACCACACCGGTGAGGGCGACGAGCTTGGCCCGACGATGTCGTTTCGCGGCTTTGACAACCGCAGCTATTACCGGCTGGCGGGGGGTGGGCGGTATTATGCCAACGACTCCGGCACTGGCAACGCGCTGAACACGGTGCATCCGATGGTGCTGCGGCTGGTGGCCGACAGCCTGCGGCATTGGGTGACGCATTTCGGGGTGGACGGCTTTCGCTTTGACCTTGCCACCAGTCTGGGCCGCGAGGCCGGCGGCTTTGACCCCGGCGCCGGCTTTTTCGACGTGCTGCGGCAAGACCCGGTCCTAGCCGGTGTGAAACTGATTGCAGAGCCGTGGGATATCGGGCCGGGCGGCTATCAACTGGGCGGCTATCCCTATCCTTTTGCCGAATGGAATGACAAATACCGCGACGGCGTGCGCAGGTTCTGGCGCGGCGATGCGGGGCTGACGCCCGATTTGGCCAAACGCCTGATGGCCACCGCCGAGAACTTTGACCATGAGGGGCGCAGCGCCACGGCCTCCGTCAATTTCCTGACCGCCCATGATGGCTTTACATTGCAAGACGTGGTCAGTTTTACCGTCAAGCGCAATCTGGCCAATGGCGAGGACAACCGCGATGGCCATTCCGAAAACCACTCTGACAATCTGGGGGTCGAGGGGCCAACGACGGATGCCCTGATCACCGCGGCACGCCATCAGCGCAAACGAAACATGCTGGCGACGCTGATGCTGTCACAAGGCACCCCGATGATCCTGTCAGGTGACGAGATGGGGCACAGTCAGGCTGGCAACAACAACGCTTATGCGCAGGACAATGAGACGACGTGGATTGACTGGGCCAAGGGCGATATGGCGCTGGCGGCGTTTACGGCCCGGCTGATTGCGCTGCGCAAAGCCCATCCGGTGCTGCGCCAGCGCAACTTTCTGCATGGCCGCAAGCGCCACTCCACCGGCCTGCCCGATGTGATCTGGCGCCGCGCCGATGGTCGCCCGCCGCAAGCTGCCGAATGGCACGACCCGGCCTTTCGCTGCCTGTGCGTGGAACTGCGCACCGCAGCCGAAACGCCAGCCAGTGCCGATGTGATCTTTGCCGTCTTCAACTGTGGCGCTGAACAGGCGCTGTCCTTGCCTGCGACCGAAACCCGCTGGCGGCTTATTCTGGACACCACCCGTCCGACCGCCTTTGAAACCGTGGCGGTGCCGGGGCTGACGGTGCCCGCCAACTCTGTCCTTGTCTTTACCGCTGATCCGGGAGGAACGCCGAAATGAGCGTCAGAACTGTCGCCACCCAACCCATTGTAGGCCAAAAGCCCGGCACCTCGGGCTTGCGGAAGAAAACGCCGGTCTTCATGGGGCCGCATTATCTGGAGAATTTCGTTCAGGCGATTTTCGATGTGGTGGGGGCCCGCGACGAAAATGGGACCGGCAAGACCTTCGTGCTCGGCGGCGATGGCCGCTATTTCAACGACCGGGCCGCGCAGGTGATCTTGCGGATGGCTGCGGCGAACGGCGCGGCGCGGGTGATCGTGGGGCAGGGGGCATTGCTGTCAACCCCTGCCGCCAGCCACCTGATCAGGTTGAACAAAACCGATGGCGGCATCATCATGAGCGCCAGTCACAACCCCGGCGGCCCGCATGAGGATTTTGGCGTCAAGTTCAACATGGCCAACGGCGGGCCAGCGCCCGAGGGCGTCACCGAGGCGATGTTCCAACGCACCACCACGATCTCCGAATATCAGATCGTCGAGGCGCAGGATGTCGATCTGTCGGTGATTGGCCGCAGTTCGTTGGCGGGCATGATCGTCGATGTGGTTGACCCGGTGACCGACTATGCCGCTCTGATGGAACTTCTGTTCGATTTTGACGCGATCCGGGCGATGTTTGCCAAAGGCTTTCGGATGCGGATGGACGCGATGTGCGCCATCACCGGGCCTTATGCCATTGAAATACTGGAAAAACGTCTGGGTGCTGCGGCGGGCACTTGTGTCAACGCCGTGCCCTTGCCAGACTTTGGCGGTATGCACCCCGACCCCAATCCGACCTGGGCCAAGGCTTTGATGGATGAGATGTTTGGGGCGGAGGCTCCGGATTTTGGCGCGGCTTCGGACGGTGACGGTGACCGCAACATGGTGGTGGGGCGCAGGATTTACGTCTCCCCCTCTGACAGTCTGGCGGTGCTGGCCGCCAATGCGCATCTGGCCAAGGGCTACCGTGCGGGTCTGACAGGGGTGGCGCGGTCAATGCCAACCTCTGCGGCGGTGGACCGGGTGGCCGATGCTTTGGGCATTGAAAAGTTTGAAACGCCGACCGGCTGGAAGTTCTTTGGCAATCTCCTGGATGCCGGTCGGGTGACGATCTGTGGTGAGGAAAGCTTTGGCACCGGCAGCGACCATGTGCGCGAGAAGGACGGGCTTTGGGCGATCCTGCTGTGGCTCAACATCCTTGCGGTGCGCGGCGAAAGTGTGGCGCAGATTTTGACCGCCCATTGGGCGAAGTTTGGCCGCAACTACTACTCCCGCCACGATTTTGAGGCGATCGAGACAGCCAGGGCCGATGCGATGATGAGCGCGTTGCGCGGGCAACTGGCCAGCCTGCCGGGGCGGGTGGTGGAAGGGATGACCGTTGGGGCTGCGGATGATTTCGCTTATACCGATCCGGTCGACGGCTCGGTTTCGACCAGGCAGGGCGTGCGGATATTGTTCACCGACGGGTCGCGCATTGTGCTGCGGCTATCGGGCACCGGGACCGAGGGGGCGACCCTGCGCGTCTATCTGGAGCGGTATGTGGCGGGGCCGGACGGGCTGGACCATGACGCGCAAGAGGCACTGGCACCGGTGATCCGTGCGGCGCATCTTTTGGCGGGGATTGTGGAACATACCGGGCGGACCGCGCCGAATGTGATCACCTGAAGGACGTTGGGGGGGCTGCTCGCCCCCCCAAAACCCCCCTCGGCAGGGATGGCTGCCGCCTCCCTGCACCCTTGGCGGATATTTGCGAACAGGCGAATGGGGAAGAAACGACCTGCTTGGGTCGCGGGCAGGCATGTCAGGCGCGGGCTTTGGGGTTTGCTGACGGTCAACAGCGGACCACGCGGCACGGGTTTGCCCTTTGGTGCCGTCTGATGAACCGGGCGATGAACGGAGCGTGTGATGGAACTGAAACGGTCAGGGCGGCAGGCGCGGCAGGCAGAGCGGGCGAAAAAGGGCACTGGCCTCGGCCGACCGTACATTTTGCGCAACATTCCGACCTATGACGTGTTGTCGGAAGACAACCTTGTAAGGATTGAAGCTGCGGCGGACCGGATTCTGGCGGAAACCGGGATCGAGTTTCGCGATGACCCCGAAGCGTTGGCGATGTGGCGGCGTGCGGGGGCCTCGGTTGACGGGTTGCTGGTCAAATTTGAACCGGGGATGCTGCGCGAGATTTTGAAGTCGGCACCCGCCACCTTCACGCAGCACGCGCGCAACCCGACGCAATCGGTGGAAATTGGCGGCAAGGCCGTGGTGTTTGCGCCGGCGTACGGATCGCCCTTTGTCATGGACCTTGACCGGGGCCGGCGGTTTGGCACCATCGAGGACTTCCGCAATTTCATCAAACTGGCGCAATCCAGCCCGAATTTCCACCACTCTGGCGGCACGATCTGCGAGCCGACCGATGTGGCTGTCAACAAGCGGCATCTGGACATGGTTCTGGCCCATATGACGCTGTCGGACCGGCCGTTCATGGGGTCGGTCACCGCCGAAAACCGGTCAGAAGACAATATCGACATGTGCCGCGTGCTGTTTGGCGAAGGGTTTGTGAACGATCATTGTGTTATTCTTGGCAATGTGAACGTTAATTCGCCATTGGTCTGGGATGGTACGATGACGCGAAGCCTGCGGGCCTATGCGCGGGCCAATCAGGCGGCGGTGATCGTGCCCTTCATCCTTGGCGGCGCGATGGGGCCGGTGACAAATGCGGGCGGTATCGTACAGTCTTTGGCTGAAACCATGGCGGGCTGCGCCCTTACCCAACTGGAGCGCAAGGGCGCGCCGGTGATTTTTGGCAACTTTCTGTCGTCGATGAGCCTGCGGTCCGGCAGTCCCACCTTCGGGACGCCGGAGCCTGCGATAGGCTCCATGGTCATCGGCCAGTTGGCGCGGCGTCTGAATCTGCCATTGCGCTGTTCGGGCAACTTCACCACCTCCAAACTGCCGGACGCGCAGGCGATGATGGAGGGCACCATGTCGATGTTGGCCGCCGTGCATTGTGGTGCGAATTTCATCCTGCATTCGGCGGGTTTCCTCGATGGGCTTTTGAGCATGTCCTATGAAAAGTTCATGCTGGACGCCGATCTGTGCGGCGCTTTGCATGCCTATCTGGACGGCGTGAAGATCAACGATGATGAGCTTGCGGTGGAGGCTTTTGCCGAGGTTGGCCCGGGCAATCACTTCTTCGGCTGCGCGCATACTTTGGCGCATTACGAGACGGCGTTCTGGGACAGCGACCTGTCTGACAATGAACCGTTCGAGAAATGGGAGGCGGCGGGCAGCCACGACGCCGCCACCCGCGCCAACGCGCTGTGGAAAAAGCGGCTGGCCGAATATGAAGCGCCGCCGATGGATATAGCGACGAAAGACGCGTTGGAGGATTTTGTGGCGCGCAAAAAGGCGCTGGCCCCGGATGCGTGGTATTAGGCGCTTAGCCCGACCTGATGCAAAAGCCCCAGACGTTTGGCCTCGTAATAATAGCCGTGCGCATACCAATAGACCGCGCGATCCTGACTGCCGTGCGACACCAGCCACGCGCCTCTCAGGTATTTGCCGGCGTAGCGCAGGTTGGTTTCGGCATCCAGAAGGCCGCTTGGCGGACCGCTGTATCCCATCGTACGGGCGGTTTGCGGCAGGATCTGCATGAGGCCAAAGTAGGGCCCGTTGCGCGCCGCCGGATTATAGCCGCTTTCGCGCCGGATCACGCGGTGGATCAGGCTGGCGGGCATCGAATAAAGCGCTGCGTATTTCGCCACCAGCCGGTCCATCTCTGGCGTCTCGCCGCGGTAACTGGCCGCAACTGGCGCGCGGTGGCCACAGGCAGCAAGGGCTGAGGCGCAAAGTGTCAGAAAGGCGCGGCGTTGGACAGGCATAGGGTCGGTCCTTTCGGGTTCAGACCTCATATCGGGGCAAATAGGCGCGTGAAAGAGAAGATTTCGCCGAAATGGCGCACCGGCAAACCCTTGCCTGTCACGCCCTTGTCATGCCGTTTTGCGAAGACAGGGTGCGGCGTATATCCATGGGGGTTGCCAGCGGAAAAACGCCATATATAGTCAAGCCTGTGCGCGGCATGGCGCAGTTTGTACGGGCCGTTAAATGGGGTCTATGCGGAATGGACGGTGATTTTCGAACCAGCTTCGTGCGCGATCCGGCGACGCTGAAACATTGCCCGGCGTTGGTGCTGAATGCGGATTACCGTCCGCTGAGCTACTATCCCTTGTCTTTGTGGCCTTGGCAGGAGGCGATCAAATCCGCTGTGCTGGACCGGGTGACCATCCTCGCCGAATACGATCAGACGGTGCGAAGCCAGAGGCAAGAGTTCAGGCTGCCCTCTGTGGTGGTGCTGAAAGAATTCGTCCAACCGCAAAAGCGCGTGGCCTTCACGCGCTTTAATCTTTTCCTGAGGGACGAATTCTGCTGCCAGTATTGCGGGCACAAGGGCGATCTGACCTTTGACCATGTGATCCCGCGCGCGCGGGGCGGCATCACCTCTTGGGAAAATGTGGTGGCGGCGTGCAGCCCGTGCAACCTGCGCAAAGGGGCCAAAACTCTGCGCCATGCCGGGATGCACCTGCACCGCATGCCGCGCGCGCCCATGCCAGAAGAGATGCAGATCCACGGCCGTCGCTTTCCGCCCAACCACCTGCATGAAAGCTGGATGGACTACCTCTATTGGGACGTGGAACTGGACGCTTAAAGCCCCCGCTTTGCCCAAACGCAGACCGCGCCCTGCGATTTGCCATCAAAGCCCTGGAAGGCTTTCCTTTCTTATCCCCTCCGCTCTTGCTAGACTTTTGCTGTCATCGGGGGTAGAACCCCTGCGTTAGCGCTAACGGCGCGTCAACGAAGCGAGGTCTGCCTATGGTTTCCCGTGTCATTCCGGTTGATACATTCGACCTCGTGATTTTTGGCGGGACGGGCGATCTGGCCCGCCGCAAGATTTTCCCAAGCCTGTATCGCCGCTTCATGGCGGCCCAGATGAACGCCGACAGCCGGATCATCGGGGCGGCGCGTGCCAAGAACACCGACGCGCAGTTCCGCAAACTGGTCCGCGAGGCGCTTGTCGAATTCGTGCCGAAAGACCGGCAGGACCCGGCACAGATCGACGCGTTCCTCGCCCAGATCTCTTATGTCTCGATCGACGCCAAGGAAGAATCGGGCTGGTTGCAACTGAAATCAGCCCTGCGCGAAAACGTGGTGCGGGCGTTCTATTTCTCGGTCGCGCCGGGCCTGTTCGGTGATCTTGCCGAACGTCTGCACGCCCACGGCATCATCGACGCGTGGAGCCGGGTTGTGGTGGAAAAGCCCTTCGGCCGCGATCTGGACTCGGCCCACGCGTTGAACGCGATCCTCGCGAAGTATTTCAACGAAACCCAGATTTACCGGATCGACCATTATCTTGGCAAAGAGACCGTGCAGAACCTGATGGCGGTGCGCTTTGCCAATATCCTGTTTGAGCCGATCTGGAAGGCGCAATACATCGACCACGTGCAGATCACCGTCGCCGAAACCGTCGGCGTCAACGGACGCGGCGCTTATTACGACATGTCCGGCGCGATGCGCGATATGGTGCAAAACCATATGATGCAGCTGTTGTGCCTGATTGCGATGGAGCCTCCGTACCACTTTGACCCCGATGCCGTGCGCGACGAAAAGCTGAAGGTGATCCGCGCCCTTCAGCCCGTGAAGGTCGAAAATATCGTGCGGGGTCAGTATCTTGCCGGAAATGGCGAGGGAAGCTATCTGGAACATTGCGAAGACCCGAACTCTCGCACCGAATCCTATATCGCGATGAAGGTAGAGATTGCGAATTGGCGTTGGGCCGGCACACCGTTCTATCTGCGCACCGGAAAGCGGTTGCGCGGGCGGTATTCCGAGATTGCGGTGACCTTCAAAGAGCCGCCGCATTCGATATTTGACGATGCGAAATCGGCCAAGGAAAACGTGCTGGTGATCCGGTTGCAGCCGAACGAGGGCATGAACCTGATGGTGAACATCAAGGAGCCGGGGCCGGGCGGCATGCGCTTGCTTCAGGTGCCGCTGGACATGACCTTCGCCGAGGCTTTGGGGCAAGAGGCAGAGGATGTGCCCGACGCTTACGAGCGGCTGATCATGGACGTGATCCGCGGCAACCAGACCTTGTTCATGCGCGGCGACGAGGTGGAGGCGGCCTGGGCCTGGACCGATCCGATTCTTGAAGGGTGGGAAAGCCGGGGCGACAAGCCGCAAAGCTATGACCCCGGATCCTCCGGTCCCGAAGATGCGCTGATGCTGTTGCACCGTGACAAACGCCGCTGGCGCGAGATCAAGGGATGACTTTTCGGGAGTATCCCTCACGCGCGGTGCTGATGACGGGTCTGGCGCAAACCATCGCCACCGAACTGCGCGCGGCTTTGTCCACCGGCCATGCAACGCTGTCGGTACCCGGCGGCACCACCCCCGGCCCGGTGTTCGATCTTTTGGCGGATAAGACCCTCGACTGGTCACGCGTTGCCGTCTTGTTGAACGACGAACGTTGGGTGGGCGAAGACAGCCCGCGCTCCAACACCCGGCTTTTGCGCGAACGCCTGCTGGTGAAAAATGCCGCCCGCGCCCGGCTGATCCCGCTGTATTCGCCCGCTGACCAGCCCGAGGCGATGCTGGCCATGCTGGCTGAGGGTATCTTGCCGCATCTGCCGATCACCACGCTGTTGCTGGGCATGGGGGCAGATATGCACACCGCCAGCCTGTTTCCCGGTGCCGACAGGCTGGCGCAGGCCTTGGCCAGCAATGCCCCGGTCCTGATGGCCTTGCGGGCCGAAGCTGCGGGGGAACCCCGCATCACCCTGACCGCGCCGGTCTTGCAACAGGCCAAACACATCCACATTCTGATCACCGGGGCCGAACAGCGCGCCGCCGTCGAACGCGCCCGGACCCTGACCCCCCTGGAGGCACCAGTGCGCTGTGTCCTCGACCAAGCCACCATTCATTGGGCGGAGTAGACCATGCCAAATCTTGCCGGACCAAACCAGTTTGACGCTTTGAAAGCCCACCACGTCAAGGTTGCTGATCGCAAGATCCTGAGCCTGTTCGCCAATGGACGCGCCCAGAATTTCTCGGCCCGCGCGGGGGACATGCTGTTCGACTTCTCCAAAACCAATATTGACGAGATTGCTTTGGGACTTCTGCTGGCCTTGGCGGAGTCCTCTGGCGTGGCGGCCAAACGTCAGGCGATGTTTTCCGGCGAAAAGATCAACGAGACCGAGGGTCGCGCCGTTCTGCACACCGCTTTGCGGGCCAGTGACACGGCGGTGATCAGGGTTGACGGCGTGGATGTGATGCCGGAGGTGCGCGCCACCCGCGCCCGGATGATGGCTTTCGTGACCGACGTCCGGGATGGCACGTTCAAGGGGCAGGGTGGCAAGATCAGCGATGTGATCAACATCGGCATCGGCGGATCTGACCTTGGCCCGGCGATGGCGACCATCGCCTTGTCGCCTTATGGCGATGGCCCGCGTCTGCATTATGTCTCCAACGTCGACGGGGCCCATATCGCTGAGACGTTGAAGGGGCTGAACCCGCAGACCACGCTGGTGATTGTGGCCTCCAAGACCTTCACCACGATTGAGACGATCTCTAACGCCGACACCGCCAAACGCTGGATGGCCAAGTCGGTCACCAACCCTTCGGCGCAGTTCTGCGCAGTCTCGACGGCCGCTGACAAGACCGCCGCCTACGGCATTGATCCGGAACGGGTTTTCGGCTTTGAAGATTGGGTGGGCGGTCGCTATTCGCTGTGGGGTCCAATCGGCCTTGGGGTAGCGCTGTCGATCGGGCCAGACAATTTCGCTCAGTTCCTTTCAGGCGCCCGCATGATGGATGACCATTTCGCAGCCGAGCCTTTTGCCAAGAACCTGCCGGTTCTGTTGGCGCTGACCGGCATTTGGCACAACCAGATCTGCGGCTATACCACCCGCGCCGTGCTGCCCTATGACCAACGCCTGTCGCGCCTGCCCGCCTATCTGCAACAGTTGGAGATGGAGAGCAACGGCAAGCGCGTCTCGATGGACGGTGTGGACCTGCCTTACAATTCCGGGCCCGTGGTCTGGGGCGAACCCGGCACCAACGGTCAGCACGCCTTTTACCAGCTGATCCACCAAGGCACCCGTGTCGTGCCGTGTGAATTCCTGGTGGCCAAAACCGGTCACGAACCCGACCTTGCCCATCAACACCTGCTTTTGGTGTCAAACTGCCTCGCGCAATCCGAAGCGCTGCTCAAAGGTCGCAGTCTGAAAGAGGCCACCGCCATCATGGCCAAAAAGGGCCTGACCGGGGCGGAGTTGGATCGTCAGGCCCGCCACCGCGTGTTTCCCGGCAACCGCCCGACCACCACGCTGGCCTATGAAAAGCTGACACCCTTCACCCTGGGCCAGATCATCGCGTTGTATGAACATCGGGTGTTTGTCGAAGGCGTCATCCTCGGCATCAATTCCTATGACCAGTGGGGGGTGGAGCTTGGCAAGGAACTTGCGCTGGCCCTGCAACCGATCTTGGAGGGTAAGGTGGGTACTGACGGCAAAGACGGCTCGACTGCCGCCTTGGTGGCCTACCTGAAAGCCTGATGGGTTTTTTGCCATTCCGTTGCGTGGCTGCGGGGGAACTGTGGCACTGTGCGAAGGGAACTGGGCTGTGAACCCCGCTCCTCAGGCTGAAATTACACGCAAAGCCGGTTGGAAAGGCTTTTGGAAAATCTGCGGGGACGTGGGACCCCCGCTTGGCCTTACTTCAGCGCGGCCGTCACAATGACCTCAACCTTGTAATCCGGCGTGGCAAGCTTTGCCTCACCGGTTGCCCGCGCCGGGGTGTGTCCAGCCGGAACCCATTGATCCCAAACCGAATTCATCTGTCCGAAGGTGGAGATATCGGCGAGCCAGATCTGCGCCGACAGGATACGGGTCTTGTCGGTCCCGGCCTCTGCCAAAATCCGGTCGACTTCGGCCAGACAGGTCCGCGTCTGATCTGACACCGACTCGCCCGGCTTGCCGACCTGTCCGGCCACCCAGACAATGCCATTGTACGCCACCGCTTCCGACATGCGTGCGCCAGAGCCGATCCGCTTGATATCGTCGTTCATGATGATCTCCCCAAATTTATGCCGCTTGCTAGCGCATTGCGACGCCATTTGGAAGGGAGGGGGAAATGATGGAGCGGGTGAAGGGAATCGAACCCTCGTATTCAGCTTGGGAAGCTGCTGCTCTGCCATTGAGCTACACCCGCATCGCATGGATAGGTAATCGACCCGATGCCCAGCGTCAAGCAGCCAATCCCGAAGGCAGCCGGGCCAGACCAAGCGGCCCCCCGGTTAATACCGGGGGGCCTCATTCAGCGCTGCGCGTCAGGGACTTTCCACACCGCGCCAAATCCTGGGTCATACAAGACCAACTCGTTACGCCTGACCGTAGTGGATCAGGCTTACGACTTCGGCAGCAACACGGTGTCGATGACGTGGATGACACCGTTGGATTGCTTCACGTCAGCGATGGTCACGGTGGCGGTGCCGCCGTTTTCATCGGTGATCATGATCTTGCCGCCCTTTTTGGTGGCAGTCAGCATGCAGCCGCCAACCGTTTGGATCATGTGCTTGCCGCCATCGGTTTTGATCATCGCTGCAACATCCTTGGCCATCGCATCAGCGGCCACAACGTGGCAGGTCAGGATCTTGACCAGCATTGCTTTGTTCTCGGGCTTCAGCAGGGTATCAACGGTGCCTGCGGGCAGCTTGGCGAACGCCTCGTTGGTCGGCGCGAACACAGTGAACGGACCCTTGCCCGACAGCGTATCCACCAGACCGGCGGCCTTCACGGCGGCAACCAGCGTGGTGTGGTCTTTGGAGTTCACAGCGTTTTCAATGATGTTCTTGGTCACCAGCATCGGTGCGCCGCCAACCATCGGATTTTCTGCAAAAGCAGCACCTGCGGTCAAAGCGGCAAAGGACACGGCGAGCGTCAGAGCGATCTTTTTCATAGTCATTCCCCTGTGGGTTCGTTGGAGCCGGGTCCATTCCCGCCTCTCACAGTAAGAACGGCTGGCACTGCGAATTAGTTTCGGGCCTATCGAAATATCACGCTCTCGTGATGAAAATTTTGTTGATGAGCCGGCAAAGTTTCCGCTTGAGCCGTCAAAATTGAAGCGAAACTCCGCGCTGCAAACCGACGACGTCGCCCAAGGGGTCGTTAAAGGCAGCAAAATGCCCCCATAATCGTCGATGACGCCCGGTTTTCATGCGGTGATGAAAATCACACGGGCAGCGATCATAAATCTTTCTGGTGATGCCGTCTAAGTAGAACGCCGAGTCAGTGGCATGACTTGAAAGGGTATAAGACCTTCTGGCATTCCCAACCCGCACTTTGGATCAAACCTTGATCAAAGCGCCTTTGGCCACGATGGGTCCGGTGGGTTTGCCGGTGGGCGATCCGCCGGGCTGTTCAAGGGTAATTGCCAAAATCGCGCCAGCCGCTGCTGCAGGAAGCGATATCGTCTCGGTCCCCGGCGGGATCACGCCCAAAGACACCGGCGCGTCTTGGCCCGCGATGATCCACAATTCGTAGCTGTGGGCCGCATCGGCGACATCGCCGGAGACCCGGGTGATCGTCAGGCGGCCAGCGGTGATGGTGGCCGCATATTGCAGCGTGCCCTGATCGGCCGCGAGGGTTGCAGTCAGTTCCGGTTTGGCGGGTGTGAAGGCCAGATAGATGACCAAAGCTGCCGAGGCCACCGCTGCCCCACTCCACAGCCGCAGATCGGCCCACCAGCTGTGTTTGGCCAGAACCGGGAACAGGCGCGCTTCAATGCGTGGGAAAAGATCGGGCAAGGCTACGGGGTCGTAGGCTTCGTTCAGATCCGAAAGCCGGACTTCCCAAGCGGCCACAAGGTCCGCAAAGGTCCGGTCAGATTTCAGCCGCGCCTCAACCCCGGCGCGTGCCGCAAGGTCCAAAGCGCCCACCACATATTCACCGGCCAACAGGTCGTCGTCATCATCGGAAAGGGCGGGCAGGGGGCTCATTGCTCCATACACTCGCGCAGCTGTTGCAGACCGCGCCGAAGCCAGGTCCGCATGGTGTTCAGGGGAACGGCAAAGCGGGTGGCAAGATCGCTATAGGCAGAGCCGTCCAGATAGGCCCCGCGCAGGGCCGCGGCGCGGTCCGGATCCAGCGCATCAAAACAGGCGTGGATCCGCCGCGCCTCACCCAGTGCCACCATCCGGGTTTCGGCGTGGGGTGTGGTGTCGGGAGCAGCCTCCATCGCCAGATCGTCCGAGACATGGTCAGGACGCGCCCGCAGCCGGTCAATCGCATGATTGCGGGACAGGGCGATCAGCCAGGTCATGCCACGGCCTTTGGCGGCGTCAAATCGCCCCGCCCGCAGCCAAACCCTTGTGAAAACCTCTTGCAACGCATCCTCCGCTTCAGCCCTTTGGCCTAACATACGGATGAGAACGCCCATTAGTTTCGCACCGGTCTCTGTATACAATTGACGAAAGGCCGCACGATCTTGTGCAGCCACCGCAAGTATCAAATCTGCCACCGGATCGTTGATCATCGCTGCACTATTCAACAAGTCCCGTCGTTTTGGAAGAGGTTAACGGCGGCGTCGGCGGCCACCTTCCGACCCATTGGTGTTGAAGCTGACTTCTGGCAATGGATCCAGATGCGGAAAGGCGTCCACCGCGTTCGGGATGGCCGAGGCGTTGACGAAATGCTCCTGAAACCTCGGTTCGATGGCGGTTTCGACCTTGTGGATGTCTTGCACCACCGCCTCGATGGTATTGCGCGCCGTGCGGTTGCACAATGCGATCCGGGCGCCGGTGCCAGCCGCGTTGCCAGCCGAGAACACCTTGTCCAAAGGCGCATCGGGGATCATGCCAAGGATCATCGCGTGTTTGGGCGAAATATGCGCTCCGAAGGCCCCGGCCAAAACGATCCGGTCCACGCTGACCACGCCCATCTCGTCCATCAGCAACTTGGCCCCGGCATAAAGCGCTGCCTTGGCCAGTTGGATGGCACGGATGTCCCCTTGGGTGACCAGAATGCGCGGCCCACCGTCAGCACTGCCATCGTGCAGCACATAAGAATGGGTGCGCCCTTCTGGCACGCTGCGCGCTGTGCCGGTCTGATCCGGCCCGCCGATCAACCCGCTTGGATCGAGGAGCCCGGCGGAGCGCATCTCTGCCACCGCCTCAATAATGCCGGAACCGCAGATCC
Source organism: Rhodobacterales bacterium (assembly GCA_038231395.1). GTDB lineage: Bacteria > Pseudomonadota > Alphaproteobacteria > Rhodobacterales > Rhodobacteraceae > Stagnihabitans. The sequence continues at coordinate 103,567 of JBBRLL010000004.1, forward strand.
CCGTCACGCCAGAGCCTGCCACGGCCGCCGCAAACCCCGGATCGGTGGACCAAAGGTCAGAGCCTATCACCTTGAAGCGCGGCTCTTTGGTGGCCGGATCAATCTCCACCCGTTCGATGGCACCGGGGGCTGCGCGCTGACCACTGGAAATCTGCGCGCCCTCAAAGGCTGGGCCGGTGGGGGAGGAGCAGGCCAACACGCGCCGCTCATTGCCCAGAAGAATCTCGGCATTGGTGCCGACATCGACGATCAGTACCATGTCTTTTGACTTGTTGGGTTCTTCGGCAAGGGCCACGGCGGCGCAATCAGCGCCCACATGGCCCGCGATGCAGGGCAGCACATAAACCCGGGCTGCGTGGTTGACCGCCACAAGGTCCAGATCGCGGGCGTCAAACGACAAGCTGCCAGAGGTGGCCAGCGCAAATGGCGCCTGCCCCAGTTCAACCGGATCAATGCCCAACAGAAGGTGGTGCATCACCGGGTTGCAGACAAAGACCAATTCGTAAATCGACTTCGGCAGCACCTTGGCCTCGGTCGAGATCGACTGGATCAGGCCGTTGATCGCCGTACGCACCGCCGCCGTCATTTCAACGTCGCCGCCGGGGTTCATCATGGCGTAAGACACCCGGCTCATCAGATCTTCACCGAAGCGGATTTGCGGGTTCATGACACCGGCAGAGGCCAGAACCTTGCCGTCGGTCAGATCGCACAGATGGGCCGCGATGGTGGTTGAACCAAGGTCGATGGCAAGGCCCAGCAGTTTGCCCTCAAAATACCCCGGCCAGATGTCAAGGATGCGGTGGCGCGCATCGTGGTTGCCCTTGTGCAGGGCCACGGTGACCTTCCATTGGCCCTTGCGCAACGCAGGCTGCAAGCGGCGCATCAGCGACAGTTCGGCGGCCAGACCTTCCACGTTCCACTGCGCTTTCAGGGCGCGTTCAAGGCGTTCAAAGTCGCCGGTGGGTTCGTGCATGTCGGGCTCGTCAACCTCGACATAGTAAAGCCTTGTGGCCGGGTCCATTTCGATGTGGCGTTCGGTTGCCGATTTGCGGATGACCTGTTTGTGGACCTGCGATTCAGGCGGCACGTCAACGATGACATCGCCCATCACGCGTGCTTGACAGCCAAGCCTGCGCCCGTCGATCATGCCGCGCACGCGTTTGTAGCGCGCCTCAACCTCGTTCCACTCCGACAGGGCATCTTCGGCAACCGTGACGCCGAATTTTGAAAACTCACCATAGCCGGGCTGGATCTGGCATTTCGAACAGATGCCACGCCCGCCGCAGACCGAGTCCAGATCAACCCCCAACTGCCGCGCCGCAGTCAGGATCGGCGTGCCGTGGGCAAACCGCCCGCGCTTGCCGGACGGCGTGAAGATCACCAGCGCGTCTTCGGTGGCATGGTGGCTGGCGGTGTCGGGTGCAGCATCGGTTGCGGCATCGATCATGGGGATCTCCTCAATCTTATTGGCTTTTTAGGCCGGATAGGGGCAGGGGCAAGGGCTGAATGCGGCACCAAGCGGTCCGGCTGCGGCAATCTGGTCAGGTTGGGGTTGAGTTGCAGCGTCAAGGGCGCTTTGCCGAACCGGATCGGCAAGTTGCGGTGCGTCCTGCAGGAATTTTTAAAGAAGGGAAAGCCCAAGAGTGGGATGCAGGTCCGGGCTGTAACCGGCGCGCAAGGTCGCGACCAAGGGGGCCGGGGTCATGACCTGGACAGGGCCCCTCGGGCGCGGGACAGGCGTCAGGTAGCCTTCGGGCGTGTGAGGAAAAGCGTGGTCACCGTGGATCAGGTGCGGGGTGGGCATCAGGATAAAGGTGGCGTCGGGCAGGGTTTCGGCATTCGCCTGATACAAGCGCTGGTGGTGGCGACTGGCCGTTTGGTTTAGCGGCGCAAAGGACGTGGTCTGGCGGGATGAGGAGGCGACGTTTGGAGGGGTCGTGGGTGTGGTCAGGAGGGACGCGGTGGTGAGGTTCCGTGGCGTGAGGGTTGGTGTAAGGCCCGTCGGTACCGATTGGGTTGGTGCCGTATCGCGTGCCACCAACCGGGTTTTGTGCAGGCAAGCGTCGATTTCGGCAGCTTTGGTGCCGGGCAGGGAGGCTTTTGCCCATGCGGCACGAAAGGCGTTATAGGCGGTCCTGCGGCAGGTGGCGCAGGGGCGATGACCGGCGGCAAGCGCCACCGCCTCATCCAGAAAAAACAGTTCGGTCCAGGTGTGCGGCGTCATCGGGATGCGACAGGTGGCTTTCCACTCCAAAGCGCAGCAGATCCAGGCTTTGCTGGTCCAGTTGCGGCGCAAGTTTCGTGCATCATCATGCAATATGCCGCGATTGCCGGTGAAGGTGCCGCGCGCCGCGACAGCGACGATGCTTTGATCCGGCAGGACGCGGTTTTGCAGCGGCATCAAAGCAACTCCTGCACCACCTGCGCCACCGTCATCACATCATCGCGGGTGCAGTCGAACTGGCCGACCTGCACGCGGATGACAAAGCGGCCTTTGTGGCGGGTTTGGGTCAGGTAGACACGGCCATCGTCATTGATACGGGTCAAAAGCGCCTCTGTCGCCGCATCATCTTGCAGGGCGAAGGTGAACAGCGACAAGGCGGGTTGGGTGATGATTGTGACACCGGGGAGCAGGGCCAGCACCTTAGCCAGTTCGCCCGCCCACTGCACGTGGTTGCGGATGCGCGTGCGCAACCCGTCAAGACCGTAAGCGCGCAAGGTGAACCACAGCTTCAGGGCTCGAAAACGGCGACCCAAGGGCACGGTCCATTCGTTGAAATTCACCACCTCTTCGCGGCCCGCCGTTTCCAGATAGGTCGGGCGCAGACCAAGAGTTTTGACCTGCGGGGCGGGATCGCGCAGGAACTGCACCGCGCAATCAAACTGCGCGCCAAGCCATTTGTGCGGGTTGAAGACGATCGAGTCAGCGCCCTCCACCCCGGCCCACAGACGGCGAAACTCCGGGCAGATCATCGCAGACCCTGCCCATGCGGCATCGACGTGAACCGGCAGGGAGAAGGATTTGGCAACGGCGATGCAATCGGCCATCAGGTCAAACGCCCCGACCGAAGTGCCGCCGGCGCACAACACCACGCCAATCGGCCGGTAACCCGCCGCAATGTCAGCCGCAATCGCACCGGCCAAAGCGCCGGGTTTCATCGACAAATTGCTGCCGGTTGGTATTTTGACCAGATTGTCCTGCCCGATCCCCGCAATCCGGACGGCTTTATCAACCGAGGAGTGGGTTTGCGCACTCGCATAAAGGCGCAGGCGGGGTTGGCCGGTCAGGCCTGCGGTCAGGCCCGTCCAAGCCAACGCCTGCTCGCGCATTGTCAGAACTGCCGACAGGGTGGCGGTGGTGGCGCTGTCGTGGATCGTGCCGGTAAACCCTTCTGGCAGACCCAAAGCCTGCCGCAGCCAATCGACCATGACCTGTTCGATTTCGGTGGCGGCGGGTGAGGTTTGCCACAGCATGCCTTGTGCTGCTATGGCATTGGCCAGTTGTTCGGCCAGCATCGAGGCGGGTGCGGCATTGGCCGGGAAATAGGCGAAGAAACGCGGGTGTTGCCAATGGGTTATGCCGGGCGGCACAATCCGGTCAAAATCGGCAAAGATCGCCTCCATCGGTTCGGCTGCTTCGGGCGGCGCCGGGGGCAGCTGGCGCGCAATCGCACCGGGCACCAAGGGCGCCCGCACCGGACGGTCGCGCAGGTTGCCATGGTAGGCATGCGCCCAATCGGCGGCCCGTTTGGACCAATCGCGCAACTCATCATGGTTCATGGTGTCCCCCATCTGGCGCGGATCAAGGCAGAGGGGGAGGGGGTTGGCAAGGGGCAGGGTTGACACGATGCGCGGTCAGACCTTGGCCCGCAGGGAAATTGGCGGGCGGTCTGGCGCAATCATGGGTTGCTTTGGCTTGATCCTGCCAAAGTCAGGGAGAGCGAAAATCTTGTGTTTCCGGCTTGCGGTACAGGCGCTCTGCGGTTTTGGCACCGGATTGTGCCATCTGAGGGATGAAAAATCTCAGTGCGTGGAGCGGTCGATGATGATCGAAATCAGAACGGCAATCAGCCCCAGCCCAATTGCGTAAACCGCGCCATATTGCCAGGCATCCAGCCGCTTGCCGCCACGCTTCAGCGCCGAATAAGCACCCCAGAACGCGCCAATCACCATTGCCGGCAGCACGATCATGCGAAAACCCCTTGCTTTGACGTCTGCCGTCAGCCTGGAGGGCTCAGATGGGCGATGGCCGCAATCTCGGCGGCACGCGCCCGAACCTCCGGCTCGGCGCCGAAGCCATAGCGTGCGGCGGGCAGGCTATCAAGACGCAAGGCGGTGGCTGCGGCGTGATGTCCCTGCAGGTCCAAAGCCTCCGCCTTGATCAGCTTCAGCGTCGCCAGAAGCGAGGCGTTTTGCGCAACGGCCGCCAAAGGCAGCGCCTGATCGGCCAGCGCTATGGCCTGATCAAGCTGCCCCTTTGCCAGATCAATCGCCGCCAGCTGCATCAAAGCGTGGCCCAGATGCACACCTTCATCCGGCAAACTGGCAAAGATGCGGGCGGCTTCAGAGTAATCAACCTCGGCTGCGGCGATGGCGGTGCCATTGGCAGGCCCCTGAGCCGACTCCATCCTTGCCCTGATGTAATGGGCAAAGCCAAGCCGGTTGTCCTGCCAGCCTTGACCCAAGGCAATTGACAAGGCCCGGTCCGAGGCCCGCAGGCGCTGTGAGTAAGTGGCACCGCTGTCCATCGCATTCGATACGGCATCCAGCCAGACCCTTGGCGTGTCAGGGTCGCCCCATGTGCCACCCGAAGCGCCGCCATAAGCGCCGCGTGGATTCAACCGTGCCAGAACGGCTGGCAAGCGCGCGGCCACCTCAGCCTCGCCCATCCCCGAGGCAAAATCCGGCGCATAGTGCAGCCGCAGCATCAGCATATCAAACCCCGTCAGGACAGATTGAAAATTGTCATCATTGAACACGGAATCGGGCAGGCGGAACAGGTCGTTCACCGGGCCAAGGGCCTGCGCCGTCTCTTCATTCAGGCAGTCGCGCACCTCTTGCGGGCTGGAATCGTCTGGTACGAACAGCGTGGCGCGGCTGCGCTGCCGCAGGTTTCGCCAGTCCAGAGCCGCAGACCCGGCAAGGCGGCGGTATTCCTGCAACGAGGACACATTGGGCACCACGAAACATGCAGCCGTCGGCTCGATTCGGCGCAGCACGGCCTTGCGTTCAAAAGCCACCGTCAGCGTGGCGGATGACTGATCCGGCAGCAGGGTCAGGGAAATACCCGCCTCTGCCCGCAGCCTTGCGATCAGATGCGCCAGATCGGTCCGTGCAGTCGGCGGAACGGTTCCGGTCATGGCGATAGAGATTGGCCCGTCGAACCGCGTCAAGACCGGCAGCGCCAGACCGCTTTCCAAATGGAACTCCAAATCCATGAAATCCTGCGCGATTTGCCCGTTGGGCCGCTGCACGGCCAGCCCGGTTCCGTTGGGAAATTGCAGCAGCGGTCCGCTGAGGTTCAGACCATCCAGACTGGTGTCGGCCTTGGTGACCCGGATGTCGGTTTGTGGGGTGCAGGCCGCCAACAGCAAAAGACCCAGACTGCCAAGCCAGATGCGCGTTGCGCCAAAATCCCAATGCCGGGCCGTCATCTTCAGCAATCCTCTCTTGGCAGATCAGCCGTGTTCGCGACCCCGTACCAACCCGTCCGCCTGATCCCGCCGCGCAGGAAGGCGCTGATCAAAGCCGCGGGATGACAGACTGTGCACTGCCCTATTCAACATGGGCCAGATGGCGGCATCAAGGCAAGCCGATGTTTCCCGCTCGGTTGCCCGGTTCATCGGGGGCGCGTGGTCACCCGGACGGACGCCATTGGTTCATGAAGTCCGCCGATTTCGAATATCGCCTGATCGGTGCCGATTGCTGTCAGTTCGGGCCAGACCACCAGACGCGCCCTGCGCGGGCAAGGGACGCCCATGCTCCACCGCCGCCCATACCACCAGCGATCCCACCAGCGGCAAATCCCGCGGCCTTACATAACCTGCGGTTGTGACGAATTTCACTGTCATCTCAAGCCTCTGCAGCGGATCCGCGCGAAACCCCAAAGCCGCCTGGAAAAAATCGCAACGCCTAGTGACAAGGTTCGGGCTTTGGGCTAGAGGAACCCCCAATCAGGACCGCCCGAAAGCTGGCCCCCTGCTGCCCGCCTTCTGTGCCGCCTGCAAAAGGAGAGTGCTGCCATGAAAGCCGAAATCTTCCTGCCCGAAGATTACCGACCGGCCGAGGACGAGCCATTCATGAACGATCGGCAGCTGGAGTATTTCCGCCGCAAGCTGATCGTCTGGAGGCAGGAACTCCTGGACCAAAGTGCCGAGACGATCGACAACCTGCAAGACAGCGCCCGTTCGGTGCCTGATCTGGCTGACCGCGCTTCGGAGGAAACCGACCGGGCACTGGAATTGCGCACCCGTGACCGGCAAAGAAAACTGGTCGCCAAGATCGATTCGGCCCTGCGCCGGATTGAAAATGGCGAATACGGCTATTGCGAAGTCTCTGGCGAACCGATCAGCCTGAAGCGGCTGGACGCGCGGCCGATTGCGACAATGACGCTGGAAGCGCAGGAAAAACACGAGCGGCGCGAAAAGGTTCACCGCGAGGAGTAAGACATTGGCTTTGCGAAAAGCGGGAAGCCGGGCCTATGGTCCGGTTTTTTGATTGAAACGGCCTTTTGGATGGCCCATCTGGTGGGCGCTCTGCGGACCCGGCTGGGGGGTTCGCACCCCCCAGACCCCCCCGGTGGCAGATCTTTGAACCGTTGAAAGGGCTTTGCGATGAGTCTGATCGGGCAGCGCGTGACCGTTCTGGGGGCGGGGGTGGCAGGGCTTGCGGTGGCGCGGGCTTTGGCGTTGCGCGGGGCGCAGGTGACGGTGCTGGAGCAGGCGGACGCTGTTCGCGAGGTGGGGGCGGGGTTGCAGATCTCTCCCAACGGGGCTTTGGTGCTGGACGCTTTGGGGTTGGGCGCGGCGCTGCGATCTGTGTCGATCCGGGCATCGGCGGTGGAGTTGCGCGACGGGTTGACCGACGCGGTGGTCACCCGGCTGGAGGTGGCAAGGTTGCGGCCCGAACAGGGCTATCATTTTGTGCATCGGGCGGACTTGATTGAGCTTTTGGTGAAGGGCGCGGTCGAGGCCGGAGTGGATTTGCGGCTTTTGACGCGCGCCACTTCGGTTGATTTGACCGGTGCGCGGCCTGCGGTTGTGCTGGACCGCGGCGCAGAAGCGGCGGATTTGCTGATCGGGGCGGACGGGCTGCAATCGCCGACACGGGCCGCTTTGAATGGGAAGGCGGCACCCTTTTTCACCCATCAGGTGGCATGGCGCGCCACGATTGCGGGCTGTGGGGCGGCGGATGTGGTTGAAGTTCACATGGGGCCGGGCAAGCATCTGGTGAGTTATCCGCTGCGCGGTGGCCGTTTGCGCAACATCGTGGCGGTGGAGGAGCGGCCGGGTTGGGCGGAGGAGGGCTGGTCTTTGCCGGACGATCCGGCGAATTTGCGGCTGGCTTTCGCGGGCTTTTCGCCACGGGTGCTCGACTGGCTGGACCGCGTGCAGGATGTCTGGCTGTGGGGCCTGTTCCGGCATGAGGTAGCACAGGTTTGGCAGCGGGCGTTGTCAGAGGGCGGAGTGGCGATCCTGGGCGATGCCGCCCATCCGACTTTGCCGTTTCTGGCGCAGGGGGCCTGCATGGCGCTGGAAGATGCCTGGGTGCTGGCGGCATCCTTGTTCGGAGCGGACAGTCTGGCTGCGGGACTTGCGGCCTATCAATTGGCGCGGCGGGCGCGCTGCCAGCGCATAGTGGCTGCGGCCAACGCCAACGCGCGGGCCTATCATTTGCGCGGCGCAGCAAGGGTCATGGCCCATTTGGGTCTGCGGGTGGGCGGCGTGGTCTCCCCCGGTCTGGTCTTGTCACGGTTTGACTGGCTTTACGGCCACGACGTGACGCAACCTTAGGCGATTTCGCTACACAAGCCGCATCAGGACCGCGATGACGGCGAAAATGGCGGCATCGACCCAAGTGATCGAGGGGGCCGGCAGGGCGCGCGCCATCGACTGGTTTTTTTTGCAGTTACGCTCCTGCGGGGCAAGTGGCGGAAAGCGGTGCGGCATGAAGTATCCTCCCAAAGATCAGGAAGCATGCCACGCTTGGGTAAATAAGAACTTAACGGGAACAAAAGCCCGGAATCTGATCCGGGCCTTTGAGCGATTTCGGGCGGATTACGTCTTGGCCAGATCGCGCAACACATAGTGCAGGACGCCGCCGTGTTCGACGTATTCAATCTCGATCTCGGTATCGATGCGACACTTGATCTGGATGGTTTTGGCGGTCCCATCGGCATAGGTGATGGTGCAAGGAACGGTTGACAGCGGCGCAAGATCGCCCTCAAGCCCTTGAACAGACACCAGTTCATCGCCCTTCAGGCCAAGGGTTTTGCGGGTTTCGCCGCCGGTGAATTCGAATGGGATGACGCCCATGCCGACGAGGTTGGAACGGTGGATACGCTCAAAACTTTCGGCGATGACGGCCTTTACGCCCAACAAGGCGGTGCCCTTGGCGGCCCAGTCACGCGAAGAACCGGCACCGTATTCGATGCCGCCGAAAATCACCAAGGGGGTCTGCGCCGCCTGATAGGCCATCGAGGCGTCGAAGATTGAGGTCTGCTGTCCGTCCAGGCCCTTGGTATAGCCGCCCTCCACCGCATCCAGCATCTCATTCTTGATGCGGATGTTGGCGAAAGTGCCGCGCATCATCACCTCGTGATTGCCGCGCCGCGAGCCGTAGGAATTGAACTCTGACACCGGAACCTGCCGCTCTGCCAGATATTTGCCGGCCGGAGTTGAGGCTTTGAATGAACCCGCCGGAGAGATGTGGTCGGTGGTGATCATATCGCCCAGCACCGCCAGAATCCGCGCCCCTTCGATGTTGTGGATGGTGCCGGGGGTCTTGGACATGCCGCGGAAATAGGGCGGGTTCTGGATGTAGGTGGAACTGGCGGGCCAATCGTAGGTTTCACTGTCGGTGACCTTGACAGCCTGCCACTTGGCGTCCCCTTTGAAGACATCGGCGTATTTCTTCTGGAACGCGGCGCGGGTGACAGTGGCGTCGACCAGATCGGCGATTTCCTTATTGGTCGGCCAGATGTCCTTCAGGTAAACCGGGCCGTTGGTGCCCATGCCCAAAGGTTCGGTCGTGATGTCGATGTTCATGTCACCGGCCAGCGCATAGGCCACAACCAGAGGCGGCGAGGCCAGATAGTTGGCGCGCACATCCGGCGAGATCCGGCCTTCGAAGTTGCGGTTGCCCGACAGGACAGCGGCGGCGACCAGATCGCCCTCGTTGATCGCCCCCGAAATTGCCGGATCCAGCGGGCCAGAGTTGCCGATGCAGGTCGTGCAACCATAGCCGACCAGATTGAAGCCCACGGCGTCTAGGTCTTCTTGCAGACCCGCGGCGTTGAGGTATTCGGAGACCACCTGACTTCCGGGGGCCAGCGAGGTTTTCACCCAAGGCTTTGCGGTCAGACCCAAGGCCCGGGCTTTGCGCGCCACCAGACCGGCACCGATCATCACATAGGGGTTGGAGGTGTTGGTGCAGGAGGTAATCGAGGCGATCACCACAGAGCCATCGCGCAGTTTGTAATCCTGCCCGGACACGGCTGCCGATTTGCGGGCGTCGATGATGGCGGTTTGGGTCTGACCCTCTGACGCCATCTCCTTTGCCTGGGCAGAGGCATCCACGCCGCGGAACTCACACACGGTTTTGTAAAAGCCAGCGGCGGCGGCGGTCAGCGGCGTATAATCCTGCGGACGCTTGGGGCCGGAAATCGCAGGGACGATCGTACCCATGTCAAGCGCCAAAGTGGAGGAATAGACCGGCGCGTAATCCGGGCCGCGCCACATGCCGTTGGCTTTGGCATAAGCCTCTACCAGTGCGATCCGCGATTCCTCACGGCCAGTGCCGCGCAGATACCGGATGGTTTCGCCGTCGATCGGGAAGAAACCGCAGGTCGCCCCATATTCCGGGGCCATGTTGGCGATGGTGGCGCGGTCTGCCAAAGGCAGATGATCCAGACCTTCTCCGTAAAATTCGACGAATTTGTTCACAACGCCATGTTTGCGCAGCATTTGAACGACTTTCAGCACCAGATCGGTGGCGGTGGTGCCTTCCATCATGGCGCCGGTCAGTTTGAAGCCGACAACCTCCGGGATCAGCATCGAAACCGGTTGGCCCAGCATGGCAGCCTCAGCCTCGATCCCGCCGACACCCCAGCCCAGAACGGCCAGACCGTTGACCATGGTGGTGTGGCTGTCGGTACCGACCAACGTATCGGGGTAGGCAACCTCTGCCCCGTTCTGGTCCTTGTCGGTCCAGACGGTCTGCGACAGGTATTCCAGATTGACCTGATGGCAAATGCCAGTGCCCGGCGGCACCACGCGGAAGTTGTTAAAGGCGTTCTGGCCCCATTTGAGGAACACATACCGCTCCATGTTCCGCTCGTATTCGCGGTCAACGTTGGCTTGAAAAGCGCGGGGGGTGCCGAATTCGTCAATCATGACAGAGTGGTCGATGACCAGATCAACCGGGTTCAAGGGATTGATTTTCTGAGGGTTTCCGCCAAGCCCGATGATACCGTCACGCATGGCGGCAAGGTCAACGACCGCCGGAACCCCGGTGAAATCCTGCATCAGGACACGGGCGGGGCGGTAAGCAATCTCGCGCGGGTTCTTGCCGCCCAACGTGGCCCATGTGGCGAAAGCCTTGATGTCATCGACGGTCACCGTCTTGCCATCCTCAAACCGCAGCATGTTCTCCAGCACCACTTTCAGCGCTGCGGGCAGTCTGGAGAAGTCGCCAAGTCCGGCGGCCTGTGCGGCGGGGATCGAGTAATAGGCAACGGTCGCCCCGCCAGCGGTCAGGCTGGTTCGGGTTTTGGCGCTGTCGTGTCCGACGGTGACGGTCATGGAGGCCTCCTCAGGGGGTCTGATTGGCAGTTTAAAGTCGGGGTGCGGCCCGCATCTTTTGCCGCAATGCGGCGCGGCGGGCAAGGAATCTTTCGCGCGAGAGCGTCATTGTATACCACAGTATGCCGAAATTCCAGTGATATTTCCGCTGCGCATAACCCTTTCGTTACAGGGTAAGCATGAAAGATCGCAAAACGTTGATTGGCTTGCGGGGGGAGATTTGGCTACGAATTGTTAAAACAGAGGGATAGTTCGTCATGAAATCAGATTTTGTCGGCGCAGTGTGTGGCTTGTTGGTCGCAGGTGTTGCCGCGGCGCATGCCGAAGACATTGGCAAGGGAATGGGCACGGTGGTGGAACTTTACACCTCCCAAGGCTGTTCGTCCTGTCCGCCCGCTGATTTTTTACTGCAAAAGCTTGCAGCGCAGCCGGACGTGATCGCTTTGGCTCTTCATGTTGACTATTGGGACTACATCGGTTGGGTGGACAAGTTCGCCAGCCCGCAATATTCGGCACGGCAAAGGGCCTATGCCCATGCCGCCAATTCGAACACCGTCTATACGCCCCAAATGGTCGTCGGCGGCGTCGATCTGGTGGAGGGCAATGACCCGGAAGCGGTTGTAATGGCGATCCGGCACAACGAAAAAACCGCTTCACCAGTGGCGTTGCATCTGACCCGTCAAGGCGAACAGGTGACGATTGCCGCCGAAGTCAACCGCCCTTTGGAGTCGCCGTTGCAAGTGCAGTTGGTCCGGTATCACCCGCTGGCACGCGTGAACATCCTGCACGGTGAGAACGCAGGTCGGGAACTTGACTATACCAACACCGTGACCACATGGACCGTGATTGGCCAATGGGACGGCAAGGGCGATCTGCACCTGACCGCTCCGGCCAAGGGTGAGGATCCGGTTGTGGTGATTTTGCAGGCCGAGGGGCCGGGGCCTATCCTCGCTGCGGCACAGGTCAAATAAGGCTGGCCCTGCGCTTGGGCGGCAATTGCATGACACTTTGCCTTAGGGACCGCCGATTTTTTCCGGCGGTCCCATTTCGTTCATGTCCTACGGCCCGGCAAATCCGGCTTCAGGAAATCCCAACGCCGACAGCCCTACTTCCAGCGCCTGTGGACCCAGAACCATTGCGCGGGATGCTGGCGGACCTGCGCCGCCAAAGAGTTGTTGAGCGCCTGGGTCATTGTCTTGGCGTCGCTATGGGTGATCGGTTCCTCAACAATCAGTTCAAAATGCAGACCATCGGGTTGCCGGATGCCGTAAACCGGCACCAGCAAGCAATTGTATTTCAACGCCAAATCGGCGGCTGACAGGGCGGTCAGGGCGCGGTGACCCAAAAAGTCCAAAGGGGCGCCTGTGTGAAAATGCTGGTCGATCAGCATGCCGACAATGCCGCCTTTGCGCAAATAGGTGACCAGATCGGCCAGCCCACGGCGGCCTCGGGCAAACAAAGGCTCCGATATGGCTCGGATGGTCGTCGAGAAATGCGCATCGAAATAGGGATTGCGCTGCGGGCGGTACAGCGCCCCTGCCGTCATCCCTTTGCCGGCCAGAACGGCGCGGGCGATGTCATGGTTGCCGAAATGGCCCGACACCAGGATCACGCCACGACCCTGACGCTGCGCCTGAAGGATCGGGTCCAGACCTGCACCAAGAATCGGCGTTTGGGCAACCTGCGCTTTGAATTCGGCGGGGGAGTACAGCTCTGCCAAAGTGCGCCCGGCATTGTCGAGGACAGACCGGACCAGCTCCTTGACCCTCGCCTGCGGCAAATCCGGCCAGATCAGCGCCAGATTTTCGCGCACCCGGCTGCGGTAACCCGCCACTCCTGCAATCACGACCCGCATCAGCCAGCCGCCAAACGGAACCCGGTAGCGGTAGGGCAGGATCCGCATCACGCCGATCAGGCCCATCAGAATGAGGTTCTGCGTCCAGGCCACGGGCTTGAAAAAGGGCGACGAGGTCTTGATCTGGGGCACATTCATCCTTCCGGACGGGACTTGATCTCGTGGCCCCCGGACCTTTCGTGCGCCCAGACATAGAGGCCTGCCCCCGCGATCACAAGCGCACCGAGCAGGGTAAAGCGGTCTGGCCAGGCGGCAAACACGGCACCTGACCAGAAGATCGCAAAAATCATGTCAAGATAGCCAAACGGGGCGAGGGCCGTAGCCTCCGCCTGCGAATAGGCCCGGATGGTGAACAATTGCGCAATGGCGCCCAAGGCTGCCAACAGGGCGAACATCGGCAGGTCTGCCAAGGGGATCGGTTGCCAATAGACCGGCAACACCGCCGAGGTGACGACAGAGCCGAAGGCTGCGGCATAAAACATCGCGGCCCAAGGGCTTTCCTGCGCGCCAACCAACCGGGTCAGCAGCATATTTCCAGCGTAGGAGAAGGCACACAGCAAGGGCAGCACGGCCGCGGCGGAGAAAACGCCCATGCCCGGCCTTGTGATGATCAAAGCGCCGACCAATGCCACAAAGACACCCGTGACCCGCGCCCGGCCAAGCCTTTCGCCCAAAAACAACCCGGCGCCAAGGGTGATCAGCACCGGGTTGATGTCGGCAAGTGCGGTGGCTTCCGCCAGACCAATGTAATTCAGCGCCAGGAAAAAGAACCCCGTGGCACCCAGTTGGGTGAGAGATCGCAAGAAGTGCCAGCCCGGCAGACTGGTTTTGACCGCCTGTTTCAGGCGCGGGCCGAGGTATAGCAGGACAAACCCCAGTTGGCCTACGTTGCGCGCCCAGACCACCTCCACCGTCGGGTAAAGGCCGATCAGGTGCTTTGCCAGCGCGTCCATTGCCGTAAAGCAAAAGATCCCAAGGGCGAGCAGGATAATCCCGGTGCGGGTGGCCGTGGTGGCACTGTTTGTCACGGCGTCTCTTTCGGGCAGGGTCTTGGCAACGGAATTATCGCACGATTGTCAGGCTGCGGTCATGGGATAAAGGACTGCGGGTCGCACCGTGGCGAAAATCAAGGCTAGGGCGGGAAAGCGGGCGGGGCAAGAGCCAGCCATCGCCTTTTATCGGTTGGTCAAGAAATTGCTTGGCAAGGCAGGACGTAAGCGGGGGCATTTCGGAACGGGTTCAAATGCAGTACAACCAGCTGAGGTCCCGACGTCCGATCTGTGCGTTCCCGGTCCGTCAACGCCGGTACCATCACCTTTCAGCCCGTCACCTCGCGGTCCATCAGTTCTGCTCCCATTTTTTCCAGGTCCGCCACGTCTCGGTCCGCCTTGTCCCGGTTCGCCAACTTTTGGTCCACCAACCCCCGGTCCGCCACATACTGGCCAATGCTGCCCAGTCCACTGGTTCTTGGGACACTGATTCTGCTTTGGACACCCAAGTCCACGGCCACCCACTCCCGCGTTGCCGATGATTTGCGGGTTGTTATTCTTCTGGCTGGATCAGGGCAATCTCACCGCTGCCTTCCAACTGGCGGATCGCCATAACGATTAAGCCCATCGCGTCCTCAGCATCCTTTTCCTTGATCTTGCCGCGGGTGTTGATTTCTTCGCGCAAGGATTGCGACATGCGCTGTGACAGGTTGGCAAGGATGTGTTCTGCCGAGGGTTCAAGGTCTGGCAAGGTTATGGCATAAGTCAGGGCGGTGACCAGCACCGCCTGATCCAGCACGCGGATCACCTTGGGCACGTCGCGCGCACTGACCTTTGCCTTGATATGTTCAAAGGTGAAGATGTTCTTCTTCACGATCTGGGCAAAATCGGCATCGGTTTCCTGCAGGCTTTTCAAAACGTCGTCACGGGTGGCGGCACTGGCGATGTTCAGAATGGCACCCACCCGTTCGCCGGGGCCGACGTCAAAGGCTTTGAGGGGTTGGTTGTCCAGCTGGCTGGCCAGCGAATTGCCGATGCGGCGCACCGTGTCGGGATCAACGTTGCCGGTCAGCGATACGGCATAGGCGACATGGCGGGCCCGTTCCCCTTTGAAGCGCGACAGAAGGTCGGCGGCGCGGGCGACCGGCAGCTTGGACAGAACCACGGCGCAAATTTCGATACTTTCTTCTTCCAGCACGGGAAGAATACGCTCGAACGACAGCGCGTTGATCCTTTCCCACGGATCGCCAGAGGAATTGCCACCGGTCATCCGGCGCAGGCGGCTGGCGGCATTGACCGACAGGCTGCCGTCCATGATCGACAAAGCGCCCTCCAGCCCGCCGGGAAAGGACAGGCCAACCTGCTCCATCTCGGCTAGAAACTCCTCGACCACGGTGCGCAGGGTGGTGCGGCTGACCCGGCGCATGGTGCCCATCTGCTGGGCGAGCGCGGTCTGCATCTCTTCGGGCAACGACGACAAGGGGATCGGCGTGCCTTCTGACAACAAAAGCCGCACGATAATGGCGGCCTTTTCCTTGGGGCGGACAGCCGGAAGTTTGTGACCCGCCAGCGCAGGTGCCTTGAAGGCGTCCGGGTTGGTCAGACTTGCCAGCATCGCAGGGTTGAACGCCATCACGTCTCCGATTCTTCAGATGCCTTCAGGGTGGCGGATCGGGGTTAAATCGCGGTGAAGATCCTGCAAGGGATCGGCTCTGGTTTTGAACGCGGGATTTTAGAGCGCAGCGCCCTTTGCACAAGAGAAGGGAATTCGCGTCGCCGTAGCCCCGAGGGTTCTTTGGGAACAGATGAAGGCGGCAAGGCCGGACGACTTGGCCCCCAACGCGACTTGGCCTGAACCCGACTTGGTCCTAAACCGACGCGCGTGGAAAGGTCAGACCCCGAACACGCGGGCGAAGATCGTGTCCACATGTTTGGTATGGTAGGCGAGGTCGAATTTCTCTTCGATCTCGGCGGGGGTCAGGGCCTTGGTCACTTCGGGGTCGGCCAAGAGTTCGGTTTTGAAATCAGCACCCTTTTCCCAGACCTTCATCGCGTTGCGCTGGACCAGACGGTAGCTGTCCTCCCGGCTGACGCCCGCCTGGGTCAGCGCCAGAAGGACACGCTGAGACATCACCAGACCTTGGAATTTGTTCATGTTTTTCAGCATGTTTTCCGGGTAGACCACCAGCTTTTCGACCACGCCGGCCAGGCGGTGCAGCGCAAAGTCAAGGGTGATGGTGGTGTCCGGGCCAATCGCACGCTCCACCGAGGAATGGGAGATGTCGCGTTCGTGCCAAAGGGTGACATTCTCCATCGCAGGCACCACGGCGGCGCGCACCAGACGCGCCAGACCGGTCAGGTTTTCGGTCAGCACCGGGTTGCGCTTGTGGGGCATCGCACTCGAGCCCTTTTGGCCGGGGGCGAAGAACTCCTCTGCCTCCAGCACCTCGGTCCGTTGCATATGGCGGATCTCGGTGGCGCAGTTTTCGATGGAGGAGGCGATCACGCCAAGGGTGGCGAAAAACATCGCGTGGCGGTCGCGCGGGATGACCTGAGTGGAGATGGGTTCGGAGGTCAGACCCATCATGGCGCAGACGTGATCCTCGACCGAGGGGTCGATATTGGCGAACGTGCCGACAGCGCCGGAAATGGCACCGGTGGCCACCTCGGCGCGGGCGTGGATCAGGCGGGCGCGGTTTCGGGCCATCTCGGCGTAAAAGCGGGCGAAGGTCAGGCCCATGGTGGTGGGTTCGGCATGGATGCCGTGGCTGCGGCCGATGCGGACGGTGTATTTATGCTCCATTGCCCGGGTTTTCAGCGCGGTCAGCACGCGGTCAAGGCCCAGCATCAGAAGGTCAGCGGCGCGGCACAGCTGGATGTTGAAGGTGGTGTCCAAGACGTCGGACGAGGTCATGCCCTGATGCAGAAAGCGCGCCTCATCGGCCCCGACAATCTCTGACAGATGGGTCAGAAAGGCGATGACGTCGTGTTTGGTGACCGCTTCAATCTCGTCAATCCGCGCCACATCAAAGGTCGCGTCGCGGGCTTTCCATACGGCTTCGGCATTGGCCTTGGGGATGGTGCCGTTGGCGGCCATCGCGTCACAAGCATGTGCCTCGATCTGGAACCAGATGTCAAAGCGGCTTTCGGGCGACCAGATTGCAACCATGTCAGGGCGGGAATAGCGCGGGATCATCGGAGAAGCCTTTGCGTGCGGGATGCGGTCCCATATTCCGCAGGGGTCCGGCGCGCAAGCGGGCTTGCCAAAGGGCGGATGTAGCGCGAAGTGTAACGGCAGGCGGGGGAGCGTTGTGATGCGGTGGATTTTGGCGCTGGCAGTGATGGCGGGTCCGGCCTGGGCACTGGATGATGCGGGGGTTATGGCCGCGTTGACCGGCAAGGTGCTGGCCTATGCGGATGGCACCTCGCAAAGCTTTCGGACGGATGGCGAGACGGTTTTCTTCGCCACCGATGGCAAGCAAAGCATCGGGCATTGGCGGGTGCAGGGCGGGCAGTATTGCTCTGTCTGGCCGCCGTCGGATCATTGGGCGTGTTATGAGGTCAAGGTGGCGGCGTGCAAGGTTGACTTTGTGTCCGCTGATGGCAGTGTGTCTGAAGGCATTGTTGGGAAGCAAAAGGGCAGAGGCTCGTCTGACGCGCTCGATGCTTGCAATTTTTACTGAACGGGTCATCGAAAAACGGAGGTTGCTATGGACGTGATCAAGGGACGCGAAGTTACCATCACCTTTGATGGATCACGCTGCATACATTCGCGCAACTGTGTGCTGAGCCATCCGGAGGTCTTTGTGCCCAATGTGCAGGGCGAGTGGATATTTCCCGATGCGGCGCGGGCTGATCTGGTGCTGTCGCTGGGGGTCAACTGCCCCTCGGGTGCCATCCGGGTGACGCGGAATGACGGCTCTGCCAGTTCGGATGAGGCGCCTGTGGTCAACCTGCTGCGGATCCGCGAAAACGGCCCCCTGGGTTTTGAAGCACCGATGCTGGTAGCCGGCACGGCGGAGCCTGCACCCCGCGCCACGCTCTGCCGTTGCGGGGCTTCGGCCAACAAGCCCTATTGCGATGGCGCCCATGTCGCGGCGGGCTTTGTGGCATCAGGAGAGCCTGCGGTGAAGGTGTCGGACGCCCTGACCCTGCGCAACGGCGTGGTCGACATTCAACCTCAGCCCAATGGCCCGCTGATGGTGAGCGGCAATCTGGAGGTGGTGTCAGGCACCGGCCACACGGTCAACCGGGTGACGAAAACCTTCCTGTGCCGCTGCGGGCACTCTGCCAACAAGCCGTACTGCGATGGCAGCCACAAGGCCGCAGGGTTCGTCGCACAATAGGGGCCGGGCTGCGAAAACGGCGGGCTGCGAAAACGGCGGCTGTGCAATTGCTAGGTTGGGTGAACGCGGGCGTGGCAAACGCCGGGTTGAGCAAAAACTGGGTTTGGCAAACACCGGGTTGAGCAACAACCGGGGTGAGCAAACGCCGGGTTGAGCAAACACTGGGTTGAGCAAACATCGGGTTGCGCAAAAGTGGGACTGGGCAAATTCCGGGGGGGTCGCTTGACCGTCAGTGACCCGTCATCGCAAATGCCTGACAAGTTGAGCGCCGACACAAGCGACATCTGGTGCTGCGCAACCCTCGGCACTGGTAGGATGGGCCATTGGCCCATCTTCCCTGTCGCTAAGGATGGGTTTGGTGGAAATACTCCCACTCGGTCAGCGTGCGGCCATCGGGCAGGGTACAATAGCCCTTCGACCCGTCCGACGTCTGTTTGATCGTCAGTTTCCCGCCATGGGCTGTGCAATTCTGCGAGGCCGGGTTGGCGATCGTGGCGTTGGTCTGCGCACTCAGGCCGCAGGCGGAAAGGCTCAGCGCCACAAGTACCACCGTCAGTCTCAACGTCATGGGATCGCTCAATTCTGCCCCAACAGGGCCGCGTCAAAGGGATAGGTCGTCAGGTTCTCATGGCCGGTCTCGGTGATCAACACCTGATCCTCCAGCTTGATCGAGAAATCACCGCCCTCGGGCGACACCAGCGCCTCGACACACAAGACCATGCCCGGCTCCAGCACCGCGTCAAATGCGCCGTCGGTCCAGCCATCGGAATAGTTGACGTAAGGCCATTCATCGCACAGGCCCACGCCATGCATCTTGCAAGAGTATTTCTGCGCCCAGTACTGATCGTCCAGCTTATGGCCGCCAAACACCAGTTCTTTGATCGACACGCCGGGTTTCAGCATCGCCATGTTGATCCGGATATGGTCCATCGCGTGGTGCATGGCAGAGATCATCGCGTTGCCGGGCCGCGCATCACCAACCCACCACGTCCGAGAGATGTCGATACAGATGCCGTAGCATCCGATCAGATCGGTATCAAAGGCCACGATCTCATTGTTCTGCACGATCCTTGGCCCGCACTCCTGAAACCATGGATTGGTGCGGCGGCCAGAGGCCAGCAGCCGGGTTTCAATCCACTCGCCTCCACGCGCGATGTTGCCGCGGTGCAGTTCGGCCCAGATCGCATCCTCCGATACGGTGCCGGAGGGTACATTGGCGCGGGTGAACGCCTCCATCCCGGCAATCGCCGCCTCGCAGGCATGGTGGGCGCAGCGCATCGCGGCGACGTCATCGGGGCCTTTGATGGCGCGGGTGCGCTCGGTGACCTCTTCGCCCTCCAGCACCGTGAACCCTTTGCGTTCCAGCGCGCGCAAGCCGTGGACCATGATCTTGTCCACCGCCAGCCGCCGGTTGACACCGGCATGGGCGCGCATCACCTCGTCAACCTGATCGGCAAAGCCATTGGCGGCAGCCTCACCCCGGTCACCGGTGGAGTTGTAAAAGAAGGTCGCACCGGACCGCAATTCCTTGACCAGCGGATTGAAGGTCACAAGAAAGGGCGAGTTCTTGTATTCCCACATCACCATATGCCCGTCAGCGCACAAAAGGCAGGCGCGGAACGGATTGTGGGTGTTCCAAAGCTGCATGTTGGTGGTGTCGGTGGCATAGCGGATGTTGAGGGGGTCAAACATCAGCAGCCCGCCAATCCCGCGCGCTATGATGGCATCGGTCAGGCGTTTCCAACGGTATTCGCGCATCCGCGCCAGATTGGGCAGGGTCAGGCCAGCCGCCTCCCACGCGCCAAACGCCAGTTGGGTCGGACCAATTTCCACGCGGTCGTTGTCGTTGGGTGAGCCGTCGCCAAGCGTGGTGCCCTTGGAGGGGTCAATCTTGCGGCGCAGCGATGGGGTGTCTGACATGGAAGCCTCCGGTTTGTCAGCACTGTGCGGCATAGGTCAGGCGGTTCAATGCCTTGGGCGACAGGGCGTGTCGGAAACGGGCCGCAGGGGGCAGAGGTCTTTTGATTGCGATAGAATGCGCCTTTAGAAAAGGGCTTTTCGAGGCCGATCCGGGCGAGTACCAAAGCGGCATGCGCGACCCCATCCTGCAATCCCATCTGCCGATCCTGCCATGGCTGGACCAAGCCTTGTGGCGGCTTCCCGGTATTCAACCGCTTGACCCTGACCGCTGGCTGGAGGTGGACGACGCCTACGCCGCCCAGATGGCCGAAAAGGCGCGGCTGATCGCCAGCGGTGCCGCAGTTCATGCGATGGCCGAGGCGGCCCGCCCGGCAGCGGAGGAGGTGCTGGACATGGTGCTGCACCACCTTGCCCGGATGCCCGGGTTTGTGGTGCAGGTCGCTTCCGCCCGCACTGACAGTTCCAAGCTCTCGTCGCCCGCTGGGACGCATCCAGCGGCCACGCTTTGCACCGTGATCCGCCCCGATGGTGTACGGGTTGTGGTGGACCGCGATGCCCCGCTGCTGACCTTGGGCGCGCTGGTGCAAGAGGATATCTGCCTGCTGGAAAAGCAGGGCGACGAGCATGTGCTGACCGCCGCCCTGTTATGCTTTCCGGCCAGCTGGACCCTGGCCGAAAAGTTTGGCCGCCCGCTGACCACGATCCACGCGCCGGTTGCCCCCTATGACGACCAGATGGCGCGGCGCGTGCAACGGATGTTTGACACGATCCGCCCTGACCGGCCACTGTGGCGGATGAATGCGCTGTTGTACGCAGACCCCACCCTGCACCAACCCAAAAGCGGCTTATACCTGCGGCCGCGAACCGGCGCGCGGGCCTTTCTGCGGTCCGAAAAGCAATGCCTGCTGCGGTCGCCGGTCAGCGACGCCGTGGTGTTTTCAATCCACACCTATGTCGTGCATGCCAGCACGGTCCCCGAAGCGGATCTTCACGCGCTTGAGGCAGCGGGCCATTGATCCGCTGACTTCGGATGCTATCAATTACCGGGCCGGTTTGGCCGCGCGTTTGTTTTGGCGGTTGGGTCAGCCGCTGATCCCACCATGTGCTTGACGTGACGGTCAGGAGCCGGCGCAGCCGCAGCTTTGTGCGCTATACCCCCGCCAACGCTCTGACGCTGTGCCAAAGCGGGGAATGTCCAATCGCCACAACTGTGCCCGCGACGGCGATCATCCGGGAGGACAGTTGGATGTTGTCACCGTTGAGCAAGGAATAGGTCATTATCGCGGCCCCCAGCGGCATGCAGACGACGATCAAGGTCGCATTGAAGCAATGCGCCGCCAGACGGATCTGGATGCTTGGCGCTTCCACCCTGGCGACGGGGGGATAAAGCGCCGTTCGCAGTTGGGCGAGCGTTTCGTCTTTAAGATTGGCCGGGTTGGTAAGGTCCGGCGACCCGGGCAAATCTGAGAGAGGCCCCAAATCGGAAACCTGCGGTAGATCGGAGAAGTCGGCCAAATTCCTGGTATCCTTCGCGACAGTATGAAGGTCGGCATTGACCAATGCAGGCTGGAATCCTGCGGTTCGGCTGAGCCGCCTTTCGATTTTCCCGACGATGACCGGCATGAACCAGCCGCTTGCCTTCAGACGATGCGCGCCAGAGTTTTGCGGTCGCGTTTGCGCCGTGCGACGTGGCACGCCCAGCAAGGCCCGCAACGGTGGCAACGCTCTGCGGTTGCGATCGGTGTGCAGCATCTGATCCAGAATGCTGTCCACGGCAGGCAAATAGCCGACCTGTGAGGCCGCAACCTCCAGCACGGTCCAAGCTTCCGGTCCGGGCAGCGCGTCAACCGTTGCCATATCCTGCGCCGCATCCGCTTCGGCAGGCATTGCCGCAACCGCCGCGCCAGCTTTTGCCAGATCCACCGCGACTAAATCCGCCGCAACCAGATCCGCCACCGGGCGGGTGGGCGGCAGGTTCGGCAGCGCTTTGATCAGTTCATCGACCACATCGGCGTCGACCGGTCCTGCTATCTCTTGCCACAGAATTGCGGCTGGCCGGGTGCGGTTTTGAATGCGCTCCACCAGACGAGAGCATAAGACCGCGTGATGTGACGCCACCGCGCTGTGCGGGCCCGCCGGTCCAACCGAAACGGTCAGGCAGATGGCCTCACCTGCGGCCTGCTCGCCCGGGCCAAACTCGTTGGCGGCCAAAGCGATCCGTGTTTCCCCCAAGTCGAACAGGACGAGGTCATCACAGTCCCATGCCATGGTCACCGCTGCCGTCTGCAACCGGGTCAGGACTGTGTCCAGCTCGCCTACAATCCGTGCAAAATCAAAGGGTTGTTCGGGAGGGTATAACAACTGGGCAATCGTACTGGATACAGGGGGGATCA
>JBBRLL010000005.1:0-123999 GCA_038231395.1 Rhodobacterales bacterium
CAGCGTGGTAACACCACCGCCGACCGACTGCATCACGACCAGGCCAAGGCCCACGATGGCTGCGGTCAGAACGACCCAGTCAACGGTCACGGCGCCGGATTCGTCGTTCTTGAAGGATTTGAAAAGTTTCAGAAATTTCATAATCATGGTTCCTTGATGTTGGGTTGCACTTTTTCGCCTACCGTTTCGGTTCCTTCGGCTCTTTCAGGATTGCCTTGAGCTTTCGATCCCTCGGTATGACCTCAATTAACCCCTGCAAAGCGGCAGCGCTTGGACCGGAATGAGGAATTCTCGCAGTCATTTTGTGGCAAGTTTGCGGCAAAGGCTCTGCGGGTTCGTGTCCTTTCGGTCGCTTTGGCGAAGCAAAAGCGCAAATGCCTGCCGCAACCCTTGGCGTGGCAGCAGGCATGTGGCAGATTTTGCGCAACAAAAACAATCGGGCAGGCACCCGTCTATGATCGGCGACAGGCTTTCGCGCTCCGCAAGGTTGGCGCTTTTGGTGGTTTTGGGATCGGCTCGTCTTGCTGGTTCAGAGGCTGTGACTGGTCCGGTCAGTGACCCGGTCAGTGACCCGGTCAACGTACCTGTTCAGCCCGCCGCTACCGCGTCTGTTCAACCCACCGTCCGGCCAACCCAAGGCTTCACCTTCAAGATGCTCAAGGTGTCCGACATTCAGGTTGGCAAGCGGATCACCGTGCAGATCGACCCGGCAGAGCAGGCGGCTTTGCTGGCCTCCGCTCCAAAAATTGATCCGTACCCCGATCACCATGAGGATGCCGGCCCCCCTGCCCCGTTGGCCCCCGTGGCACCTGTTGTAACGGCCGGAGCGCATTACGACTGGTTCTGGAACACGGTGCCGGTGACATTGGCTGCGGCGGACGGGCGGCTCCCGCTGGCGATGGCCACTCTGTCATCCGGCCCCGGTGGCACCCGCGTCAATGCGCCGCGCCTGCAATCCATGCAGGGGATGGCGCAAAGCTGGGGGTCAGAGATTCTGAAAGACACCGTTGGCACCCATGTCTCGCCGGCTTTGGTGCTGGCCGTGATGGCGATTGAAAGCGCCGGCAACTCTGCGGCGGCAAGTTCGGCGGGCGCGCAGGGCTTGATGCAGCTGATCCCCGGCACCGCAAAGCGATTTGGCGTGACCGATGCGAAGGACCCTGTGCAAAACATCAAGGGCGGCATCGCCTATCTGGATTTCCTGATGGGCAATTTCAACCGTGACCCGCTGATGGTCATCGCCGCATATAACGCGGGCGAAGGGGCCGTGACCGCCAATGGTGGCGTACCACCCTATGCCGAAACCCGCGATTACGTGCCCAAAGTTCTGGCGGCTTGGCAGGTGGCGCAGGGGCTTTGCGTTACGCCACCCGAACTGGTCAGCGACCCTTGCGTGTTTAAAGTGCTCTCGGCCAGCAACTAGCTTCTCGACCGGTTTCGACGATAGTCTTTTCAGGTCAAATGCTTGTGAGAATGCCGATGACCTGTCATGACGGGCGCACTTTGGCACGATAGTGTGGTTTTGCGCCACCAAAGACAAAGGTACGGACCTATGGAGCAAGCAGAGCGCCGATCCCAGATATCAATAGCGCGGCGTATTGTCACCGACCCGCACTATGTCGGTTACCGGTATTGGCACACCATCGTCATGGTGTTCATCTTTGTGTCTTGCATCAGTCTTGCTTTGGAAAGCGTTCAGTCCATCGCTGATCGTTACGCTACGTTTTTCAACTGGTCAGAGTGGGTCACCGTTATCTTCTTCACCGTCGACGCCGTAGCCAACACCTACTTTGCGCCCAAACCGTTGCGCTATGTCTTCTCGTTTTGGGGCATGATCGACATCATTTCCGTGGCACCATCGTACCTGATGCTGTTGAACATGACGGCCGTCCGCACGACCAAGATGATCCGGCTTTTGCGGGTGGCCCGTGCGTTGCGGGTGTTGAAACTGGCGCGGTCGGCCGCAGACCAGACCGATAACGACGAAGAGGAAGCCCGCAACCCGATCATAGCCAACCTCAAGATTTACATGATCATATTCTTTGCGGTCTTCATGATTTCCTCCACTTCGATGTATTATGTCGAAGGCGTGCTTTACGGCGAAGATGCCCTTCAGGCCGGTCAGGCGGAGCTGGATGCTGCAACCCCGGTCGGGGCAACGCCGCAGGTGTTCATGCCCACCGATCCGATCTCTGGCAGTCCAATCACGGAAGACAAGCGGTTCTTCACCTCGATCCCTTCGGCCATGTGGTGGTGCCTGGTTACCATGACCACAACCGGCTATGGCGACATGTACCCGGTAACAGTCGGCGGTCGGTTGGTGGCCTGTTTCACCATGCTGTGCGGCTTGATCCTGTTCGCTATCTTGCTGAACATCATCAATAAAACCATGATGATCCTGTTCTTCGGGGACAAGTTGCCCGACAGGCCAAGGCCCAGATCGAAACGACCGCGTCCGGGTCCGGGTCCGGGTCCGGCAACCACCGTTCGTCAAAAACGGAACAACGCTTCCCGATCCTGAGGTGCTGCATCGGCGTGTCGGTCTAAAACCGCGCTGCCTGACACAGCCCTCGCAGGCGTCCAAGCGGTGTGATCAAAGTCTGCCCGCGTGGGCGGCAATTCAGGCGTGTTGAACCGATCGGGCAATCAGCGTCCGCACCACCTGCGCGACTGACACATCGACCCATGCGGCAGGGGACCCGCCGCCGAACAGGTGATCAGCCGACGATTGCGGCTTCGGTTGCCGCCCGCATTTCCGCTTCACTGACGCCATCGGCCAGCTGAACGATCTTCAGCCCGCCCGCCACCACATCCAGCACCCCAAGATTGGTGATGATGCGGTCGACCACAGCCTTGCCGGTCAGCGGCAGCGTGCAATCCTTCAACACCTTGGATTCCCCGTGTTTGGAGGTGTGGTCCATCACCACCACCACGCGGCCCACACCCGCAACCAGGTCCATCGCCCCGCCCATGCCCTTGACCAGCTTGCCCGGAATCATCCAGTTCGCCAGATCGCCCTTTTCGGACACCTCCATCGCGCCAAGGATCGCCATCGCAATCTTGCCGCCGCGGATCATCGCAAAACTTTGTGCGCTGTCGAAATAAGAGGTCTGCGGCAGTTCGGTGATGGTTTGCTTGCCCGCGTTGATCAGGTCGGCATCTTCATCGCCCTCAATCGGGAAAGGCCCCATCCCGAGCATCCCGTTTTCCGATTGCAGCGTCACGTTGACGCCTGCCGGAATGTAGTTCGACACCAGCGTCGGAATCCCGATGCCAAGGTTGACATAGGTCCCGTCTTTCAATTCCTTGGCAGCGCGCGCCGCGATCTGGTTGCGGTCCCACATGGTTCATCTCCCCCATTTATTTCTCAATACATGTTCCGGTCCATACTTCGCCATCCCAGGTAAACAAGAAGGCGTTGGTGGAGAACGTCTCGATTCGTAGCGTTTGCATCACCGCGCGAGCCGGGCCATAAATCATTCTGGTCGCTAGCAAAGAATTCTCAGCAGTTCCTGCTTGTATGGTTTTTAACTGCCATCGGATGCTTCCGACATTGAGGAACCCAGTATCCTCATCGTAGCTGAGCGTCCCCAGCAAATCTTTGTCCACCTTCGTCATATCGTTTTCAGTCAATGTGCCCGATGCGCTCAGCGCTTGGATGCTGTTGACCTTACAGTAAAACTGCGAAGCGGAGGCGGCGCTCCCTAGCAGTATGAGAACTAAGGATTGCGCCAGCGTGCGTTTCACACAGCTTCCCTTTTCCGCACAGTGCGGTTTTCGATGCGCTTTTCGTGGTCGCCTTGGATCAGGCGGTGCACATAGATGCCGGGCAAATGAATGGTGTCTGGATCCAACGACCCCAAAGGCACGATCTCTTCGACCTCGGCCACGCAAATTTTGCCAGACGTCGCCGCAGGAGGGTTAAAGTTCCGCGCCGTCTTGCGAAACACCAGATTGCCGGAGGGGTCGGCCTTCCACGCCTTCACGATCGCCAGATCCATGGCAAGGCCGGTTTCCAGAATATAGGTCTGGCCGTTGAAATCCTTGTGTTCCTTGCCCTCGGCAATCACGGTGCCGACCCCGGTTTTGGTGTAAAACCCCGGAATACCCGCACCACCCGCCCGCAGCCGTTCAGCCAGAGTGCCCTGCGGGTTGAACTCCAACTCCAGCTCTCCGCTCAGATACTGCCGCATGAACTCGGCGTTTTCGCCGACGTAAGACGAGATCATCTTCTTGACCTGCCGCGTCGCAAGCAAAACACCAAGGCCAAATCCGTCGACCCCCGCGTTGTTCGACGCGATGGTCAGGTCCTTGGTCCCCGCCACTTTGATCGCCTCGATCAGCAATTCGGGGATACCGCACAGACCAAAGCCGCCGCTGGCGATGGTCATGCCGTCAAACAGCAACCCATCCAGTGCAGCCGCTGCACTGAAATATTCCTTGTTCATGGCGCGCCTCCCGCAAACTCTGTCCTCAACAAACCGCGCCTGAGGGCACAAGTCAATGCCGCGCGGCAGCAGTCACGAGGCCATACCCGACGCCCGGATCCCTTGCGGAATACACCCATGTCCCGGGCGGCGCAAGGATCGGCGCATGAGGCTGGAAATGCACGTGTTCATTTTGAATAACATAACCAGATCATGCGCTTAGGCTGACCCTGACCAGACATAGCCCGGACTGGGCCGCAAAAGGTTCTTGAGGTGTGCGCCTGTGGGACTTATGAGGAAGGCAATGGCCGCTTGCCGAAACTGGTAGACGGAAGGCACTTAAAATGCCTCGGGCCTTGCCCGTGTGGGTTCGATTCCCACAGCGGCCACCATTTCGGCCAACAGCGACGTGCTCGGGTTCGCGGCCGGAGTGGTCGGCACGGCGATGTTTGTCTTGTTGCCTGCGGCTGGTTTGGGGCTGTGAGCCGGTTTGAGAGGCTGGCCAACCCTCGTTACCCTGCAGCCGACGGCGTGCGGCAATCCCGCTCTCCGCGCCAAAGTGCCAGAGGCCACGTTGATCGCTTTGATGTTCGGTCAGGACCTCGAGCAGCTTTGGCTGCGCACAAAGCCCGGCGCGTGGCGGCGAAATCAGAGACGGCGTCACGTGTCCCAAGCCGCATGGCGCAGCGGGGTGGGCGGGTGGGAGCGCAGCCATGCGGCGACGTGTCAGAACCCACGACCGGTCTGAACCAAAGGCTGACCACGTCCCCGCGCGCCTCAGACGTAGTCTTGCCGCTGCAACCCGTATTTCGCCATCTTCTCGTTCAAGGTCCGGCGTGGCAGGCACAACTCTTCCATCACGGCGACGATAGACCCTTTGTGGCGGCGCATGGTGTTGTCAATCAGCATCCGCTCAAAGGCTTCGACGTAGTCCTTCAACGGCTTGCCTTCGGTGGTCAGCGCCGGACCTGCCGCTTCGTTGTCGGCCATCAGCAGCGACGCAATCGACCCTGATCCGCGCCGGTTCTGCAAAACCGCCCGCTCGGCGATGTTGACAAGCTGACGTACATTGCCGGGCCATGGGGCTTGCAGCAATTGTGCTGCCTCTTGTGCGGTGACCTGCGGCGCGTCGCAGCCATATTCCTCAGAGAATTGCTCCGTCAGGCGGTTGAACAGCGTCAGGATGTCTTCGCCCCGCGCCCGCAGCGGCGGCAATACGATGGTCATCGCCCCCAGCCGGTAATACAGATCGGGCCGCAACGTATCTTCCAGCGTCTTGTCGGGCGCGTGATGGTTGCAGATGGCAATCATGCGGGTTTCGGGCGGCGTGCCCTGCTCGTTGATCGTGGTCAAAAGTCGTGCCTGCATGGAGCCTGACAGCGCCTCGATATCCTCCAGACAGATGGTGCCGCCACGGGCTTCTTCGACCAGCGGGATCGTGCCATCTTCGGCTGGCCCGAACAGACGCTGGCTCAACTGATCTTCCGACCATGCCGCACAAGAGATGGTCACGAACTTGCGGCCAGCCCGGGGCCCCACGGCGTGCAAGGCATGCGCCACCAAGGTTTTGCCGGTGCCGGTTTCGCCATCAATCAGCACATGCGTATCGGCTTGACCGAGGTCCAGAATATCCTCTCGCAACCGCTCCATCACCGGAGAGGTCCCGATCAGCTTTTTCATCAGGACCGAGCCGTCTGACAATTCCTTGCGCAGGGCCCGGTTGTCCAGCGTCATCCGCCGGGCCTGCGTGGCCTTCTTGGCCAGTTCGGTCATCCGGTCCGGGTTGAACGGTTTTTCCAGAAAGTCAAACGCGCCAACCCGCATCGCTTCCACGGCCATCGGGACATCGCCGTGCCCGGTGATCAGAATGACCGGCAGGCCAGAATCCATCCCCATCAGGCGTTTCAGAAACGCCATGCCATCCATCCCCGGCATCTTGATGTCTGACACGATCACGCCGGGAAACTCCGGGCCGATCGACTTCAACGCTTCTTCCGCACTTGGGAAGGTTTCGGTGTCAAAGCCCGACAAGGCCAGCCATTGGCTGATCGATTGCCGCATGTCGGCCTCGTCGTCAACGATCGCCACTTTCATTGCCCGCGCCATACCACCCTCATTCCGCTGCTTTTGCGTCTGTTTTCAAGTCTTGCTCCGAACCTTCGCCCACATCGGACACCAGGATCGGAAGCTGCATTTCAAAGACCGCGCCACCCTGTTCGGCATTGCGTGCGATCAACCGGCCACCCAGATCGGTGACGATGCCAGAGCTGATCGCCAAGCCCAGTCCCACACCCTCACCCGGTTTTTTGGTGGTGTAGAAGGGCTCAAACAAGTTCACCAGATCGGCAATGCCATGGCCATTGTCATGGACGGTCAAGGTCGCCATCGCGTCCGCCGCCAGAACCAGGTTGATCTGCGGTTCCCCGATGTCTTTGGTCGCGTCCAGCGCATTGCGCAAGAGATTGATGATCACTTGTTCAAGACGAAGCCTGTCGGCCATCACCATGACGGTCTGGCGCGGGATTGACCGTGTGATCTTGACCACGCGCAATTTCAGTTGCGGCTCCATCATCGCAAGGGCCGAGGACAGGCATACCCGCAGATCGACCGGCTCGAACGCCTCGCCGCCCTTGCGGGCATAGGATTTCAACTGGCGGGTGATGGCACCCATCCGGTCGATCAGGTCGTCGATGCGCTGGAACGAGGACAGGGCTTCTTCGGAGCGACGTCTTTGCAGCAACAGCCGCGCGCCCGCCAGATAGGTTTTCATAGCAGCCAGCGGCTGGTTCAACTCATGACTGACCGCCGCCGACATCTCGCCCAAAGCCGCGAGCTTGGAACTTTGCGCCAGGGTCTGTTCGGCGACGGCAAGGTCCTTTTGCATCTTTTCGCGTTCCGCCACTTCGCGTTGCAGCCTGGCGTTCAGCTGGCGCAACTCCAAAGATTCGCGGCGGAAACTCAGCGTCTGCGACCAGGCCCTGCGAGACAGCAGATAGAAGGTCAAAGCGACGAGGATGGCAAAGCCCATGATCTCCAGCGCCAGAATACCGTTGACCTTTTCACGCACCGAATCGTAGGCGGTGAAGCTGGTCATGTGCCAACCGCGAAAAGACATCCGGCTGTCGGTCCGCAACACGCCAACGCCGCGCACATAGGCGTCCGGATGGTTCTGCGTCAGGTCCGACGTGACCGAAAGCGCCCGGTTCAACGCCTGATCCAGCGCCGAGGCGATATCGGGCGCATCAATCGCCTGCTCCAGCGGTTGACCACGCCAGCGCGGCTCGGTCGACAAGATCACGCTGCCGCCGGAATCCGTGACCAGAACCACGTCTTGCAAAGCGGCCCAGGCCCGCTCGAATTTCAGCAGGTCAACTGCCACGACGATCACGCCCATCGACTTACCGTCGGCAAAAACCTCTTGGCTGTAGGTAAATTCAAACCCACCGGAGTCGCGGGCTGAGGCGGAGAACACCGTATCCATCGAGCGCGCGGCGGCTACGTAGAAATCCGCGTTGCGATAGTTGGTGCCCAGAAGGTTGCGGTTGGTGGCCCCCACGGTCCGCCCCGCACTGTCCAACAGCAGGATAGAGGCAACGCCGATGTCGCTTTGAACCTGAACCAGCCGCTGCGTGGTGCGCGAGAAATCGCCCTTGATCAACGCCTCGGTGATCGCAGGGTCACGCGACAACAACAGTGGCACAACCGAAGTACGTTGCAATTCCGACACCACGTTGCCGCTGTACAGCGCCAGTCGCAACTCTGCCTTGTTGCGGGTGGTTTCGGTAAAACGCTCGCTAAGCCAGCGGTTGGTGATCAGGACCACACCGACGGCGACAAGCATCAGCATGGCCACAACGACCTTGACCCAGAACGCGCCGCGCTGGATGCGATCGGGCCGTGAAAGCTGGGGAACCAAGTCAGACATCGAGTAAATCTAAGCCCGTAAGGGGGCCCGCTCAAGCCAAGGGCCGCTGAACCGGCTTAAGCCAGCGCCATCCCGCCCATCAGGCTGGCGAAAACGGCAGCGCCGTCGGTGCCACCCTGTGCCGCCTCCATCGCACGCTCCGGGTGGGGCATCATGCCCAGAACCCGGCGGTTGGCCGACAGAATTCCTGCGATATCGGCGGTGGCACCGTTGGGATTGTCCATATAGGTCAAGGCGATACGGTCTTGATCGTGCAGGGCGCGCAATCCTTCGGCGTCAATTGTGAAGTTGCCGTCGTGATGGGCTACCGGCACCGAAATCTGTTGGCCCAGAGTGTAGGCCGAGGTGAACGCCGAAGCAGTGGAGGCAACTTTCAGGCCGACGGTGCGGCAAACGAACTTCAGCCCCGCGTTGCGCATCAACGCACCGGGCAGCAAATGCATCTCGGTCAGGACCTGAAAGCCGTTGCAGATGCCCAGCACAAAACCGCCGCGTTCCGCATGGGATTTTACCGCCAACGCGATGGGCGATTGGGCGGCGATGGCACCGCAGCGCAGGTAATCGCCAAACGAAAAGCCACCGGGCAGGCCAACCACATCGGTGCCTGCCGGAAGGCTGGTGTCCTTGTGCCAGACCCTCGCCACCGCGAAGCCAGCCCTTTCGAACGCAACGGCCAGATCGCGGTCACAATTGGAACCGGGGAACGTGATGACGGCGGCTTTCATCGCAAGGCTCCAGTTTGGGACGCCGATCCTTTAACGGAAACTTGGCGGGCCTGCCAGTGCCGCATAGCCAGAACAGGGGCCAGCCCCCGCACCACCGGAGATATTCAGGAACAGACCAAAGGGGTCAAAGGCCGAGACGCGGGATTTCGATGGCCGGGCAGCGGTTCATCACCACGTCAAGCCCTGCCGCGCGGGCTGTTGCGGCGGCGGCTTCGTTGACAACACCCAGTTGCATCCAGATGGCGCGCGGACCTGTCAGATGGGCAAGAACCTCGTCGACCACCGGGCCCACCGCGTCAGAGGTCCGGAAGATGTCGACCACATCCACCGGCACCGCGATGTCCGACAGGCTGGCCTGCACGACCTCTCCCCAAGCGGTCACCTGCCCGGCCTGACCGGGGTTCACCGGAATGACCCTGTAGCCGCGCCGGACCAGATAAGCGGCCACGCCGTGACTGGGCCGGTCCGTTTTGGGTGACCAGCCAACCAAGGCGATCACTTTGCTTTCGGTCAGGATTTTGCGGATCAGGTCGTCGTGAGTCATCTTAGCCTCAATAAAAAGGCGCCCGAACCTGGGGGGGCCGGGCGCCAGTGCGGAACGAGGGACAGTGAACTGAAGGCGGCGTTCCGGGCCTATCCTTCCGTATAGACATAGCGATGCCAAGCCCGCTTTAAAGGGGTTGAACCGCGAAAAGATCTCACAACGCCGTGCGGTTCCAAGAGCCAAGGGACACGCGGTGTTGAGGTTAGCGGCGGCAAAGCAGGGCGGGGGCGGGCGGACTGTCGGCGTCTTTTACGATGGCGGGGCCGAGCTTCCGTTTGGCCTTCCAAAGCTTACCGATTGGCTGCCGCATACAAGGCTATGGCCGCCGCGTTGGACACATTCAACGAGCCAAACTCACCCGCGAAGGGGATTTTGGCTATCACATCGCAAGTTTCGCGGGTCTTTTCGCGCAGGCCCGGGCCTTCGGCACCCAGGACCAGTGCAATCGCCCGACCGCCCGCATTGGTCAAAGCCTCTGCCAGTGG
The DNA here is from genome assembly GCA_038231395.1 of Rhodobacterales bacterium. Taxonomy (GTDB): domain Bacteria; phylum Pseudomonadota; class Alphaproteobacteria; order Rhodobacterales; family Rhodobacteraceae; genus Stagnihabitans. The sequence goes on from JBBRLL010000005.1 coordinate 10,107, forward strand.
CAGGGTACCATCACCGTCCAAACCTATCAACAGATAGCCCATGTCGCGCAAACTCACCATCGCGTCGGACAGGTTGGTGACCCGCAGATAGGGTTGCCGCTCCAACGCGCCGGAGGCGGTTTTGGCCAGCGCCCCGGTTTCAGGTGCTGCGTGTTGCTTTGGCGCAATCACGGCGCGGGCCCCGAACACCTCAGCCGAGCGCAAGACTGCGCCGACATTGTGGGGGTCGGTCACCCGATCCAGACAGACGACCAAAGCCGAACCGGTGCCGGACACCACGATATCCTCCAGCTTGCCCCAGTTCAAAGGCTTCACTTCCATCGCGGCACCCTGATGGACCGAATCCTCGGCCAATGGCACCTTGAAGTTGCGCGGTTCGACAATCTCCGCCTCAATCCCCGCACCCGGCAAAGCATCGGCCAGCCGGTCGGCGGCGTTCTTGGTCAGCACCAGCCGCAATTTCTCACGCTTGGGGTTCAGCAAAGCATCCCGCACCGCATGGATGCCAAACAGCCACAAGGTTTCGCGGGCCGCATCCCGTTTGGCACGTTCCTTGTCAACCACCCAGGTCGGTTTGGTGTTATCGCTATAGCCGCTCATGATCCCCTCGCGTTTGGTTCCATTTGGCCCCCCGCACGCCGCCACGCAAGCTGAAACCTTCGCCAATGGCCCGTCAGCCTTCTCGAACGGACCACTTGACGCCCTGTCGCCCCTTGTTTATGCCCCCCGCTCAGTGGGCGACATGCTACAAGGTGTGGCAGGAGACTGTAACTCTCCCGAGGCGACTCAGGCCTGGTTCGATTCCAGGGTCGCCCACCATCTGCTGACCGTTTGCGGACGCAATATGAGGCAGGGCACCAGCCTCCCCTTCGGAGGTTTCGCCATGTCTGACAGGTCATTCCGTTTCACCCACGCCATCACCCGCAAACCTGCGGCCTCCATCACCGACGGCCTGCGGGCGGTGGACACCGGTTCGCCGTCTTTGGTCCTGATGGCCCAGCACCACGCCGATTATATCGCGGCTTTGCAGTCAACCGGGGCCACAGTGGTCGAACTTGACGCTTTGGACGCCTACCCGGATTCGGTTTTTGTGGAGGATACAGCGCTTTGTCTGCCTGAAGGAGCTGTCATCATGCGCCCCGGTGCGCCCACCCGTCTGGGTGAGGCTGCCGAAATGGCTCCTCATCTGCGCGCGCTTTACGGTGATGTCCGCCAGATCACCGGGGTGGAGGCGTTCGTTGAAGGTGGCGACATCCTGACGACCGAAAGCGAAATCCTGATCGGCAGGTCAGCGCGCACCAACAGCGCGGGGATTGCGGAACTGGCCCAAAAGGTCGCCGATTGGGGCCATAAGGTACGCGAGGTTTTCACTCCGCCGGGTGTGTTGCATTTCAAAACCGATTGTTCGTTGCTGGACGCCGAAACCATCCTGTCCACCGCACGTCTTGACGCCTCTGGCTGTTTCAAAGGGTACCGCGTCATCCACACCGCCGAGGGTGAGGAGGCCTGCGCCAACTCCATCCGCTTCAATGATTTGGTGATAATGCCTGAAGGTTTCCCGCGCACCCGTGACGCTTTGGTCAATGCGGGCTTCACAGTGCGCGAGATCGGCAATTCCGAATGCGCCAAGCTGGATGGCGGCATGTCCTGCCTTTCGCTGCGTTTCACCCCAAAGCAGTCTGCTTGAAAACCGCACGTTGAGCGGTTTGGCTTTGCGCGGCATATGCCAAAAAGCCGCGCGGTCTTTTTCGGCATACAGTTTAAAGGGCTGAGGTGCTTGACTTTCGCCCGGCCGTCACCGGCTTATAGCTTGGCAAGGGGGCCGCGATGAGCAGGCAGGTTTTCAACATTTTGGCCATTGGTCAAGCCGGGCGGCTGGGCTATGAGGCTGTCTTGCTGCTGGCCTCACTCCGCGCGATGGACCCCGATTTTCCGGGGCAGGTTTTCATCGCCGAACCGCAGCCCGGGCCGCTGTGGCAGGGCGATCCACGGATTTCCACCCCCGCCGTGCGCGGTCTGCTGACCGACCTGGGTGCGACCTTCCTGCCGTTTGAGAACAAGCTTTTCGGTGCCGCCTACCCCTATGGCAACAAGATTGAGGCGCTGACCGCCCTGCCCGACGCGCCCTTTCTGTTTCTGGACACCGACACGCTGATCCTCGACAGTTTTGCGCGCCTTGCTTTCGATTTCTTCCGTCCATCCGCGTCGATGCGGCGCGAGGGCACCTGGCCGCAGATAGAGCTTTATGGCCCCGGTTACGGCCAGATCTGGCAATCGCTGTACGACCGGTTCGGGCTGAACTTTGCCGCTTCGCTCGACCTGACCCAGCCGGACGAATACTGGAAACGCTATCTTTATTTCAACGCGGGCTGGTTCTTCCACCAAAGCCCGCAGGCCTTCGGGGCTCGCTTTGCAGCCTATGCCAAGGACATCGCCAGCAATCCCCCCGCCACGCTGGTCTGTCAGGAAATGAACCCGTGGCTGGATCAGGTGGTGCTGCCTTTGGTGATCCATTCCTTTGGCGGCGGCCGTCCGGGGCCGGAACTGGCGAGACTGGACGGTGATTTGACTTGTCATTACCGAACATTACCCCTGCTTTACGCCCGCGAATCCGACCGGGTTGTTGAAGTTCTGGAACAAGTGGCCGGAAAGAACGCTGTCAAGAAGGTCGTGAAAGACTATGATCCCTTTCGACGCATGATCTATCAGGGCAAAGGCGCTGAGGCGCGCGCCCTGTTTGACCGCGCCAACTTGCCGGTCCGCGAACAATCCATTCGCAACACCTTGAAACGCGAGGGGCTTTGGCTGCGGTAAATGTCCACCACGCGCAGTGTCATCGGCGCGTCACACTCCCGCGTCACGAAGCAAAGCCAGAGGTGAGCCATGGATGCGATGATCTTTGAAGGGGCGCAGGTCATCCTGCCCGACCGCGTGGCGCAGGTTTCGGTGCGCATCGAAGGTGGTGTGATCACCGGCATTGACACCCCGCGCGACGGTGCCAGGGTCATCGACGCCAAGGGCATGACCCTCGCCCCCGCCATGGTGGACATCCACGGCGACGCTTTTGAGCGCCAACTGATGCCACGCCCCGGCGTCTTTTTCCCCACCGAAGCCGCCCTGCTGGAGACTGACCGCCAGCTTGCCGCCAACGGCATCGCCACGGCCTACCACGCCCTGACGCTGAGCTGGGAGCCGGGTCTGCGCTCGCTGTCTTTGGCCGAAGAGATGATCGACGGCCTGAACCGCCTTGCCCCGCGTCTGACCGTCGAAAATCGCGTGCAACTGCGGTGGGAGACGTTTTGTTTCGAGGCCCTGCCCCTGATCGAACGCACCCTTCGCGGACCGCTCAAGCCGTCGATTGCTTTCAATGACCACACCTCCATGGCTGTGCTGGACCCAAATACCGCTCTGCAAGAACGCCCGTTTGACCATGATCCGGCTTTTCCGGTGGTCGATATGGCGAGTGCCGGGTTCGCCGCCAAAATGGCGGACCGGGCCAAACGCTCTGGCCTGACGCAGACGGAATATGTGCAATTGATCCAGACAATCTGGAACCGTCGCCCGCAAGTGCCTGACATCATTGCCAAAGTGGCAGAGATGGGCCGCGAAGCCCAAGCCCCGATGTTAAGCCATGACGACACGCAAGCCGAAACCCGCAGCTATTACCACCACTTAGGCTCGCAGATCAGCGAATTCCCGATGAACCTGCGCGCCGCCGAAGCCGCACGGACAAGCGGTTGCTGGATCATCTTCGGTGCCCCCAATGCGGCGCGCGGCGGCAGCCATCTGGGCTCTCCGGGTGCGGCGGATATGATCGCGCAGGGACTTTGCGACATACTGGCGTCGGACTACTTTTACCCTGCCATGTTGACTGCCATCGCCCGGTTGCGCGCCGATGGCTACGGCTCTCTGCCCGCATTATGGAAACTGGTCTCTACCAACCCGGCCCGCGCCTCTGGTTTGCAGGATCGGGGTACGATTGCCATCGGGCAACGGGCCGACCTGACCCTGATCGACTGGCCCGAAGCTGGCACCCCCGCGCCAAGATTGACCATGGTGGCGGGCCGCACAGCTTACGCGTCCATCTGACGCCCAAGCCGCGAACGCGACCCCCTCAAACGCCTGCAACCGCGACGGCCGCCGCAGGACACGTTCTCACCTCCATAAACACGACTTCATCGCACGTCTTTCTTAACTTTCCCGATTGCCCGACTCTGCCGACTGCCCTAGCGTCCGCTTCAATCTAAGACGATCCAATTGAGGAGGACTTCATGACACTTGGCTTCAACACCCTTGCGATCCACGCGGGCGCCGAACCCGATCCGGCCACTGGCGCGCGTCAGGTGCCGATCTATCAGACCACGGCCTACGTGTTCCGGGACAGTGAACACGCGGCCAAACTGTTCAATCTGGCTGAGGTTGGTTACATCTATTCGCGCCTGACCAACCCGACCGTGTCGGCTTTGGCGAACCGGGTGGCGGCATTGGAGGGTGGCGCGGGCGCTGTCTGCTGCTCTTCCGGTCATGCGGCGCAGATCATGGCCCTGTTTCCGCTGATGCAACCGGGCTGCAATGTCGTGGCCTCCACCAGGCTTTATGGCGGCACCATCCAGCAATTCACCAACACGATCCGCAAGTTCGGCTGGTCGGCCAAACTGGTCGATTTCGACGACCCAAAGGCCATCGCTGCCGCCATCGACGACAACACCCGCGCCTTGTTTTGCGAAACCATCTGCAACCCCGGCGGTGCGATCACTGACCTTGACGCCGTGGCCCGCATCGCCAACCAGCACGGGATTCCTCTGATCGTCGACAACACCACCGCCACGCCGTACCTCTGCCGCCCCATCGAGCATGGGGCCACCCTCGTCGTCCATTCCGCCACCAAATACCTCACCGGCAACGGCACCGTCACCGGCGGCGTCGTGGTCGATTCGGGCAAGTTTGATTGGAGCGCATCGGGCAAATTCCCGTCGCTGGCCGCCCCGGAGCCCGCCTATCACGGCCTCAACTTCCACGCAGCTTTGGGCGCCATGGCCTTCACCTTCCACTCCATCGCCGTGGGTCTGCGCGACCTTGGCATGACGATGAACCCGCAGGGCGCGCATTATACCCTGATGGGCATCGAAACCCTGCCCCTGCGGATGCAGCGCCATGTCGAGAACGCGCAGATCGTGGCAGAGTATCTGGAGCAGGACCCCCGCGTTGAAAGCGTCACCTATCCGGGCCTGAAATCGTCGCCCTACCACAACCTTGCCAAGATGATCACACCGGGTGGGGCTGGTGCGCTGTTCACCTTCGCCATCAAGGGCGGCTATGATGCCTGCGTGAAGCTGGTCGATAACGTCAAGCTGTTCAGCCATGTGGCCAATCTTGGCGATACCCGCAGCCTGATCATCCACTCCGCGTCCACAACCCACCGCCAATTGTCGGATGAGCAGCGGGTGGCAGCGGGCGCTTTGCCCAACGTGGTCCGTCTGTCAATCGGCATCGAGGACGTGCGCGACATCATCGCCGATCTGGATCAGGCGCTGACCATAGCCACCGCCTGACCCCTTTATCCGGTTTCGCGGGGCCGCTGTCACGGCGGCCCCCGGTACGACTGCTGCAGCGATCCAATGCTGACTTTGAAGCGCCAACTGCACTGCTGCAACTCAACTGCGCCTAACTTATTGTGCCAATTTCCAGACGATGGTGACCGAGGCAGAGACCCCAACTTCGCCTGCCGCCACTGGCACCGCAGCCGCGTCGGCCTTGGAAAACGTGGCCATCGGAAAGGGTTGTTGCGCGCCATCTTCGGTGATCGACTCCACCGGCCCCAGCTTTTCACCGGCAGCCGTGGCCAACAATGTCGCCCGCGCCACAGCGTCCGCCACCGCCTGCTGTCGCGCCGCATCCTCGGTCGGGCGCTGGTCTTGCAGGCCAAAGGTCACGCCGTTCAGCGTGTTGGCACCATCAGTTACGGCAGCATCCAGCACCGAACCCGTCGTCTCCAATGCCCTGATCCGCACGGTCAACTGGTTGGAGGCGATGTAGCCCTTGATCACCTGACCGTCACCCGAAGCATTCTGCACCCAGTTGGGATTGACCGACAGTGACGAGGTCTGCATATCGCGGTCAGCCACCTTCGCCACGATCAGCCGTGCAATCACAGCCGAAACCGCTTCGGTGTTGGCCGCCATCGCAGCCGCCGCCGTATCGCCTGCGGTCGTCACCCCAAGGCTGACCGTCGCCATATCCGGCACAACGCTGATGGTGGCGCTTCCGGTCACAGTGATCGTCCCCGCTGCATCCACCGCATCCGCCCAAGCGGCCATTGGCACCAGCAAAACCGTCGTCGCAGCAATCGCTTTCAGAATACGCATCGCAACCTCCATGGATGACCCTTCATTGCCTGATGTGACGCCGATGGCAAAGCGATCCTTGGCAAGTCTTGGGCTTTTTCTTTCATTCGGCAAATTCCTGCTGTAATGACACAACCAAACCGGGGCGACGCTCCCGGCGACCTGATGGCTGTGCTAGACGCTCCTCATGAAACCTTCCTTCGCACTCGATTTCCGTGACGGTCTCGTCACCCTATTGCACCGCACCTCCCGCGGGTGGAGCCAGGTCGGCTCCACCGCCTTTGGTGCGCCCGACTTTGACGAAGCTTTGGGCTATCTGCGTGCCACTGCACTTGGGCTGTCGCCCCGGGGGATCACCACCAAACTGGTGATCCCGAACGAGCAGATCCTGTACAAGCAGGTCTATGCACCCGGCCCGGAACCCGCCAAGCGCAAGCGCCAGATCAAGGCCGCGCTGGAGGGGGCGACGCCCTATCCGATCGACGATCTGGTCTATGACTGGTGGGGCACCACTGGCGATTTGCAGGTGGCGGTCGTGGCCAAGGAAACTCTGGCCGAGGCCGAGGCCTTTGCCTCCGAGCATCGGTTTAATCCGGTCAGCTTTGTGGGTGTGCCCGAGAATGGGGCTTTTCTGGGTGAGCCGTTCTTTGGCCCGACCTCGGTATCGACCGCCCTGCTGGCCGAGGGTGAGAAGGTTGAACGCGATTCCGATCCGGTCACCGTCATCGCCCGCGAATTGCCGCGTGCGGAGCCTTTGGTTCCCCCCCAACGCGCGCTGCCGCCGCCGGACCGGACGTCCGCCGCTATTGCCACCCCAACAAACCTTCCCGAACCGTCCGAGACCAAGCCGGAAGCGCCTCTTGGCGTTACAGAGCCGTTCGTTTCAGAACCCTACGGTTCAGCGGCTGCCGCACCCCCGGTTGCGACATCGCCCGCAGCCGATGCCCCTTTGAAAACTGCGGAGCCGCGCCGGTGGGAACCCCTAAAGGATCTGCCGAACAAAGCGCCGGTGGAGGCGCCAGCCCCGGCACAAGTTCCAGCTCCAGCCTTTGCACCACCCGTGGCCGAACGCGTGATCCAGCAGCCGGTCAAAGTCGCCGAGGGTGTGACCGAACCTGTGCCAGAGCCTGTGCCTGCCGCCGTGGCAAAGTCTGCGCCGGAACCTGCGCCGGAACCTGTGCCAGAGACCGCTTTTGCCGCCAACCCACCCAGACGCGAGCGGGAGGCTTTTGTCGCTCAACCGCGCGAGCGTCCGGCAAAGCTCACCGATCCGGTTCCCGAAGCCCCGATGGCTATGGATGTCGCCGCCGATCCGCCGATGCCCGAAGATGACACACCTTTAGCACCAGCGGCAGAGATTGTTGCGGCCTTTGCCAGCCGTCGCACGGCCGCAATTGCAGCAGCGACGGCGGGCACGTTGAAGCCCGCTGCACTCGCCAGCATGGTTCCTGCGGTCGGACCTGCGCCGACCCAACGCCCGGCCTCGCCTCCGCAAACCACGCCTCCACAAACCACGCCACCGCAAGGGGCAAATCCGCAGTCCATAGTGCCGCGACCCAACCTTGCCCGGACAGCCTCACCCGGCTCGCGCGAGACATTGCCCTTCCCGACCAAAACCGCAGCCAGCGGCCCAAAACCACCGATCAACAAATCGGGCAAGTCCACCGCTTCGGTCACGGCACCCGGCATCGTTGGCGCAAAGCGAGACCGCAATGTCGTGCCCTTGCCCACCGCCGCCAGCCCCAGCGAGTATGACGCCAACCGCCGCACCACAAAACCAGGCACCGGTCTGGGCAGCAAACCCCTGCCCGTCAAAGGCAAACCGCGCTATCTTGGCCTGATCCTGACCGGGGTACTTTTGCTGCTGCTGGTCGCGGTGGCAGCGTGGTCCAGCTTTTTCATGGGGGCCACGGACACCACAGGTGCCGGAACGCCCGCCGCCGCTGTGACCGGAAGCCTTGCGCCAACGCCAGCACCGACTGCAACCGCAGCGGTGACCCTCCCAAAGCCTGATGCGACGGTGGCTGATACCGGTAAGACTGCTGCCTTGCCGGATGCCACCGTCGCAGCTTTGCCGGGCCGGACTTCTGAGGCGGTGACAACGGCGACCGCGTCCTCCAGCGCCGCTGCCCCGACAAGCCAGACTGCCACGGTCGCACCGACAACCACCGCCGCCAGCGCTGATCCGAGCGCCAAAGTTCCAACCGCAGGCGACGCTGCGGCAAAAGGTGCGGCATCCAAGCTTTCGTCAGCATCCGCAGCGCAAGCCCTCCCGACTGGCGCTGCTACAGCTTCTGCGCCGACCAGCAAAACGCCTGAGACAGCCATCGCGTCCGCCCAAGGCTCCAAACCAACCGCAGGTAAACTGGATACCTCGGTGTCCACCGCAGGCGCGCCCGCTGCCAACGCCGCACCATCGGTCACCCCGGCCCCAACGGTAACACCATCAAAGCCTGTGGTCACCGCCGCGCTGCCGACCGTTGCTACACCTCCGGTTACTGCTTCGCTGCCATCTCCTGCCCTGCCTTCGGCGACCGCCGCTCAACCGACGACTGCCACGCCTGCCTTGGCCGCCCAGCAATCGACGGCTGCCAAGCCCACGATGACCGCTTCGCTACCGACGGCTGCGGCGCCACAGGTTGCCGTCCCGCAACCGTCAACGGCCTCACCTCCGGTCAGCGCCCCGCAATCAACGACTGTCACGCCCCCGGTTGCAGCCCAACCCATTGTCCCGGTCCCGACGGCAGCCAAGCCAACGGTAGCCCCACCAACCGCCCCAAAACCGACCGTCGAGCCCGCCCCAAGGACAGAGGTCGCAACGGCGGGCGTGGCCTCTTCCGAGCCATCGGGGACGCCGCAAGACAAGATCGCCGTTGCCAGCGCCGATCTGCCGCCACAAATAGTTGCGCCTGCGGTCTTGCCCGCAGTGACGGCGGGGGCAGATGTCAGCCCCGCCGCGGAACTTCCGCCGCCACCCTACGGCACGGTTTACAAGTTTGACGCCGATGGCCGTATCGTGCCAACGCCCGAAGGCATCCTCACACCAGAGGGCGTTCTGCTTATTGCTGGCAAGCCCAAGGTTACCCCGCCGGTTCGCCCGGCAACGCTTCTGCCTACCCCGATTGCACCGGCAGTGTCTGATCCGGCGGCCTCGACCCAGGCGACCGGTGATACGTCGGCTGCCACGATTGCCACGGCCCCACCGGCCGACACCGCCACGCCGGTCCCGTCTGACACAAACACCCAAGCCAGCATCGCTGCCGTCACCCCTCCCCCACAACCCGCGCCACAGGCCGCCAGCGCGCCGGCCCTTGCACAGGACCCGACGCTGGCGCGCAAGCACCCGAAAAGCAAACCAGCCAATCTGTCACCGTCCCAACCCACCCCGGATCAGCATGGTGCAGCACCAGATGCGCCGATTGACACCCACCTTGCCGCCCAGCACCCTTCGGCCCGGCCCGCTGATCTGCCGTCGCCCATCGCGGCCAACAGTGGCGCCGATGCAAGTCTGGCCTCAGCTTCGCTCGCTTCCAACGTCTTTGCGTTGAGCACGTCGCTGATCCCACCGGCCCGTCCCGCAAGTCTTGACCGGGCAGCGAACAAAGCCGCCAAAACCGCGTTGATCCAGCCCGTCCAGAAACTTCCATTGGCGCAAAAGCCGGCAGCGGACCAGCCCGTCGCAGACGCCACGCAGGTTGCCTCGAACTCTGCCGCTCTGGACGCGCAGGTCGAACCTGACACCCAAGCCACGGCCCCCAGCCTGCCCACCAACGCCTCGGTCGCCAAACAGGCCACCACCAAACGCGCCCTCAACGAACAGCGGGTGGCGCTGCTGGCGGTCTTCGGCACGCCCTCCAGCCGGTTTGCAATGATCCGGCAGGCCAATGGGGCGGTGAAGAAGGTGCAGGTTGGCGACTCGATAGACGGAGGCCGCATCGGCGCCATCACCGACACCGCGATCCAGTATCAACGCGGCGGTCAGATCGTGACCCTGTCGCTGCCGACGGGCTGATGCAGGCCAGACCCGCCCACCAAAGGGGCGTTTGGCGAATTTGTTCAGGCTGGGTCGGGAGATCAAACAAAATCAGGTGACCTTCGGATCCGCATCGGTTTTTGCAAAGCTTGACCTTCCGGCTTCATCTTCCGATCATATCTTTGACTTATGGCCCGACTTGGCCCGACACCCTCATTTGCTCCCATTATTGAAAGTTCAGGATGGAAAGTTTTCTGCTGCAAGCGTCGATCTATCTGGGGGCAGCCGTGCTGGTGGTGCCGGTGTCGGTGCGCCTGGGATTGGGCTCGGTTCTGGGCTATCTGGCGGCCGGCATCCTGATGGGTCCGGTGATGGGGCTGGCGGGCGCTGGCACCGCCGATCTGCAACACTTTGCCGAGTTTGGCGTCGTCCTGATGCTGTTCCTGATCGGACTGGAGCTGGAGCCGAAAGCATTGTGGGACATGCGCATCAAGCTGTTGGGCATGGGCGGGTTGCAGGTCGTCCTGACGATGGCGGCAGTGGGCGGCGCCTTGTATGCCATGGGAGCGTCACCACAGGTCGCCTTGATTGCAGGCACGATCGGGGCGATGTCCTCCACCGCTATCGTATTGCAGACGCTGGCAGAAAAGAACCTGATGCGCACGTCGGGTGGGCGGTCGATGTTTGCGGTCCTTTTGACGCAAGACCTTGCCGTTGTCCCGATCCTGTCGCTGATGCCGTTGCTGGCGGTGGCAAGTGCAACCACCCCGACCGCACACGCAACAGGGGTAGCAGCCCCTTTGCTGGCGCTGATTGAAAGCCTGCCCGGCTGGCAGATGACAGCGCTGACCCTGGTCATTGTGGCTGCGATCATCCTGTCAGGCCACTACCTGACCCGCCCGATCTTCCGCTTTGTCCACGCAGCACGCTTGCCAGAGATGTCCACATTCATCTCGTTGCTTCTGGTGCTTGGCATCGCTTTCCTGATGATGCTGGTCGGCCTGTCCCCGGCACTTGGCACTTTTGTCGCTGGGGTGGTTCTGGCAAACTCTGAATTCCGCCACCAGTTGGAGGCCGATTTGCAGCCCTTCAAGGGCTTGCTGATGGGGTTGTTCTTCATGACGGTCGGTGTCGGCATCAACTTCGCCCTGATGATCCGTGATCCGCTGACCGTGATCGGCCTTGTTCTGGGGTTGATCGCCCTCAAGGTCGTGGTGCTGTTCGTGATTGGCTGGCTGTTTCGCCTGCGTTTGCGCGACCGGACCCTGTTCGCGCTTGGGCTGGCGCAGGGCGGAGAGTTCGGGTTTCTGATCATCTCCATCGCGCGCGGCGAGGGTGCCTTGCCTGTGGTGGCCGGGCAAATGGCGCAGTTGACCATATCGCTGTCGATGTTGCTGACGCCGCTGTTGTTTCTGGGATACGAGGGGCTGTCGCGCAGGCTGGCTGCCCGCAACCCCGAACGTCCCGCCGATGTGATTGACGAAAAAGGCGCTGTCATCATTGCCGGAGTTGGTCGTTTTGGACAGGTCGTCAACCGGCTGGTGCGCAACTCCGGCATCGCGACCGTGGTTCTGGACAGTGACGTGACGATGATTGAAACCCTGCGCCGCTTTGGGGTGAAGGGGTATTATGGCGACCCGTCGCGCCCCGAACTTCTGGAAGCGGCGGGACTAAGCGAGGCGCAAGTGCTGGTTGTGGCAGTGGATGATCCCGCCAAAGCCACCCAGATCGTGCGCTTTGTACGCAGCAAACGCCCTGACATCCACATCGTCGCCCGCGCGTTTGACCGGATACATGTCTATGAACTTTTTCAGGCCGGAGCCAACGACATCGTGCGCGAAACCTTTGACTCGTCGGTCCGCGCCGGTCGCTATGTGCTGGAGAACATGGGGTTTTCCGAATACGAAGCCTCTGCGATGTCCAAGGCCTATTTCCATTTTGATCGGGCCGCGATGCGCGATCTGGCCCAGCTTTGGGTGCCCGGCCAACCGGTAGACCGCAACCCCGCCTATATCGAGCGCGCCAAAAAGCTCGACCGTGATCTGGAAACCGCCCTGATCAAAGAGGTCTACGAGACGCGAACTCTGGATGGTGCCAAAGATTAGATTGCGGGTGGGCGTCGAGGGCAGCGGGGATTTCACTCTTAGCGCACATGGACCAAAGACGAGGGTGTCACAGCCCTTCACCCCCATGGGTTATTTGTGAACAGATGAAAGGGGTCATCCGCCCGCCACGCCCGCCTCGGCAAAGGTCAGCATGCCAGAGTGGCACTCGGCAGCCGCTTTGACGATGCCAATGGCAAGTGCGGCACCAGAACCCTCGCCCAACCGAAGACCCAAAGACAGAAGTGGCGTCTTGCCAAGGGCGGCCAACAGTCGGGTATGAGCGGCCTCGGCACTGGCATGGCCCGCGATACAGTGATCCAAGGCCCCTGAATCGGCTTGATGCAGGACGGCGGCAGCAGAACACGCGATGAACCCGTCAAGGATCACGGCGATGCGCAGGGTCCGGGCGCGCAGCATCGCGCCAGCCATCGCAGCAATCTCGCGCCCGCCCACAGCGGCCAAAACGACGAACGGCTCGCGAGAGGTCAGGCGGGCGACACCTGCCCCAACCGCATCGGCTTTGCGTTGCAGGCCCGCGTCATCAACGCCCGTGCCCCGGCCAACCCAATCCTCTGGCGCACCGCCGAACAGGGCGCAGGCGATGGCCGCCGCAGAGGTGGTGTTACCAATCCCCATCTCTCCGGCAACCAGCAGGTCGGCTTTGGGGTCCACCGCATTCCAACCAACCAGCAGAGCAGCCACAAGGTCCGCTTCAGTCATCGCATCAGTTTGGGTAAAATCGGCGGTGGGACGGTCAAGGTCAATGGCGTTCACCGTCATCGTCGCGCCAAAGCAGCGCGCGAGCTGGTTGATCGCCGCCCCGCCATGGCTGAAGTTGGCGACCATCTGAGCCGTCACCTCCGGCGGGAAAGCAGAAACGCCCTTGGCCACAACCCCATGATTTCCCGCAAAAATCGCCACTTGCGGTGCTGTCACACGCGGCGTGTCGGTGCCCTGCCAACCCGCCAGCCAGATCGCCACATCTTCCAGCCGCCCCAAAGCGCCGGGGGGTTTGGTCAACTGGCTGTTGCGCGCCTCAGCGCCGGCAATCGCCTTGGCATCGGCTGCGGGCAGGTTGGCCAAAACGATGCGGAAATCAGACAAGGTCAGCGGCGTTTGGGTCACGGAAAGCCTCCATATCGGTTGGCAAAGGCCTAGCCATTCGGGGCGGAATTGGCCAGACGCGACGGACCCTTTGCGCGCCGTTCCCGACAATAGAAAAAAGGGCGGCCAAATTTGACCGCCCCCTTCAATGCAAATTCCGAGTGTCAGGCGGCGCGGCCAACCAGCACTTCGCCGACTTTCTTTTGCGCCCCAGCTTCATCGACACCGGCCACGGCAGCCACTTCGCGGGTCAGACGCTCCAACGCGGCTTCGTAAAGCTGACGTTCGGAATAGCTCTGCTCGCGCTGGTCATCGCTGCGGTGCAGATCTCGCACGACTTCGGCAATCGCCATCAGGTCGCCCGAGTTGATTTTTTGTTCATATTCCTGCGCCCGACGCGACCACATGGCGCGCTTGACGCGGGCCTTGCCCTTCAACGTGTCCAGCGCCTTGGTCACCACATCGGGGGTCGACAGACTGCGCATCCCGATTTCGGTGGCCTTGTGGGTCGGCACCCGCAACGTCATCTTGTCTTTTTCAAACGAGATGACAAACAGCTCCAGCCGGAATCCGGCGATTTCCTGTTCTTCGATGGAGATGATTTTGCCGACGCCATGGGCAGGATACACCACGAAATCATTCGGGTGAAAGTCAGGCTTCTTACTCTTGGTCATTCAGTCGCTTCCTATCGGGCATTGCCCTGAGAGACGAACTATTGCCGGTCAAGACCGAAGTCCTACCGAGTTCATGGCTTGCAGTCGTCAAAAAAACCGTCCCAAGCGAGCAGCTAAGAGATGGTTCCATCGATCCTTCATAGATTGTGACAAACGTATAACACAAAAAATACGAAATTCCAAGAACCACGTTAGGCGCTAACACCGCCTTTGGGATTGATCCGAAATGGTTTTTCCACGGCCTTATCAGGAGGGAACACAAATTTGACCGAATCAGGCCATACCTTTGCCGGTTTCACGCGGCCTTAACCGCCAGAACCGGCGAGTTCCGAGAAATAGCTCTTGAGTTTGTCTTTCTCGCCGTCCCGCGCCTCTGCGTCGGGCATCGGATCTTTTTTGGTCACGATCACGGGCCACATCTCGGCATACTTGCGGTTGAAGGTCACCCAATGGTCCAGATCAGGCTCTGTATCCGGGCGGATCGCGTCGGCGGGACATTCGGGTTCGCACACGCCGCAGTCAATGCATTCGTCGGGATGGATGACCAGCATGTTTTCGCCTTCGTAAAAGCAATCCACCGGACATACTTCGACGCAGTCGGTGTATTTGCAGGCGATGCAGTTGTCGATCACCACATAGGTCATGGCATTTCCATTCTTCGAAAGCAGCGAGGTCTGACTAGACGAGGCTTGGCGATCATTCAAGAGATGAAGCGGCGTCCGGCGGCGCTACTGCGTCAAGGTCAAGGTAAAGTGCTTGTGCTTCAGGTGCGGGCCCGCGCCTGTCGCCCAAAGCGAGGATGCGAATGACGCGGATCCGATCGGAGAGGGGGAAGGTCAGCACATCACCAACACCGACGGCATGGCCCGGTTTGGTACATCTTTGGCCGTTCAGCCGCAAATGCCCCTCGCCGATCATCGCAGTGGCCAAGTCACGCCCTTTGAAGAACCGCGCCTGCCACAACCATTTGTCCAGCCGCAGTTTTGGCCCGGACTGTGGGCCAACCAAGGGGGTAGTCTTTGCCCCCTTCCCCGCCAATCACTTGTTCAGTTTAAGCGCTGCAAGAACAGCGAAGGGATTGTCGGGGTCGATGGGCTTTTCCACACGCGGGGCACGGGCCTCAAAACTGCGCTGTGGTTTGGCGTCGGGTTTGGAGCCTTCGTATTTGCCACCATCCCGCTTGCCACCCTCGCGGTTGCCATCATTCGCACGCGGCTTGCGGCTGTCAGCGCGGCCGTCGGCTTGCGGACGGTCACCCCGATTTTCACCCCGATTTTCACCCCGATTTTCACCGCGGTTCTCGCCCTGGCCGTCGCGCGGCTTGCTGCCTTTATAGCCCCCGCGGTCGCCGCCCTCGCGCCGGGGCTTGGAGTCGGGTGCAACAGTTGCAGCATCCACAACCACGGCATCGCCTTCAACGGCTGGGGTCGCTGGAGGAGCGTCACGGCGCGGGCTACGGTCAGCGCCACGACCGGCACCCGTATCAGACCTAGGCGCACCAGAGCGGGGCGGACGTTCACCACGCGCTTCGCCACCCCTGGGTTCGCCGCTACGCGGTTCGCCAACACGCTCGGTTCGCTCCGGTCGGGCCGGACGTTCGGGGCGCGGACGCGGTTTGGGCGCCCAGGTGAAGGTGTAGAACACCTCCATCTCTGGCGGGGCTTCGACGGCGGCTTCGGCATCCGCGGCGACCTCTGCCACCGGCTCTTCCGGGACGGGATGGATCAGTGAGACTTCTTCGGGCACCGGGTTCAGCGACACCGGCTCTTCGGCCTTGACCTCAACCACCACAGCCGCTTTGACCTTGGCACGTTCGGCCTTTTCGCCCTTATACCCCAGACCGCCCATCAGATCGACGAACTGGTCCAGCGTCATGCCGGTGATCGACAGCATGTCCGGCGTCGCCTCAAACCCCACGCGGCTGTCCTTGGTGCGCAGGATGTCGGCCAACCGCTCCAACATATCAATCCGGATCGCCCGCACGCCCGAAGGGTGATAGCCCGACAGCGTATAATGGCTGCGCGGCACGTCCGGCAGGTTTGGAATGGTGACAAGACCTGGAGGCGGGCTTTCGGGGAAGTCGGAAAGGCCTGTCCAAAGGCTCCACAACACCAGCCGCAGCCGGGTGGCGGCAGGTTTTAGCAGCAATGGCAGGAAGATGGTGAACTGGCCAAACCGCACGCCGTGCTTGCGCAAGGCCGACCGCGAGTCCTGGTCAAGCGCCTTCACGTCATTGGCCACATCATCGCGGGCAATCACGCCCATCGCTTCGACCAACCGGAAGGCAAAGCCACGCGACAGACCGACCAAAGCCTCATCCCGGCTCATCGCGGCCAAGGGTTCAAACAAAGCGGCAATCTTGCGGTCGATGAAATGCTGAGCCCTACGGCGCACCTTGTCGGCGACATCGGGGCCGGCTTCGTCATCCACGAAAACCT
Organism: Rhodobacterales bacterium; assembly: GCA_038231395.1. Classification (GTDB taxonomy): domain Bacteria; phylum Pseudomonadota; class Alphaproteobacteria; order Rhodobacterales; family Rhodobacteraceae; genus Stagnihabitans. The sequence goes on from JBBRLL010000005.1 coordinate 26,745, forward strand.
CGACCTGCGGGCGCAGGGCTTCGGCCCCCTTGACCAGCTTGCCGATTGCCGACGACCCCCACATCAACCCGCCCTGAGTGGTGTAGTCCATCTCGGTGTCGGGTGCGTTGTAGAAGCGGTCTGCCCGCAGATGGAACTCCGGTTTCAGTGCCGCCAGCGCCGCCGTGCGCAACGTCTGCGCCTCTTCCGGCGACTTGGTTGCATCCTGCTGAAACCGGAACCCGTCCAGCTTGCCCACGAATTCGCCACTTACCGTGACTTCGCCCTTGTCATTTACCTCGGCCACGAGGGTCTCCTTCTGCTTCAACCGCCGCAGCAACACACTCGTGCGCCGGTCAACAAATCTTTGCGTCAAAGCCAGATGAAGGCCATCTGACAGGCGGTCTTCTACTGCACGCGTCTCGTCACGCCAATGGCTTTCATCATCCACCCAGCCTTTGCGTTGCGCAACATAAGTCCAGGTGCGGATATAGGCCAGCCGTTTTGAGATGGTATCAATGTCGCCACCCGGTTTGTCGATGCGTTCGATGGCTTTTTTAAGCCAATCGGCGGGGATGCGCGTCTGGCTCAGGCCACGACCGGTCAAAAACTCGAATATCCGGGTCAGAAGTGTCAGGTGATCGTGGTCAGAGGTGTTGCGAAAGTCGGGCACCCGGCACACGTCCCACAACAGGCGCACCCGCTGCGGCCCGGTCAGCTTTTCCTGCACCTCAAGCAAGGCCGACAGATGTTTCAGCGCCAGCACGTCATCGGCATCGCGTGCGCGCGACAGCCAGGGGTTGAAGGTTGGCGCTTCAAGGCTGCGGATCAGGCGGTCGGCAGAGCCGAAATCCAGATCGGCATTGCGCCACATCAACTTGCGGACCGGAGCAAACTTGTGGCTTTCAATCGCCTCAATCTCCTCCTCATCAAACGGCCGCGCCTCACCTGTTACGCCAAATGTGCCATTTTCGGTGTGCCGCCCGGCCCGCCCGGCAATCTGCCCAATCTCTTGCGTGTTCAACGCCCGCATCCGGCGGCCATCGAACTTGGAGGTTGAAGCAAAGGCCACATGCTTGATGTCAAGGTTCAGACCCATGCCGATAGCATCCGTGGCCACCAGATAATCCACATCGCCGTTTTGATACATCGCGACCTGCGCGTTCCGGGTTCGCGGGCTTAAAGCCCCCATCACAACCGCGCAACCGCCCTTGGTCCGCCGGATCAGCTCTGCAATCGCATAGACATTTTCAACAGAAAAACCGACGATCGCTGACCTTTCCGGCATCCGGCTTATCTTTTTCGAACCTCCGAAGGTCAACGTCGACATCCGCTCCTTGCGCATAAACTGCACGCCCGGAATCAGGCCGGCAATCGCCGGGCGCATGGTGTCGGACCCTAAAAACAGCGTCTCAAGCAACCCGCGCGCATGAAGCAAGCGGTTGGTGAACACATGCCCGCGTTCCGGATCGGCGCAAAGCTGGATCTCGTCCACCACGACAATATCGGCACCGATCTCCAACGGCATCGCTTCGGTCGTGGCCACCCAATACAACGGCCGCTCCGGGACGATCCGCTCTTCGCCGGTGATCAGCGCCACCACCGACGGTCCGCGCAGCTTGACCACCCGGTCATAAACCTCGCGCGCCAGCAGACGCAGCGGCAGACCCATGACGCCGGTCCGGTGACTCAGCATTTTTTCAATGGCATGGTGAGTCTTGCCGGTGTTGGTCGGCCCAAGGACCGCCGTCACCCGAGGAGCGTCGGTCACTTAAAGCTCCTGCCCACCCAGCTTGGCGTCCAGACGTTTCACCGAGTCCTGCACATTTTTCATGTGCGGGTTCAGCTTCAGGGCTTCTCTGTAGACTTCCAAAGCCTTGTCCGGCTCGTTCAACTGTTCAAAGATCATCCCAAGACCTGACAAAGCCCCGAAATGCCGGGGGTTCAGCGCGAGGGTCTTGGCGATATCCGCAAGCGACAGGCCGTACTGGCCAATCTGAAAATATGCGGTGGCGCGCGCGTTGTACCCTTCCGGGAAATCAGGCGCGTGGTCGATCAGGGCTGTCAGGTGATCAATGGCCGTTTGCGTGTCGCCCGCAGCCATCGCATCGTGACCCCGCTTCAACAGCAAATCCATCGAGGCCGACCCCGACTTCGACCATTCGATCCAGATGTTCTGGGTGATGGCCCCGGCTTCATCATCGGTGGCGGTCTGCAGCTGCGAAAACAGGTCGTCCAGCCGTTTGGGATCGGCCAAGGCCGGGACTACGCCCAAAACAAACAGCAGAACTGCTGCAAGGATACCATTGGCAAGAGGGCGAAGGGCTTTCATAAGTTGATCCTAACGCGTGGCGCGGAAATTGCCAGAGGCGCGCACTCACGAAAGGGATACCAGATGAGCAAAGTGATTGATGCCGCAGTCCAAGCCCTTGCGGCAAAGGCTGGGGATAGCTTCGACGCCACCGCAAAGTTTGTCTTTGTGGGCGAGGGGTCAATCATGTTCGACGCCAACGGCGCCCGCGAAGGCGACGGCGATGCCGACGTCACCCTGACCGCCGCGACCGAGGTGTTTCAGGCGATGCTGGCCGGCGATCTGTCGGCCACCACGGCTTTCATGACCGGCAAGCTGACGGTGGATGGCTCCATGGGGCTGGCGATGAAGCTGGGGCAAGTGCTCAGTTGAACGCCCCGCTCGACAACACCGTGGCCGAAGGGCCAGAAGATGCGCAGGGCTTCTGGCTGCATGCCGACGATGACACCCGTCTGCGCGCCGGTTTGTGGAACCAATCCGGTCCGCGTGGCACGGTTTTCCTGTTCCCCGGTCGCACCGAATATGTCGAGAAATATGGTCGCACCGCCACCGATCTGGCGCGCGCGGGCTTTGCGACCCTGACGATAGACTGGCGCGGTCAGGGCATGTCGGACCGCGCCTTGACCGACCCGATGGTTGGCCATGTCACGGATTTTGCTGAATATCAAAAGGATCTCAACGCGCTTTTGACCTTCGCGCGCGCCCAATCCCTGCCAGAGCCGTACCATGTGCTTGCCCACTCGATGGGGGGCACCATCGCCCTGCGCGCGCTGATCCGCGGCCTGCCTTTTCAGACCGCCGTGTTTTCGGCACCGATGTGGGGCATCCTGATCCCGGCATGGCAGCGCCCGGTTGCGCCAGCCCTCGCCGCTGCGGCATGCACCGTTGGCCTCGGCTCGCGCTATGCCCCCGGCACCGGTCCGCAAACCTATGTCGTGCAGACCCCTTTCGCTGGCAATACCCTGACCACCGACCCCGACATGTGGGCTTATATGACCGCTCAGGCCAAAGCCCTGCCGCGCCTGTCGTTGGGCGGCCCAAGTTTCCAATGGCTGCACGCAGCCCTGAAGGAATGCAGCGCCCTTTATCAGCTTGCCAGTCCGGAAACGCCCAGTCTTTGCGGCCTTGGCAGCCTGGAGCGTATCGTCGATCCGATCCCGATTCGAAACCGCATGGCCCGCTGGCCGAACAGCCGACTAAGCCACGTGGAAGGGGCTGAACACGAACTGTTGATGGAGCGACCGATCCTGCGCGACCGCTTTCTGGCTGAGGCCGTAGCGCAATTCATGGCCTGAACCAAAAACGATTTGCCAGACACAACAAGACCGCTTGGCGTTGGACGCACCCACTGCAATCAAAGACCCAGTTTCCGGCAGCCAGCCTCAGATGTTGATCTGGGTGAAGCCGTCGCGCAAAGCCTTGCTCCAAGCCTCCGACATCGCGCGGAACTGTTCATCGCCCGCCTCGATCCGCCGCTTTTTGCCGACCGTGCAGGAGTCTTTTTCAATGATGCACATATCCAGCGGCATCCCGACGCTCAGATTGGATCGCAGGGTCGAATCCATCGACAAAAGTACCGCCTTTTGCGCATCGTCAAGGCTGGTTGAGGGTTTTACCACCCGGTCCAGGATCGGCTTGCCGTATTTATGCTCGCCGATTTGCAGGAACGGCGTGTCCTCTGTGGCCTGAATGAAGTTGCCCTCGGGGTAGATCAGAAACAGCCGCATCGGCGCGCCTTTGCGTTGGCCCGCCACGATCATGCTGGCCGTCGCACCCTGTTTCATCGCGTTCAGCTTTTCGTCGATCTCGCCGCGCACGTTGGCCAGCATGTTTCCGATGATGCCCGCCGCCTTCAGGATGGTCGGCGCTTTCATGATGGAGTTTTCTTCGGTCGACTCCGGATCTTCCACCGCCTCGCGCAGCCGGGAAATCGCGGTTTGCGTCACCGACAGCGACCCCGCTGTCATGATGCAGATCACCCGCTCTCCGGGATCTTCAAAGAAGAACATCTTGCGGTAGATCGAGATATTGTCCAACCCGGCGTTGGTCCGGGTGTCAGACAGCATCACCACGCCTTCGTTCAACAAAAGCCCTACGCAATAGGTCATGCCCGCTTCCCTGTTTGTTCACGCCAGAATGATCACGCCGCCCGATGCCGCCGCCCGATGCCGCCGATTGATGGCTAAGACTGATCACGAAGACTGTTCCGGGGCGAACCCTATTGCTGCGTCGCCAAAACCGCAACCGTCACGCTCAGGCTTTCTGCGCCTGTGGTGCGGGCCGATCCGCGAATGGGGGCGGCCTCGCGCGCGTCTAGCCCTGACCCAAGGCGCACATAGCGATCATCAGGGCAGCATTCATTGGCCGGATCAAAGCCGACCCAGCCGAGGCCGGGAATAAACAACTCCGCCCAGGCATGCGCTGCCTCGTGCGGGCTGCCCTCTGCATCGGCCATCAAATAGCCAGAGACGTAGCGAGCCGGAATTGCGTTGGCCCGCGCCACGGCACACAGAACATGGGTGTGATCCTGACAAACCCCCTCGCCCTGCTCCAACGCCTCGGCGGCGGTGGTGCGGGCATGGGTGGAGCCGGGCTTGTAGGCGATGGCCTCCGATACCGCACTTGAAAGGACATGCGCTGCGGCCAGCCGGTTTTCGGCCCCTTTGGCAGCCTTGGCCAAACCCGCCAGCCCGCCCACCAGTTCAGTCGCAAAGGTTTCCGCCAGATAGCATTCCGGTGCGACGATCTCGCGGTGACCGCGCAGCACACCCGCCATGTCGGTGGTCGAAATGCGGCCCCGCACATGCACCTCAATCTCGGACACCGGGCCCTTCACCGTCCAGCCCTGCACCCAATCGCCGGCGCCATCCCGAAACCCGCCACCCTTGACGCCGCCAGAGACGGTCACCTCCCACTCCAGCACCGTCTGGCCCTGACACCCTGAAGGCGTCAACCGATGGCTCTGAATGACCCCCCGCACCGGAGAATCATAGCGGTACAACGTTTTGTGGTCGATCAGCAGCAGCATCAGCGCATGTCCCCCGACAGATAGGTTTCATGGACCATGCCAGCAATTTCCGCGGTCAACCGGATAAAGCGTGACAGAAACTCGTGCAGACCCTCTTCAAAGATGATCTCGGGCGTCAGGCTGTCCAACTCTGCCTGCAACTCACCCGCCTTGGCCTGCGCGTCAGTGGCCTTGTCATAAGCCTTGGCCAGTCGGGCTAGGTGCGTGTTGGCATCTGTCACGCAGGTGATCAGCGCACGCGGGCAATGCGGGTTCAGGATCAGAAAATGGGCGATCTTGCCCGCCGTGACTTCGCCGCCATAAGCCCAGTGAAAAGCCCGGTTCAGCGACAGGGCGCGCAGCATCATCGACCATTGGTCATTTTCCGCGCCCGCCCCGACCCCGGCACGTGGCAAGAGGACGTAGTATTTCACGTCCATCAGCCGTGCCGTGGCATCGCCGCGTTCCAGCGCATAGCCAAGGTTCAGGAAATTGTAGCCGTCGTTGCGCAACAGCGTCGCATCTATAGCACCGCGCACCATAGCCGCGTGTTTCATTGTCCAGTCGGTCAGCCGCGACAGTTCAAGCTCGCTGCGCGGCGTGCGCTCGATCTGTCGCAACTCCTGAAAGGCGGTGTTCAAAGCGTCCCAGACCTGCCCGGTCAAAGCGGTGCGCACGATCCGCCCATTTTCGCGCGCCTGCGTGATGCAAGACGCCACCGATGCCGGGTTGTCACGGTCAAAGAACAGAAAGCTTTCGATGTTGCGCTGAACCGCCTCGCCGTACTTGGTGCCGAAGGCCCCCGACGTTCCGGTGGATTGCAGGATCGATCCCCACTCGTTGCGATAGCCCTGCGCCGTTGGCAGCAAGGCTATGCGCGCCCCCACCTCCAGCAAACGCGCCGCCGTTTCCGCCCGTTCCATATGGCGGGCGATCCAGTACAGGTTGTCGGCGGTTCTTGATAACATGACCTACTCCGCCAAAACCCAGGTATCCTTGACGCCGCCGCCCTGAGAAGAGTTCACCACCAAGGACCCTTCCGTCAAGGCCACCCGTGTCAGGCCGCCGGGCACCAGTTCAATACGCTCGCCCACCAGACAATAGGGCCGCAGGTCCACGTGGCGGGGGGCCACACCCTCTTCGACAAAGGTCGGCGTGGCCGACAGCGCCAGCGTCGGCTGGGCGATGTAGTTGCCGGGGTCCAAGGTAATCTTGTGGCGGAACACCTCGACCTGCTCTTTGGTCGATTTCGGCCCGACCAGCATGCCATACCCGCCCGAGCCGTGGACTTCTTTGACCACCAGTTCGGCCAGATGCTCCAGCACATATTTCAGATCGTCGGCCTTGCCGCATTGCCAGGTTGGCACGTTGTTCAGGATCGGCTCTTCGCCCAGATAGAACCGCACCATTTCGGGCACAAAGGTATAGACCGCCTTGTCATCGGCGACCCCGGCCCCCGGAGCCGAGCAGATCGCCACGCCACCCGAGCGGTAGACATCCATCAGCCCCGGCACCCCCAGCATGGACTCCGGCTTGAAACACAACGGGTCAATGTAGGCGTCATCAATACGCCGATAAATCACATCCACCCGCTTTGGCCCTTGGGTGGTGCGCATGTAACAAAACTCTCCCTCCACAAACAAATCCTGCCCTTCGACCAGTTCAACGCCCATCAGGTCGGCCAGAAAGCTATGCTCGTAATAGGCGGAGTTATAGTGGCCTGGCGTCAGGATCACGATGGTCGGTTCGTGGCTGCACTTGGTTGGCGCCACCGAAGTCAGGGTGCGGCGCAGCAATTCATGATAGCGATCCACCGGCTCTATCCGGTTTTCGCGGAACAGGTCGGGGAACATCCGCATCATCATCTCACGGCTTTCCAGCATGTAGGAGACGCCAGAGGGGGTCCGGCAGTTGTCCTCCAGCACGAAGAAATCCTGCGGCCCGGTGCGCACGATGTCGATGCCGACGATATGCGAATAAACCCCCATCGGCGGCACAAACCCCGCCACGGCCTTTTCATAAGCGGCATTTTGATAAACCAGACCGGCGGGAATGCGTCCGGCCCGGATAATCTCGCCCCGGCCATAGACATCGACCAGAAACGCGTTCAACGCCCGCGCCCGCTGTTTGATGCCCCGCTCCAGCCGCGCCCATTCGTTGTGGGTGAACACGCGGGGAAACATGTCGAACGGGATCAGGCGATCCGGGTCGCCGCCTTCGCCATAGACTGCGAAGGTAATGCCGATCCTGCGGAACAGCGCTTCAGCCTCGGCCTGTTTCTGGATGCGCAGGTCGGCGGGCATCGCCTTCATCCACGCATCAAGCTGGGCGTAGGGCGTGCGCACTTTGGCGTCGAGGTACATTTCGTTGAAGATTGGGGTCATCCGTTCGACCTTTCCTGTCTGCCGTCCGATCTGCCGCCCGATCTGTCGCCCGATCTGTCGCTCGATCTGTCGCCACTAAATCCACCCCTTACCCCAGCAGGAAGGAGTTGGCGCGAGAAAACGGCGTTGGCCCGTCATCTTGCCCAAAAATTGAGCGGCAGGCGGGCTCAAAGCGGAACAAAACAAGATACAAATCGACAAGGCTTCGCTCTATATCGGGGACATGGCCCGTACTCCGCTCATCATCGCCACCAAACAGGGGCTTTACTGTCCGGCTGGCGATTTTCACATTGACCCGATGGGAAAGGTGCCCCGCGCTTTGGTCACCCATGGCCATTCCGATCACGCGGCGCGCGGTATGGGGGCCTATCTTTGCACCTCAGCCGCCCTTCCCGTGATTCGCCACCGTTTGGGCCGTATCACTGCCGAGGGCATCGCTTACTGTGCGCCGCGCCGGATTGGCGATGTCACCGTCTCGTTTCATCCCGCAGGCCATGTCCCCGGCTCTGCCCAGATCCGCATCGAGCATCAGGGCGAAGTCTGGGTCGCCTCTGGGGATTACAAAACCGCGCCCGATGGATTGTGTGAGCCGTTCGAGCCTGTCCGGTGCCACACGTTCCTGACCGAAACCACCTTCGGTCTGCCGATCTTTCAGTGGCAACCAGAGGCCGACGTTATGACGCGGATCACCCGCTGGTGGCAAACCAACGCTGGCGAGGGGCGGGCCTCGGTCCTCCTCGCCTATTCCTTCGGCAAGGCCCAACGGCTGATGGCAGGTCTTGCCTGCCTGACCGGCGCGCAAGGCCCCGGCCCGATCTGCACCCATCCTGTGGTGGAGGGGGTCACGCAAATCCTGCGCGCCCAAGGCTACGCGCTGCCGCAAACCATCCCGCTGAACGGCCAAGCGCCACCGGCAAACGCGCTGATTATCGCCACGCCCAACGCCATGGCCTCTGATTGGGCGCTAGGTCTTGGGCCGCACAGCACTGCACAAGCCTCCGGCTGGATGACGCTCGCCGCCCGCCGCAAGGGCAGTAGTGCCGCCTTCACCCTGTCAGACCATGCCGACTGGCCCGGTCTGAACGCCGCCATCCGCGCGACGGAGGCTGTGCAAGTTCTGACCCTGCACGGCTACACCGCCCCGTTCAGCCAATGGCTGACCAGCCAAGGCCTGCAATCGGGCGTCATGGCATGATCCGCTTTGTAGCACTGCTTGCCGGTGGCTCAAAAGGCGGCACCTCGGCCCAAGCCTTCGCCACTTACGCAGGCGAGGTTGGCCCGCAGGATGCCGCAGCCGCCCACGCCCTGCTGACCGGCACCCGCCCCAAACGTCTGGCAGCACCACAAACTTTGCTGGATTGGGTCACCGAAGCCACCAACACCCCGGCCTTCCTGATCACGGCCTGCCTTGCCGCCACGCCGGACAAAGCCGAACTCGCGGCCTTGCTGTTGCCCCAGACCGTTGCCACAACCCGCTTCCCAACCGCGCGTTTTCCGGTGGGGCCTGCCGACGCGCTGGATCAGGCGGCCCTTCTCTTGCGAGCGCCCCATTCGACACCTGTCCAAACCCCCACCCTGACCGAAGCCCTGTCTGCCCTGACCACGCGCGACGCCTACCTCGCCCTTGCCCAAAGCCTGCCTGCCGAGGCCCGCCTGATCCTCAACCGCATCGCCACCGGCACCTTCCGAACCAAACTGGCGCCCTTGGTGGATGCGCCGCAGAACCTCGGCACCTGCCGTGCCATTCTGACGCTGATCGACCCCTCCGGCCCAGAAGCGACATTTGCCTTGCCCCACGGCAACGCCCTGATCCCGCTTTGCAAACTGCGCCTTGCCCTGCCCGAAACCACCCAAATCCTCGCTTGGGCGAAAACCCACACAACCGACCGTTTCGGGCCGCTGCGTCAGGTAGCGCCGTCGCAGATCTTTGAACTGGCCTTCGACGGCACCACGCCCAACCTGCGCCGCAAATCGGGGCTGGACCTGACAAACCCGCGCCTTATCGCCTGGCTTCCCAGCCTGACACCTGACCGCGCCACCCCGCTCTCCATGATCCAGCGGCTCTGACCCCGGCAACACATCGCCCCGAATGCTGGTACCGCGTCAGCGGAGGCGTCGCGGGCACCGCCTTCTTCCGTTCATTTAAGCGCAAATATCCCGGATGCAGGTCCGCGCGGCCATGAAACCCCTCCGGCAATTTCCCGCGAAACCCGGTTTCAAATCCGCGTGGACCCTCCTACATAGGGACAAAGCCAAATGAGGGTTCCCATGTTGACCAAATTCCGCCCGCTTCTTGATGCCCGGGTCCTTGATGCCAACGCCAGCTGTGCTGCTGGTCACCTTGGTCCGCTGCCCGACTGGGATCTGACCGACCTGTACCCCAGCCCCGACAGCCCGGAATTTCACCGCGACATGTCGTGGCTGAAACAGTCCTGCGCCGGGTTCGCCGCCACCTATCAGGGCAAACTCGCCACGCTTTCGGCCGAGGCTTTGCTGGATTGCGTGCAATCCTACGAGAAGATCGAAACCACCGGCGGCCGGGTCATGTCCTACGCGGGCCTGCGCTACTACCAGAACACGCTCGACTCTGACCGCGCCAAGTTCATGGCCGATGCCGAGGGGCAGATCACCGATTTCACCACGGCCTTGGTGTTTTTCACGCTGGAATTCAACCGGATGGAGGATGATCACCTTGCCCGTCTGCTGGCCGAAAACGCCGCACTGAACCGCTACAAACCCGTCTTTGACCGCATGCGCGCCATGCGCCCGCACCAGTTGTCGGACGAGCTGGAAACTTTCCTGCACGACCTGTCCGTCGTTGGCAGCTCTGCCTGGAACAAGGTTTTTGATGAAACCATGGCCGGGCTGATGTTCAACGTCGAGGGAGAGCCCGAGCCGCTTGCGCTTGAGGCCACCTTGAACTTCATGACCGACACCAACCGCGACAAGCGCGAGGCTGCGGCCCATGCTTTGGCGGAGGTCTTTGAAAAGAATGTCAAACTTTTTGCCCGCGTCCACAATACGCTCGCCAAGGAAAAGGAAATCCATGACCGCTGGCGCAAAATGGCGTCACCCCAAGCCGGTCGCCACCTTGCCAACGATGTGGAACCAGAGGTGGTCGAGGCGCTGCGCAATGCCGTCGTGGCCGCCTATCCCAAGCTTTCGCACCGCTACTACAAGCTGAAAGCCAAATGGATGGGTCTGGACAAGCTGCAAGTCTGGGACCGCAACGCACCGCTGCCGGTTGAGACCGCCCGACTTGTGCCATGGGACGAGGCGGTGGAGACTGTCCGAGCCGCCTATGCCGCTTTTGACCCCCGTCTGGCCGACATCGCCGCCCCCTTCTTCAGCAAGGGCTGGATCGACGCGGGCGTCAAGCCCGGCAAGGCGCCCGGTGCCTTCGCTCATCCAACCGTCACCACGGTTCACCCCTATGTCTTGCTGAATTACCTGGGCAAACCGCGTGACGTGATGACTTTGGCGCACGAACTGGGCCACGGCGTCCATCAGGTGCTGGCGGCGGGTCAGGGCGAGCTTTTGTCCTCCACCCCCCTGACGTTGGCTGAAACCGCCTCGGTGTTTGGCGAAATGCTGACGTTCCGCGCCCTGTTGGATCAGGCCAAAACCCCTGCCGAACGCAAGACCCTGCTGGCCGGCAAGGTCGAGGATATGATCAACACCGTCGTCCGCCAGATCGCGTTTTATGACTTCGAATGCAAACTCCATGCCGCCCGCGCCGATGGCGAACTGACCCCCGATGGCATCAATGCGCTTTGGATGAGCGTTCAGGCCCAATCGCTTGGCCCAGTGTTTGAATTCATGGAGGGGTATGAGACGTTCTGGTCCTACATCCCGCACTTCGTTCACTCGCCGTTCTACGTCTACGCCTATGCCTTTGGTGATGGTCTGGTGAATGCGCTTTACGCGGCCTATGCCGAGGGTTTGCCAGATTTTCAGGACAAATATCTTGAAATGCTGAAAGCCGGCGGATCGAAACACCACAAAGACCTGTTGGCCCCCTTCGGTCTGGACGCCAGCGATCCGAAATTCTGGGACAAGGGCCTCAGCATGATCGCAGGCTTCATCGACGAGTTGGAGACGATGGACGGCTGAAATCAAAAGGGCGGCCCCGCAAGGCCGCCCTTTTGATCGGGATCATTCAAACGGCGTCCAAGGCCAGGGTTTGTCCTCGCTGGCGGCGGTCTGGAATCGGGTGGCTTTGGCCAGCCATTTGCCAAGCCTGATGCCAAAGCTGGCGATTTCCTCGTTGCGTTGACCCTTGTTGACCGCCATCAGGATGATCTGAACAAACGCGAGGGCGTTGGTCAGCAGGTGGGCGAGGCTCATCACCGCACCAAGGATGACCATCCACAAGAGCCGCATCCACAGGCTTTCGCGCCCGGTCGTCGGAGAAGTATCAGACATAGCAGCCTCCATCAGGGGAACTTCGCCCTGATATAGAGACAGTGGTACAGTTTTACATCATCGGTGCGACGCCGTAACAGGGACAGCCGCCCGGCAAAGTGTCAAATGGTTCCGGAAAACACCTGACGATGGGGGTTTGAGCGATATTCCACCGATCAAACCCCGGCCGTCTCACAAATTGCCCGTCTCACAAATTGCCCGACTCACAAATTAACCGTACTTTCCATCTGGAACACCCGGTCGATCATCGCCTGTGTACCGCGCACGAACTCCAGCGGGCACGGATAGGGTGCACCTGTACGAACCGACCGGCTGAACGCCTCAACCTGCAAGACATACTGGTTCACGCCGGGGAAACGCTCGATCGTCACTTTCTGGCCGGGTTGGTGCAACTCCAGCTGGGCTTGATCGTGACTGCCCGCGTTAAAGGGAGCGTTGGCGACCCGGATCATCCCCTTGTCGCCCTGAAACACCACCTCTTGCCTGCCGAACAGCCGCATCGAGGTCATTGCCGAATAGGTGAACCGCCCCAACGGACCGCCCATCACCGAAGTGACCTGCGCCCAGACATCAACACCATTTTCGCGGCGTACCCGGCTTTGCAGTTCCACGGGTTCCGCCCCGGTCACGTAACGGACAGAGCCGTAGGTGTAAACGCCAATATCCCGGATGCCGCCGCCGCCCGCATCGGCGCGGTTGCGGATGTTGGTCAGATCGGCGTGGTTGTCATAAGAGAATGCCGCGTCAACATGCGTGACCTTGCCAATCGCACCCTCGTCGACCAACTGTTTGGTGCGCTGCCACTGCGGGTGAAAGACGATCATATAAGCCTCTGCCGCCAGTTTTTTGGCAGCATCGCGGGCGTGGATGATCTGGTCAATCTCCCGCGCATGCAGGGCAATCGGCTTTTCGGTCAACACGTTCTTGCCGGCAGCCAGCGCTTTCAGCGTCCAGATCACGTGCAGATGGTTGGGCAGCGGGATGTACACCGCCTCCACCTCGGGGTCGGCAAGCAGGGCATCATAGGTTTCATGAACTTTCAGCCCCGGACAGAATTCCTGAAACGGACCGGCTTTTTCAACGGAATGGGTGGCCAAGGCGTAAAGCTCGGCCCCTTTTGCCGCATGGATCGCCGGAGCCATATGCTCCCTTGCAAATTTCGCCGCACCAAGGATGCCCCATTTAACCGCTGACATTGCCGTCTCCTCCCAAAAAGTTGTGCAACGCTAGAAACAACCCGCTCAGGCGGCAAGGGCCAAGTGGTTAAAGCCCACGCAAACCCTTGCGGTTTTTGCGGAATAGCCACACCGATTTCATCACGATGGCAATATAACCCGTATCAATGGCCACCATGGTTTCCCATGGGAAGGTCAAGAGTGCTGCCACCAGAGCCACAAAGCCTACGATGACAAAGCGGACATTCTCGGCATAGACCGTGACCGATTTGAACGAGGGTGTGGGCAACCGGCTGATCATCAGCCCGCCAATCACCACCATCCAGACCGCCAAAAGCTGCGGTGGCACTTGCGGCAGATCCGGCTCCATGAAGGCTACATACATCGGCAGCATCGCCAACATGGCTCCGGCGGGAGAGGGCACCCCGGTGAAATTGCTGGTCGGCTTTTCGGAGGGGCTATCGGCTGTCTTTTCCACCTGCAACCGGTTGCCGATGTTAAAGCGCGCCAGCCGCAGCAGGCAACAGGTCGCGTAAACCAATGTCGCAATCCATCCGCCACTTTGCAGCCCGTGCAAGCCCCAAAGATAGATCACCAGACCCGGTGCCACCCCGAAGTTGACGAAATCCACCAGCGAGTCCAACTCCGCCCCGATCTCGCTTTGGCTGCGCAGCAACCGCGCTACCCGGCCATCCAAACCGTCGAGAACTGCCGCCACCAGGATCATCGCGACCGCGGCATTGAACTGGCCCAACATGGCAAAGCGGACGCCGGTCAAGCCCGAACACATCGCCGAAATCGTCATCAGATTTGGCAGCAACTGGACCAGATTAAGCTCTGACCTGCCGCGCGGGTTTTGGTCGGACATCATTCCCTCCGCGACAGGCGGGCCGGGGTTTGCGCGTCCAGATCGGCAATAATGCTTTCACCCGCGATCATCGTTTGCCCCAACGACACCATCGGTGCCACGCCGGGCGGCAGGTAGACATCCAGACGTGAGCCGAAACGGATCAAACCAAAACGGTCGCCGGCGCGCAAGGGCTGGCCGGGTTTGGCCCAGCACAGGATGCGCCGCGCGATCAGCCCGGCGATCTGCACCACAACGACCTGGGTGCCGTCTTCCATGGTGATCAAGAGCGCGTTGCGCTCGTTATCGGCAGAGGCTTTGTCCAGCGAGGCGTTGACAAATGTGCCGGGGTGATAGGCAATCGCCTCAACCTGACCGCCGACCGGCATCCGGTTCACATGGCAGTTGAACACCGACATAAAGACCGAAACCCGGGTCAGCGGCTGCGGCCCAAGGCCCAGTTCTGGCGGCGGAACCGCCGGTTCAATCAAAGACACAATGCCGTCCGCCGGGCTGAGAACAAGGTTTTCGCCAAGTGGCACCGAGCGGACCGGATCGCGGAAGAAGTAGTAACACCACACCGTCAGGCCGACACCCAGCCAGCCCAAGGGCACCCAAAGCCAGAACAAAAGCAGCGTGATCACGGCGAAAATGCCGACAAACCGCCACCCTTCCGGGTGCATCGGCTTGATGAAGGTTTCCAGCATATTCATAGGCGGCTCCCCGGATGGCGCTGAAACAGGGTGTCTGCTACCGACATCGTGTTCCAGATTTTTAGCACCCGCGTGACTGTTCTGGAAAACCGGTCAGGAAAACCGGGTCCCACTTTTCCGCTTCACGCGTTTGGGGAGGTGATACGCGGCGGCGGCCACGGTTGCAACCGTTAGAGGGGTGGCGTTCGGGCATGGCCCTGTTCCACTTTTCCCGTACAGCCTTTGGTGCGTGGATTTGCGACGGCCACGGTTGCAACCGCCGCGAGTGGTTCAGGCCGGGACCACCATGCCTTTGCCGAGGGCAAGTTCGCGCATGCGTTCCTGCAACTTTTCAAAGGCCCGCACCTCGATCTGGCGGATACGTTCACGGCTGACGTGGTAGCTTTCGGACAACTCCTCCAGCGTGATCGGCGTTTCCGCCAGACGGCGCTTGGTCAGCACATCCTTTTCGCGGTCGTTCAGCGCTGACATGGCTTGGGCCAAAAGGCCAAGACGGGTGTCAAACTCTTCCTTTTCGGCATAGTCGCCAGCCTGATCGCTGTCTTCATCCTCCAGCCAATCCTGCCATTGAGTCGTGCCTTCACCATCCGAACCCACCGTGGCGTTCAGCGAAGCGTCGCCGCCCGACAAACGCCGGTTCATCGCGGTGACTTCCGCTTCGCTGACCGACAGATCCTTGGCAATTTGCGCGAGGTTTTCGGGGTGCAAATCCCCCTCTTCCAGCGCGCCAACCTTGGCCTTTGCCTTACGCAGGTTGAAGAACAGCTTCTTTTGCGCCGAGGTGGTGCCCAGCTTCACAAGGCTCCACGAGCGCAGGATATATTCCTGAATAGAGGCCCGGATCCACCACATCGCATAGGTCGCCAGCCGAAAGCCGCGCTCCGGGTCAAAGCGTTTGACCGCCTGCATCAGCCCGACGTTGGCCTCCGAGATCACTTCGGCCTGCGGCAGACCGTAGCCGCGATAGCCCATGGCAATCTTTGCAGCCAGCCTCAGGTGCGAGGTGACCATTTTATGCGCGGCCTGCGTGTCCTGATGGTCGACCCAACGTTTGGCCAGCATGTATTCTTCCTCAGGCTCCAGCAAAGGAAACTTGCGGATTTCCTGCATATACCGGTTAAGCCCCTGCTCTGGGCTTGGTGCCGGCAGATTTGCATAGGTGCTCATATTCGACGCCCCCTGTTACATTCCGGTGCGATTGCGCCCCCGGAACACGAATTGCTCACGTAAGGACCGCACCGCTTTGGTTCAAGCCCCGTTTCGACCCGCATCTGCGCGGCCTGCACGATTGGCTACCATGCAGGTGTTAACGCAGCGTGAACCAAGTTCCGTCGCAACGCCAGCGCGGTATCTCCGCATATCTGCACGGTATCGGTGCGGATCAGGCAGCCTGCAATGCACTGACCAGCCCTTGAAAATCAGCAGGCAGCGGCGAGGAAAAGTCCAGCCTTTCGCCGGTCACCGGATGGTCAAACCCCAAAGTGGCGGCGTGCAAGGCCTGCCGTGGGAAGGTGTTGGCCAGTTCCGCTGCGTCGTCAAAGGTTTTGGGCGCCAGACGCCGCGTGCCGCCATAGGTCGGATCGCCGATCAAGCCGTGGCCCGCATAGGACATATGAACCCGGATTTGGTGGGTCCGCCCGGTTTCCAGCCAACATTCCACCAATGCGGCCCCGCCGTGGTAATTTTCCATCACGTGCAGCCGCGTTACCGCATGACGACCAGCGCCGTCCCAGACCACGGCCTGCCGCTGCCGGTCCGTCTTGTGGCGGGCAAGTTCGGTGGCAATGCGGATGATCCCGCCGGCCTCGACAGTGATGCCCCGCAGTCCCCGCAGCCGCGGGTCACCCGCCGCCGGACAGCCGTGCACCACGGCCATGTAGCGGCGTTGAACGGTGTGCTCTTCGAACTGCCTGGCCAAACCGTGATGGGCACGGTCAGACTTTGCCACGACCAGAAGGCCGGTGGTGTCCTTGTCGATGCGGTGAACAATTCCGGGCCTGCGCTCCCCGCCAATGCCAGACAGCGTGTCGCCGCAATGGAACAACAGCGCGTTCACCAAAGTCCCCCGAGGGCTGCCAGGAGCGGGATGCACCACCATGCCCGCTGGCTTGTCGATCACGATCAGATCGCCGTCCTCCCAAACAATGGACAGCGCAATATCTTGTGCCAAAGTCTCGACCATTTCGGGCGGGTCAAGCTGAATGCGGTAAACTTCGCCTTCCGCAACCTTGGCCTTGCCGTCAAGCGCGGGCACGCCATTGCGGCTGACGGCGCCCTCTTCAATCATCCGGGCCAGACGGCTGCGCGACAAAGCGGCATCCTCTGGCACAAGCTGGGCAAGCGCCTTATCAAGGCGCTGCGGGGCAAGTTCGGGAATAGTGATGAACAAAGCATCCTCCTCCGGCAGATCTTCAGAGGGAATAGTGGGGACCATGGCTGACACTCCGGAAGATGATGTGGCGCTGCCGCCGTCGGTGGCTTTGCTGAAATGGCTGGTGATCATCCTGACCGCCAGCCTGATCGGTGGCGTCTTAACCGTGGTTTGGCTGCTTGTCACCCGCTTGCCGTTGCCGGGCGCGCATCCAACTCTGCCGCCCGCGCTGCAAATGCCTGCCGGCGCTTTGGCTGCGGCCGTCACCATGGGGTCAGGCTGGGTGGCGGTGGTGACCACAGACAACCGCATTCTGATCTTTGGCGCGGACGGCCACTTCTGGCAGGAAGTGGCCATCAAACCTCCGGCCCCATGAGGCGTTCAACAGGGGCGCTCTGATTGTGGCTTAATGGTATAGTGTTCCAAGTATGACAGAGTCCAACGCATCCAACCGGACCGCTGCCCTATTGCGCTTTGCCCAACGGCAATCGCGGGACGAAGTCGCCAGCCAATATTCTGTCGCCTACCGGCTGGAACGGGATCGCCGTCGGCTTGAAACGGTCGCCTTCGCCGTCGCCGCATTTTTTCTGCCCACCGCCTTGTGCATTGTCATGTGGGTGTTGAAAAGCGTCAGCCTGTCGATCGGTCTTCGGCTTTTGAAAGACCTTGATCCGCCAAAAGAGCCCGGACGCTATCTGGCGATGCTTGCAGCATTTCTGATCTCGACATTGTGCTACTCTGTTCTACCGGCCCTGATTTGGCAGCTCAATTTACCCCTGGCCAAGGCCTTCGCCGTGGGGTCTTTGTTGGTGGCCCAAATGCACATCTCGACAGTTCGCACGGTCCATCTGCCTCTGGGCATCGTGGGGGAGCTGGCACTGATCGGTTCTGGGGCTGTTTCGAACAGTTGGTATTGGGTCAGTATGGGCGATTATTACGGCTTGCTTGTCACCTCGGCCTGCGTGGTGGCCGCGTCCTACTTTGCAATCATCAACATGCAGTCGATCCATGCCCTGCATGATGAGATGCGGCGCGACCGCACGGCAGCACGCGACGCCGATCAAGCGAAATCCCGCTTTCTGGCGCAGATGAGCCATGAATTGCGCACCCCGTTGAACGCTATTCTGGGGATGGGTGATGCCGAACTCGCCGGTGCTCAGACCGCCTCACAACGCGAAAGGCTGTCGGTGCTTGTGCAATCGGCGCGCAGCCTGTCGGTGATCCTTGACGATATTCTGGACCTGTCGGCGGTACAGGCCGGTGAATTGCCGATCCGCCCGCGCGCGCTGGACCTGAGGGCGGAGATTGCCAGCGCGGTCGCCTTGTTCCGCCAGCAGATTGAAGATGCAGGGTTACGGCAGTATTTTTCAATCCATGACGGGGTTCCGCAATACGCCCGGCTGGACGGACAAAGGCTGCGGCAATGCCTTTCAAACATCTTGTCCAATGCGGTGAAACACACCCAACAGGGCCAGATCTCGGTCTATGCCTACGAACAACGGTCCGGAATGCTGGCGATCAAGGTGGCTGACACCGGCACCGGCGTGCCCGAGGCCCTGCGCGACAAGATATTCGACCCGTTCTTTCGCGGCCAGCTTAATGTGCCCGGCACCGGCCTTGGCATGTCCATCGGTCGCACCTTGGCACGGCGGATGGGGGGCGATCTGGTGTTGTTGCCCTCGGCTTCCGGTGCGCATTTTCTGCTGACTTTGGCAGTCGAGGGGGCCCATGCCGCCGATGTGGCCGTTGCAGAACGCGCAAAAGTGGGGAGCTTGGCGGGCGTAAGGGTGCTGGTCGTCGATGACATTGCCACAAACCGTCTGGTTGCGATCACCTACCTGCGCCAGCTTGGGGCGGACCCGGTCGAGGTCGCCGGCGGGGCCGAAGCGCTTGAACATCTGGCCGGATTGGCTGCCGAAGCGTTTACCACCGCCAAACCTGTGCCGATCATCCTTCTGGACTTGCTGATGCCCGAGATGGACGGCGTCGAAACCCTGCGCCGCATCCGGGCCCTGCCGCAGGTTGGCCGGCAGATCATCGTCGTCGCCATGTCGGCCGATGCAACCGGGCCATTCCTGCACAAAGGCGCCTTGTCCTACAAGCCCAATGCCAACGACGAGGATGACGGCCATTTTGACGGCTTTGTCGCCAAACCGCTTAGCATGGAAAGCCTTGGCGCGATTTTGCTGCCCCTTGTGCGGCGCGCGGCCCATGGCGACACCGCAGGTTCCTGATCCGAAAGGTCAACCCGCTGCAGACCAAAGCCCAAATCCGACAGCAAAGCGCCGCAGGCGGGACGGACGCAGCAGCCTCCGACTGCTCAGTATCATGGCCAAAGTTGTCCCGGTTCATCTTGAGGACGGGCGCAAACAAACGACGCATCGGGGGCATATATGAACGGTACCAGCATAGATTTTCTGGCGGAAGATGCCACGGGACTTGCGGCCCGCATTGCCTCGGGTGAGGTCACGCCGAGCGAAATGCTGGACGCAGCGCTGGCCAAGGTTGCGGCCCTGAACCCCGCTTTGAACGCGGTGGTTCTGACGCAAGAGACCGTGGCCCGCCGCAACATCGCCGCTGGCCTGCCGCACGGTCCGTTCCGGGGTGTGCCGTTTCTTCTGAAGGATCTGGGGTGCGAAGCGGTGGATTTCCCGTCTCACAACGGCTCCCGGCTGTTCGCCAACACGGTCTACAAGGGCGACAGCGCCATTTACGACCGTATCCGCGCCACCGGAGTTGTCACCTTTGGCCGCACCACCAGCCCGGAAGGTGGCATCGGGGCCGCAACCGAAAGCGCGGTTTACGGCGGACCGACGCGCAACCCGTGGAGCCTGGATCACACCTCTGGCGGGTCGTCGGGCGGTGCCGGGGCTGTGGTTGCGGCGGGGATCGTGCCTTTTGCCCATGGGTCGGATGGCGGCGGATCGGTGCGCATTCCAGCCTCATGTTGCGGTCTTTTCGGCTTTAAGCCCACCCGCGCCCGTTTGCCGGATGGCCCTTTCGCCGGTGAGGGTTGGGCAGGCATGTCGATTGACGGGTTCCTCACCCGGTCGGTCCGTGACACCGCGCGGATGTTGGATGCCTGCGCTGGCCCCGACCTTGGTGCCCCCTATGCGGCCCCTGCCCTTCAGAAAAGCCATGCCGATGCGATCAGCCGTCCGCCGCGCCGCCTGCGTGTGGCGCTTTGCGATACCACCTTCACCGGTCAGCCGATCCACCCGGAAGTGGCCGAAGTGGTCCGTGCCGCTGGCCGGCTGCTGGAAGGTCTTGGTCACCACGTCACTCCCGGTTTACCCAAGGCCGACGTGCCAATGATGATGCGGGCCTGGACCGATATTGTCGCCGTAGGCACCGCTCTTTCCATCCGCAGCGCTCTGAACGGCCGCCCGCTCACGGATGACCTGGTGGAAGGGGTCGGGCGCGGTGCCACAGCCTACGCCGAGGCCCTGTCCCCCCTGCGCTATCTGGAGGCGGTTGGGGAAATTCACGCCTTTGGTCGTCAGATGGCTGCCGCTTTTGCGGGCTGTGACATTCTCTTGTCCGCCACCCTTGCTGAACCTCCGGCCAAGGTTGGCCGCTTTGCCCACACCACCACCGACTATCTGGCCTATCGCACCGGACCGGAGGGGATTTTCGCCTACTCGCCGTTCTGCGCCATCTTCAACGCCTCGGGCCAGCCTGCCGCATCGGTGCCTTTGGGCCAGTCGAAAGACGGGCTGCCGATCGGCATCCATCTTGCCGCAGCCTTTGGACGCGACGAGGACTTGATCGCTTTATGCGCGGAAATAGAGCTTGCACAACCTATGGCAGCGCGCCGCCCCAAGTTGACGGCTTAACCAGAAGGAATCATTTGCAACTGCCGGGAAACGCCGCGCAAAGTGACCAAAATGACAGGGAGCAAGCGGTGACCCAAACCATCGCCGTTGAAGCCAGACACGTCGTCAAAGCCTTTGGCCACGCCGATACCGCCGTTCGCGCCCTCGATGACGTTTCGGTCCAAATCCGTCAGGGCGAGTTTTTCACTCTGCTTGGCCCCTCCGGTTGCGGCAAAACCACGCTGCTGCGCCTGATCGCCGGGTTCGAGATGCCCTCTGCCGGGACAATCTTGTTGGACGGCGCTGACATCACTACCTTGCCGCCCAACAAGCGCCCGGTGAACACGGTGTTTCAAAGCTATGCCCTGTTCCCGCATCTGAGCGTGGCGCAGAACATCGGCTTTGGTCTTGAAATGATGGGCCGCCCCAAGGCCGAGGTCGCGGTCACTGTCGCCAAAATGCTGGCCCTGGTGAAGATGGAGGCGATGGCCAACCGCAAGACCAGTCAGCTTTCGGGTGGCCAGCAACAGCGCGTGGCTTTGGCCCGCGCGCTGGCCCCCGCGCCCAAGGTCCTCTTGCTGGATGAACCGCTTTCGGCGCTTGACCTGAAGCTGCGCAAGGAAATGCAACTGGAACTCAAACGCCTGCAACTGGAAACCGGCATCACCTTCGTGTTCGTCACCCATGATCAGGAAGAAGCCCTGACCATGTCGGACCGCATCGGCGTGATGAGTGCGGGCAAGCTGCAACAGGTGGGCTCTCCGCGTGATATCTACAGCCGCCCGGTCAACCGTTTCGTGGCAAGCTTTATTGGTGAGACGAACTTTCTGCCCGCCACCCGCGACGGTGATGCCTACCGGCTGGATTGCGGAATTAAGGTCGCAGCGCCCGCCAGTCAGGCGTCGCGCGTCACGCTGACGGTGCGGCCCGAACAGGTCCGCCTTTGCAGTGAAAATGAGCCGGACGCGCTGCCGGCCAAAGTGACCAACCTTGTGTATTTCGGCACTGACACCCATTGCCACATGGCCTTGCCGGACGGGGCAGAGGTCGTGGCCCGGCTGCAAAGCCCAGCCTCGGGCGAGGATGGTCTGACCAAGGGCCAGTCGGTCGGCCTGCGCTTCATGCCCGACGCCCTTCAGGTGCTGGAGGTTTGATGAGCCCCGCCGAACAGGACCAGATCACCGCCACAACCCGCGCCGGGTGGCTGTTGTCCACCCCTGCTCTGGTGCTTTTGACTTTGGCTGCCGTGGGGCCGCTGACCATCGTGCTGGTTTATTCCTTCCTAAGCCCGGGCAATTTCGGCGGGGTGGAGTGGACGTTCAGCTGGGATGGCTGGATCGGCATCCTGTTTGAAAAGGACATCTTTGCTGATACGATGAAGCTGGCCGACGGCAATCTGACAATCTTTGTCCGGTCGATCAAGCTTAGCTTCGTGACCACCGTCCTGACCTTTCTGGTGGGTTTTCCAACCGCATGGTTCATCGCCACACGGCCCCCCAAAGCGCGGGCGGGCTGGTTGTTTCTGATCACCATCCCGTTCTGGACCAACCTTCTGATCCGCACCTTTGCGATCAACCAGATCATCCGCAACGAGGGGGTGATGAACACCCTGCTGCTGAACCTCGGTCTGATCACCGCGCCGATCCGGCTGACCTATACCGACACCGCGCTGCTGATCGGTATGGTCTATGTCTATCTGCCGCTGATGGTGCTGCCGCTTTACGCCACAATCGACCGTTTCGACATGCGCCTCCTGGAGGCTGGCTATGACCTTTACGCCAGCCGCATGCAGGTGTTGCGGCGGATCATCCTGCCGATCACCAGACCGGGGATCGTCGCAGGCTCCATCCTGGTGTTCGTGCCCTGCCTTGGCGCTTACGTGACACCGCGCATTCTGGGTGGCGGCAAGAACATGATGGTTGGCAATTTCATCGAGCTGCAATTCGGGCAGGGCCGCAACTGGCCTTTGGGGTCGTCGCTGTCGATCGCCTTGCTGATCATCGTGACGATCGCTCTGCTGGTCTATGTCCGCACCATCAGCGGAGGGCGCAAAAATGGCTGACCGCCGCTTTGCCGTCACCGACCTGCCGGGCTTTTCCACCATCGCCATCGTCGTATTTATCGGGCTGTACGCCCCGATCCTGACGCTGGTGGTTTATTCCTTCAACGCGGGCGAGAGCCCCTCGCAGTGGCAGGGCTTCTCGCTGGACTGGTATCGCCTTGCGTGGAGCAATGCAGAGGTGAAATCGGCCACCATCGTCTCGCTGCAAGTGGCGTTTTCGGCGGCGATCCTGTCAACCTTGCTGGCGACCATGGCAGCTTTGGGCACCACACGACGGGCGTCCTTCAGCGGTGAGACCTTTATTTACGTGATGATCAACCAACCCCTGATGGTGCCGGAGATCGTCACCGCCGTAGCACTGCTGTTGGTCACCGCCGCCGTCAAGAAGGTCACCGGCTATACTGGCCTTGGCTATCTGATCCTGTCACACGCAGCCTTCTGCATCCCCTTTGCCTATCTGCCGATCCGTGCGCGGCTGGAGGGTATGGACCTGACGCTGGAAACCGCCGCGGCCGACCTTTACGCCGACAAATGGCAGACCTTCCGCAAGGTCACTCTGCCCTTGTTGATGCCGGGGATTTTCGCCGGAGCGATGCTGGGCTTTGTCACCTCACTGGACGACGTGGTGATCACCGAGTTCATCAAGTCGCCCGGACAGGACACTTTGCCGACCTATATGCTCGGCCAACTGCGCCGGGCGATGAAACCCGACGTCAATGCAATTTCAACCGGGCTGCTGGCCTTGACGCTGGTGCTGCTCAGCCTGTTCTATCTGGTCAACCGCAACAGAAAATGACCCCGTCCAACACGGGGCACAACATGGAGAAGTCCGATGCTTAAGACACTCACCGCCGTCGCCGTGGTGCTGGCAGGCTCTACCGCCGCCTTCGCCGATGGAGTCCTCAACCTTTACAACTGGGGCAACTACACCTCACCCGAGATGATCAAGAAGTTCGAGGATACCTATAAAGTCAAGGTTACCATCACCGATTATGACAGCAATGACACGGCGCTGGCCAAGATCTCGGCGGGTGCCGCTGGTTTCGACCTCGCTGTGCCTTCCGCCGGTTTCGTCAAGGTTTACGCCGACAAGGGCCTGATCACCAAACTGGACATGACCAAACTGCCCAACCACAAGAATATTGCCGCGCAATGGATGAATGTGGAGTGGGATATGGGGCGCGAATGGTCGGTTCCGTGGCAGTGGGGAGCTACGGGCGTTTCGGTCAACACCAAGGATTACTCTGGCCCGGCAGACAGCTCTGCCATCTTCCTTGACCCCCCGAAAGAACTGGCAGGCAAGATCAACATCATCCCCGAAATGGGCGACGTGCTGGCGCTGACGACGCTTTACGAAGGCGGCACGATCTGCTCGGAAGACCCGGCTGTGATGAAAAAAGTCCGCGATGCGCTGATTGCAGCCAAGCCGAAGTGGCTGTCGATGGACTATTCGACCATCGAAAAGATGGACAACCACGATTACGCGGCCACCGTCGACTGGAACGGATCGGGCCTGCGCGCGCGTCTGGGCAACCCTGACGTGAAGTTCAATTTCCCCAAAGAGGGCTTTGGTCTTTGGATGGACAACGTCGTCCTGCTGTCCGACGCCAAAAACGTCGACAATGCCTACTTGTTCCTGAACTTCATCATGGACCCGGAAAACGCGGCTGCCATTTCGGCCTTCGCGCACTACGCCAACGGCATCGAAGGCTCGGCGGCGTTCCTGCCTGCCGACATGAAAGACGCGCCAGAGGTGAACATGTCACCGGAGCTTATGAAAAACGGGCACTTCGTCACGATCTGCACTGGCAAAGCGCTGGACTATCAGACCGCCATCTGGACCGAACTGCAAAAGTAAGGCGCGCCTGAACAAACTGGGAAGGGCTGTCTGCCCTTCCCGGACCCCTCACGCGCGAATTTGGGCACTTAAAAAATGGACATCTGGCAGTATTCTGCGTCCGACCTGTCGCGGAGGATCGCCGCCCGCACACTCGCACCGTCAGAAGTGATGGCGGCTTATCTTGCGCGGATCGCCACCGTGAACCCGCACGTCAATGCGATAGTCTCGCCGCGCGACGACGACGCCCTGATGGCAGAGGCCAAGGCTGCCGATGACGCCCCCTCGCAAGGATGGCTGCACGGAATACCCATGGCGGTCAAAGACCTGTGTGCGACCAAGGGGTTGCGCACAACCTGGGGCTCCCCCCTCTTCAAGGATTTTGTGCCGGACAAGGATGACTTGCTGGCCGCGCGGATGCGGGCGGCGGGGGCGATTTTCATCGGCAAGACCAACGCGCCGGAATGGGGCCATGGCAGCCACACCTTCAACCCGGTCTTTGGTGCCACACTGAACCCCTATGACCGGACCCGCTCTGCCGGGGGCTCATCTGGAGGCGCAGCGGCTGCACTTGCCGCCCGGTTGGTGCCGGTGGCCGATGGGTCCGACATGATGGGATCGTTGCGCAACCCGGCCGCGTTCTGCAATGTCTACGGCTTTCGTCCGACCTGGGGTCTGGTGCCCACCGATGCCGAGGGCGACACGTATCTCGCCACCCTGTCCACCTCAGGCCCGATGGGCCGCACCATCGAAGACGTGGCCCGCCTGTTGCAGGTGCAGGCCGGGCCCAACCCCGAGGTGCCGTTTAACCGGGTGGCTGGCGACTATGTGACCGGGCTTGATCGCGGCAGCCTGAAAGGCAAGCGCATCGCATGGGCCGCCGACTGGGGCGGTGCCTATGCAACCGATCCCGGAATTTTGGACCTGTGCCAGACCGCCTTGCACCAGATGGAAGCGATGGGGGCCGTGGTGGAGCCTATCCCGCCGCCCTACCCCGCTGAACATCTGTGGCAGGCCTGGACCACCCTGCGCGCCATGCTCAACGCCAACGGGTTTCGCGCCCTTTACAACGACCCGGCCAAACGGGCGCAGTTAAAGCCGGAAACCCTGTGGGAGATTGAGCAGGGCCTGACCATTACCGCCCAAGCGGTCTATGAGGCGAGTGTCATCCGCTCCAACTGGTACGCCCAAGCGGCGCGGTTGTTTCAGACCTATGACGCCGTGGCGCTGCCTACAGCGCAAGTCTGGCCCTTTGCGGTTGAAGCACGCTGGCCTGCCGAAATCGCTGGCCGCAAGATGGACACCTATCACCGCTGGATGGAGGTTGTGATCCCGGTCAGCCTGATCGGCCTGCCCTGCCTGTCGGTCCCGGTGGGCTTTGGCACGAACGGCTTGCCGATGGGAATGCAACTGGCGGGCAAAGTCGGATCGGATGCGGCGGTTCTGGCGATGGGGCAGGCCTGGCATCTGGCCACGGATTGGCCAGCCAGACGACCGCCGCCTTTGTAAGCTTGCCTGTAGTCCAGCCGCACCCTAAAGCTTGCCCGGATCAGGAGGCTTGATGCGCGCATTGACCCGGCTTTTGCTGCCCCTTGTCCCGCTGGTCATGCTTGCGGTGGCCTTGTGGCGCAGGGTTACCGGGGCAGAGCCAGCATTGGCTTTGACCGAACGTCTGGGGCATTTTGCGGCCCCGAATGGCCCGGCGATCTGGCTGCACGGCGCCTCAAACGGCGAACTCGCCTCGGCGGAATGGGTGGTGCGTGCGCTGATCGCCGCCCGCCCCGGTCTTTGTGTGCTGGTCACCTCAAACACCGCCACCGCGCGGGCGATGGTGACGGGGTGGGGCTTGCCAAACGTCACTGCGGCTTTTGCGCCGCTGGATCTGAGCGGTCCCTTGGCGCGCGTCTTGCGGACATGGCACCCCCAAGCCCTGATCACCGTGGAGGGTGAGATTTACCCGCGCCGGTTTGCCGCCTGCGCCAAGGCAGGCGTGCCCGTGTTCCTGATTGGCGCACGGATGTCGGAGCGTAGTTTTCAAGGCTGGACCGCGCTGCAACCGGTGATGGCCAAGGCGTTGGCGGTGGTCAGGATGGCCTCCGCCCAAGACAGCGCTTCAGCCCGGCGGCTCCAGTCGCTTGGCTTGCCCCTTGTGGCGATGCGGCCGGACTGCGACCTGAAATCTGTGGCCATCCGCCAGCTTCCCGCGCCCGAAGTATCGCCACGCAACAGCCGTGCCGATTGGCTTTTGGCGGCATCGACCCATGAGGGCGAGGAGGCGGCTGTGCTGGACGCCTTCCTGTCCCAAACCACCTTCCGCCACCTGATCCTTGCGCCGCGCCATCCGCGCCGGGGGGACGAGGTGGCAGGCCTGCTGACCTCTCGCGGGATTGCTTTCTTGCGCCGCACTGCCGGTGCCATGCCCGGAAAGCAGGCGGTGTTTCTGGCCGATACGATGGGCGAGATGGACCTGTGGTACGCGGCGTCCGGCGCTTGCTTTGTCGGCGGCAGTTTTGCGCCACGCGGCGGCCACACCCCGTGGGAGCCGGTACGCTTTGGCTGCGCGGTTCTGCACGGCCCCTCGGTAGAGAATTTCGCCGGCCCCTACCTTTCGCTGGACAACGCTTCGGGCGCGGTGCCCGTTGCCAATCCCGCAACCCTCGGTCTGGCGCTTCAAGGTCTGGATGCCACGCGTCAGGACCAACTGGCAACCGCCGCCGCCCAAAGCCTGAGCACCGCGGACGACGGCGTTCAGATAATTCACGATATTCTGACAGGGGCGGGCCTTTAATCTCTTGCGTCGCAGCGTCTTTGTGTCACCGTGATCTGGCAGCGCCCCTGACATTGATGATCAAATCAAGCTCGGACGGGCGAAACTGGTACAGGCGAAATATCGTGTCATTTTCAGATTCAACCCCTGTGTCAGAGGGGAACCTAACCCAAGTCCCGGCAGCCATGCCGGAGGATCAGCCGGCTGAAGTGGTGGCGCAGGTCGCGGCCCAGGTTGCTGCCTTGTGTTGGCGGATGCACAAAGGCCGGGTGCAGGTTTTGCTGGTCACCTCGCGAGAGACGCGGCGTTGGGTTCTGCCCAAGGGTTGGCCAATGGCTGGCCTTTCGTCGCAAGCCGCCGCTGCGCGCGAGGCGTGGGAGGAGGCCGGGGTCGAGGGCAAGGTCAGCGCCATGGCGATCGGCAGCTATTCTTACGACAAGATATTGGGCGACAAGGTGCCACTGGGCTGCGCGGTTGCGATTTATCCCTTGCGTGTGCAGACGCTGAAAAGCAGTTTCCCAGAGCGTAAAGAGCGTCGTCGCAAGTGGTTTTCGGCGGACGTGGCGGCTCATCAGGTCGCTGAACCCGAACTGGCCAATCTGCTGACGCATCTTGCCGACACTCCGGAACACCTTGCCCCCGCAGCCAAAGGCAAACGG
Source organism: Rhodobacterales bacterium (assembly GCA_038231395.1). Lineage (GTDB taxonomy): Bacteria > Pseudomonadota > Alphaproteobacteria > Rhodobacterales > Rhodobacteraceae > Stagnihabitans. Next base: position 55,097 of record JBBRLL010000005.1, read on the forward strand.
GCGAAATTAACCGCTTCTTGACAGGAGTGTGAAACAGTCCAAAGGGTTACTTTGAAAACCGGCATCCGGTTTTTGCTGACCAAAACACGCCGCCCCCAAAAGCCATGCCATACTGGTGTGACATCAACATCAGTTGACCCAACATGATCCGCTACACCCTGAAATGTTCGTCCGACCATGGCTTTGACAGCTGGTTTCAATCGGCCGCGGCCTATGAAAGCCTTGTGCTGTCCGGCCATATCGCCTGCCCGGTCTGTGGTGTGGTGGCGGTGGAAAAGGCCCTGATGTCGCCCAATGTGGCTATTGGCGGTGCTGCGCGCGGGGATGTTTCACCAGAACGTGCTTCGCAGGGCGGCACCCTGTCGACCCCGTCATCAGAGATGGAAACCGCCATGGCAGACCTGCGCCGCAAGGTCGAAGCGAACTCGGAATATGTCGGGATGAATTTCGTGGCCGAAGCGCGCAAGATGCACGACGGCACTGCCCCGGAACGCTCCATCTATGGCGAGGCGCGACCGCAAGACGCAATCAAACTGTTGCAAGACGGCGTGCCGGTGGCCCCCTTGCCGTTCATGCCGACCCGCAAAACGAACTAGGATCGACTTGACCGGCAGCCGGAGGGGTTTCACACCCTCCGGACCTTCGTTCGGATATGTATCAACAGATGAAAGGCGTCAGATTTGCTTTTGCGGCATCTGCACGCGCAGCCCTTCGATCGCGGCAGAGACTTTGATCTGGCAGGTCAGGCGTGAACGCACCGGATCAGGTTGCCAGGCGAAATCCAGCATGTCAGCCTCCATCGCGTCTTTCTTGGGCAACCGGGCAACCCAATCGGGATCCACATAGACATGGCAGGTCGAGCAGGCGCAGGCGCCGCCGCAATCCGCCTCAATCCCCGGGATGCCATTGTCACGCGCGCCTTCCATCACGGTCAGGCCGTTTGCGACCTCAATCGTGTGCTCTTTGCCGCCGAATTCGACATAAGTGATCTTCGCCATCATACCCTCGTGCCAGTGTTGACATTACCTAGCGCAAGGGCGCGCGGGGTTCCACCCCCTGTTGTCCGCTTGCCGAACCTTGGCAGATGTTCTATCTTCGTTCTCATGTCAGACTGGTTAACGCCATCGCCCCGGCCCAACACATGGCCACGCCCGCCTGCCGCCCTGCCCGCGCGCCGCCTGGATGAGCCTTCGTCAGGGGCGCGGGTTTGCGTGGCCGGGCTGGTTCTGGTGCGCCAGCGCCCCGGCACCGCCAAGGGTGTGATTTTCCTCACGTTGGAGGATGAGACGGGTGTCGCCAACGTCGTCGTCTGGGCCAATATGTACGAACGGTTCCGCCGCGCCGTCATCTCGGGCCGATTGTTGCGGGTGACGGGCCGCTTGCAGCGCGATGCCGGCGTGGTGCATGTCGTGGCCGAGGTGATCGAGGATATGTCCCCCCTGCTGGACCGGCTGCTCTCACCCGATTTCCGGGCCGAGATCGCGCGCGCGGGCGACCAGCCCTGACGGGGGCAGCCGATCTTCGTCAAAGGCTTTTCCTACACCCCCGTTCCCCCTATGATGGTTGCAACAAAGGGCGGGGCAGGCAGGATGAGGCTTCAGATTTGCGCGGGACTGGCGGCTTGCCTGTGGCTAAGTGCCTGTGGCGACCCTGTTCCGGTGGCTGCCCCCGCGTCTGACGACCTGACCGGCGAAGCGATACCGCGCGGCGCGGCTGGCCCTCCTGCCCTGCCCGAAGGCGCTTGCTGGGGCCACGATACCATTCCGGCCATGATTGAAACGGTCACCGAAACCAGGCTTGACCAGCCCGAACTTCGCGACGCATCTGGCAAGGTGACCCGCCCGGCCAGCTACAACAGCACCGCCAGACAGCGGATGATCCATGACCGCGAAGATGTCTTTGTCCGCACCCCGTGCTACGATCAGTTGACCCCCGACACCATCATCACCCTGCAACGCGCCCTTCTGGTCCGCGGCTATTATCTGGCGACCCTGAACGGAGTGCTGGACGATGCCACCCTGCTGGCGATCCGGCACTATCAGGCCGATCACGGATTGGACACCGCCGTTTTGTCGCTGAAGGCCGCTCAGACGCTGGGGTTGGTGGCTGTGGCGCAGGGCGAACCACAAGGGGCGCTATAACCGCCGCTAACGAGGCCGCGCGGGTGCTGCGCCAATGGAACGCGCACAGCGATGGCGCGCATGACCTTGTCATCTGCGCCGGGTTTCGGCCAATTGCTTACGGATCGCGGCTGACGAACGGGTATGGCACGCGCTTGCCCGCTACCATGCAAACGGTGACGGGGCGCAGGCTGGTGCAAGAGTGCGTCCAGCGGATGCGGGCCTTCTGCGAACAGTTGCTTGCCGAGATCCAATGAAAAAGCGGCGGGAGTGACCCCGCCGCCTTCATCGTTTTTCCCTGCACCACCCTAAAACAGAGCGGGCTTAGAACGGTGCCGCCTTATTCCAAGGACAGCGCCACAAAGCGCGGATCGCCCTGGGTGCGCACCAAAAGCAGGATAGACTTGCGTCCGGCATCCTTGGCCTCTGACACGCGGTCCTCCAGGTCCTTCACGGTCGCCACCTTTTGCTGGCCAGCTTCCGAGATCACGTCGCCCTCACGCAGACCTTTGGTGTAAGCCTCGGATGCGACATCAACCTTCATGACGACCAAGCCCTTGTCACCGGCCGCCATGCCCAGATCGGCGGCCATCTGGTCGGTGAACGCCTGCAGAGTCAGACCCATGACAACGCCCGTTGCAGGTTTGTCCGGAGTGGTGGATTTCTGCGCTGCGGGTTGGGTCTTGGCTTCCGCATCCTCACGACGGCCCAGCTTCACGCTCAGATCCGTTGATTTTCCAGCGCGCAACACCACGACCGCAACCATATCACCGATAGGAGCGTCCGCAACAATCCGCACCAACTCTTTGGAATCCTTCACCTCTTTGCCGTTGAAGGTCACGATCACATCGCCCGAAACGATACCGGCATCTTTGCCCGGACCATCCGGCACGTCCGTGACCAACGCGCCTTTTGCGGCGGGCAGACCCATCGCATCGGCCACATCCGGGCTGACGTCCTGAATCCGCACACCCAGCCAGCCGCGCCGCGTCTCACCAAACTGCTTGAGCTGATCAACCACCTTGCTGACCACGTTGGACGCCATCGAGAAACCGATCCCGATCGACCCGCCAGAGGGTGACAGGATCGCGGTGTTCATCCCGATCACTTCGCCGCTCACGTTGAACAGCGGCCCACCCGAGTTGCCTTTGTTGATCGCGGCATCTGTCTGGAAGAAGTTGTCATAGGTGCCGTTCAGCTCGCGCCCGATGGCCGAAACGATCCCGGCCGAAACCGAAAAGCCCTGCCCCAAGGGGTTGCCCATGGCCACGACCCAATCGCCGACGCGCATCTTGTCGCTGTCGCCAAACGCCACGAAGGGCAGCGGCTCCGTGCTTTCCACCTTCAGCAAGGCCACGTCGGTTTTCAGGTCCCGACCGATCAGCTTGGCCTTGAAGGTCTTGTGACCAAAGGTTTCGATCTGGATATCGTCAGCCCCGTCGATCACGTGGTTGTTGGTCACGATATAGCCGTCAGCCGAGATGATGTAGCCCGAGCCCAAAGCCTCAGACTTCTCCATCGGCGTGTCAGGCTTGGCACCGTTCTGGCCATTTTGCCCGTTGAAGTCCTTGAAGAACTTCTCGAACGGCGAGCCGGGCGGCACTTGCAACTGGCTGTCGGCCTGTGCCGCCACGATGGACGAGGTCGTTATGTCCACCACCGCCGGTGAGAATTTTTCCACAAGGTCAGCAAAACTTGCCGGGACGCCCTGGGCCATGACGGCCCCGGCCATCGGGCTGATGGTAAGTGCCAGACCCATGCCAAGAGCCATCAGCATGCGCTTGGGCGCGTTGGGGCGGGTGGCAGGCTTTCGTGTGATCAAATCGGTCGCTTGCACGTTCGAACTCCTCTCGATGTGCCCGGCCCCGCGCAATGCGAGGCCGAAATAGGTATGTCATATATCATCGTCCGTGCGGCGCGTTTTGCAACGCAAACAACCTGACTTTCTGTCAAAGCCGCGTGAGAAGCACGTAGGGTTTCATCGCATCATGGTGATTTAGGCGCGCTTCCACCAGCCACAGTGCTACCGGTTCCGGTTGCACCTGACGAGGCGGCTGACCCTGCTGCCCCACTCCCCGAAGGTTCTGACCCCAGATATTGGAAGAACTCTCCCTTGGGTGCCAACACGAAGGCGGTGTTGCCCGGTTGGAAAGCCGCCGTATAGGCGGAAAGCGACCGGGTGAAGGCGAAAAACTCCGGGTCTTTGCCGTAGGCCTCGGCGTAGATCGCGGCGCGTTTCGCATCGGCCTGACCGCGCACGATAGAGGCTTGCTTGCTGGCCTCTGACTTGCTTTCAACCGCCTGGCGGTCGGCCTCGGCCCGGATGGTCTGCGCCGCCTCGTTGCCACGGCCAATCTCGTCCGCCGCATCGCGTTGCCGTTCGGCCTGCATCCTTGCATAGGTCGCATCAAGGTTTTGCTTGGGCAAATCGGTCCGGGTCAGCCGCACGTCAATGACATCTATGCCCAGGGTCGCAGCCTTCGCTTTGGCATTGTCACGGATCTTGTTCATCAAGGCCACACGGTCCTCTGACAGCACTGACTGCAAGGGGACAGAGCCCAGAACGTCGCGCACCACCGGGTTCACGATTTTCGACAGGTTCGACCCGGCTTCGGCAATCCCGCCCGAGCCTACGGCACGGCGGAACTTCTGCAAATCGACGATCCGCCAGCGCGCGAACGCATCCACCACCAGACGCCGCTGATCGGCAAAGGTGATTTCCTGCGGGTCGGTGACCAGCCCCAAAATACGGTCATCATAGCGGAACACGTCCTGAACGAACGGCACCTTGAAATAAAGGCCCGGCGCGTCCACCACTTGCGTCACTTCGCCAAATTGCAGAACCAGCACCTTTTCGCGGGTGTCCACGATAAAGATCGAGGACAGCGCCGTGGCCAGAAGGATCGCCAGAACGGGGAGCGTATAAATCAGCTTCATCAGTTGCTTGCCCCTTTGGTGGTGGCTTTCGGCGTCAAAAGGTTGCCCAAGGGCAGGTAGGGCACGGTGCCCTGACTGGCCGCACTGTCCATGATCACCTTGTTGGAGCCGCCCAGAACCTGTTCCATCGTTTCCAGATACATCCGTTTGCGGGTGACTTCCGGGGCCTTCACATATTCGGTATAGACCGAAAGGAAGCGGCTGGCGTCACCCTGAGCCTGATTGACGACCTGTGCTGCATAGGCCTGCGCCTCCTGCAAGGTCTGACTGGCCTGACCGCGCGCCGCTGCTGTGGCGGTGTTGGCGTAAGCGTTGGCCTCTTTCTGCAACTGGTCACGCTTTTGTTGTGCGGCCTGTACGGCGCGGAAGCTGTCAGCCACCTCTGCCGGCACGTCCGATTTCAAGAGGTTGACCCGCACCACCGAAATGCCGCTGTCATAGGTGTCAAGCGTGGCCTGAACCTCACGCATCAGGCTGTCTTCCACCTCTCCGCGGTTCTTGTTCAGGATCGGCGCCAATTGACTGCGCGCCACGATGTCACGCACAGCCGATTCAGAAACCGCGCGGATGGTGTCCTCTGGTTCTTTCAGGTTGAACAGGTATTTCGCCGGATCGCTGACGTTCCAGACCACCTGAAACTCGATATCGACGATGTTCTGATCGCCGGTCAGCATCAGGCCGTTGTCCAGTTCGCCCCCGGCCCCGGTGCCGATTTCCGTGGTGCGCTGCTGGCTGGTGTTGACGATTTCCGCCGAAACGAACGGCCAGGGCGCCAGGTTCAGACCATCGGCCTTGACCTGATAGAACTTGCCGAACAACAATTCGACCGCGCGTTCGTTGGGCTGGACCTGATAAAAGCTAAGGTAGGACCAGATCAACCCAAGCGCAATCACGCCCGAGATCAGACCCTGACGCGAGAAAAACCAGTTGCCATCGGGCATGGTCGGGCCGCCGCCGCCAGTGCCGCCGTTGCCTCCGCCGCCCATGATGACACGAAGCCGCTCTTGCCCCTTGCGAAGCACTTGATCCAGATCGGGAATTTGCGGACCCGCGCCGCGCCGGTCCGGCCCGCGTGGTTCACCCTTGCGCCCCTTGTCGTCATCGGGGCCGTTGTCGCCGCCCCAGGGGCCGTTCCCACCTGCCATCGGTTATCCTCTCTGATGTTCTTGGGGTAAACTGGTGATTTCTCGCCGGAAATCAAGTCAAACGGCAGGATAGATGCGCACTGGCTTTCGCATCGTGACCAGTTCTTCCGCTGCGGTCGGGTGCACCGCCACCGTGCGGTCAAAATCTTCTTTCGTTGCCGCCATCTTTACGGCAATCGCTGCAAGCTGGATCATTTCGCCCGCCTCCGGCCCGACGATATGGCAGCCGAGGACTTTGCGGTTGGCGGAGTCGACGATCAACTTCATCAGCATCCGGTCCTCACGCCCGGCAAACATCGACTTCATAGGGCGGAAGCTGGTGGCATAAACCTCGACCCCGCCGCGCGCTTTGCCCTGTTCTTCCGTCATCCCCACCGTGCCAAGTTCGGGCTGAGTGAAAACCGCAGACGCCACCAGCCTGTGATCGGCCATCGATGGCATGGCCCGAAAAACCGTATCGGCAAAACTATGCCCTTCGCGGATGGCAATCGGGGTCAGGTTCAGCCGGTTGGTCACATCGCCCACCGCATAGATCGACGGGACGGCGGTCTGGCTCCACTCGTTCACCACAATCTCGCCCTGCTTGCCAAAGGCAACCCCCAAGTCCTCCAGCCCAAGGCCAGAAGCATTGGGGCGGCGGCCCGTGGCATAAAGCACAAGGTCGAAATTTTCGGCCGTGCCATCTGTGGCAGTGGCGCGAATGTCAGTTGTCGTGCGTTCCAGCCGTGTGACATCCGTGTTGCAGCGAATGATGATGCCGTTGGCCTGCATGGAAGTGACGACAAGGTTGCGCGCCTCGTCATCAAAGCCGCGCAGAATTTGTTCGCCCCGGTAAACCAGCGTGACCTTAACCCCAAGGCCGTTGAGTATGCAGGCAAATTCGCTGGCAATATAACCGCCGCCCACCACCAGCGCCCGTTTGGGCAGGGCTGGCAGGCTGAACATCTCATTCGAGGTGACCGCAAGATCGGCCCCCGGAATATCGGGCACAAAGGGCCAGCCGCCGGTGGCGATCAGGATGTGCTTGGCAGAAACACTCTGACCGCTGGCCAGCCGAACGGTATGCGCATCCACCACAACCGCGCGGCAATCGTGAACAATGACGCCCGCGTTGATCAACGTGCTGCGATACGCCGCTTCCAATCGGTTCAACTCGGCATCCAAAGAGGTGCGGAACCTTGCCCAGTCAAACGGCCCGGCGGTCACGTTCCAGCCATAGGCCACGGCATCGGTGAAGGTCTTGGCATAGCCTGAGGCATTGACCATCAGTTTTTTGGGCACACAACCGCGAATGACGCAGGTGCCGCCCATCCGGCTTTCCTCGGCCAGACCAACCCGCGCTCCACCCTCCGCCGCCGCAATCCGCGCCGCGCGCACGCCACCAGAGCCGCCGCCAATCACGAAAAGGTCGTAGTCGAAGGCCACGTCAGTCACCCATGTCACTGAAAATATTGTCGCTTGGCGCGAATTCGATGCGGTCGTCGGTCACGATACCCTGATTGATGTCGCGGACCGTCACCCGCCCGTCGGCATGACCGATCACCACAATGTCACAGATGTCGATGAAAAGTCCGTTTTCAACAACGCCCGGAATTTGGTTGAGCACCAGAGCCAGCTGCCGGGGGTTGCCGATGCGCTTCAGATGCAGGTCAACGATGTAATTGCTTTCATCGGTCATCAGGGGCCGGTCGCCGTTCATGCGCAGGGTCACGTCACGGTTCAGAACATCCAGCGCAACCAAAGTCTCCTCAATCAGGGCCTTGGTGGTCTGCCAGCCAAACGGGATCACTTCAACGGGCAAGGGGAAAGCCCCCAGTTGCGCCACTTCTTTTGCGGCATCGGCGATCACAATCATCTGATCGGACGCGGTCGCGACAATCTTTTCCTGCAATAGGGCTGCGCCACCGCCTTTGATCAGTGCCAGATGCTGGTCAAACTCATCCGCGCCGTCGATCGTCAGGTCCAGCCATTTGGCATCGTCAAGGGAGGTGACCTTGATACCGACCTGTCGCGCCAGTTCTGCTGTCCGGGTCGAGGTCGGAACTCCAAGGATTTTCAGCCCCTCTTCGCGCACCCGCTCCCCCAGACAGCGGACCATCCAGGCGGCGGTTGATCCGGTGCCAAGGCCCACTTTCATTCCTGATTGAACGTAGTCCACGGCCCGTTTGGCTGCGACGAACTTGGCCTTGTCAATCGGGGAAAGATCAGCGGGCACGGGCAGGCTCCTTTTCGTCGTCTATGCTTATAGCAAAGCCTTGGCCGAGGGCGAGGGGAAACCGCAGCATCAGCGCAGGGGCGAACGGGGACGGCAGATCGGCCGGGTGCTTGTTGCTTTTCTGCACATCGACGTTGTCGGAACATTAGGGGCTTATGAAGTTCGACACGACATACGCCAGCCACGCGAAAGCCGTCGTGTAAATTGGTGTGCCTGCAGACGCCGGATCTTCATCGGGTCAACATTCCTGTAAAGGTGAAAGGTTACCGAGTTCGCCCAGAGAAGGCTGCGTCAGCGCACCAGCTGCGGTCCAGCGAAGAAAGTGCCCGGCTCTTTTCGTCGGGGATTGCGCGGGTGAGGTTTACCCCGACCACCTTCATCGCCCAAGAGGCTTCTGGTTCAATGTGGATCTCGATATGACCACGGCCTTTTCGGCAGCCAAATTGTCCACACAAACCGGCTAAGAAGCCTGCGTTAGGACACCAGACCCGCAAGTCCGGCACGTACTTCTGACAGGGTCACCTTGCCATCGCCATCGGCATCAAACCCCATCAAAACTTTGGCCTGTGCCATCTTCGCCGGGCCGACTGCGGCCATCGCGGCCGTTGCCCCATACCCCGCAAGTTCGTCTGCCGAAACCACGGCATCACCGTCGGCATCTGCTGCCACGAAGGCCTTTTCCATCTTGCCGCGCGCCACGGCGCTTGCTGCGGCTTCAGCCACGACGATCTCTTCGCGTGTCACGGCACCATCGCCATCCAGATCCGCCGCCAAAAGGGGCACCATCGCAGAAGTCCGGGCTTTGGCGCGCTGCAATGCGACGCTGGCATCGACCTGTTCCGCCGTCAAACCGTCCGCGGCACCATAAGCGGCGATCAGCCCTGCAACGTTGTCAAGGTAGCTGGCCGGGTTGGCCTTGATCGCCTTCAAAAGCGTAACAGGCAGGACGGGTGCTGCGTAACCAGCCAAGGGGACAAGGCACACGAGAAGAATCGGGATCAGGCGCATGGGAACCTCCATTCTGGGGATACATCGGTTGCCTTCATTCTGACGGGCACTGGTAAATGCCCGGTAAACAAAACCGGAACACATCGCCGAAAATCATCTCCCGCCATGCCACAAGGCCGTTTTCACGTGTGGTCTGTCGGTTTTACCGCGTGACTTCGCCCAACCCCGACCTATCGTGGCGAAAAATGGAGCGCGCCTATGACCCAACCCCTTTACACTTTGCACTATACCCCAGATTCCGCCGGAACGATCCTGCGCCTGGCGTTGCGCCTGACTGACGCGCCCTTTGCCGAAGTGCTGATTGACCGTGACGGCGGCGAACTTGACAGCCCGGCCTACCGCGCCATGCAGCCCTTGGGCAAAATCCCCGCGATGGAGACGCCGGATGGCCCGATGTTTGAAACCGCGGCGATGCTTTTGTACCTCGCCGACCGCCATCCCGGTCTGGCACCCGCCCCGGACAGCCCGCAGCGCGCCGCCTTCCTGAAGTGGCTGTTCTTCACCTCCAACAACGTCCAACCCACCATTATCCATGCTTTCTACCCGCATCGCCCGGCAGGTGCCGCCAGCGAGGAAGCGGTTCAGGCCCATGCCGGGGCCGCCTTGCACGAATACTTCGCCATCCTCAACCGCATGGTCGCCACCGAAGCGCCGGACTGGTTTTCGGCCAAACCCTCTATCCTTGGTTTTTATGTCGGCATTCTGATCCGCTGGCTTTCCGGCTTTCCCGAGGGCCATCCCGCCCGCATCACCGCAGCCGATCTGCCTGCCCTTCTGCCGATCCTGACAGCCCTTGAAAACTCTCCTGCCGCCGTTGCCGTGGCCAAAGACGAAGGCTACGCGCCAACCATGTTCACCAACCCGTATTGAGGCCGCAATGTTCCTGTCCGTCTTCGATATGTTCAAGGTTGGCGTCGGTCCGTCGTCTTCGCACACCATGGGGCCGATGGTTGCGGCCAGCCGTTTTGTGGAAACCCTGCGCGGATCGCCTTTCCATGCCGCTGGTCTGAAAGCCTCGCTGCACGGCTCGCTGGCCTTTACCGGTGTGGGCCATGCCACTGACCGCGCCACGATCCTTGGGCTGGCGGGGTTTGAGCCTGCGACCTATGACGCCGCCAAGGCCGAGGCCGTGTTGGCCACAATATATGCCACCCAAAGGCTGACCCCGCCCGGTCTGCGCGAAATGGCCTTTGACCCCAAAAAGGACCTGACCTTCGACTATGGCCCGGCGCTGCCCGGCCATGCCAACGGGATGATCCTGAAAGCCACCGATGCGCAGGGCGACGTGATACTGGAAGAGACCTATTACTCCATCGGCGGCGGCTTTGTTCTGACCGCTGCTGAGCAGGCCGAGGCGTCCGGCACCAAAGCCAAAGCGCGCGCGGACGTGCCCTATCCGTTTGAAACCGCTGATGAAATGCTGGCGATGGCCAAGGCGTCCGGCCTGACCATCGCTCAGATGAAACTGGCAAACGAGCTTAAATTCCGCAGCAAGGCGCAGATTGACCAAGGCATCGCACGGCTGTGGGAGGTGATGACGGCCTGCATCTCGCGCGGGATGTTGGGGGAGGGTATTCTGCCCGGTGGCCTGAAAGTGCGCCGCCGTGCCAAAGGCATTCACGACGCTTTGATGGCGGAACGTGGCCTGAACCAGACCCCGCCGCATGTTATCAACGACTGGATGAGCCTTTATGCCATGGCGGTCAACGAGGAAAACGCGGCCGGCGGTCAGGTTGTCACCGCGCCAACCAATGGTGCTGCCGGCGTTCTACCGGCCACCATCCGCTATTACCTTGACCATGTGCCGGGCGCTTCAATGTCCCGCGTCGCTGACTTCCTTTTGACGGCCGCTGCCATCGGCGGCCTGTGCAAGCATAACGCCAGCATCTCCGGAGCCGAGTGTGGCTGTCAGGCCGAGGTCGGAAGTGCTGCTGCCATGGCCGCCGCAGGTCTGGCCGCCGTGCTGGGCGGCAGCGTCGAACAGGTTGAAAACGCTGCCGAAATCGCTCTTGAACACCACCTTGGCATGACCTGTGACCCGGTGCGTGGTCTGGTGCAGGTCCCCTGCATAGAGCGTAACGGATTGGGTGCCATCAAGGCCGTCTCCGCCGCCAGTCTGGCCTTGCGTGGCGACGGGCAGCATCTGGTGTCGCTGGACGTTTGCATCGAAACCATGCGGCAGACCGGCAAGGACATGAACGAGAAATACAAGGAAACCTCTCTGGGCGGTTTGGCGGTGAACGTGCCGAACTGCTAGATGAAGTTGTTATGTGGGTGCGACCTCTTTCCAGCGCTGTTTGGCTTAACTCCCGTTCAATGGCCTGCCCCCATTAGACTCTGCCGCCCCCGTCCCCCTAATCTTAAACACGCACCCCCCAACGGAGCCCCTCATGCAGCCAAAAATCGGCGTTATCGGCGGGTCGGGGGTGTACCAGATCGAGGGGTTGAGCAACCCGCAATGGGTTGCGGTGCAGACGCCCTGGGGCGCGCCATCGGATGAGATTCTGACCGGCACGCTTGGCGGCATCGACATGGCGTTCCTGCCCCGGCACGGGCGCGGTCATGTCCATTCGCCCAAATCTGTCCCCTACCGCGCCAACATTGACGCGTTGAAGCGGTTGGGTTGCAACGACATTCTGGCAGTTTCTGCCGTGGGTTCGCTGCGCGCCGACTACAAGCCCGGCGATTTCGTGCTGGTTGACCAATACATCGACCGCACCTTCGCGCGCGAGAAATCCTTCTTCGGTCCCGGTTGCGTGGCCCATGTCTCTGTTGCCCACCCGACCTGTGCAAGGCTGGGAAAGGCTGTCACCCAAGCCGCCGCCGGCATCTCTCACGCCGCCAAAGCCCCGGGCGTGACGCTTCACCAAGGGGCCACCTATCTGGCGATGGAGGGGCCGCAATTCTCCACCCTCGCCGAAAGCCGCCTGTACCGGCAGTGGGGTGCGGATGTGATCGGCATGACCGGGATGCCCGAAGCCAAGCTCGCAAGAGAGGCAGAGATGTGCTACGCCTGCTTGGCCATGGTCACCGATTTTGACTGCTGGCACCCGGATCATGGCGCGGTCGATGTGGCGCAGGTGATTGCGACCCTGACTGCCAACGCAGCCCTTGCCCGCAGCTTTGTGGCCGCTTTGCCCCTGCACCTGACACGGCCCGACATCTGCCCCTGTGGTTGCGACCGCGCCCTGACCTATGCCCTGATGACTGCCCCCGCCAAACGCGACCCCGCACTGCTGGCCAAGCTGGACGCGGTGGCGGGAAGGCTTTTGGTCCCGTCCTGATACCTGCGACAGGTCGCGTCCCATGTCGTCCGGTCTCGCGATGCCGCTTCAGCTGTCCGCAACCAAGGGCACGATGCCGGATTGGGAGTGGTTCGCGTAGGTGTCCCACGTCGGCGTATAGTCGTCTGCCTGATTGCCCCAGACCGTCCATCCTGCACGCGGGCCACGGGCAAACATTTCCAGCCTTGGTCCGCCGCTGCACCCTTCGATCAGCATATACTGCTCATCCGGTTTGCGGCTGTGCTCTCGCTTCTGGGTCGAGATGATGTTTTCCTGAGTCCGGCCTTGCTTGAGGGTTCGGGCGTTCTTTCCCCGCACGCCGAACAGCAAGACTTCCGTCACGTTGCGGAAATAGAAACCCACGCCACGCCGGTCCGGCCCGCCGTCTTTGCGGATTTTGTACCAGATGATGTTGCTTTTGTAGCTGAAACCCCAACTTGCCATGACCTGAAGCCCCTCGGGCAGCAAAGCGTTCGGCACCCAAAGGTAAAGATGAGCCGTATCCGCCGCGATGGCCGCGACCGGCAGATCACAAATGTCCTGCAAATTCATCGTCGCATAGCGTGCCAGCCGTTTATGTTCCGGTGCCATTTTCCCAGTGCGGTTTTGAAATTGCCACGGCGGATCGGCAAGGATCGTCGCGAACTTGGTCGATGCGGCCTTACCAAGCAGGTCATCTGCGGCGCTCGTCATTCGTCATCCTCCGACAGCAGGGCTTTGGTTATTCCGAACACCAAAAGCGGGCATCCTGCGCCACCGCCGCCTTCAATACGAGGCAACAGCTTTGACATGTGCGTGGTGGAGTTGCCATAAGAGGTTCCCCGGCCAAGATCGTTAAATATGTCCTGCAGTTCGTCGGCCCGCGTGATGATGATGCCGACGCTGACCGCGCGCAGGTCAAACAACAGGCGAAAGTTGTTCAGGTCACGGTCAAAGAACGGATCCTTGTTGTTCCATTCGATTTCCAAAGCCACGCCATTCTTGAAACAGTCGATTTTGTGGGTCGGCGAGTCCAGCCGCGCGCCATCCACCACGATCGCCGTCTGAAACTGCTTCTCGACCCAGCCGCGTTCGGTCAGAAAACCGTCGATGAAGGCCGAGAGTTTTGATTTGTTGCCGCCGCCGGTCGTGATCCAGGATTTCTGCAACCGAAACGCCAGCAAGACGTCAAGCAGGTCGCGCCATTCGGACGGAAAGTCTTGCGACAGGATCGCACTCGCATGCTTCCACTCGTGACATTCATAGCTGTCCCAGATGAAGGACGGCAGGCGGGCCTTCAACATGTTGTTGCTCCAGACTTCGCTTTTCAGTCTATTTTGTGGTAGCCCTTGGCGCAAGACCGAACCTAGGCACCCCGGGGTGACGCGGGCGACTGTCGTGGCGCGATGACACTTTGTCAAAGGCTGCGGAAACAGGTTCAGCGGGCGGGGCACAGGACCGCTAACCTCAGCCGGTCTGCCCGGCCTTCGCCACCCTTGTGGCGATCTTCCGGCTCATGGTATCCAAATCCGACTTCATTTGAGGGACGTGATGCAAAAACCCGCCAAAGCCAAAAGCGTCAAGGATTACATCCGCACCATCGTTGATTTCCCGCATGAGGGCATCCTGTTTCGCGATGTCACAACCCTGTTCGCCGATCCGCGCGGGTTTCGCATCTGTGTGGACCAGTTGTTGGAGCCCTATGCCGGACTGCGCATCGACAAGGTGGCAGGCTTGGAGGCGCGGGGTTTCATCCTTGGCGGTGCTGTGGCGCACCAGTTGTCCACTGGCTTCGTGCCGATCCGCAAGAAGGGCAAGTTGCCGGGTCAGACCATTTCTCAGGCGTACAAGCTGGAATATGGTGACGCCGTGGTGGAGGTCCATGACGACGCCATGCAACCCGGTGAGAAAATCCTGCTGGTCGATGATCTTTTGGCCACGGGTGGAACTGCCGAGGCCGGCATCAAGCTGATCGAGCGTCTTGGCGCGCAGGTCATCGGTTGCGCCTTCGTCGTCGACCTGCCCGAACTGGGCGGCCGCGCCAAGCTGGAGGCTTTGGGGATGGATGTTCACGCCCTTTGTGCCTTCGAAGGTCTGTAAGACGGCGCAGGGGGCCTGTGATTTGGCGACCAACCACGGCCGCCCCGGTCAGAAACCTGCGTCACCAGAGGTCGCGCATGGTCCAAAGCCCTCGCGTTGCCACACGGCCAAGTGACGCGGCGTTGCTTGCTTATCGGGCGCCACGCTGTCAGCCTGACCGGATGAAAGATATCCTCAACCTGATCGGACGCTGCCTGATCGCCATCCTGTTTCTGGGCGGCGCGGTGCAAAAATTCAGCAACCCGGCTCCGGTGGTGGAGATGATCGCCTCCATCGGTTTGCCCGCTGGTATGGTTTGGCCGATTGCCGTCTTTGACCTCGTGGCCGGGCTGGCCTTGATCTTCGGGCCGTGGGTGGAGGGTTGGGCGCTGGTTCTCGCCGTCTATTGCATCTTCACAAGCTGGTTTCACTGGCAGTTGCGCGCCGATCCTTGGCAGGTGACGATCATGGTCAAGAATTGGTCGACGGCCGGTGGTCTGCTGATTTTGGCCGCACAGGGGCCGGGGCGACTGACGCTGGCGCGCCGCTGTGCGTGTTCCACGTGATGGTGGGCATCGGTTCCACGGGATGATGGGCACGGATTTTACGCGAAGGTGGGCAGTCATTCCACGGGATCGTGGGCAGGTTTGACCGGCAATCAGAAGGCACAGGTTTTGGCTGTTGAAGCAGCCAGGAGCCACCATGCCCACCGAGAGATTGTCGATGCGCCGTATACGAGACCTTTTGCGATTGAAGTATGCTCTGGGACTGAGCGACCGGGCTGCTGCCCTGTCGTTGGGGCTGAGCAAGGGGACCGTCGGGAATTATCTGGCGCGGTTCAGCCAGGCTGGTTTGTCCTGGCCGCTGCCGGCGGAGTTGGACGACGACAGCCTGGAGTTGCTACTGTTTCCGAGCCCGAGCCCGAGCCCGAGCCCGACCACTGCCTTGCGGTTGGACCGGCCTGTTCCGGATTGGGCGGCGATGGACGTTGAATTGCGCCGACCTGGCGTGACGCGAGCGCTGTTGTGGGAAGAGTATCGCGCCAGATCCCCGGACGGGTTTGGCTATGCATGGTTCTGCGAGCATTTCGACGCCTGGAAAGGCCGGGTGCGGCCGACGATGCGGCCCGGCGATCTGAAAATGGGCGCATGTGGGCGGCGAGAAGGTCTTTGTCGATTTTGCGGGCGACACGATCGATGTGATCGATCCTGTCACAGGCGAAGCGCGGGCCATGAAGCTGTTCGTGGCGGCGATGGGGGCTTCGAATTACACTTATGCCGATGCGGTGGTGTCTGAGGGGTTGGAGGACTGGACCCTCGCCCATGTCCGGATGTTCAGCTTTCTGGGCGGTGTGCCGAAGGCCGTGGTGCCGGATAATTTGAAGTCGGCGGTGATCAAGGCCGACCGGTTTGATCCCGGGCTGAACCGGACCTATGCCGAGATGGCGGCGCATTATGGCACGGCAATTTTGCCCGCGAGGCCGCGCAAGCCCCGGGACAAGGCGAAGGTTGAGGTGGCTGTTCAGGTGGCGCAGCGTTGGATACTTGCCAGGTTGCGGAATCATCGGTTCTTCTCATTGGCCGAGTTGAACGTCGCGATCCGGCGGCTCTTGGACGCGTTGAATATGCGCATGATGCGCGGCTGTGGCGCCAGCCGTGCCGATCTGTTCGCCACGCTGGACCGGCCCAACCTGCAGCCCCTGCCGCCCGAGCCTTATGTCTTCGCCCGCTGGAAACGTGCCCGCGTGGCACCCGACTATCACGTTGAAGTCGACAGCTCGTGGTATTCCGTGCCTTTCGCGCTGATCCAACAAGAGGTCGATGTGCGCACCAGCGGTCAGACGGTCGAGATATTCCATCGTGGTCAGAGGGTTGCGAGCCATGTCCGCACCCCGGGTCGGCGCAACCATGTAACGGTTGCCGACCAGATGCCCTCCGCACATCGCCGCTTTGCCGAATGGACCCCCATTATTTCAGATCGGGCCAGAATGTTGGCACAGGCAACCAAGACCGGCCCAGCCGTCGCCGCATTTTGCGAGATGGTGATGGCGGATCGTCCACACCCTGAGCAGGGCTTCCGCACCTGTCTGGGTGTGCTGGCCCTGGTCAAAACCTACGGCCCTGAACGTGTCGATGCCGCCTGCCAGCGGGGCATAACCATCCGCGCCCGCCCATGTTTTCGCAGACGGGCACGTCGATCCGTTCGATCCTCAAGACCGGCCCCCACTTGAACAGATCGGGACCAAGCCTTCCTGGAAGGCACTGAAGAGGTTTCCCCTCTCCGGCACGCCAACATTCGTGGCGGCGGCTATTATCACGTCGAGCGGACCAAAATGCTGACCCATCCCACCCATGACCGACTTCTGGCCGCCGATCAGATTGGGGGCCTGACCGGTATTGCATCGGCGCTTGAAGAACAGCGCAGGTCGACCGCCTTCGACGATCTTTCGTTCGAAGAGCGCCTCGGCCTGCTGATCGACCGCGAGGCCGCTGAGCGTGACACCAAGAAACTGGCTGCGCGGCTCAAGTTTGCGGCGCTGCGCCAGTCGGCCAGCGCAGGTTTCCAGTCTTTGGGATCTGGACCTGCGCACCCCGCGTGGCCTTGACCGCAGCGGCATGGCCCATCTTGCGGATGGCGGTTGGATCGCCCGGCATGAGAACCTGCTGATTACCGGCCCCACCGGCTTGGGCAAAAGCTGGATCGCTTGGCACCCCTCGGTCACAAAGCTTGCCGAGACGGGAGGCCAGTCCTCTACCAGCGTTCCCCACGGATGTTCGAAGCCCTTGCTCTGGCCCGCGGAGACGGCCGCCACGAACGCATCCTCAAGACCATCGCCCGGATGGATGTGCTGATCATCGACGATTGGGGCCTTGCTGTCCTCACCGCCCCAGAGCGCCGCGACCTCTTGGAAATCCTCGAAGACCGCCACGGTCGCGCCTCCAAAATCGTCACCAGCCAACTGCCCGTCGAACACTGGCACGAGGCCATCGGCGACCCAACCCTCGCTGACGCCATCCTCGATCGCCTCGTCCACAACGCCCACAGGCTCAAACTTACCGCAGAAAGCATGCGAAAAGCCGCCGCCCGCAACTCAACCCTTGACCTGTCAACACAAGCCTTACTCCATGAAACCGTCGGTCAAACCAGCCGCCCACCTTCGCGTGGAATGGCTGCCCAACTTCCCTGGAATGCGCACGCGATTTCGCTGTTTTCAACGATCCTTGGCGGTGTGCGCGCCTTTGCGAACGGGCAGACAGCCCCTTTCCACACAGGCCCCCAACCCTTATGTTGGTGGCGGAGGTGCATCATGTCCTGGTTCAACCCGATGGCCGAACGTCAAATCGCCAAAGCCCGGTTGCTGGGCCAATTGCAAGGGCTCAAGGGTGAGGGGGCGCCTTTACCGGACCGTCCCGGCGACGCGTTTACCACTGCCGGCGACGCGATAGGCTTTCGCATCATGGCTGAGGCCGGGGTGGTTCCTGAAGAGATCCGTTTGAAAAAACAAGCGATTGTGCAGCGCGCCCATCTGGCCACTTTGACCGATCCTGAACAGCGCAAAGCCGCCATGGCCGCCCTCGCCCAGATCGAGATGCGGCAAGCTATCGCCGAAGAGGCGCGCGCCCGGTTCCTTAAGGGCCAAGGCTGATCATCAATAGATCGGCTGGCGAGACGTTTATCGCGCAACGGCACTCTTTCAACTTTGCATGTCGCTCAACACGCGCTTGAAGCCTCGGTCATCGGGCCGGATCGTCACACATCTTTGCAGGCACATCCGCGCCAGCCGCATCTTGCCTTGCGATCGGGCGAACAGGCCAAAGGAATGCAGGAACTCTGCCGATTTAGAAATCTTTGACCAAGGATATTTCACCTCGATCATGCCGCGGCCCGCCAGAATTGAGCTGACGATTGCCGAAAGCTGACCGGTCTGCAACAGAAACATGATCGTGTGGTGACTGCTGAACGGGACGGCGATCATTTGGGTGGTCTGCGGCGGCAACAGGGCCTCCAGCGGTTTGATCTGCCTGTCATCCATAGTGAATTTATCATCGTAAAGGATCATGTAGGACGCCTGCGGAGCAATTTTATCCGCCGAAATCGTATGTCGCCAGACAACAGGTTTTGTATAGTTGCGCCATCTGGGTTCAAATTTATCCGCAGGCGAATACTGCGGAGCGATGGCAAGAACCAGATTGGCGCAAAGCGCCTTGGAAAACAGGATTGCCGCATAGCCCCCCATCGAAGAGCCATAGGTTGCCACAAAGCCATAGCCGCTGGATTTCTGACCGACTTCGTGTACCGTCACTAAATCCAGGCCCTGATACCAAGACGCGTTGTTGCATTTGAACGCTATGACGTCATAGCCAAGGTTTAAAAGGAATTGGACGCCGAAGCCCAAAGCATTCAGATCGGTAAAAGCAATAGCGGTGAAGGTGTAGACCAATCCACGTGCGGGTTTCTCGGATTTGTGAAAATCAATCCGGTGATTTTTGTCTTCATACAGGGTTTCCATTATGCAAAGGATCTCCCCTCAATCACAATCGCCAAAGTGGCGGGCGGGCGCGTGCATCGAACCTCTCTGATAGGTCGCGACGGTAGCGCGGTCAACTTGCCATCGCTGCGACCGGAGCCAACGCTGCGGCCGGAATAGTCCCGAGCGGGTTTGGTAAACGGCACATCGGGTTGGGCTAGGGACCGATCGCAAATGCTACGGCTCTTGCGCTTGACCGTGACTATTGGTTCAACTGGCACCAAATCGAAGGATCTGCGCCATGACCCAGCTTGTTCCCCTTAACCCGGCCATGGCCGCCACCGATCCGCCTCCGGTGATGGAGGCGCGGCGCTGGATCGCGGGCGTCACCTTCCCGGCGAATCGTCCGCTGATCAACGTCAGCCAGGCCGCACCCGTGGATTTGCCGCCCCTCGCCCTGCGTCAAGCCATCGCGGAGGCTGCACTCAACGACCCCAACGCCCATCTTTACGGCCCGGTCCTTGGCCTGCCCGCCCTGCGCGCCGAAGTCGCCAGCCAGTGGAGTGCGGCTTACGGCGGCATTATTGCGCCCGAGCAAACCGCCATCACTCAGGGCTGCAATCAGGCTTTTTGTGCGGTGCTGTCCACTCTGGCAGGGGCGGGTGACGAAGTGATCCTGCCAACCCCATGGTATTTCAACCATAAAATGTGGCTCGACATGGCGGGCATTGCGGCTTTACCGTTGCAGACCGGCCCCGACCTGATCCCCGATCCCGCCAAAGCTGCCGCTTTGATCACGCACCGCACCAAGGCGATCGTTCTTGTCTCGCCCAACAATCCCGGTGGCGTTGAATATCCTGCCGCAATCTTGAGCGCCTTTCGTGATCTTGCCCGCGCCCACAGCATTGCGCTGATCGTCGATGAAACCTACCGCGACTTTGACAGCCGAAGCACGCGCCCGCATGACCTGTTCACCGATCCCGATTGGGATGACACCTTCATTCAGCTCTACTCCTTCTCCAAAGCTTACCGGCTGACCGGGCACCGGGTCGGCGCCATCACCGCCTCCACCGCCCGCCTTGCGCAGGTAGAGAAGTTTCTGGATACCGTGGCCATCTGCCCCAGCCAACTTGGCCAGATCGCGGCGCTGTGGGGGATGCGCAACCTTGCCCAATGGGTGGCGGGCGAGCGGGACGAAATCCTTTCCCGACGCGCCGCGATGGTCGCGGGGTTTCACGCCCTGTCCGGCTGGAAGCTTCTGAGCTGCGGCGCCTATTTCGCCTATGTGGAGCATCCCTTCGGCTTGACCTCCGAACAGGTCTGCAAGGCCGCCGTCACCCAGGCGGGTGTTCTGATGCTGCCCGGCTCGATGTTTCAACCCGAAGGCTCCGCTGAAGGTCACC
This sequence comes from Rhodobacterales bacterium, assembly GCA_038231395.1. Classification (GTDB taxonomy): domain Bacteria; phylum Pseudomonadota; class Alphaproteobacteria; order Rhodobacterales; family Rhodobacteraceae; genus Stagnihabitans. The sequence continues at coordinate 75,735 of JBBRLL010000005.1, forward strand.
GGCAGATCCGCATCGCTTTTGCCAATGTCGACCGCACGGGGATTGCCGAGCTTTTCAAACGGCTGGCCGCCTTCCGTCCCTGACCGTCGAGCTTTCCGGCAGACCCCGTTTTCCGACCGATCCCTGAAAAGTCGCGTTCCTGAAAAGTCGCGTTCCTGAAAAGTCGCGTTCCTGAAAAGTCGCGTTCCTGAAAAGTCGCGTTCCTGAAAAGTCGCGGTCAAGATTTGCGGACCAAGGCTCTCCCTTGCCCCCTGCCCGGCTTTCGGTTTAAACCGCTGCACCTTTGCAAAGGACGCCGGACATGGCCAAGACCACCTCGCCGCAAGACGACCACGAGATCACGCCCCGCAAAAAATCGCGGGTGGGCACCGGTGTCTTTGCTTTCATCATGCTTGGCATGATCGTGATCGGGCTTGGCGGCTACGGGGTGACCAACTTTGGCAACTCGGTCAACAACGTGGCCACGGTGGGCAAGGCGTCGATCACCACCACACAATATGCCCGTGCGTTGAAAAATCAGATCAGCCAGTTGTCCAAGAAATTCGGCGCTCAATTGACGCTGAAACAGGCGCAGGTGTTTGGCATTGACCAGCAGGTGCTGCGCGGCCTGATCTCTAACGCAGCGCTTGACAACGAGGCGCTGCGCCTTGGTCTGTCGGCCGGTGACAAACAGGTTGCCCAAAAGATCGCCGGCACCAAAGCCTTCCTTGATCCGGCCGGTAAATTCGACCGCGCGCAGTATTCCGCGTTGTTGGAGCAGAACAATATCACGGTGAAAGAGTTTGAAACCGGGATGCGTGACGATCTGACCCGGCAAGTGCTGGAGGCGGCCATTGTCGGCGGCGTTGTCACTCCCGCGCCCTTCACAAACGCGGTTTATGCCTATCAGGGTGAAACACGCGGTTTTACCCTGTTGCAACTGACGGAAAACAGCCTTCCCGCCAAGCTGCCTGCCCCAACTGAAGACGAGCTTAAGGCTTACTACACCGCCCATATCGCCGATTTCACGCGGCCAGAGGCCAAGCGCGTCGGCTACGCCTTGCTGCAACCCGCCGACATCGCCAAAGACCAGAAGATCGCCGACGCCGACATCAAAGCCGCCTATGACGCCGCGGCTGACACCTACAACATCCCCGAAAAACGTCTGGTCGAACGGCTGGTGTTCGGCACTGATGACGAGGCAAAGGCCGCCAAAGCCAAGCTGGACGCAGGCACCCCCTTTGAAGATCTGGTGAAAGCGCGTGGCCTTGCGCTGACTGACATCGACCTTGGCGATGTGACGCAGGCTGAACTGGGCAAAGCGGGGGCGGAGGTCTTTGCGCTGACCGGCCCGGGTGTCGTGGGTCCGCTGCCGTCTGACCTTGGGCCCGCTTTGTTCCGGATGAACGCCGTGCTGCCCGCGCAGGTCACCACACTTGATCAGGCGCATGACAAGTTGCTGGCCGACCTGCAACTGAAAGCCGCCAGCAAAGCGATCGAGGGCAAGATCGAGGCGATCAAGGACCTGTTGTCCGGCGGTTCTACGATCGCCGAAGTGGCCAAGGATCAGGCGATGAAGCCCGGCACCACCGATTATGCCAAAGGGGCCGACGACAACGATCCGGTCACCGCTGACCCGCAATTCGCCAAGGCGGTGGATGCGATGCAGTCCGGCGATTTCGCGCAAGCCGTGGTGTTGACAGACGGTGGTCTGATCGTCCTGCAAGTGACAGAGGTGGTAAAGCCCACCGCCGTGCCGTTCGAAAAAGCTCATGACAAGGTGGCTGCTGCCTTCCACGCTGACGCTCTCGCCAAGGCCCTGACGGCGCTGGTCGACGCCGATCTTGCGGCCGTCAAAGCCGGGGCTTCGCTGGCGACCCTTGGCATCACCGACCACGTGGCGCCGATCACGCGGGCGGCAACACTTGACGGCGTGCCATCCGACGCCGTCGCCACCGCCTTTACTCTGAAAGCGGGCGAGGCGGCAAAGATCGACGGCAAAGGCCTTACAGGGGTAATCGTGCTGGATACGATCACGCCGACCGACCTTGCCAGCGACAAGGCGAAAGCGGCCCTTGGCCAGTTGTCCGCTCAGGTTGCCCAATCCATTGCGCAGGACGCCTTTGATCTGTTCTCCACCGCGATGACCTCGCAAGGTGGTCTGACCATCGACCAGTCGGCCATCAGCGCCGTGCAGTCCCGGTTGAACTGACGATGACGCTGCTTCCGGATTTCGCCACGTTTGAGGCGGCATGGGCGCAAGGCCGCAATCAGGCGGTTTATGCAAGGCTGGCGGCAGACCTCGACACGCCGGTGTCACTGATGATGAAACTGACCGAGGCGCGGACCGACACCTTCATGTTGGAAAGCGTGACCGGCGGAGAGATCCGGGGCCGCTATTCCGTCGTTGGCATGAAACCTGACCTGATCTGGCAATGCCACGGCACCACAGCACGGATCAACCGCGAAGCCCGCTTTGACGCTCTGGCCTTTGCCGATGAGGCGGTGCCGCCCCTCGATTCACTGCGTGCCCTGATCGCGGAATGCCGGATTGACCTGCCCGCAGGCTTGCCGCCCATCGCCGCTGGCCTGTTCGGCTATCTTGGCTATGACATGATCCGCCTTGTGGAACATCTGCCCAACGTGAACCCTGACCCTTTGGGCCTGCCGGATGCTGTGCTGTTGCGCCCCTCTATCGTGGCCGTGCTGGACGGCGTGAAAGGTGAGGTGACGGTCGTGGCCCCGGCTTGGGTCAATTCCCACCTGTCGGCCCGTGCCGCCTATGCCCAGGCCGCCGAACGGGTGATGGACGCGCTGCGCGACCTTGACCGCGCCCCCGCCATGCCGCGCGATCTGGGCGAGGCGGCACCGGTGGGCGAGGCCGTCTCCAACTTCACGCACGCAGGCTACCTCGCAGCGGTCGAGGCCGCCAAAAACTACATCCGCGCTGGCGACATCTTTCAGGTCGTCCCGTCGCAGCGCTGGAAGCAAAGCTTCACCCTGCCGCCCTTTGCCTTTTACCGCAGCTTGCGCCGCACCAACCCCTCGCCCTTCATGTTCTTTTTCAACTTCGGTGGCTTTCAGGTGGTCGGTGCCTCCCCGGAAATTCTGGTAAGGCTGAGGGATGGCGAAATCACCATCCGCCCGATTGCGGGAACCCGAAAACGCGGGGCAACACCGGAAGAGGACAAGGCGCTGGAACAGGAGTTGCTGGCCGATCAAAAGGAATTGGCCGAACACCTGATGCTTCTGGACCTTGGCCGCAACGACGTGGGGAGGGTGGCGAAAATCGGTTCTGTCCGCCCGACGGAGAAATTCATCGTCGAACGCTACTCTCACGTCATGCACATCGTCTCCAACGTGGTGGGACAGATCGCCGAGGGTCAGGACGGATTGTCCGCGCTGCTGGCAGGCATGCCCGCCGGGACGGTATCTGGTGCGCCCAAGGTCCGCGCGATGGAGATCATCGACGAGTTGGAACCTGAAAAGCGCGGCGTCTACGGCGGCGGCATCGGCTATTTTGCCTGCAATGGCGAGATGGACTTCTGCATCGCCCTGCGCACCGCCGTCCTGAAAGACGAGATCCTGTATATCCAGTCCGGTGGCGGTGTGGTCTATGACAGCGATCCTGAAGCCGAGTATCAGGAAACCGTCAACAAATCCAAAGCCCTGCGCCGCGCTGCCGAAGATACCGGCGCCTTCACAAGACGCGGGAATACATAGCGGGCCATGGGCAGATTGCCCATCCTACCCAGGCCCATCGGTTCGCATGTCGGTCCGGTGGAACAGCGAGCGGTGCCCTGTCCCAATCATCCCTCTGCAAATATCCCATGACGTGATGAGCGATCAGACCTCTTCCAGTGGAAGGTTTCCGCGACGAGTGTCTTGCCCGAGGCAGAGTTTGGGGAGGCAGAGTTTGGGGAGGCAGAGTTGGGGAGTGTGCGAAACTCTTCCGGGGTCAATGCGGATCGCGACTTTCTGCGGCAACCTCCGCCACACCGCCCACAAAAGCCGGCCTCGCGAAAGCTACGCCAAACGCACAGTCCAGCCGACTGCCAAAGGTAGGATGGGCCGTCGGCCCATACCTTCTACTACTTCCGGCCCATCACCGCCGTCACCGGAGCCAACGTCACCCCGGTGGCCCTGCCCTCGATTGTCCACTGCAGGATGGCCGCCACCGTATCGGCCCTTGTGTCACCCATCACCACCACTGCCCCGATCTGGCTGGCCCGGAACACCGAGCGGTCCAGGTAACGGCGGATCGTGGCCTGACTCTCTCCCGCTCCATCCAGACGGCGAAACACCACAGCGGCAGGCAGGCCGTCGCGCCGTGCGATCTGATCTGCGGCGTTCAGCCCGCGGTCAAAGGTCACCAAACCCCGGCCCTGATCGGCAATCACCGGCAATACCAGCGTCGCCAGGGCCCGGTTGTCCTGAAACCCTGCCGTATCCTCGTCGATCACTCCAACCGCTTCGGGCAACATCTTGGCCAAGGCCTGAAAGGTCTGGGCCACATCGCCGGCTGTCGCACCCGGCGGAATGCCATCGGCCACCATTAGCACCTCTTGCCCGGCATCGCGGTAGGTCCGTGCAGCCTCTGCCGCATCACTGGCCAAAGGATCGACCACGAAAGTCACCGCGAAGGGCAACTTGGCCAGATCGGCCCGGGCCATCCCGGCCCGTCCCACATCCTTCAAGAGGATCGAAAACAACGGTTTGCCAGCCGCCGCGTCAAACTTGCGCGCGAATTTGGCGATCGGCTTGTCGTCAGCGGCCGTCGGTGCCGTGGCCCGTGACGCATCGCCGATCTGCGGCAGGCCGTTGGTTTTCACCCCAGACACCGTGGGTCCCAGCTGCGCCGGTTTCAACACCGTCGGCAGCGTGCTGGTGAACCCCTTCGCACTTGGCAATTGTGGTGTTCCCGACGCGATGACACGCGGTGCCACCCCTTGCGGCGCTGTCGGCAACGCATCTCCCGGCGCAGGTGCCGTTACGGCAGGCAAGGGCGCTGGAGGCTGGCCAGGAGTTTCCGGTGCAGCGATCTGCGGCAGACGCGAAGGCTCCGCCAGCCCGGCCCCTTGCAAGGGCACAAGCAAGCTGTCCTTCGGTCCCGTCGAGTCCGGGGCCACAGGCGGCTGTGCCGGGGCTTGCGCTGCCACCGGCAGTTGATCGGGCGCAGGCATGGTCAGGGCCGAGTCCAGCGAGGTAAGCGCCGGTGCCGCCTGTTGGGCCGCCGGAGCCTCGGGCGGCGGCGCAAGTGCTGGAGTTACCGCCAAAGCATCGGGCGCCGGAGCAACCGGCTCGGGAGCGCGCAAAGTCGTCATTGGGGTTGGCGGAGCAGGTGCGGCAGTCTGGCCCGGGTCGGCAGTCTGAATGGCGTCAGCAGTCTGTCCCGCGTCAGCAGTCTGTGTGGCTTCTGCGGTCTGGGCTGGCGCGAGTTGAGCGGTGGCACTGTTGGTTCCGTTTGCTGGTGCCACTGACTTCACTGCATCCGCACTCGCTGTATCAGCCTTTGGCTGATCCGGTTTGGCCGAGTCAGGCGTGGCCGCGTTGGAGGCGGTGACGCTCGTCGCCGCTCCTGCTTGCGCAGGCGGGGCGTTGTCTGGTGCTGGTGGCGCTGCGGCCGGGGCATTCGTCGCGGCGGTGGCCGGTGTGGATTTGGCGGCATCCGCCGTCGAGGAGGCTGGATCCGCAGTTGCCGCCGGTGCTGTGACCGCTTCCGTCGCAAGATCAGATACCACTTTGGCAGTGGCTATAGCACTGTCGGCTGCCGTTGTGTCTGCTGGGGCGGGTGTCGCGGGCGCAGGCTCGACCTTGGCGCTGGCTGCATCCGACGCAGTATCTGGCGTCACTTGACCGGACGCCGCGGTGTTCGCAGGCGCTGTGTCCGCAGGCGTCGCGTTTGCAGGCACCGAACCTGAAGTGGCGGAGTTTGAGGATACAGTGTCAGACGGCGCGAGTGCCGGTTTTGTCGCTGCACTGGCTGATGGAGGTGCCGTATCAAGTGTTGCGCTTGCAGTTGAAGCTGAACCAGAGGCAGCCGCCGCGCCAGAAGCAACCGCCGGACCGTCACTCGAAGCTGCTCCGCTGGCCGATGCACCGCTGGCCGCTGGGGCAATCTTGCTGGCCTGCCCGGTCGCTTCGGCCGCATCAGTCACCTTGCCCTGCGCAGGAGCCGGTGGATTCAGCGCGGGTCCGGTTGTCGCGGCACCCGAAGACACACCCGACGAAACAACGGGTGCCGCCGCAGGCGCGAAATTGGCAGGCCCCACCTCAACCGAGCCCTTGGGCGGCGGAGCAAGTTGCGAAATCAGGCCAAGCCCGCCGCCCACAATCACCACGCCCCAGATCAGACCGCTCGCAAAATTTTGCGCCACGCCAACTCTCCTGCCTGCCTCTTTGGGCCAAAGCCCGCCCGATCGACGCTGGTTCCCTCTGACCGGCATACCTTGACGCGCCCGGACCGTCAGAGCCCTTTATAACGCCCTATGCGTCTGGGTTCACCCCCCCTTTGCACAGGGTTGCGCATGTGTTGCTTGATATCGACAACCAGCACGGGAGTCCGACCCTGACCTGCGCCGCGCCCTTCTGGCTTGACGGTCTGGCAGTACGGTCTGCCTAGACGGTCTGCCTCGACGGTCTGGCTCGATGGTCTGGCGCGATAATCTGGCTCGACGGTCTGGCAGGCGGGCACTGCGGCAACTGATCCAAAAGTCCACCGCCCGGTGGAGGTCGTGTCGGTGCGCCCAAGGTCAAGGAAGCGATGACGTTGGACATGCCAACCTGCACACCGCACAAAAACCGGGCGCTGCGTCCGCACCAAAGCCAGTCCCGTCCGGCCATGGCCCCCCCGAACACGCGGAAGTCATGTCGCTTTTCCGCCCGACAGCATTTGAAAGCAAGAGCCACCCTTCCCTGCGACCCCGCTTATCGCTATGCTACCCGATGACCGGGTGTGTGAGCGAAGTCCCGGATCGTGGGGCTGGAGTGGTGGGTGAGGGAATAGACCGGTTTGACCGGTTGCATCCTTGGCAATATGTCGGCGGATATGGGGCTGCAAGACTCTGATCCGGCGTGCAAATCCATCCGGCACGAGGTGTGGCAGGCAAGCGCGGCGTTAGACCGTGGGACAGCATGAGGCTTGGAATGGCAGGAATGAAGCGAAACTCTTGGATCGTTGCGGGCTTGGCGACGCTGGTCCTTGGCGGCTGCGTGCCGGGCACCGCAAACGGGCCGCAGGCTGCGGCCACAACCGGTGATCTCGCGGTCGGCGGCACTGCGGCTGTGGCTCCGGCAGCCACTTCGGTCCGGCTGGTCGATCACGATGTCGAAGCGCCAGAGGTCTATCAGGCCACCGACAAAGGGCTTTGGGATGGCAGGCCGTCGCTTGGCGGTGTCTGGGTCGCCTCCTCTGATGCCAAAACCCCCGAGCGTGTCATCATGCGCAACCCGGCCAATGGCAAGTTCGTCATCGGCGGGCTGTTCCAGCGGGATGCGTCTTTGCCGGGGCCAAAGCTGCAATTGTCGTCGGATGCGGCGGATGCTCTGGGGCTGGTGGCAGGCCAACCGGCTGTGGTCAAAGTAACCGCCCTGCGCCGCAATGAAACTCCCGCTCCGACGCCGGATGCCACAAAGCCGCTTTTGGACACCAATGCCGCGCCTGCCGGAACCACGACTGCCGGAACCACGACGAATGTCGCGGCGACCGCCACGGCGGCGATCGATAAAGCTGCGGCTGGCAAACCCACTGCGACCGCAATTGCGTTGCCGACACCGGGCGCCAAACCAGCCGTTGCACTTGCTTCCGTGGCTGGCGCAAAACCGGCAGCCGCAACGGCGCAGCCCACTCCATCTGTGCCCGCAGCCAAGCCAGCAACTCAAGTCGCGGCCTTGCCCGCGCCACCGCTTGCAAAGCCCGCGGCGCAACCCTTGGCAGCTTTGGGCGCTGCCCCGGCAATCCCTGCCGCGCCCTCAGCTTCTGGGGCGCTGATCATGATCGGGATTTACTCGGTTGAGGCCAATTCCAAGCGGGCTTCTGACGTGCTGACCAAAGCCGGGGTCGTCTCGACCACCACGCAGGAAATCAGCCACGACAAACCGATGTGGAGCCTGACCGCCCGCGGCGATGCAGCCCTTCTGGCCAAAGTCAAAGCGGCGGGCTTCAAAGATGCCTTCGTTCTGAGACGCTGAACGGATTGGGGGGTCTTGGGGTTCCGGTTTCTGCGGGCCCCCCAAGGCCTTGGCCGTCGAATGGTCCGGTATCATGGGGGCTGGCCAATAACCGGCTCGCCCATCCCGGGCCCAGGCGTATGAAAAGCCCTACAGAAAAGGGTCTGACTTGTAAAAGGCCCAAGTCGGTTAAATGGCCCCTGCTGTCAAAGGCCGCCATTTTGAGAGGCTTTGGGCTTATGAAAGGATTGGTCGCCAAATGACCCTGTTGCGCCGTTTTGCCCGCCTTGTGGCCTTGTCCGCGCTGGTAACTTTGCCGGCCATCCTGCCTGCCTCGGCGTTCGAGACGGCGGCGACCCATGCCTGGATCTATGACATGACGACCAATACCGTCTTGTTGGACAAGAACGGCGAAGAGTCCGTCCCCCCCGCCTCGATGTCGAAGCTGATGACGGTCGAAATGCTGTTTCAGGCTTTGCAGGACAAACGGGTGGAGATGACCACCAGCTTTGGTGTCTCGGCCAGAGCGGTCAGCTTTACAGCACTCGGCGGCTCTACCATGTATCTGCAACAGGGTGACCGCCCCACCGTGCAGGAACTGATCCAGGGCATGATCGTGAATTCGGGCAATGACGCCTGTACCGTGGTCGCCGAAGGGCTGGAGGGGTCGGAGGCCGAATTCGCCCGCAAGATGAACGAGCGCGCCAAGACCCTTGGCCTGACCAACTCCACCTTCGCCAATTCCAGCGGATGGCCCGACCCCAAGCAGCGGATGAGCATGCAGGATCTGGCGATGCTGTCGATGCACATCATCACCACCTATCCCGACCTTTACCCGATCTTTTCGCAAACCGAATACAACTACAAAAACCGCTCCCCCGCCAACGCCAACAACCGCAACCCGTTGTTAAAGCTCAATATCGGCGCGGATGGGCTGAAGACCGGGCATACCGACGAGGCGGGCTATGGCATGGTCGGGTCGGTCAAGCAAGGCGAACGCCGGATCATCTTTGCCTTCAACGGGCTGACGAAGGAAAGTGACCGGGGCCAGGAGGCGGAGCGGATCACCAACTGGGCCTTTCGCCAGTTCGCGCTGAAAACCGTGGTGAAGGCCGGGACCGAGGTGGCGCAGGCCACTGTCTATCTGGGCAACACGGCCTCCGTTGGTCTTGTTCCCGCCAACGACCTGCAACTGCTGATCCCCGCCGGTGCCGCGAATGACGTTGTAGCTGACGTGGTCTATGTGGGCCCGCTGAAGGCGCCAATCAGCAAAGGGGCCAAAATCGCCACCCTCGTGATCCACCGCACCGACATGGCCGACCAGACCATTGACCTTCTGGCCGAGGATGACGTGGCGCCTGCCGGGTTAATCGACCGCGTGTCGACCGTCTTTCGTCAACTGCGCACCCGCTACGGCATTTGAGGGTTGGGTTGATGACGGCGGGGCGGTTCCTTTCCTTTGAAGGCATTGACGGGTCTGGCAAATCCACTCAGGCACGGCTTTTGGCTGCGTCATTGGAGGTGGCTGGGTTTGAGGTCGTCCTGACCCGCGAACCCGGCGGCAGCCCGGGGGCAGAGGACATCCGCCGTCTGGTCTTGGAGGGTGACCCCGACCGCTGGTCCGCCGAAACCGAGATCCTGCTGTTCACCGCCGCCCGCCGCGACCATCTGGAGAAAACCATCCGCCCGGCTTTGGCGCGAGGGGCCGTGGTCATCACCGACCGCTTTGCCGACTCGACCCGGATGTATCAGGGGATTTCGCGTGGCGATCTGGCCGGGCTGGTGGACCGCCTGCATAACCTGATGATTGGCGTCGAACCTGACCTGACCTTTCTGGTCGACCTGCCTGCCGAGGTTGGCCTGTCGCGCGCCCAAGCCCGTGCCGGAACCGAAATGCGGTTCGAGGATATGGGGCTGGACCTGCAAACCCGGATGCGCAGTGGGTTTCTGGCGCTGGCTAAGGCTCCACGCTTCCGGGTTATCAATGGCAGCCGCGCCCAAAACGACATTGCCGCCGACATCCTGCGCCTCGCCCGCGCGCATCTGGGCGGACCGGGATGATGTCCAGACCTGACAGGCTTCATGGCCCATCCGCTTGCAAAACCGTGACCGCGTTGTGGGACAGCGCTTTCACGTTTGCCCGGCCCGCTTGCCATCTGACGTTCATGCCCCTTCGACCGCACGCCGCCCAAACATGAGCGATCAGCCCGAACCCGACCGTCTGGAAGGTGCCCCGCACCCGCGCGAAACCCTGCATCTGTTTGGTCAGCTGGCCGCCGAAGATGGCTTCCTCGCCGCTTTCAACTCTGGCCGTCTGCACCATGCCTGGCTGATCTCTGGCCCCAAGGGGATTGGCAAAGCCACCCTAGCCTGGCGCATCGCCCGCTTTTTGCTGGCCACACCGGAGGATGACGGGGGCTTTTTCGCTGCACCCAAACCTGCGAATCTTGAAATAACGGCGACAGACCCGGTGGCCCGCCGCCTGTTGGCCCTGTCTGAACCCCGGTTGTTCCTGCTGCGCCGCCCTTATGACGACAAGGCCGAACGTCTGCGCGCCGATATCACCGTCGATGAAACCCGGGCTTTGCGTGGCTTTCTGGCTCTGTCGGCTGCTGACGGCGGCCGACGGGTGGTGATTGTGGACAGCGCCGATGACCTCAACCGCTCCGCCGCCAACGGTATCTTGAAACTGCTGGAGGAGCCGCCCGCCAAAGTGACCTTCCTGCTGGTCGCCCACCAACCCGCTGACCTTCTGCCCACCATCCGCTCACGCTGCCGCGATTTGCGGCTGGCCACTTTGAAACCACCGGACATGGCAGAGGCGCTTGCCCAAGCCGGGGCCGAGATTGAACCCGCCGACCGGGACGCTCTGGCCCAACTGGCCGGTGGTTCGGTGGGTGAGGCGTTCCGCCTGTCCAATCTTGACGGGTTGAAGCTTTATGCTGCTCTGATCCGGTTGTTCGCCAGCGTCCCCAACATGGACCGCCCCTTGGCCCGGCTGCTGGCCGATGCCGGAGCGTCCCGCAAAACACCTGAAGCCTTTGACCTGACCGTGACCCTGATGGACACCTTTCTCGCCCGCCTTGCCCGCGCCGCCGCCTTGCGCCAGGTGCCACCCGAAGCGGCGAAGGGCGAAGCTGCCCTGATCGAACGCCTTGCCGCTTTTGACGGCGCTGCCCGGATCTGGGCTGACCTCGCGCAGCATTTGGGCCTGCGTGCGCGCCGTGGCAAAGCGGTCAATCTTGACCCTGCCGCCCTTCTCATGGATATGGTTCTGAAGGTTGACGAGACGGCGGCATTGGTCGCGCAGAGGTAAGATGACCAACGCCCCCTTCGAACTTGTCGACAGCCATTGCCACCTCGACTTTGCCGATTTTGACGGCGAGCGGGATGCCATCATCGCCCGCGCCCGTGCTGCTGGTGTGACACGCATGGTCACCATCTGCACCAAACTGCACAACGAACCGCAGGTCCGCGCCATCGCCGAGGCTTATGACGGCGTCTTTTACGCCGCAGGCATCCATCCGATGAGTGCGGCGACCGAACCCGCCGTGACCGTTGATCAACTGACAAGCTATGCCAACCATCCGAAGTTCGTGGGTTTGGGGGAAACCGGGCTGGATTATCATTACACCGCAGACAGTGCCGAGGTGCAGAAAACCTCGCTCCGCATCCATATTGAAGCGGCGCAAGTTACTCAGTTGCCGCTGATCATCCACGCCCGCGCCGCCGATGAGGATATGGAAGCCATCTTAAGCGAGGGGATGAAGATCGCCCCGTATCCCTGCGTCATGCATTGCTTTTCTTCGGGTCTGCGTCTGGCCGAGGCGGCGTTGGAGATGGGCTTTTACCTGTCGATGTCGGGTATCGCCACCTTTCCGAAATCCAGCGACCTGCGCGCCATCTTCGCGGCTTCACCCTTGAACCGCATCCTGCTGGAAACCGACAGCCCCTACCTTGCGCCCATGCCCCATCGCGGCAAAAGAAACGAGCCCGCCTATACCGCTTTCACCGCCAAAACCGGCGCTTCAGTGTTTGGCGTGACAGAGGCGGAGTTTGCGGCAGCCACCACGGCCAACTTTGACCGCCTGTTCACCAAGGCCGCCGCCTCTTTCACCAAGGAGGCGCAATAATGGTCAAAGGGCTGTTGACCCAAAGGGCCGAACCTGCCGCCGATGCTGGCAGCCGCAGCAGGCCCGCGTGATGGCGACGTTGCGTTTCACCATTCTTGGCTGCGGCTCCTCTGGTGGTGTGCCGCGTTTGGGCGGGGACTGGGGCGACTGCGACCCCACCAATTCCAAAAACCGCCGCCGCCGCTGTTCGATGCTGGTGGAACGCATGACCGGGGATGCCAGAACCCGCATCCTGATTGACACCTCCCCCGACATGCGCGAGCAGCTGCTGGACGCTGGCGTTGGAACGCTGGACGGCGTTGTATTCACACATGCCCATGCCGACCACACCCACGGCATCGACGACCTGCGGCAGGTGGTCTTCAACACGCGCGCCCGTCTGCCGGTCTGGGCCGACGGGCCGACCGAAGCCGCACTGATCGCCCGGTTTGGCTATGCTTTCGTGCAGCCAGAAGGCTCTCCCTACCCGCCGATCCTTGAACTCCATTCCATCGGCCGCACGGCGTTTGATGTCGATGGCCCGGCTGGCCCGATACGCTTTACCCCCTTCACCGCTGATCATGGTGCCATCGACGCCTTGGGTTTTCGGATTGGCCCATTGGCCTATCTGCCCGACGCGGTGGCCCTGCCCGAGGCAACGTGGGCGGCGTTGCAAGGCGTTGATACCTGGGTTGTCGATGCCCTGCGCCGGAAACCCCACCCGACCCACGCCCACCTTGAGATGACGCTGGGCTGGATCGCGCGCGCCAATCCACGCCGCGCGGTTCTGACCAACATGCATCTGGACATGGACTATGCCACCTTGTGCGACGAACTGCCCGAAGCGATCACTCCCGCCTATGACGGCATGTCGCTGATCTTTGAGAACCAGCCGTAACATGGGCCTGCTTCTTGACGTCATCCTGCCGGTTTTTGTCGTCATAGGCTTCGGCTTTGCCATGGCCAAATGGGGCGGCATGGGCGAAACCGCAGTTGACGCCTTGATGCGGTTTTCGCAAGGCATCGCCATCCCCTGCCTTTTGTTCCGGCAAATAGCCCTGCTGGACCTGAAAACCAGCTTCAACTTCGGCCTGATCACCAGCTTTTATGCCGGCGCGTTCCTGTGCTTTGCCGCAGGCTTTTTCGGCGCCTGGAAGCTGTTCCACCGGCCGTTGGAAGAGGCCGTCACCACCGGCTTTGCCTGCATGTTCTCCAACTCCCTCCTGCTGGGCCTGTCGATTACAGAACGTGCCTATGGCACCCATGCGCTGACCGGGAACTACGCTATCATCGCGATGCATTCGCCGATGTTCTATGCCTTCGGGATCACCCTGATGGAGATGGTGCGCAGCCACGGCCAAGGCCTGTCAGCCCGCGTTTTGACAGCCAAGGTGGTCAAGGCAATCTTCTCGCAGTCTTTGGTGATCGCCATCACTTTGGGCTTTATCGTCAACCTGTCGGGCCTGCCGTTGCCCGGCGCGTTGGATGCCGCGACCGATATGCTGGGGAAAGCGGGCCTGCCCACCGCCCTGTTCGGCTTGGGGGGCGTGCTTTACCGCTACCGCCCCGAGGGCGACAAAGGCCTGATCGCGCTGATTGTTGGCGTCTCATTGGTGCTGCATCCGGTGGTGACCTATGGTTTGGGTCTGATGTTCCAACTTGACGTTGCAAGCCTGCGCTCTGCCACCGTGACCGCCGCCATGCCGCCGGGCGCAAACGCCTACCTGTTCGCGCATCTCTATGCGACCGGACGCCGCGCCAATGCCTCTGCCGTGTTGATCGCTACCGCTTTGTCAATTTTCAGCGCCTGGATCTGGTTGCAGATTTTGCCGTGACTTGATTTTTCGCAGAAAAATCGTGCCGCCGCGCCCACGATTTTTCTGCGAAAAATCAGCCCAACCCTTTGGTTTTCTGCGAAAAATCAGCCCAACCATCTGGCTTTCTGCTAAAAATCATCCCAATCCTCTGGTTTTCTGCGACAGATCAGCGTGACCCTCTGGCGTGGAAGATAAACCCCAGAAAGTTCAGCAAAACCTGCGCGGCAAGGATTGCGGTGGACTGGCTATGGTCATAGTCCGGCGCCACTTCCACCAGATCAATCCCCACCACGTCAAAGCTTTTGGCCACCGCCTGCAGTAACTCCACCACCTCGTAATACAGAAATCCGCCATGACTGGGCGTGCCGGTTCCGGGTGCAATCGAGGGGCAAAAGCCGTCAATATCAATCGTCACATAGACCCGTGCGCCCCGTGGAATGCGCGCCGCCACCGCCTGCGGGCCCAAAGCCCGAAACTGCCGCACCGACAGGATGTCCGCGCCCATCGCCCGCGCCGCCTCATACCCATCCTTTGCTGTCGAGGAGACGTTGCGAATACCGACCTGCGTCAACCCGGTCACATAGCCCTTCTCCGCCGCCCGCCGCATCGGAGAGCCGTGGCCAACCCTGACCCCGTGGCGTTCATCGACAAAATCCAGATGCGCGTCAATTTGCAGGATGTGGATCGGACCCTGATCCGCAAACGCCTCAATACAAGGAATGGTCGCCGCCGATGACCACCGGCAAAGCGCCGGCCTTCAGGATCGCCGCCACCCCGGTCTTGATATTGGCGTGGCTTTTGGCGGTGTCAGTATGAATGATATCGGCGTCGCCAATATCGACGATCCGCACCGACTGCGGCAGGTAAGTCGCGTCGTCCTCGTGATCATAGGCACCTGCATGGCCAAAGCTGAATAGGGTAGAGGCTTCACGCACCGACCTTGGCCCGAACCGCGCCCCGGCCCGGAACTGGGTGCCCATGTCAAACGGCGCGCCCAGCACCGCCACATCGGCGTCAATTGTGGCCCAATCCTCAACATAAGGCCGCTTGCCAAAGGTGGCGATCCCGACAAACGGCAGGTTCAGCCGCCCGGTGTCATAGGTGTTGGCCACACGATCCCCCTATTGCGGGCTCATCCCGCGCAACCGCTCGCTGCGACGGCGCAGGATTTCGACCGAAGCCAGAAGCCCGATGGAGATGACCACAAGGATGGTCGCCACCGACAGGATCGCGGGGCTGATCTGTTCGCGGATGCCGTTCCACATCTGACGCGGGATGGTCTGCTCGTCATTGCGGCCGACAAACAGCACCACCACGACCTCGTCAAACGAGGTGACAAAGGCGAACAAAGCGCCCGACACCATGCCCGGGGTGATCAAGGGCATGATGACCTTGAAAAACGTGGTGGAGGGCGAGGCGCCAAGGCTGGCCGAGGCCCGCGTCAAAGAGTGGTCAAAGCCTGACAGCGTGGCGGTTACCGTGATGATCACAAAAGGAATTCCCAATGTCGCATGGGCAAGAATAACGCCCAGATAGGGCACGCCCCATTTGTTCACCTCGATATCGGAGTAAAAGAAAAACAGCCCCAGCGTGATGATGATGACCGGCACGATCATCGGTGAAATCAGGATCGCCGTGATCGCCTTGCGGTAGGGCATGTCGGGTCGGCTGAGGCCCAGGGCCGCGAGCGTGCCAAGGACTGTTGCAATGATCGTGGCGAAAAATCCGATGATCACCGAGTTCTTCGCGGCCAGAACCCATGCCGCGTGGTGCCAAACAATGCTCCACCACGCGGCGTCACGGGGCAATCCGGTCGGCACGTCGGGGAAGGTCAGGATCAGGTCGTACCATTTCAGCGAATAGGCGACCGGGTCCAATTCCAGCATGCCTTTGGAGAAAGTAAAGAAACTGTCTGCGTTGAAGCTGAGCGGAATGACCACCAGAATAGGCGCTATCAAAAACAGGAAAATCGCCGCGCAAATCCCGCGGAAGGTGTAATACCAGACCCGCTCCAACGGCGAGGCGTAGATCGGAAGTGCCATGGTTTACCCCAGTTTCAGTTTGTCGATGCCGACGATCTTGTCGTAAAGCCAGTAGAGCGCCAAAATAGCGACCAGAAGAATGGTCGCCAATGCTGCGGCCAAACTCCAGTTGTTGGATTTGTTGACATGAAACGCGATCATGTTCGAAATCAAAGTACCGCTCGATCCGCCCACCAAAGCCGGCGTGATATAATACCCGACCGACAGTATAAAAACCAACAGCGTGCCCGCGCCAATTCCGGGAATGGTTTGCGGGAAATAGACGCGACGGAAGGCTGTCCAGCTTGTCGCCCCCAAGCTGCGCGCCGCGCGCACGTAAGTTTGCGGAATCGGGCGCATCACGGAATACAAAGGCAGGATCATGAAGGGCAACAGGATATGGGTCATCGCAATCGTCGTGCCCATCCGGTTGTTGATCATCTCCAACCGGCCATTGTCCGCCAGAATCCCCAAGGCCACCAGAATGGAATTCACCACACCCTGCCCTTGCAGCAGCACGATCCACGAGGTGGTGCGCACCAAAAGTGAGGTCCAGAACGGCAGAAGTACCAAGATCATCAGAAGGTTAGACGTGCGGACCGGCAGAACCGCCAGCAAATGCGCCACCGGATACCCAAGGATCAGGCACAGCGCGGTGATCAGTGCCGACATCGCAAAGGTGCGGACAAACAGGGTCACATAGACTTGCTCTTCCACGGGGGCCGCCACGATATGACCATCCTTGTCGCGCCGCATGTCCAAAGCATTCAGAAAGAAATCAATGGTGTAGGCCTGCGAGACCTGCCGCATCACGCCCCAAAGCTCCGGATCGCCCCACGCCGGGTCAAGTGCCACCAGACTGTCCTTGAGGGGCGGCATCAGGCTTTTGGCATCGCGCCCGGCTTTCGTGAACAAAGACCGCGACCCTGGCCGCGCGAAATTCACCCGCTCTCCCGCAATTGCCACCGTTTTGGCCTCAGCGGCAGCTTTCAGGTCGTCCACCAAAATCACATAGGCCGCCTCATCCGGCACGGTGCCGACCGGGTGGCTGCCAAACCAGACCGATATGCCCGGCATGTTATCGGAGAATCTGGGATTGTAGACCGATTGATGCAAGACCTGCAAAATCGGAGAGACAAAGGTGATCAGAATAAACGCCAGCAACGGCGCCACCAGCCAAAAGGCACGCCATTTTGCACGACGCTGCGCTATGGCCAGCGCCTCTTTCAAGGGGCGGCCGTCGGCGGTGGTCAAAATTCCCGCTGCCTCAATAGAAGCCATCATTTCCCCCGCGCAGTAAAATAGGCGGGCACATGGCGCCCGCCCTAAAGGTCAATTCGCGGCCAGCCAGGCGTTGAAGCGGTCGTTCAGTTCTGCGTCATGGTCCACCCAGAACTCATAGGACGACGCCAGCGCATTCTTCATATTGGCCGGGTTGGTCGGCATGTATTGCGCCATGTCGGTCTTGCCATCGTTGAATTTACCCACCATCGCCGAGGACGATTTGCGTGCCGGGCCATAAGAAATCCACGAGGCTTGATCAGCCAGAGCCTTGGTAGAGGTGGCGAACTTCACGAACTTGATCGCATCGTCCTTGTGCGGCGCGCCTTTCGGAACCACGAACAGGTCATATTCGAACACCTGACCGTCCCAAACCGTGGCAAACGGCTTGCTATCGGTAATCGCCGCCGAGAACAGACGGCCATTGTAAGCGGTCGTCATCGCCACTTCGCCGTCGGCCAGAAGTTGCGGAGCCTGCGCACCGGCCTCCCACCAGACGATGTCTTTCTTGATCGAATCGAGCTTCTTGAACGCGCGACCTACGCCCTCTGGGGTGCCCAGAACCTTGTAAACATCGGCAGCCGCCACGCCATCGGCCATCAGTGCCATTTCAAGGTTGGCCTTCGGACGCTTGCCCATGCCGCGCTTGCCGGGGAACTTGGTGGTATCAAAGAAATCGGCGATGGTCGCCGGCTTGGCATCTTTGAACTTGGTGGTGTCATAGCCATAGACGGTCGAGAACACGATGGTGGACACCGCGCAATCGGTCACCGCACCCGGCAGGAAGTCGTCCTTGGCAGCCGTGCCATCAGCACCGGCAGGTAAGGCGTCAATGCCGATCTTCTCCAACATGCCTTCGTCACACAGGCGGATCGCGTCAGAATATTCGACGTCGGCCACATCCACCGTAACGTTGCCGGCTTCTTCCTGCGTTTTCACCATTGGTGCCGGGTTATCGGCGTCAACCGAAACGACATTGATGCCCGTCGAGGCGGCGAAGGGTTTGTGATAGGCCTCGACCTGGCTTTTCGTGTAGGCACCGCCCCACGACACGACCGTGATGTCTGCCCGCGCAGCCACACCGGCGAGGGTGAAGGCTGTGGTCAGAGCGGTCGTCAGGATCAGCAGTTTCTTCATCCGGAAGTCTCCCTTGTCTGGTTTATTGTTATCACCGCACCGAGTTTTCGCAGCACGGACCGGCGCCCCTGAGGTCAGGGGGTCTTACGGGTCAAGCGCGCGCGCATCGGCGGGTGCCCAACCAATTCTGATCTTTTCGCCAACGCTCAGCACGCGCTGGCCCTGACTGTTGCGCGACTTCATCACAAAGTCATCGGCCCCAGCCACCGACAGCACGGTGCGCCACAGGTCACCCATATAGATGACCTCGACCACCGTGACCGCAATGGTCTGTGCATCGGGTGGCAGCAATTCGGTCTTGGACTCCACTCGTTCGGGACGGATCGAGACGACGGTTTGCGCGCCCACCTCGCGCACATTGACCGGAGTTGCGTCAATCAGGTCCCCGGTCGCCAGACGCACCGTGCAGCGGCCACCTTCGATGGTTTCGACCCTGCCGCGCAACTTGTTGTTCTCGCCGATAAACTGGGCGACAAAGCTGTTTTGCGGGCGTTCGTACAGGTCTTGTGGGGTGGCAAGCTGCTGGATGCGGCCATCGTTAAAGACGGCGACGCGGTCGCTCATCGTCAAAGCCTCACCCTGATCGTGGGTGACATAGACCACCGTTATGCCAAGGCTTTCGTGCAAGTGTTTGATTTCAAACTGCATATGTTCGCGTAGCTGCTTGTCAAGTGCGCCGAGAGGTTCATCCATCAAAACCAAAGCCGGGTCAAACACCAAGGCGCGTGCCAAAGCGATCCGCTGCTGCTGGCCGCCCGAAAGCTGGGCCGGGCGTCGGTTGATGAAGCTGCCCATCTGCACCATGTCCAGCGCGCGCCTGACCTTGACCTCACGGGCGTCCTTGGCAATTCCGCGCACTTCCAGCGGGAAGGACAGGTTTTCGCCTACGGTCATATGCGGAAACAGCGCGTAGTTCTGAAACACCATGCCGATGCCGCGTTTGTGCGGCGGCACCTGATTGATGGGGCGGCCGTCCAGCGTGATTTCGCCGTGCGTCGCGGTTTCAAAGCCCGCCAGCATCATCAGACAGGTCGTCTTGCCCGATCCCGACGGCCCGAGCATGGTCAGAAACTCACCTTTGCCAATGGACAGGTTCAGGTCCTTCACGACCAGCGCCACGCCGTCATAGCTTTTCTGCACATGCTCAAACGCCACAAAAGCGTCCGTCTTGCCGGAGGCTTTCACCGCCAAAGCCGCGCCCGCAGGTGCCACGCCGTTCTCCCCATTGTCAAAACCGTTGGTGTCGCAGTCGTTTTCCGACTTTGTTGCTTAGAAGTTAAGCTGTTGCCCAACCTGATTGCAATCGACTTGATTTGGGCAGGCCTGAGCGTCGTCAACCCCGGTTCATCAGGCAGATTGCGCTGGATTTGCCCGCAATAACGGCGGAAGGCGCAAAAATGCAGCTAACAACGCTTGGAATATCGGGGTCAGGACCGGACGGTGCGGCGAATCTGGACGGTGCGTGGGTCTCTCCACCTTGCGCCGGGTAACCTTACTCATCGCAAAAGGACCCGTAACGACGACAAGCCCGCGTCGTAGCCCCGATATCGAATCGATTCTGCCGTCGTTAAGGGCATTGCGCCTTGATTTGTGGCAGCTTGGGCGGGAGCATTTCCACCATCTTGGCCAGCCGTTTCGCGATCTTGGGCAAGCTGGTCGGCTCGTTCAAGAACGATGACTGTGCCCTTTGGTCAAGCGCTTGCGTGATGGTCCTTGCTTGCGCAATCATGCAGGGGACGTCGGTACGGCTGACCCCCAATCCTCGCCTGCATCGCCAAGGCCGTCCAGCTGAGCGGCGGTCAGAACGATATCCATCGCGGCAAGGCTCGCGTCAAGCTGTGCGGTGGCACTGCAGGCGATCAGCGGCAGGAGGATGGGATTGGCCCAAGCCCATGCCAGCACCACCTGCACAGGCTCCGCCCCGATGTCATCGGCCACATCACGCAGCGCTTTCATGCGCAAGTGGTTGGACGGCATGCTATATTCCTGAGGCAACGCGCTGTCTGGATAGCGGTTATACGCGCCGCCAAGTGCGACCGAATAGGCCATGACGCTGGTGGTGGAGCGCGTGCAATAGTCGATCATATCGGCGGTGAGCACGGTTTGGGCGCCAGTGTCGGCACCGCGTCGCACCGGAAGATAGGTGAAGCGTTGCTGCAACACCTCATAGCGGGGCAAGCCGGACCGCCGGGCGATCTCATGCGCTGCGGCCAAACGATCGGTGGAGAAGTTGCTGGCACCGATGGCGCGGACCTTGCCCTGCTCGATCAGTTTGGCAAATGCACCAAGCACATCTTCCTGCGGAATACCGTGGTCATCGCGGTGCGCAAAATAAAGGTCAATCGCCTCCACACCCAGACGTTTCAGACTTTTTTCGCATTCCTCGATGATGAGGTTTGGGGCAAGGCTTGTCGGCACATCGTCATAGCCGATGCCGACTTTGGTGGCGATGGTCATGGCATCGCGATTGCCACGCGCGCGCAGCCAGGCACCTAGTACAGCCTCGCTTTCGCCACCCCGCCACTGCTGGCCCACCCAAAAGGCATAGATATTGGCGGTGTCGATGAAGGTGCCGCCGAGACTGGCATAGTGGTCAAGCAGGGCAAATGCTGCCTCGCGGTCCTGTTTGGTGCCAAGATACATCGCGCCGAACGGAGCCGCCGCCGTGCGGATGTTGGTCTTGCCAAGGGTGATCTGTCGCATGGCCAATTTCCATTCTATGTCGTTGTGTGGGAAAGCCGTCGCTTGTGGCTTCCCTGCGTTGGAACCAGATTTTCAAAAAAGGTGGGCCAGACCCGAACGGGACCGGCCACCTTTCTTACGTCAGCTTACCGTCAGAAAAGCTCGTCGGCGGCTGCTATTTGGTGAAACCGATATTTTCCACATGCAGGCTCAGCGTCGGGGTGATGACGGACCCCATGACCTTCTTGTTCATCAGATAGTTCAACGTTTCATAATGCGCGAAAACCAGTGGCGCGTCAGCGGTCACCATGGTGCGGATCTGCTGGTACAGCGCTTTTCGTTCAGCAGTATCGGCGCTGGCAGCCGCTTTTTCGATCAGGGCATCGACCGCCGGATTGGAGTAGCCAGAGGTGTTGACCGGCGCGCCGCTGTGCAAGACCAGCGAATAGAAATTGTCCGGGTCGATGGTGCGCTCCTGGTAGGCGCTGGTGATCTGGTATTTGCCAGCGATGAACGCGTCAAACCAGACCGAGACGTCAACCGGCTTGATCACCATGTCGATGCCGATTTCCTTCAGCGTCTCTCGCAGAACCTGGCCGGTTTTCAGAAGTTCGGGATATTGCGGCAACCCCAGATATTCGACCTGAAGCCCACCCGCAAAACCCGCATCCGCCAGCAGTTGCTTGGCCTTTGCCACGTCCGGATCAGTGCTGAACACACCCGTCGCGTCGTACCACGTGGAACCTGTGGGCATTTCGGTCAGGCCAAGCTCCCCGGTGCCCAGATAGGCCACATCGCGGATCGCAGCGCGGTTGACGGCAAGGGCCACGGCTTGACGCACCTTGAGGTTATCAAACGGCGCCAACTTGGTGTTGAGCGTGATGTAGTCGGGAATCCCTGCCACCGGGCTGGTGACATAAGTAAAGCGTGGGTCGGCTTTCAACGTCGGCACCGATTGCAGCGGAATGGCGTCAACCCAGTCCAGTTCGCCCGCCGCCAGCCCGTCGATGCGGCTTTGATCCACCGGCAGGAATTTGAAGGTGATGGAGTCCAGATGCGGCAGACCGGCCTTGAAATAGGTCGGGTTCTTTTTCAGGCTGATATGGTCGCCCTGCACCCATTCCACGAAGATGAACGGGCCGGTGCCAACCGGCGCACGGGCGGGATCGCCGCTTTCAATCGCCTTCTTGTTGACGATCTCTCCGTTGGTGGCAAGGTTGGTCAGAAAAGCGCCGAACGGCGATTTCAGGTGGAAAACGACGGTGGCGGGGTCCGGCGCGTCAACCGAGGCTATTTGCGCATAAAGCCCGGCATAGGCGCTGGCGGTCTTGGGGTCTAAAATCCGCTCGAACGTGTATTTCACATCGGCAGAGGTAAAAGCCTCACCATTGTGGAAGGTTGCGTTGGTGACAAGCTTCAGGGTCCAGGTCGTCGGGTCGGTCTGGGTCCATGCGGTCGCAAGGTCGGGCACAAAGCTGTTGTCGGGGGCGATGTCGATCAGCTTGGAGAATATGCCCTCGTAGACCTGCGCTCCGGTGTAGATGGACGAGACTGCCGGGTCGAGCACATCAGGCTCTCCCGTCAGGGCAGCGCGCAAGTCGCCGCCGTCCTTGATGGTTTGCGCCCCGGCCGGCAGCAGCGAAAAGGCCAGGGCCAGAGAAAGCGCGCCAAGCGCCTGGGTGATGCGCATGGCGGCGGAGGCGTATCTGATGTTCGGCATGGTGCGTCTATTCCTTCTGTGGGGGTTGGACTAAAGGTTCACGCTGTCGACGAAACTGACAAAGGCGGCATTGAACGGGTCTGGGAATTCCCAGATACAGGCGTGACCGCCGGGTACTTCGGCCCATTTGGACTGCGGTATGGCTGTTTGCAGACGCTTGGACAGGCGCACCGGGATCAGGATGTCCTCCTAACCCACGATCACCATCGCGGGCACCTTGATCTGGCCCAGGCGAGATGTGGTGTCATGGTCCTGAATGACGGCAAGTTGAGCAAGATAGGCGTCCAGCGACATCGGCAAAGCGGCCATGGCGGCGGCAAACTCGGCGGCTTCAGCGGGGCGGTCTTCAAAGAACGGCCCGGTGAAGGCCCAAAGCGACACGTCGCGCATCACGAAGGGCACGCTGATCTTCCGGGCAATATCGGCCCACATGGCGAACATGGTCTGGCAGAACGGATCGGCCACCGCGTAAGTGCAGGCGAATGTCACGGATTTCAGGTCATCGGGATAGGCAATCGCATATTCCTGCGCGATCATGCCGCCCATCGACACGCCCATCAGATGAAACCCGGTGATCCCTAGCTGATCGACCAGCGCCTTGGCGTCGGCCGCCATCATCGGCGAGGAATAGGGGCCACCCGGCGCATCCGACTTTCCGATCCCCCGGTTGTCAAAGCGCAGAATGCGGTAGCCCGCATCGACCAGTGCGGGCACTTGGAACCCCCACGAGTCCAGATCATCGGCCAGCCCGTTGATCAGAACGATCGTGCCGCGGGGCCCATAGGGATTGTCGATCGCATAGTTGATCTTGATACCATTAACCTGTGATTCCGGCATGGACGGCTCCTGTTGTCAAAGAATTCGCAAGGGTCGGGATCGCCGCAAGCAGGCGACGGGTGTAGCTGTGCTGCGGGTCGGTCATGATCTGATGGGTCAGCCCCATCTCGACGATCTGGCCGCGATACATCACGGCGACCTCGTCGCTGACATGCTCGACCACGCCCAGATCATGGGTGATGAACAGGCAGGCGACACCCAGATCATCCTGCAAGTCCTGAAACAGGTTGAGGATTTGGGCTTGCACGCTCATATCCAAAGCGCTCACCGGTTCATCGGCGATGATCAGGTCCGGCGCGCTGGCCAAGGCCGCAGCAATCGCCACGCGTTGCTTTTGGCCGCCCGAAAGGTTGGCAGGCAGCCGCCCGGCAAACGCCGGATCAAGGCCAACCCGGTCGAACAGATCCTGCACGCGTTTCTGGCGGTCCGCAGGTGAGCCTATCTGGTAGCAATCCAGCGCCTCGCGCACCGAGCGGCCAACGGGCCAGCGAGGGTCAAGGCTGCCGAACGGGTCTTGAAACACGGGCTGCACACGCCTGCGAAACGCGGACAAAGCACGGCCTGTCAGGCCTTGCACCTCTACCCCGTCAAAGATCACCTGCCCCTGATCCGGGCGGATCAGACCCAGAATGCAGCGGCCAAGCGTGCTTTTCCCGCTGCCGGATTCGCCCACCAGCCCCAGCGTCCGCCCAAGTCCAACCGCAAGCGAGACGCCGTCCAACGCGGTCACGCGGTTGCGGCCCCAAAAAGCGCCGCCCGCCGGGAAGGTCTTGGTCAGGCCAGCAACCTGCAACAAGTCAGCCAATCTGTGCCCTCCTCGTCGCTTCGGCGGCGGTGAGGCTTTCAACACTCCACTCTGCCGGGATCACCGGAAGCCGTTTGCCACGCGGTGCGCCTGCCGGGTTGGCGGCCAGAAGCGCGCGGGTGTAGGGATGCTGGGGTGCCGCAAACATCTGATGCTTGTCACCGATCTCCAGCAGACGCCCGCCGTACATCACGCCAACCCGGTCGCAAACTTGAGCGACCAGGCCCAGATCATGGGTGATCAGCAGAACCGTCGTGCCGTGGTCGCGCCGCAGCCGGTTGATCAGGGTCAGAACCTGCGCCTGAATGGTGACATCCAGCGCCGTTGTCGGCTCATCCGCGATCAGCAGTTTGGGGCTGTTGGCCAAAGCCGCCGCAATCACGATCCGTTGCCGCATCCCGCCCGAAAAGCGGTGCGGCGCGTCGCAATACCGGGTGGCAGCGTCCGGAATACCGACCTCGGTCATCAAGGCAATCGCCCGATCCCGCGCCTGCCGTCGTGTCACGCTGCGGTGGGCACGGATGGTCTCAGCGATCTGGTCGCCCACAGACCATGTCGGATCCAGACTGGCCGAGGCATCCTGAAACACCATCGCCACCTCGTTGCCCCGCATCTGGCGCAACTCAGCCTCGCCGAGGCCGATCACTTCGCGCCCGTTGACGCCGATGCTCCCGGTCAGCGTAGCACTATCCGGCAGCAGACCCATCACCGCATTGGCAAGCGTGCTTTTGCCGCTGCCACTTTCGCCGACGATGCCGAAAATCTCACCTGCCATCACCTGTAGCGACACGCCGTCGACCGCAGGCTTGTCCGTGGCCGAAAACCGAACGGCCACGTTGGTAACGGACAAAACCGGGCTCATTCTGCCCCTCCGTCCGGGTCAAAGACGCGGCGCAACCCTTCGCCCAACAGCGAAAAGCCGATGACGGCGGCCACGATGGCGAGGCCGGGAAAAATCTCAACCCACGGCGCTTGCCCCAGCACATCACGCCCGTCTGCCAGCATGCCGCCCAGTGACGGCGTTGGCGGTTGAGTGCCAAGGCCCAGAAAGCTCAAGCCCGCCTCCAGCTGCAAGGCAAAGGCGCTGAGGATGGAGGCTTGCACGATAACAGGGCCAAGCGCGTTCGGGGCGACATGGGTAACGATGACGCGCAAATGGCTCGCCCCACGCGCCCGTGCGCCGGCCACATAGTCGTGGCGGGATACGACCAAAGTGCTGGTGCGCATGACACGCGCCAGAATCGGCAGATAAATCACCGCAATCGCAATCGCTGCGACGGCGCTGCCCGGACCAAGGATGGCGATAAAGGTGATCGCCAGCAGCATGGCGGGCAGGACAAGGATCATGTCCAGCGTCCGCGAAATGGCACTGTCCAGCCAACGCCCGAAATACCCCGCCACCAGTCCCAAAGGCACCGCCAAAGCCAACGAGGCTGCGACGGCAGAGATGGACACCCAAAGGCTTGCCCGCAGGCCATAAATCACCCGGGTCAGCACATCGCGCCCCAGCACGTCCGACCCAAAGGGATGAACCCAGTTCGGTGCTCCAAGAACCTGCGCCACATCCATCGCTTCGGGATCATGGGGCGCAATCTGGGGGGCTGCGATGGCGGCAAGGGCCAGACCCAAAAGAACGCCACCTCCGGCCAGCATGAAGCGTGCGGCTGTGCTGCGGGGCGCACGCACCGGATTGATGGCGAGCGTTTCGGTCATGAACTCACCTCGTCGGCCACGCGCGGGTCAAGCCATCCGACGATCAGGTCGGTCATGAGGGACACGAGGATGAAGATCGTGGCGATGGTCAGAACGCCCGCCTGCACGACCGGATAATTGCGTTGGTTGATGGCGGTCACCACAAGTCGACCGACACCGGGCAGGGCAAACAACGTCTCTATGATGATTGCGCCGCCCAATAGTACGCCGACCTGAATGCCGATGACCGTGACGATCGTGGGCCCTGCATTGCGCAAGGCGTGGCCGAAAACGATCCGGCGCGGACTGATGCCTTTGGCGCGCAGAAAAGTGACAAACGGCCTGCCCATGACGGCACTGATGGCAGCCCGCGTGGTGCGCAAGATATAGGCAGCCTCACCGATGGCGAGGGTCAGGACCGGCAAGGTCATATAGCGCAGATTTCCCAAGGGGTCTTTGGTGAAAGGCACATAGCCCGAGGGCGGAAACAGCATCAGCGTGGCCGCCAACAGCAGGACCAGCATGATGCCCAACCAGAAGTCGGGAATGCTGACGCCTGCGATCACGAACCCTTCGGTCAGACGCCGCGCCCAAATTCCTCCGGTAGCAGCCCAGACACCCAAGGGCACACCCGTCGCACAAGCCAGCAGCATTGAAAGCCCGGTCAACTCGAACGTCACCGGCAAACGCTGCGCCAAAAGCTGCGACAAAGGCGCGTGGCTGACGATGTCCTGCCCCAGATCCCCCCGCGCCAAAGCCCCTATCCAGCGCAGGTATTGGTCCAGAAGTCCCCGGTCCAGCCCAAGCCTTTCACGCAATTCCGCGACATTTGCATCGGTTGCGCGAAACCCCAACATGGTGCGCACCGGGTCGCCCGGCACCAGTCGGATGATCAGGAAGACAAAGACGCTCATCGCCAGAAGCATCGGGACGGTCATCAGAATACGGTGCAGGATGAAGGCGACTTGGCGGCTCATCCGGACGCACCGGACTTGGAGGGGGTCTGCCCGGCCCGGTCAACCAGTTGCCGCATCAGGGTTTCGGACAACCGGAAATGGACAGCGGCGATGGCTGCGGCATCGTCGCCGCGCTGGTCGGCAATGGCCGCCACAAGGTCCTGGTGCTGGCGCATGGCGGTGCGCCTTACCTCATCGGTATAAGGCTCTGCCCCCATATTGAAGGTGATCTTGGTCCGCAGATCGACCGAGATTGCCACAAGGATCGGGTTCTGCGTCGCCTGTGCGATGAAAAGATGCAGGCTGGTATCGGCCTTGCGCGAGGCGTCATGATCTGGTGCCGCCAGATAGGCCGCCAGTGCCGCCTTGATCGCCACCAAATCGCCCTCGGTCCGCCGCGCGGCAGCAGTGCGCGCTATCACCGGTTCAATCAGATTGCGGGCGTCGAAGATCGTTTCAAACTCCGCCCAATTCGCCACAAGTTCGCGCCGGACATGCTCCGCTGAGCTTGGACCCCAGTTGGACTGGACGAAATAGCCGCCATTCCGCCCGCGCCTGACCTCCAGATAGCCATTCTCTGTCATGTATTTCAGCGCCTCACGGATCGAGGCGCGCGACACCGCCAACATCCGCGCAAGTTCGCGCTCTGGCGGCAATTGCTGGGTGGGCACGTAAAGACCAAGCGCCACGGCAGTCACCAGACGGTCGATGACATCGTCGGCAATATGGCGGCTGACAATGGGGGCATGCCATGCGCGCGCGGCATCAACGGGTGAGGCATCGGGTGGCAGGTCTGCGGGCAACTTGGCTTCGGTCTTGTCAAAGGCTGTCATGGGCCGGTGCTTTTTTGAGAAAACCGCATCAGGATGAACCGGGCCAAAGTGCGGGCGGCGTCGATGATGCTTTGCAGATCGACCGACTCGTCAATCCCGTGCAGATCGTAGCCGGTGGCACCAAAGCAGATCGCAGGAATGCCAAATCCGTTCAGATAGGTGCGGGCGTCCGTTGTAGCACCAACCGCATAAACGTTGGGGTCGCGCCCATGGGTTTCCAGATGGGCGGCCGACAGATCACGCAACAGCGGCGCGTCCCTGTCCAGCAAATAACCCGTCGCACGAAATCCGCTCAGGCTGACGACGGGTTGCACGGGAAAATCCGGGTCAGAGGCCGCGATCCCGGCCACCGCCTTGTGCACTTCCACTTCGGCCATGTCAGTCGTCCACGCCCGGGGGAAACCGATGCGGATGCTGAAGCTTGCCACCGACGCCACGCTGGAAGTCCAGTCGCCCGCCTGCACCTTGCCAAGGTTCAGCGCGTAGGGGGTGCGGTTTGACGCAAGTGCCGGTTCGGGATGGTTTTCTGCAACTCCGGTCAGCCAGCGCTTCAACCCGGCAACCAGCCGCATCCCCAATTCAACCGCGTTAACCTGCCCATCCGCCGATTGCGCATGACCGGAGCCTGACACGATGGACACGTCGATCCACAGCACGCCAACCCCGCCGATCAGCAGGCCAAGATCGGTCGGCTCCAACACAATCACCTCAGGTGCCGAAACCATGTGATCGACGATGGAACGCAGGGTGCCGTTGCCGGTACATTCTTCCTCGACCACCGCAACAAACCCAAGCCTGTGGGTTGCAAACAACTCTGGCACGGTATCACGCAGAGCCCGCAGCGCCAGAAGCCCGACCGCAAAGCCTGACTTCATGTCAGCCGCGCCCCGCCCGAACAGCCGCCCCTTGTGCCGATAAGGCTCAAACGGAGGGTTGGTCCACGTCTGTGGCGCATTGGCCGGAACCACATCCATATGGCCGTTCAGCAGCAGCGTCAGCGGCCCTTGGCCCGGTGTTGTGGCCAGAACCTGAAAACGATCAGGGCTTAACTGCGATGCGGATTGGTTGACGCCGGCCCTGCCGTCCGGATCGGGGTCGTTGGAAAAAGGCAACCGTTCGACCACAAGCCCGATCTTTTGGGCCTCCTGCGCGAAGATATTGAGGGCGGCCTGCTCTTGGCCGACAACGCTGCGCTCTCGCACAAGACGTTCAAGGAAATCAAACGCAGCTTCGGCGTTTGCATGGATTGCCTTGTCAAGTTGGGACAGCATCGCACCCCGCAATGGTATAAGATTCGAACCATAGTCCTTTTAAATCCGTCTTGTCCAGCAACCATCAGCCTCGCCGACAGCAGGTCAAACGTCGGCACGTCGTGGTCCAACCTCGCAAAACCGTCGGGACTGGTATGTTGTCGCCGACCGGCCTGAAACAGCATCAGATGCTGAGGCTGCAAGGTGTCAGGGGAACTGAGTGGCTTTTGAAATGACAGAAGTGACCGCTCAAATCGCCAACGAATGACAAAGCTATGGCAGGGTCGCGTCATCCCCAACCTACTGCCGGATCAGGACTGGGTGACGCGGTCAGGCACGAAGGCCGTGTGACTGAAAATCACGAATGGCCAGTCCTAAATTCGACATCGACGCGACAGACAGCGCCTCGTTCGGACCGGCCCGAAACTATATACCCTCGCGCCTGTTAGAATGGCTAAAGTTAGCCCCATGATTCTTTTCTCGATCATTCCCGGCACCACGCTGCGCTTTTATTGTCACTTGAGCGGATATCTATGCAACAGCTATTCCAACATCGCGTCGGGCCTTTCAACCCCGAGTTGCGTCACTTAGCTTTTTGCAATTCAAACCCTTGCAATTAACCAACGCTGTCGCCCGAAGGTGCAAACTGCTTGACCTGATATTTCATCCTGCCTAACTTTTGACAGATTGCCCAAAGTAGAGGCCGCTTGCAGGCACATATGCCTTCGCCAAGACTTTGGATTCAACGATTTAGCTCACAAGGAGGCAGAAATGTCTGCATTTCAGATTAACGGTTCGGGAACTTTAGACCTTCGCTCGGTAAGCCTGTCGGGGTTTGACGGACTGACATTTTCCACATCCGGGACCAGCACGGCCCAGATCAACGCCAGCCAGTTTGGCGTGGGCGGCCTGCAAGGCTCACCGATTACATTCACCGGCGACGGACAAAGCAACACGCTGGAATTCTTCGTCAGCGGCGGGACTTTTTCGTTGGCCTCGGTCGTCTTTGCCAACTGGTCTGCGAATGACGCGGTGATCTTTCGCGACTCGGTTGGTACCGACAACATCACCGGCACCACCCAGAACGATCTGTTCTATATAACGGGCGGCAATGACATCTTGGCGGGCGGCGGCGGTGTCGACACCGTCAACATCGATTGGTCGGCCATTGGTGGCAACTTCTCGATGAACGGCGCCGGCCAGATCAACAACTTTGCCGGCACCTCACTGAGTTTTTCCGGCATAAGCAGTCTCAACATCCTGTTGGGCGGCGGCAATGATTCAGTCGCTTTGGGTGCGGGCAACGACACGATGAACGGCGGGGCGGGCGATGACACCCTGAATTCCGGGCTTGGCAATGCCGTGATTGATGGCGGAATCGGCACTGACGTCTGGATCGCTGATTTCTCCAACAATGCAACGGCGGCGACGGTCAACGTCAACCTTATCGGTGTGCATGCCGCAGGCAATGGATCGACCTACAATAATATAGAGCGTTTGAACCTGACAGGCGGGGTTGGCGATGACGTGTTCATCAGCACGACCGGCAATTCGAACAACGGGTTCAACGACAGCCTTTTTGGCGGCGCTGGAAACGACAAGCTGACGGTCGGGGGTGGCAGCGATTTCGTGGACGGCGGTGACGGCATTGACACTTTGACTGTGAATTACAGCACTGATCTCAGCAGTTTCGTGATGAACGGGTCCGGGGTCATCACGGATTTCACCAATACCCAAGTGCAGTTTACGAACATTGAAAAGTTCAACGTCACACTGGGCGCAGGCAACGACAATGTCGTTCTGGGGGCCGGGTCCGACACGCTGAATGGCGGTGCCGGAAACGATACGTTGAACACCGGCGCCGGAGCTGCGGTCGTGGACGGTGGCACGGGCAATGATACGTGGGCTGCCGATTTGTCTGCCGACACCGGGGCCAAATCGATCGACATCCGCCTGGCCGGCGTGCACGCGGCAGGCAACGGCACGACCTATGCCAATCTTGAGGCCCTGAATGTCTTGACCG
The DNA here is from genome assembly GCA_038231395.1 of Rhodobacterales bacterium. Lineage (GTDB taxonomy): Bacteria > Pseudomonadota > Alphaproteobacteria > Rhodobacterales > Rhodobacteraceae > Stagnihabitans. The sequence goes on from JBBRLL010000005.1 coordinate 107,049, forward strand.
GGGCTGGCAACGATTTGCTGGCAACTTTGAACGGGTTGTTCAACGACACTCTGAACGGCGGCGGGGGCAATGACACCCTTGCGGTTGGCGGCGGCGTTGACGTCGTGGACGGCGGATCGGGCACTGACCTTCTGATCATCAACTACTCCGGCATCAACGGCGATTTTACGATGAACGGTGGCGGGCAGATCACCAATTTCGGCAATACCACAATCAGCTTCACCGGGATCGAACAGTTCAATGTCACGCTTGGCGTCGGCAATGACAGCGTGACCTTAGGTGCCGGGGCGGATACGCTGCGCGGTCTGGATGGCAACGACACGCTTAACACCGGCATTGGCGACGCGGTGGTGGACGGTGGCAATGGCAACGATTTGTGGATCGCCGACCAGTCAGGCGACTCTAACGCCAAGTCGATCAACCTGAACCTGACCGGGTTGCAGACCGCTGGAACCGGAACCACCTATGAAGACATCGAGCGCATTTCGATCACCACTGGCGGCGGTAACGATCAGGTGATTTCACAAACCGCAAGTGGCGGCAATGACACCGTCAGCACCGGCGATGGCAATGACACGATCGGGGTCGGTGCCGGCGATGACAACGTGGACGGCGGTTTGGGCACCGACACGCTGATCATCAATTACGCGGCCGCATCGGGCGATTTCTCGATGAACGGCCCGTCGCAGATCAACAATTTCGCCGGAACCTCAGTGTCTTTCGCTGGGATCGAGGATTTCAACGTCACACTGGGTGCGGGCAACGACAATGTTGTCCTGGGCGCCTTCGACGACACGATCAATGGCGGCGCGGGCAACGATGTGTTCAACACCGCGGCAGGGCTTGCAGATGTCGACGGTGGCCTTGGCACGGATAGGTGGCTTGCCGATCTTTCCGCAGCAACGGCGAACATGACCGTCGACATCACATTGGCCGGTCGCGTTGCGGCGGGCGACGGCAGCTTTTATGCGCAGATCGAGGCTTTGAACCTGACCACAGGTTCAGGAAATGACCAGATCGTTACGCAACATCTGTTCCTGGATGATGTGCTGTCTTCCGGCGCGGGCAACGATACCCTCACCGTGGCCGGAGGCAATGACCAGGTGGATGGTGGAGCGGACAATGACCTGCTGATCATCGACTACACCGGGATCGCCGGAAACTTCACGATGAACGGCGTGGGTCAGATCAACAACTTTGCCGGAACCTCGGTCAGCTTCACGAATATCGAGCGGTTCAATGTGACGCTTGGTGATGGCACCAACACCATCACCTTGCTGAACGGCAATGATACGGTGAAAGGCGGCGCAGGCAACGACGTCTTCAACACTGCCGTCGGTGCAGCCGTCGTGGATGGCGGTGCGGGCCTCGACACCTGGATTGCCGACCAGTCCGGCGACAACACCGCCAAGGTCATCGACCTGAACCTTTCAGGGGTTCAGGTGGCGGGCAACGGCACGACCTATGCCAATATCGAGGGCATCTTGATCAGCACTGGCTCTGGCAAGGACCTGATCACCACCTTCAACGGCAACTTCAACGACAACGTCTCAACCGGCGCGGGCAACGATATCATCAAGGTGTTCGGCGGAAATGATGGCGTGGATGGCGGCATTGGCAATGACCTTCTGATCATTGACTATTCCGCTGCCGGCGGCAGTTTCTCGATGAATGGCGCGACACAGATCAACAATTTCGCCGGCACCTCTGTCACTTTTGCGGGGATCGAACGGATCAATGCGACGTTTGGGGTTGGTGCAGACAACGTGACGCTGACGGCCGGGAACGACACGATTTCAGGCGGTCTTGGCAATGACACGATGAACGGCGGCCTTGGGTCGGATACCATGGACTGGCGCACTGCGACCACCGGCATATCCCTGACGGTCAACGCAACCGGCGGAGGCGCAGCGACGGCCACCGGGATCGGGACGGATACTTTCACCGGGTTTGAAAACTTCTGGCTTGGGTCTGGCAACGACGTGTTGCACGGAAATGCCTTTGCCAATCTGATCGACGGCGGCGCTGGCAAAGACAAGCTCTATGGTGGAAACCAGTCAGACACGCTGATCGGCGGCGACGGCAATGACGTTTTGAATGGCGGCAAAGGCCACGACTATTTGACCGGCGGGATCGGGGCAGACATGCTGACCGGCGGCAGCACCCCTGACACTTTCATTTACAACAGTGCTGCGGAGTCAGGCATCCTTACCTCGAACCGTGACAGGATTGTTGATTTCCTTGCCGGAAGCGACAAGATCGACCTGCACGCCATTGATGCGGTTCCGGGCGGCCTTGACGACGCGTTCCATTTCCTTGGGGTTGCGGCTGCCTTCACCGCAATTGGCGATCTGCGGCTGGAGCAGGTTGGGCTGGATACTCTCGTCCGTCTTAACCTGGATGCCGATCTGGGAAGCGAGGCGTCGATCCTTCTGTTGAACGTCACGGCAACCAGTCTGACCGCCACCGACTTCATTCTGTAAGCCGCAAGCCGCAAGTCTGGCGCCATCCGTTCGGCGGGTGGCGCAGTCGAAATCAAGCCCTTCTGACGGGGTTCACGCAAAGATGCGTCCACTGGCGGAGCCGTGCGACAACTCCAGCTTGCGTCCGTCGTTCCAACCCGATTTGGACATTCTGGCAGGATAGGTCAGTCGCAAATTCAAACGCAACTTGTGGGATCGGATCGGCTCAGGCCGGGTCTGTCATAGGGTCGGGTTGTCGCGCCGGTAGATCCAGTCGTGATCCGGATCGTTCTTGAAGCGCCATTTGCGGATGGGGCCTGCCATGACGTTCAGGTAATACATCTCATACCCATAAGGCGCGCCGCAGGGGTGATGGCCCTTGGGCACCAGAGTCACATCGTGGCTTTTGACGGCCATAGTCTCATCCAGCGCGCCGTCCTCGGTATAAACCCGCTGGATGCCGAAGCCCTGATCGGGGTTCAGACGGTGATAATAGGTCTCCTCCAGATAGGTCATCTGAGGGAAATCATCCTCATCGTGCCGGTGGCTGGGATAAGAGGACCAGTTTCCTTGCGGTGTAAAGACTTCTGTCACCAGCAAGGAGCCTGCCACATCGCGCCCCTCCATCGCGATGTTGTTCACAAAGCGGGTGTTGGCCCCGGTGCCGCGTGGCAGCATGGAAATCCCCTCGGGGCCAAGTTTGCGGGCGGGATAGTGGCCCAAAGCCGGCGCGGTGCAGACCGCCAGCGTGCAGGCGGTGGTAGCAACAACCTGCCAATCCACGCCGCCCGGCAGATAAAGACAATGCGGCGGGGTCTTTTCAAAGACGTTCATCCGCTCGCCCATCTCGCCGAAATCCTGACCGGCGCCGGTGATCCTCGCCTTGCCCTCAACCAGCACCAGGATGACCTCGCGGTCGCCGGTTCGTTCGCCAACCTCGTCGCCCGCGTCCAGCCGGTAAAGCCCAAAGCCCACAAAGCCCCATCCTGCACTTGATGCAGTGATGTCATGCACCTTGCCACGCGTACCCGTTGGTTTTCGAAGCAGATCAGCCATCGCATTCCCTTTCACTTTGGGCAAAAACAGCGTGGGATTCAGTGAAGGGGGGGGCTTGCGGCCCTACATTGGCATATCCGGGCGATGAACCGCACAAGGCCCCGCTCCGATCAGTTCACCAAAGTCTGCTTTTTGCTCCCAGCCTCATAGCTTTCGCGCGCCGCCCGCACCTCGGCCCTGACCGAGACTTCGGGCACCGCAACCTCCCACCAGCTGCCCCCTGCCCCAGTGCCCGGCATCGGGTCCGTGTCGATCACGATGACCGTGGGGATGCTGGCCCCTTTGGCCGCCTGCATCGCAGCCTCCAGCGCCTCGACAGAGCCCGCCTTGACAACGTGAGCCCCCATCGAACCCGCGTGGGCCGCAAAGTCGATGTTGGCGGTGTTCACATGATAGCTGTCCGCCAGCAGATTGTTGAACGGCGCGCCTCCGGTCGCCTTCTGCAAGCGGTTGATGCAGCCAAAGCCCCGGTTGTCGGTCAGAACCACGGTGAAGGGCATCCCCATCATCACCGCCGTCGCCAGTTCGCTGTTGGCCATCATATAGCTGCCATCGCCAAGCATGCAGACCACATCCGCCTCCGGCCGCGCCATCTTCACACCTAGAGCCCCGGCGATTTCATACCCCATGCAGGAAAATCCGTATTCCATGTGATAACCGCCCCGCGCATTGCGCAGGATGGTGTGCAGCGCCCCTGGCATGGTGCCCGCCGCACTCATCACGACGGAATTCTTGCCGGTGTTGCGCTGAACGGCCCCGATCACCTGCACATCGCTTGGCAAGGCGTTACCCGTAGGATGGGCTATCAGCCCATCTACCGTGGCATACCACGCATCGCGTGCGGCAAAATCCGGGTCAGCAAAACGTTTGCCGCCCAAGGCCACGCCGATCTTTTCCAGCGCCACTTTGGCGTCCGACACCAGACCCATTGCCCCGCGCTTGGCCGCGTCATAGCCATGTACGTTGATCGACAGTATCTTGCGCCCCGGAGCGGAAAAGACCGTCCACGACCCGGTGGTGAAGTCGGCAAACCGCGTCCCCACGCCAATCACCAGATCGGCTTCGCCAGCAAGCGTGTTGCCGCAATCCGTGCCCGTAACGCCCGGCGTGCCGAAATGCAGCGGTTCTTCCCAATCGACAGCACCCTTGCCGGCCTGCGTTTCCACCAAGGGGATGTTGTGCTTGACCGCAAAGTCGATCAGCACCTGCTCTGCCCCGGAATAGATCACGCCGCCACCCACCACGATCAGCGGCTTTTTCGCCGCCATGATCGCTGACACCGCAGCCGCAAGTTCGCGGGAATCCGGCTCAGGCCGTGCGATGTACCAGACCTTCGGTTCAAAGAATTCCACCGGGTAATCATAGGCTTCTGCCTGCGTGTCCTGACAAAAGGCCAGGGTCACGGGGCCGCAATTCGCCGGGTCCGTCATCACCCGCAACGCACGCGGCAAGGCGGTCAAGATGTGCTCGGGGCGCGAGATGCGGTCGAAATAACGGCTGACCGGGCGGAAACAGTCGTTGGCAGACACCGTGCCGTCGTCAAAATCCTCAACCTGTTGCAGCACCGGATCAGGGGCACGGTTGGCAAAAACATCGCCGGGTATCAGCAACAGGGGGAGCCGGTTCACATGAGCCAGCGCCGCCGCCGTCACCATATTGGTCGCCCCCGGCCCGATCGACGAGGTCACAGCCATCGCGCGCCGCCGCTTCATCGTCTTGGCATAGGCAATGGCTGTATGCGCCATGGTTTGTTCGTTCTGGCCGCGCCAAGTGGGCAACGCCTGCCCGATGCCGTGCAATGCCTCACCCAAACCCGCCACGTTGCCGTGGCCAAAGATCGCCCAGACACCGGCGATGAAACGCTCACCCTCCTCGGTCATCTGGACGGACAGCCATCTGACCATCGCTTGCGCAGCCGTCAGCCTTACCGTTTCTTGGCGGATCATGTTCATTTTGCTTCTCCCCAGCCCTGACGGGCTTTGTCCCAATAGCCGACGAGGCGGCTGAAATTCGCGGCCATGGTGGCAACCGCAGTCTTGTCATCCAGTTTGCCCGCCATCCAGTCGCGGCCAACATCAGCGTGGATCGTGCGGCCCACGGCAAAGCCCTTGACCAGCGGAAACGGAGCGGCCAGGTGGAACGAGGCTGCCAGCTCTTCCTCCGACTGGCCCAGCCCAAGGATCACGATGCCCTGCACATAAGGGTCGTTCGCCTCAATCGCCGCACAGGTCGCGGCCCAGGCTTGCGTCGTCTGCATCGGCTCCAGCTTCCACCAATCGGGGAACACGCCGATATCATACCAGCGCTGGATCAGTTTGGCATTGGTCAGATCATCCACCGGACCAACTTTCGACGGGATCAGTTCCAGCAGCATTTCCAGACGGTTACGGCGGCAGGCGGCGAACAGGCGTTTCACCGTTGCCTCTTGGGCGGCGCGCATCGCATCAGAGTCGCCCGGGTGGCAATAACACAGAACCTTGACCACATGGTCCAGCGGCCACTCCGACAAGCCACCAAAATCGGGGCCAATTTCGGGTTCCAGTGTCAGGGGACGCGAGGTTGGCCATTCCACCGGACGCCCGATCCAAAGCCCCTGCCCTGCCGCGCGGTACAAAGCGGTGCGGCCAAGACGGCTGTCACACAACAAGCCAAAGCCCGCACGACCCTGAGCCACCTCGACGGTCGCATCGACGCACAACTCTTTGAAAGCGGCGATCTTTTCCGGTGTAGCCCCTGCAATCTCCTCCATCTGGATGCGGTGGTCATAGGCAAAAGCCTTGACCTCGGTCCAGCGTTTGCGGCGATTGGTTGACCAATGGACCTGCTCCAACGCCAGATCCTTGCGCAGCGCCTTGTTCACGATGCCCCGGTTGAGGAAAAACTGCATCTCCTCCCAACTTGGATAGGCCGGCGTACAGCCATGACGCGAAACCGCGAAGGCCCCGCAAACATTGGCATATTTCAGCGCAACCGGCCAAGCCTCATCATCCAGCCAGCCTTTGATCAGACCAGACATAAAGCCGTCGCCTGCGCCCAGTACGTTGAAAACCTCAATCGGAAAGCCCGGCCCGGTTTGCCCCCCATCCAGACTGTCAGGAATAGCGCCCGTGAAGGCCGCAGCCCCCATCGGCCCGCGTTTGCAGACCAGCGTGGCTTTCGATACCGAACGGACCGCGCGCAAGGCAGCGATAGTGTCTGTGGTGCCGCCAGCGATGTGAAACTCTTCCTCGGTGCCGACAATCAAATCAAAAAAATGCAAGCTGGCCTGCAACTTAGCCGTCACTTTGGCACTTTCAATGAAGCGGCTTTCGCCGTCGCCATGACCTGCCAGACCCCAAAGATTGGGGCGGTAGTCGATGTCCAAAGCGGTCCGCGCGCCGTGTTTGCGCGCCAAAGTCAGAGCCTTCAGGACCGCGGCCTCGGTGTTGGTGTGCGACAGATGCGTGCCGGTCGCCACGACAGAGCGGCTTTGCGCAATCAACCCCTCGTCAATGTCATCTTCGCACAGCGCCATGTCAGCGCAGTTTTCCCGATAGAAGATCAGCGGAAACTGCTTTTCATCGCGAATTCCCAGCAAGACCAACGCGGTAAGCCTTTCCGGGTCAGTCTTGACACCGCGCACATCGACGCCCTCCCGTGCCAGTTCTTCGCGAATGAAGCGGCCCATATGTTCGTTGCCGACCCGGGTAATCAGCGCCGATTTCAGCCCCAGCCGCGCCGTGCCCGCTGCCATGTTGGTCGGCGATCCGCCGATGTATTTCTGGAACGAGGCCATATCTTCCAGTCGCCCGCCAACCTGCGCGCCATAAAGGTCAACCGAGGACCGGCCGATGGTGATCACGTCGAGGGTTTTCATGAACAATTCTCCGAAATTTGCCCGGAAATCCAAGATTCGGGGACCTGCGCGCCATTGGAATAAATATTCCATTTATTTGCGAAGGCAAAGCGGTTTCTTCACCCCTAATCGCCGCGCGCTGAACCCACTGCGACGGCCAGCGCAATCGCCATGGCAATCGTCGCAGACAACGAGCGGAAAGCGCCGAAGTCGACCTCGGGCACCGTCAGCACTGCGTTGGAAAACCTGACAAGCGGCGAGGTCATCCGGTCCGTCAAAGCCACAACCGGCAGGTGCCGACCCTTGGCGTCTTGCGCCAAAGCAATGGTCTCATCAGAATAGGGCGCAAAGGTGATGGCCAAAAGCGCGTCACCGGGGCGCAGGGCAAAACGGTGATCCAGCTTGCCGACACCGTCATGCAGCATTGCCGGAACTGACATCTTTTCAAAGACATAAGCCAGATAGCTTGCCACTGGAAAGGCGCGGCGCAGGCCGATGATATGCACGGTTTCAGCCTGTGCCAGCAGGCCGACACAGGTGGTCAATGCAGCCTCATCCGCCGATTTCGCCAGAAGTTCCAGCGACATGCGCCCCGCTTCGATGAACTCTGCCAGAAGGGCGGAGGGGCTGCCCGCGCCGCCCTCTTTGAGGTTTTTCAGCCGGGTAGTGTAATCAGGAAAACCCGGACTGTAGGCGTCACGAAACAGCCGCTGCATTTCGGAAAAGCCGGAAAACCCGAGGATCTGGCAAAAGCGCATCAGCGCGGACGGCGGCACATCGGCCCCCGCCGCCAGTTCTGCCACGGTGGAAACTGCGATTCTGTCGGTATTTGCCGCGATATAATCGGCACATTGCCGCAAACGGCGCGGCAGATCGTCCAGCACCTCTGCCAGACGGGCGCGAAACTCCTCAACTGAAACCGGGGCCGCAGCGATGTCATCAAGGGACGTCGTCGCAAAGCCTGGTGCATCTTTTGCGCTGGTTTGGTCCATGGATTTCCCGGTCAATTTTGACAAACGCTAGCAGTCTGGAACGAATATTCCAACCGAAAATCAGGAATCAACCCCTTCTTTGCGTATGTTTTCTGTATGTTTATCGTATTTCATTTGTCTTTCGGAGCGCTGAGGTCCGGCTGGGGGACGCTGCTGCCGGGATTCGCGATAACCTTGCGCAAGTCTGCGGGCCACGCCGTTTTGAACCGCCAAAACGCTCCGGCAAAACGCTTCGCCAAACCGTCAGCCCCCCCAAAACAATGCCCGTTTAGGGCGGACGCGGCTTTGGGTTGCAATTGGCGCGGAAATCCCGCGTCTAAACTTCCGGCACGTTCAAGATGATGCCGTCCAATGCGGCAGTCATCTTGATCTGGCAGGACAGACGCGAGGTGGGCTGGCGGTCGGCCTCTGTCGCGTCCAGCATCTGATCCTCAAAGCTTTCCACCTTGCCAGTCCGGGCAAACCACGCGCTGTCGACCACGACATGGCAGGTGGCGCAGGCCAGTGCACCGCCACATTCGCCGATGATGCCGGGAATGTTGCGGGCGGTTGCAGCCTCCATCAGGCTGATGCCGGGCTTGACGTCAAGAGTGGTTTGCGCACCAGAGAGTTGGATCCATGTCGCTTTCATTTTCGCCTCATATATACCAGATGTAGTCGTCTCGCAGGGAATCCCCTGCCATTTCGTTGGCTTTTTCGACCTCAGCGCGCTTCATGTAGATGACCTGCTCGCACAGCGCTTTACCCAATGCGGCACATAGAGCGCGGGCAAGTATTTGGCGCACATAGGGTTCAGATGGTCGCAGAACATGGGCCGCAGGCGGTCAGACATGTGGCTCTCCCTTGTGATGCGTTTCGAAAAGGTCCGTGCCGCGTTACAGCGACCGGCAAAGATTTGCCCCCGCCGATGAAGTTGAAGCGCAGGAATTTTTGCGCGCCAGCCGGTTCGATGGCGCGGATGCGTTTGGCAAATTCTTGAAACAGAACGCGAACGTCAAGACGGGCCAACCCCGTGCCAAGGCAGACAGGCGGGCCACCTTGACCAAAGCTGAGGTGTTTGATGGGCGATCGGGCTAGGTTGACGCGCATGGGGTCATCAAAAGCGGTGGCGTCACGGTTGGCGCTGCTGAACCAATCCAAGACCTGGTCGACCTCCCGCACGGTCGTGCCATGCACATCGAAATCACGGGTGGCGGTCCGGCGGAAGGCGTTGGTCGGACAGGCCCGGCCGACGATCTCATCGGCCACGGTGTCGTCAACCGCGCCTGACCGCACATGGGTGAGAAGTTCGGGCTGATGGGCCAGCGCCTGGAATGCCTGCGGCGATGGCATGACGGGAAGTGTCGTTGCCAGCGGCGACCAAACGGCAGAAGCAATTGCGACACTCATTTTCTGGCTTTACTGACCTATCGGGGCGTGGGGGCAAGGATCATGGTCAGCACGCCGGACGTATCGCCCCTTTCGGCCTTTTGCTTCATCAAGTCCTAGGCGTAGAACAACAATTCCGCCCCGGCAGGAGAGTTGAGGGGCATCATGCGGAATTCTTCGGTGCTCATCTTGTCCAGCAGGTGCTGGGTAAACTTCGGATCGGTGTTGGCGATCAGCGTGTCGCCTTTGGCAACCAGCCACGGCAAGTCTTTGTCCGGGGTGCCAAGGATGCGGCCCAGCATCGGCAGGTCGCGGGCAGACCCGGCTACGGTGCCGGCGAATTTGTATCGGGTGCGGCAATCGGCCAGCAATTTCCGCGCGTTGGTCTTTGCGAAGTCCACCAGAACCGCGGTGCCCGCGGCCATTGCCACGCATTCGTGAAAGCGCAGGTAGAGTTTAGACGAGCTGTCGGGGTCGCCGTCGCCTTTGTGGACGGCATGGGCTTCACAGGCCAGAACCGCGGTTTCCAGCGTCACAGCGCGCTTTTTGGACAGGCGACCCGCGGCAAGACCGGCGGTTTGGCCTTTAAGCTTGGCATGAACCTCCAGAATGGCGAAAAACTTTTCCATGGTCGGGCGTAAGAGCGCGGCGGCCTTACGCGGCAGGCGGCGCAGCAAGCCGACCGCCCCTGGTTGCAAGATCGCCTCACGCGCCGGGGTGGGGGAGACGCCATAGGTTGCCACCAGTTCGGCCTCATCCAGGGTATCGCCCGTGTTCAAAAGGCCAAGATCAATCCGGTCAAGGATCTGCTGGACGCGGGAAGGGTTGGGGCCAAAGCTGGTCATCCGGCAAGTCCGGGCGCATCTGGGCCTGCCGGTCCCTGCGGGGAACCCGTTCGAGCGGGGGGCGGCCCGGGAGGGGAACCCGTCCGAGCGGAGGGCCGATCCTTGCGGGGGACAGTCCTGGATGGACTCGTTCCAGCGGAGGGCCGATCCTTTCAGGGATATGCCATCGATTTCGGGCGTGGCTTTGGTGGCTTCGATCAGCGCTTCTTGGGCGCTTCGGCCTTCGGGGGTGCGCTTTTCGCGGCCTCTGCCGCCGCCGCAGACGCCGCTTCAGCCGCAGCCTTCATCCGTGCCAACAACTCCGCCTTGCTGGACGCCCCGCCGAAAGGGTTCGACTGGCTGCCTTTGGCGTTGTGTTCGTGATGCCGCGGAGAGCCTTTGCTGGCCTTGGGATAACCTGATTTTGCATAGTCCATGATGTTCTCTTTTAAGGGGGTTGGCCTCCCATGCCTGAAATGCAGCCCGCCCGCAAGGAAGTGATGCGGGGTTTCGCCCGCCGTGTCTATCGGCCAAGCCGTTTGAGGCTGCGCTGCATGAGGATCAGGGCTGTCGCGACCAGCACGAACGTGGTCAGAAGGACCATGGTGGCAATCGCGTTCACCTCTGGCGTCAGCCCACTCCGGATCGCGGCGTAAAGATAGATCGGCAGAGTGGTTTGCTTGCCGGTCACGAAATTCGCTATGGCAAAGTCGTCAAAGCTGAAGGTGAAGCTGAGCAGAAATCCGGCGATTGTGGCCGGAAAGATCAGTGGCAGCGTGATTTGGCGGAAAGTGGCGAAGGGTGCGGCGTTAAGGTCGAAAGAGGCCTCCGTCAGGCTGGGGCCAAGGCTGGCGAGACTCGCGCGCACGATAAGGGTGACGAGGGCCATGCAAAACAGCGCGTGGGCGGCGATGAGCGAAAGTGTCCCCAACGCCAGTTCCGGCGCTTGACCGGGCCTGAACAGGTGGCTCAGGGCCGGGTTAATCCAACCAAACAAGGTGCTGAGCGCGGTCAGTGACGTGATGCCGATCACGACTCCGGGCAGGATGACGGCGGATTTGACCAACGTTTCGACCGCCGAGCGGAGGCGACCATTCATCCCTTGCAAGCCCAAGGCCGCCATAGTGCCCGCGAAAGTGGCGATCAGGGCGACGGTGATGGCGACGGTGAAACTGAGGTGCAACGCTGCCAGCACAGCAGGGTCCGACAGGGTCTTGCCGTACCAGCGCCACGAAAACCCTGTGATCCTGGTCACATCGTTGCCCGCATTAAAACTGAAAACCGCGATGACCGCGATGGGGCAATAAAGGAATAAGTAAATCAGGGTGGCATAAATTCTCATGGCGGAACGGCGTCATCAGACGCTGCAAAACGGCGGCGCATCAGCCACAGATACAGCGCACCCGTTGTCAGCAGGATCAAGGCAAGTGCGGCGAAAACCGCCGCCCCGAGGGCTCGGTTGCCAGATTGCAGGATCGTTGCGACCAAGACATTGCCGATGGATGCCACCTTGTCGCCGCCCAGCATCGCCGGGATCAGATACTCACCCAACAGTCGGACAAAGATCAGCATGCAGCCGGTGGCGATACCGGGAAATGACAGCGGCAAGGTCACCTGCTGAAAACGACGCCACGCCGGCGCGCCAAGGTCGGCAGCGGCTTCAAGCACTTGTTTGTCCACCCGCCGCAGGCACAGACAGATCGGCAGAACCATCAGGGGCAGATAGCCGCAAAGCATGCCCACCAGCACGGCGAATGGGGTGTTGATCAGGCGCACAATTCCCCAACCCGGCCCGTTCAGAAGGGCGGGAATGCCGTGGTTGCCGAACAGGTAGGTCCACGCATAAGTGCGGATCAGGATTGAGGTGCCAAATGGCAGGACCAGAAGGGTCAGAAGTGGCGCTCTCCACCGGGTGCGGGCCTGCATCGCAATAAAATAGGCCAACGGATAAGCGATGATAAGCGACAAAGCTGTCGCCAAGACGGCAAGCGTGATCGTTGTGCGAAAAACGATCAGACGGACGGGCAAGCTGGCATATTGGGCCAGCGTGAAGGCGGGCAGCGCGCCGCCCCCTGTCGCCGTGCCAGCAAAGGAACTGACCAGAATGACGCACAATGGCACCAGCAACAGAACGGCGAACCACAGGGCAAAGGGGGTTAAAAGCAGCCAGGTGGACCATGAGTGTTTCATGTCAGACGGGCTTTCAGCCGGGATTCAGCGCTGCGCCGCAACGCTTCGATGACCTTCGGCCGCGCATTCTGGGCGCTCAGTCCCATGTTCATCCGATTGCGCATTCAGTCATCATCAAGGATCAGTGCGGCGTCCGGCGCCCATTTCGCGCAGACCGCTGTACCGGGGGCAAAGCCACCCTCCGCCGCCTCGGCCTGACGGGAGACGCGGACCGACAGGTCACCCATCCGGTTGTGCCGGACATGGTATTCGGTATGCTCCCCCAGGAAAATCCGCCTGATCACCTCCACCGGTTCGCCGTGTTTGCGGGTCAGTTCAATCTGTTCCGGGCGGATCGACAGGGTAACATCCGAACCAATGGCGGGCGTGCACAGGATGCGCCCGGTAAAGCTGCGACCATAAGCGTTGACCTTTGCGTGCCCTGCGAAAATCCCTTTGATGAAATTTGATTTTCCCACAAAATCCGCGACATAGCGGCTGATCGGGCCATCGTACAGATCCGAAGGCGTGCCGGTTTGCACGATCTTGCCGGCCCGCATGATGCAAATTCGGTCAGAGAATGACAAAGCTTCTTCGGGATCCCGGGTCACCAGAACGAAGGTCAATTCAAGCTGACGTTGCAGGGTCTTCAGATCAACCTGCATCTCGCGCCGCAGTTTGCGGTCAAAGGTGGCAAATGGGTCATCCAGCACCAGCAGTTTGGGTTCATTCGCGATAGCGCGGGCCAAGGCGGCGCGAAACTTTTGCTCCTCTGACAAGCCGACAACGCGCAGGGTGCCGGGGTTGGGCAGTTGGACCAACTCTGCCGCGCGGGCGACTTTTGCGAGGATTTGGGCCGTGTCAAGCTTCGGGCGGCGTTGGCGCAGTCCGTAGGCGATGTTTCCGGCAACGGTGAGGTGGGGAAACAGGGCGAAGTGTTGAAACACGGTGTTCACCGGGCGACGAAAAGCCGGGATGTCGTTAACCTTTTTGCCATCCAGAAACACCTCACCCGAGGTTGGCACCTCAAACCCCGCCAGCATCCGCAGCGCCGTGGTTTTGCCGCAGCCCTTGGGGCCGAGTAAGGTCAGAAACTCCCCCCCCGCAATCGTCAGACTGACCGCATCCGCTGCCAAAACCTGCCCGAACCGTTTGGAGGCGGCACGTAATTCAGCGATCGCAGGTTGGGGCGGTGTCGGGCTTTGCATCACCGGGTGCATATTCTGGCAAGAAGGTTAAGGCCAAGCAAACGGGCCACGGGCTATTGATCGGCGAAGATGCGGATTGCTGACCATGCGGAGGACAGGCGGCCATGTTTGGGCCGAAAGATGCGGCACTCAGGGTTCTACAGGCCCGAATGACCACGACGCCATCCGGCCCGATCAGCACAACCACAACCCCCCGCAACCCTTGCGCCCCTACCCCTTGCAGTGGTCTAATGGGCAAACAACAACATCAGGTCCGAAATGTCCGATCTCCTCTCCAGCACGCCGGAAACCTATGACGCCTCGTCCATCGAGGTGCTGGAACCGTTGGAGGCCGTGCGCCTGCGCCCCGGCATGTATATCGGTGGCATTGACGAACGCGCCTACCACCACCTCGCCGCTGAAATCATTGACAATTCTATGGACGAGGCGGTTGCAGGCCACGCCACGCGGATCGAAGTTGAACTGCACGACGACGGCGCGCTGACCGTGCGCGACAATGGCCGTGGCATCCCGGTCGATCCGCACCCCAAATTCCCCGACAAAAGCGCGCTGGAGGTGATCCTTTGCACCCTGCATTCCGGCGGCAAATTCGGCGGCAAGGCTTATGAAACGTCGGGCGGTCTGCACGGCGTAGGCTCGTCTGTGGTCAACGCCCTCTCCGACCGGATGGATGTCGAGGTCGCCCGCAACAAGGAGCTTTACGCGCAAAACTTCAGTCGTGGCAAACCCTTAGCTCCGATCCGCAAGGTTGGTCCGGTTGCCAACCGGCGCGGCACCTCCACCACCTTTCACCCCGATCCGCAGATTTTTGGCAGCCAGCAGTTCAGGGCGGGGCGGTTGATGCGGCTCGTGCGCTCTAAGGCCTATCTGTTCTCTGGCGTCGAAATCCGCTGGAAAACCGCTATGCCGGATGGCGATACGCCGCTGGAGGCGGTTTTCCACTTCCCCGGTGGGCTGGCCGACTATCTGGCCGATACGTTAGAAAAAACAACCACCTACGCGGACAAACCCTTTGCCGGAAAGGTCGGGTTCCAAGAGAAGTTCGGGGTTCCGGGCTCTGTCGAATGGGCGATCAACTGGACACCGGCCCGCGACGGTTTCATTCAAAGTTATTGCAACACGGTGCCAACGCCGGAGGGTGGCACCCATGAAACCGGCTTCTGGAACGCGATTTTAAAGGGCATCCGGGCCTATGGCGATCTGACCAGGAACCGTAAAACCGAACTGATCACCCGCGATGACCTAACGACGGGTGGCTGTGCCTTGGTGAGTTGTTTTATCCGCGAGCCGCAATTTGTGGGTCAGACCAAAGACCGCTTGGCAACGGAAGAGGCGGTGCGTTACATCGAATTGGCGGTGCGTGACCATTTCGACAACTGGCTGGCCGGCAATACCAAATCCGCCGGCGCAATTCTGGATTTCGTGATCTTGCGGGCTGAGGAGCGGTTGAAACGGCGGCAGGAAAAGGAGACCGCGCGCAAGACGGCCACCAAAAAACTGCGGTTGCCGGGTAAATTGACGGATTGCAGTGCTAAAAACCGTGAAGGGACAGAGTTGTTCATCGTCGAGGGCGACTCGGCAGGTGGGTCCGCCAAAGCGGCGCGCAATCGGGAAACCCAGGCGTTGCTGCCTTTGAAGGGCAAGATTTTGAATGTGTTGGGGGCGGCCTCTGCCAAACTGCACGACAACTCCGAAATCCGCGATATCTGTGAGGCTTTGGGTGTGGCGATGGGGGCCAAATTCAACGTTGATGACCTGCGCTATGATAAAGTCATCATCATGACCGACGCCGATGTCGACGGCGCCCATATCGCCAGCCTTCTGATGACGTTTTTCTTCGCCCAGATGCGCCCGCTGATTGACAAGGGCCACCTCTACCTCGCCTGCCCCCCGCTTTACCGGCTGACCCAGGGCGCGCGCCGGATCTATGTGGCGGATGATGCCGAGAAAGAGCGGATGTTGGCCAAGGGATTGGGCGGACGCGGAAAAATCGACGTGCAGCGGTTCAAGGGGCTTGGCGAGATGGATGCCAAAGACCTGAAAGACACCACGATGAACCCCCTGACGCGGCAGTTGATCCGCGTGACGATTGTCGAGGAAGACCCCGGCGAGACCGGGGATTTGGTGGAGCGGCTGATGGGAAAGAAACCGGAGTTGCGGTTCCAGTATATTCAGGAGAACGCAAGGTTTGTGGAGGAGTTGGATGTTTAAGCAGCCGAACGTCCGCTACGTCAGTTCCTACCTGATGCCGCAGCAGTTTTTATGTCAGAAACGAGGGAGAGGGACGTCCGCGTAATCTCCAAAACTTTGCCATTGCTGGATGCGTCAACGCCGTGACCACCGCCAGAGCAATTTTGGGCAATAACCGAAGGAATAGTACCGATCTGCGCATTCAACCGATCTGCAGCTTGAAAGACTTTCCCCAGCGCAGCCGCCTGTATTGCCAAGAAATCAGACTTTTGTTGCAACTCAATCGTCGCGGACTTTGCCATATCAAATGCCCTAGTAACGTCGACGATCTCGTTTACATCTGATGAAATGGAATACGCAATTCCTTT
Organism: Rhodobacterales bacterium; assembly: GCA_038231395.1. Lineage (GTDB taxonomy): Bacteria > Pseudomonadota > Alphaproteobacteria > Rhodobacterales > Rhodobacteraceae > Stagnihabitans. The sequence goes on from JBBRLL010000005.1 coordinate 123,521, forward strand.
ATCTATTTTTTTACCATTAATGTAAGTCACTGGAGGCGGCAAAACGCTTCCATCCAAGTCATTCGGATAAACCATCACACTCATACCATACCTGCCCCTAATCGCCTGAAAGCTTAGGGCCGCTAGAAAACAAATTGCACCAACATACATGAACTGCCGCAACAGTCTTTCTCTCCCTGCAGTCAAATTCCGGATAGACAGACCAACAATAACAAGGACCAGCATCAGCCCTGCCAATCCAATTGGTCCATAGTTAAGAAACCGTGAAAACGCATCAATTGTCGCGGGATCATTAAGCTGTGGGCTCATTTCTAAACACCTCACAATATCCAAAATCGCTAGTGTTCCGAGTCTGACATTTGCTACCGATTTCCCCTGATTTCATCGAGCTTGTCCAGCGCGCGTCGTTCCCGGGCGAGGATGTCGTCGGCGGTTTTGGTCCAGGTGAAGGGCTTTGGCTTGGTGTTGTGATGCCCAAG